>NZ_JAIUIH010000020.1:0-53681 GCF_020165515.1 Mesorhizobium sp. BR1-1-13
AACTCGAGATCGGCGGCGAACGCCAGCGCGTCGAGATCGAGCTGCCCGTCGACCATCCCGCCGCGCAGAAGAGCCGGGTAGCGTTCCGCCCGGGCCGCTGGAAGCTCTTTTCCGATCACGCAGGCAGCGCATCCGCACAGGCGGACACAGAACCCTTCCCGGTACGAGGAAATGCTGCTGCCAGATATCAGACAGCCGCGTATGCAAATAGCGTTGCCTCGATCCCACCGCGTGCGGCGCGCGTTTAGATCGGGTGCGCAAGAGAACGTCGATGAGGCCAATGGCTGATGCGCGCTCGTGATCTCGATATTTGTTGGTTCGAGGAGCCGCTCTGGTACGACGATATCGCGAGCCACGCCCACGCTTGCCTTCAATACGTCGATCCCGATCGCGCTCTGCGAGCGCGGCAGGGGCGCTATTCCTTCACCGCGCCGGTCATCGAGGAGACGTAGTGCTCGACGAAGAACGAATAGAGCACGACGACCGGCAGGGATCCGATCAGCGCGCCCGCCATCAGGGCACCCCACTCATAGACGTCGGAGCGGACGAGTTCGGTGAGCACCCCGACCGGCACGGTCTTGTTTTCGGACGACTGAATGAACGTCAAGGCATAGATGAATTCGTTCCATGACAGGGTGAATGCGAATATGCCCGCCGAGATCAGGCCGGGCACCGACAGGGGCAGCACGATCTTGCTCAGGATCTGCCAGCGGCTTGCCCCGTCGATGAGCGCGCATTCTTCCAGTTCGAAGGGGATGGAGCGGAAGTAACCCATCAGCAGCCAGGTGCAGAAGGGGATCAGGAAGGTCGGGTAGGTGAGGATGAGTGCGAAGGGTGTGTCGTAAAGCCCGAGATTGAACACCATCACCGATAAGGGGATGAACAGTATCGAGGGCGGCACGAGATAGGCGAGGAACACCGCGAGGCCGACCTGCCGTGCCCCGGAGAACCGCAGCCGCTCGATCGCATAGGCCGCGAAAACCGACGCCGCCAGCGACAGGAAAGTGGCGGCGGTCGAGATGATGATCGTGTTGAGTAGCCAGCCCGGATAGGACGTCTCGAAGAGAAGATAGCGGATGTGCTCCAACGTCGGATGCACGACCCAAAGCGGGTTGAAATTGGCATAGTCGGTCATTTCGACATTGGGCTTAACCGCTGTGATCGTCATCCAGTAGAACGGGAACAAAAGCACGATGACGAACACGAGTAGGGGGAGATAGACCGTCACCACACGACGCGGCACGCTCTGCAAATAGCCCATGCCGCCTTCGTCGAGCTGCGGCTGTTTTGTCTTCCTGGTCGCAGCCATGTCAGTCTCCGCCCCCCTGCTGCCATTTGCGGCGCTGCAAGCCGAAATAACTGAACAGGATCGCGGCAAGGAGGAATGGGATCATGGCGACCGCGATCGCGGCGCCCTCGCCGAGCTGGCCGCCCGAAATGCCGCGCTGGAACGACAGCGTCGCCATCAGATGGGTGGCATTTACCGGTCCGCCGCGGGTCAGCACATAGATCAGCTGGAAATCCGTGAAGGTGAACAGCACCGAGAACGTCATGGTGATGGCGATGATGGGGGTGAGCAGCGGCAGCGTCACATGGCGAAACAATTGCCATCGGTTGGCGCCATCGAGCGTGGCGGCCTCGTAAAGCGATTGGGGGATCGTCTGCAAGCCGGCAAGCAGCGTGATGGCCACGAAAGGGATGCCGCGCCAGACATTGGCCGCAATCACCGAAGCGCGTGCGTTCTGCGGATCGCCGAGGAAATTGATGCGGTGGTCGATCAGGCCCATCTGCTGGAGCGCCCAGGACAGGATCGAGAACTGGGAATCGTAAATCCACCAGAAGGCGATTGCCGAGAGCACGGTCGGCACCACCCACGGCAGCAGGACAATCGCGCGGAAGAACGATTTGAAGGGAAGGTTCTGGTTGAGGATGAGCGCCAGCCAGAGGCCGAGCGCGAATTTCAGGATCGAGGCGCTGACGGTGTAGAGCAGGGTATTGAAGACGGCGAGCCAGAAGACGGCGTCGCTCCACAGATATTCATAGTTCTCGATGCCGATGAAGATGCCGGGACGGCCGATGCGGGCATCGGTGAAGCCGAGCCAGACGCCAAGCCCAAGCGGATAGGTCAGGAAGACAAGCAGCAATGCCGCCGCCGGCAGCATGAAGCCGAAGCCAAGCGCGTTCCTGCTCTCGGCCAGGCGCGACAGCATCGAGGAACGCGGCTGAGCGGCGACGGACGGCACGGCCATGGGGCGGGCTCCCTGCAAGGTTCTCGTTGATCGGCCTGGCGGCCGCCCTGCGCTTCCGGAGGGTCCGATAGCGCGGGGCAGAGCCGCCAGGCTCAGCTGGCATGGATCAAACGCGATAATACCGGTTTGCGCGCTTCTCCGCCTCTTCCATTGCCTCCTGGGGCGTGGCCTGTCCCGTGACGGCCTTGGCGAACATGTCGACCAGGACATAGTCGGCCATGGTCGCCGCCGAGGCATAGCCGAGCGGGCCGGCATAGCCGTTGGGCCGCAGCGTTGCCGATGCCTTGGCATAAGCGGCATTGTTCGGGTCGGCTGTCCACACCGGATTGTTGTCGAACGCCTTGAGCGTCTGGCAGCAGTAGCCCGCCGAGGAGGTGATCCAGTCCGGCATTTGCGGGTCCTCGAACATGAATTGCAGATAGGCTTTGGCCGCGTTGGGGTAGGGCGTGTAGTCGAAGATGACGGCCGTGGTCACCTGGAACAGTTCGACGGATTTGCCGACAGGACCGATCGGCAGGTTGGTGGTGCGTATGTCCTTGGCCATTTCTGCCAGCTTCGGATCATTGTCCTTGTTGATCTTGGCCGTGTTGTAGGCGGAAATGCCATTGGCGATCACACTGAGTTCGCCAGCCAGGAAGGCGCGATTGTTGTTGACGTCGAGCCAGCTTTCGGTGCCGGGGATAAAAGTCTTGTAGAGTTCCTGAGCGTATTCGATCGCCTTGAGGGTCTCGGGGCTGTTGATCGTCACCTTGCCGCTCTCGTCGACCATCTGGCCGCCATGGCTCCACAGCAGCCAGTGCGCATAGTTGTTGCCGTCGCCGACACCATGGCCGTGCGTGAAGCCGGCCGGATGCCCCTTCGCCTGCAGGGTCTTGCAAAGTTCGAGGAAGCCTTTCGTGTCCTTGGGGAACTCCGAAAAACCGGCCTCTTTTACCCAGCTTTCCCGATAGACGATGGCGTTTCCGATGGTGGCCAGCGGCAGGCCGATGAATTTGCCTTCCCGGGTCGCATATTGCTTTGGTCCGTCGTGCCAGCCGCCATATTTCGAGCCCAGATACTCGCCCAGTTCCGTCACGTCATGCAGCTTGTCGGGATACTGATGCGGGTCGTCGAACCAGACGAACATCAGATCCGGACCTGAACCGACATTGGCGGCGACCGCTGCCTTGGGACGGATGTCTTCCCAGCTTTCCTTGTCGACACGCACCTCCACGCCCGTCGCTTCGGTGAACCGCTTGGTGTTTTTCAGCCACTGGTCCTCGTCGCCCTGCACGAAAGGCGACCAGCGCAGAAGCCTGAGCTTCGCACCGTCCTCCGGCTTATACTTCAGGCCTTCCTGGGCGAATGCCGGGGAGCCGGCGAAGCGGCTTCCCAAAACGCCAGCAGCGGCGCCGGCCGTCGTGCGGATCACATCACGTCTGGTGAATTTCATGCTCGTTCCTCCTGTTTGTTTCTCTTGCCCTTTGGTCTCTACAGCTTGCTGCGCGTTTGAAGCCGCTGCCCGGTTTCGCCGTGGAAGAGATGAATGAGCCCGGGTTCGGCGGTGAGCCGGATGGTTTCGCCCGGCGTGAAGGAATGACGTTCCCGGAAGTTGGCCACGATCTCTTCACCGCCGGCTGTCCGGCCGATGAGCTGTACCTCCGACCCGGTCGGCTCGATGACCGCGATGGTGACCGCAATGCCCTGATCGGACAGCCGCAAATGCTCGGGCCGTATACCCAGCACCACCGGCTCGCCGCCTTTGACGGACGATGCTGCGTCCAACGGCACGGAAATTCCGCCCGCGCCCCGAAAGGACGGCGACCCGTCCGTCGCGATTTCGCCCCGCAGCAAATTCATGGCGGGCGAGCCGATGAAACTGGCGACGAAGAGATTGTCCGGCCTGTCGTAGAGTTCCAGCGGCGGCCCGATCTGCTCGACGATGCCGTCGTGCATGACCACGATCTTGTCTGCCATGGTCATGGCTTCGATCTGGTCGTGGGTAACATAGACCGTCGTGGTTTTCAGGCGCTGGTGCAGTTCCTTGATCTCGGCGCGCATCTGCACCCTGAGCTTGGCGTCAAGATTGGACAGCGGCTCGTCGAACAGGAAAACCGCCGGATCGCGCACGATCGCCCGCCCCATGGCAACCCGCTGGCGCTGTCCGCCGGAAAGCTGGCGGGGATAGCGCGCCAGCAGCGGCACGAGCCCCAGAATCTCCGCAGCGCGCTGAACGCCGGCGCCGCTCTCAGCCTTCGAAACGCCCTTGAGCATGAGCGAGAACGCCATGTTCTCGGCGACGGTCATATGCGGGTACAGCGCATAGTTCTGGAAGACCATGGCGACGTCGCGTTCCTTCGGCGCAACGTTGTTGACGACACGCTCGCCGATCGCGATCTGGCCCCGCGAAATCTTTTCCAGGCCCGCGATCATCCTGAGCAGGGTTGATTTCCCGCAACCCGACGGCCCGACCAGCGTGACGAATTCGCCGTCGTCGATGTTCACGCTGACGCCGTGCAGAACCTCGACGGTTCCGAATGATTTGTAAACCTCGCTAATCGCGACAGACGCCATCGATCCTCCTCCCGAACGATTCCCGCGACGTCTTCGAAGGAACCGTTGACCTCTCCCGGCGACGGCCTCCAACCTCCATGTGGTCACGCGACACGGCGACGGTAGCGCTACCAAACCTGCCTGTAAAGCAGGCGCTTCGATAAACATCCAGGCTGCATTCCCGGTTGCTCACGGACTGTCCACCACATGGCTGGAGACAGCAGGGAGATCGGCCGCAGGATGGATATCAACCACTTGCACCGTCCGCCGGCCTGGGCAGCCGCGCATGGAATTCGCCGACGATGCCGCGCCGGAAGACAAGCACGCAGACCATGAATATCAGGCCGGTGGCGATGGTCACCGGAAAGCCTGAGGTGGCGAGTGTGTTTTCAAGGCCGACGACGAAGCCGGCGCCGACGACCGGCCCAACCATGGTACCGATGCCGCCAAGCAGCGACATCAGGATCACCTCGCCCGACATCTGCCATGTCACGTCGGTGAGCGTCGCGAACTGGAACACGATTGCCTTGACCGCGCCGGCAAGCCCGGCTAGCGCGGCCGACATGACGAAAGCGGCGAGTTTGTATTTGGCGACGGAATAGCCGAGCGAGATGGCGCGGTTCTCGTTCTCGCGGATCGAGCGCAGGATCATTCCGAAGGGTGAGTTGACGATCCGCCAAATGGCGAAGACGCCGATCAGGAAGATGGCCAGCACGACATAGTACATGTTGACCGTGGCGTTCAAATCGATGATGCCGAAGAGGTTGCCGCGCGGAACGCCCTGGATGCCATCCTCGCCTTGCGTGAACGGTGCCTGCACGCAGAAGAAAAAGAACATCTGCGCCAGCGCCAGCGTGATCATGGCGAAATAGATGCCTTGCCGGCGGATGGCAAAGAAGCCCATGACCAGACCGAGCAGCGCCGCGCCGGCGGTACCCAGCAGAATGCCTGCCTCCGGCGGCCAGCCCCATACCTTGACGGCATGCGCGCAGAAATAGGCTGCGCCGCCGAAGAAGGTCGCGTGGCCGAAGGACAGCAGGCCGGTGTAGCCGAGCAACAGGTTGAAGGCGCAGGCAAACAGCGCAAAGCACAGCATCTTCATGAGGAAGAACGGGTAGACGAAGAACGGCGCGGCGATGAGCGCCAATACCGCCAGCGCCACCAGGGCTCGTTCCAGCCGCACGGAGGCCGCGGCGCGCTTTTCGTGAAGCGTCAACTCGCTCATCTCAGGCGTCCCTTCCAAACAGGCCGGCCGGCCGCAGCAGAAGCACGATCGCCATGATGACGAAGACGACAAGGTTCGACGCCTCGGGATAGAATACCTTGGTCAGGCCCTCCGCAAGGCCGAGCATGTAGCCGGTGACGATGGCGCCCAGGATCGAGCCCATGCCGCCGACCACGACGACGGCGAAGACGACGATGATCAGATCCGACCCCATCAGCGGACTGACCTGGTAGACGGGAGCCGCCAGGATCCCGGCAAGCCCGGCAAGTGCGGCGCCCAGTCCGTAGGTGAGTGTCAAAAGCAGTGGCACGTTGACGCCGAAAGCCTGGACCAGTTCTGGGTTTTCGGTCGCGGCGCGCAGATAGGAACCAAGCCTGGTCTTCTCGATCAAAAGCCATGTGCCCAGGCAGACGAGAAGCGATGCCAGCACCACCCAGCCGCGATAGTTGGGCAGGAACATGAAGCCGAGATTGGTGCCGCCCGCAAGCAGCGCCGGCACGGCATAGGGATTTCCCGAGACGCCGTAATAATACCGAAAGACGCCCTCGATGACCAAGGCCAGGCCGAAGGTGAAGAGCAGGCCGTAGAGAGGGTCGAGCTGGTAGAGCCGCGAGAGCGCTGCACGCTCGACCACAATGCCGAACAGCCCGACGGCGAGCGGCACCAGGATCAGCGCCGGCCAATAGCCGATGCCGAGATGGACAAGCAGCAGATAGCCGATGAAGGCGCCAAGCATGTAGAGCGCGCCGTGGGCAAAATTGATGATGCGCAGCAGGCCGAAGATGACGGCGAGGCCAAGGCTCAGCATCGCGTAGAAGGAACCGTTGATCAGCCCGACCAGCAACTGCCCGAGAAAGGCCTGGATGGGGATGCCGAAGATCATCGTCATGGCGCCATCATACTCCGAGCACCTCGTGCAGTTGAGCGTCGTGGGCGGCCAGTTCGCCGACCGGAAACCCGCTCAGCACCTTGCCGTGCTCCATCAGGTAGAAGCGGTCGGCAATGCGGGCGGCGAAGCGGAAATTCTGCTCCACGAGCAGGATCGTCATGCCGCGCTTCTTCAACGTCGCAAGCAATTCGCCGATGCGTTGGACGATGACCGGCGCCAGGCCTTCGGTCGGCTCGTCGAGGAGCAGCATCCGGACACCCGTCCTCAGGATGCGGGCGATCGCCAGCATCTGCTGCTCGCCGCCGGATAGCCTGGTGCCCGGGCTGTTACGGCGCTCCTTCAGGTTGGGGAAGAGCTCGAAGATCTCCTCGACGCTCATGCCGCCCTCGGCCACCACCGGCGGCAGGATCAGGTTCTCGTCGACTGTCAGCGTGGCGAAGATGCCGCGCTCCTCGGGAACGAAACCGATGCCTTGGTGGGCGACACGGTGCAAGGGCAGGCCGATCAAGTCGTTGCCGTTGAAGACGACACTGCCGGTGCGCTTGCGGATCAGCCCCATGATGGCGCGCAGCGTCGTGGTCTTGCCGACGCCGTTCCGGCCAAGCAGCGTCACGGTTTCGCCGCGGAACACATCGAGGTCGACGCCGTGCAGCGCGTGGCCCTCGCCGTACCAGGCATGCAGATCGCGCACGGCAAGCAGCGGCTCACTCATGCTCGGTTCCCATATAGGCTATCCGGACGCGTTCATCCTGGCTGACCGTCGGATAGTCGCCTGCGGCGAGCACCTTGCCGCGCTGCATCACGGTGATCCAGTCGCAAAGATCGGCAACGACGGTCAGATTGTGCTCTACCATGAGCACGGCCCGATCGCGGGCCAAGGCGCGGATGATCCCGGAGATCATGCTGACATCCTCGTGCCCCATGCCGGCCATCGGCTCGTCGAGCAGCAGCACCTTTGGATCGAGTGCCAGCGTGGTGGCGATCTCGAGCACGCGCTTGCGGCCATAGGAGAGATCGCCGGCGAGCCGGTGCGCCGCGTCGTCGAGGCCGACCGTGCCGAGAAGTTCGCGCGCCCGCGGCGTCAGTTGGTCGAGCGCCGAAAGCGGGCGCCAGAACTGGAAGCCCAGCCCGCCTGGCCGCTGCAGCGCGACGCGCACATTGTCGAGCACGCTCAGATGCGGAAAGATCGCCGATATCTGGAACGAGCGCACGAGGCCCATCCGCGCCACCCTGGCCGGCGGTGTCCGGGTAATATCGGTGCCGAGCAGTTCGATCGTGCCGCTGGTCGGCTGGAGGAACTTGGTCAAAAGGTTGAAAATCGTGGTCTTGCCGGCGCCGTTCGGCCCGATCAAGGCGTGAATCCTGCCGTGATGAACGTCGAGATCGACATCCTTCACCGCAACGAACCCGGCGAAATCGCGCCTGAGGCCGCGGGCGGAAAGCACCACCCGCGGCACGGTCACATCGCCGTCAGGCCTGACGGCCGCGGCGGTTGCCGTCGTCACTTGCTGACGAGCGGGCAGCCGCTATCCGTGGCCTTCATGAAGGCCTGGTCGCCCGGAATGGTCGCAAGATAGGTGTAGTAGTCCCAATCCTTCTTGCTCTCCTCGGGCTTCTTGACCTGATACAGGTACATGTCATGCACCATGGAGCCGTCGGCTTGCACCTTGCCGTTGGCGGTGAAGACGTCATTGACCGGCATCGAATGCAATTCCTTGGCCACCGCTTCGGTTTCGTCGGTGCCGGCCTTGTCGATGGCCTTGAGATACTGCGACACCGCCGAATAGGTCCCGGCCTGGATCATGTTCGGCATCCTGCCGGTGCGTTTGAAGAAGCGGTTGGCGAACTCGCGGCTCTTGTCGTCGCGATCCCAGTAATAGCCTTCGGTCAGCACGACGCCCTGGGCCGCCTGCAAGCCGAGGCCATGCACTTCGGCCAGCGTGAATAGAAGGGCCGCGAGCCGCTGGCCGCCGGCGACGATGCCGAATTCGGCCGCCTGCTTGATCGAGTTGGAAGTGTCGAGACCGGCATTGGCAAGGCCGACGATCTTGGCGCCGGAGGATTGCGCCTGCAGCAGGAAAGATGAGTAGTCGGTCGAGCCGAGCGGATAGCGCACTTCACCAAGCACCTTGCCGCCGCGATCCTTGACGAGCTTGGCGGTCTGCTCCTCGAGCGAATAGCCGAAGGCGTAGTCGACGGTGATGAAATACCAGCTGTCGCCGCCTTGCTGCACCAGGGCACCGCCTGTGCCGACGGCCTGGGAATGGGTGTCGTAGGCCCAATGGAAACCATAGGGCGAGCACTGCTTGCCGGTCAGGTCGGTCGCAGCCGCGCCGGTGACGATGTCGATCTTCTTCTTTTCCTTGGAAAGTCCCTGCACGGCGAGCGCCACCGAGGAGGTGGTCAGTTCCATTATGGCATCGACCTGCTCGGTGTCGTACCACTGGCGCGCGATGTTGGAGGCGATGTCCGGCTTGTTCTGGTGGTCGGCGCTGATGACCTCGATAGGCGCATTCTGGACCTTGCCGCCGAAATCCTCGACAGCCATCTTGGCCGCCTCGACGGACCATTTGCCGCCGAAATCGGCATAGACACCCGACTGGTCGTTGAGGATGCCGATCTTGACCTTGCCGTCGGAAATTTCGGCTGCTGCCGCTGGCATCGCGGTCCCCACAAGCAGCGCGGCTGAGATGAGATAGGATGCTTTCACTGGTATTTCCTCCCTTGTGGCCACTGTCGAAAACGCCCATTGCGGCCCTGTGACGGCCTCGAGTGCACCGTCTGGTCCCGCGTGAAGAATACGTCCTGTGCTCGCCACAGCTCCAACGTGCCAGGACACATGGTCACAAGCGCACATTCGGAATGCACAGAGATTCGTAACATCGACATGGAACGTCGAGAACCACTATTTTCGTATCAGGCGCACCGGTAGCGGTGTGCGCTGCTGGCTAGGACTTGTCGCGCGCTATCAGCACGATCTTTGCCGGATCGAAATCGACCGCGACGACGCTGCCTTCCGGGAGGGCGGGTGTGACGACCGGCGATGTCGCGAACAGCTCGACCGCCGGATCGTCTATCGCGACGCGGTATTCCATGTGGTCGCCGAGATAAGAACTCTTCACCACGCGCCCTCTCATCCCGCCGGCTGCCGGCTGGCCGGCGACGAGGCGCACGGCATTCGGCCGGACGGCCAGCACCGCCGGCCCCGCCGCGATGCCACGATGCCGCATGTCGAGCCGCAGCGGCCCGACTTTTACCTCGGCATTCGTCCCATTGCTGGCGAGAACCTCGACATCGAGCAGGTTGGCGTCGCCCATGAAATCGGCGATGAAAGAGTTCCTGGGTTCGTTGTAGAGGTCGCGCGGGGTCCCGTCCTGAGCGACGCGGGCAGCGTTCATGACGATGATGCGATCGGACACGGCCAGCGCCTCTTCCTGGTCATGCGTCACATAGACCACGGTCAGCGCGAGGTCCTGCTGAAGACCGCGGATTTCATCGCGCACGCGCCGGCGCAGCTTGGCATCGAGATTGGACAGCGGCTCGTCGAACAAAAGCACCTTCGGCTCCAGCACGATGGCGCGCGCCACGGCCACGCGCTGCTGTTGGCCGCCCGAAAGTTCGCTCGGCAGGCGCTTCTCGTAGCCGGACAGGCCGACCTGTGCCAGCTTCTCGGCGGCGCGCCCTGCGGCCTCGACCTTGCCGAGCCCCGTCGCCCGCAGGCCGTAGCTGACATTTTCCATGACGTTCATGTGCGGGAACAGCGCATAGGACTGGAAGACCATGCTGACGTCGCGCTCGGCGGCTGACAGCAAAGTGACGTCCTTGCCGTCGATGGCGATGCGCCCGTGGCTTGCGTGCTCCAGCCCGGCAATCAGCCTGAGCGTCGTCGTCTTGCCGCAGCCGGAGGGTCCAAGCAGCGTCACCAGGCTGGCCGGTGCGATGTCGAAGCTGACATTGTCGACGGCAGTGACGGCGCCGTATTTCTTGGTGACGCCCTCGAAACGCACTGCCGGTCTGTCCACCACGCCGGGGGCAGCGTTCTTCGCCGTTTGATCCATACGCTTCTCCCGATCAGATTGGTGCCACGACGGCTTGCGCTTCGGCCCGGCGCCGGCCAAGCCGGCGTTCCCCGACCAGCAGCTGGATGCCGATCAGAATGATCATCATGACGACGATCAGCACCGCCGAATAGACGATGGCGATGCCGTATTCGCCGACATCGGCTCGCCCGACAATGTAGACGGTGGCGAGATTGAAGCGGCCGGTCGCCAGGAAGATGACGGCGCTGACCGCGGTCACCGCACGCACGAAACTGTAGATCATCGCGGTCACGATAGCCGGCTTCAGGATCGGCAGGATCACCCGCCGCAAGGTGGCGAAGGAACGCGCCCCCAGTGTTAGCGATGCCTCGTCCAGGCTCTTGTCGATCTGCCCAAGATTGGCGAGGCCCGCACGGATCGCCACCGGCATATTGCGGAAGATGAACGAGATGACGATGATCAGTCCGGTGCCGGTCAACTGCACCGGCGGCACGTTGAAGGCGAGGATATAGCTGACGCCGACGACCGTGCCGGGAATGGCAAAGCTCATCATGGCGAGGAATTCGAACATCGTGCGCCCGGCGAAATGCTGCCGGTCGAGCAGATAGGCGGTCAGGATGCCGAGCGCGGCGGTGAACGGCATCGCCACCAGCGCAAGGCCGATGGTCATCAGCAGCGACGGCCAGGCCGACCCGCTCAGGAACCAGCCATTGACGCCTTTCTCGACGGAGAAAGCGGTGAGGAAATATTCGAGAGTCGGCGTGTTGTCGCGGCCGATCGATTGCACGAAGCCGCCGCCCAGGATGATGCCATAGACCACGACGGTCAGAAGCAACCAGGGAATGACGGCGGCGTAGCAGCCGATGCGCAAGCCCTTGGGCAGCGTGGCCGGCACACCGCCATCGCCCTTGCCGGCGACGGTGACGTAGCTGCGGCTGCCGATCCAGCGGCGCTGGATGACGAAAGCGGCGAGCGTGAATCCCAGAAGCACGATCGCCAGCACCGCCGCACGGCCTTGATCATGCGCAGCGCCCACCACCGCAAAGAAGATGTCCGTCGACAGCACGTTGAAGTTGCCGCCCAGCACCAGCGGGTTGGCAAAGTCGGCCATGCTCTCGATGAACGAGATCAGGAAGGCGCTGGCCAGCCCCGGGCGGATCAGCGGCCAGGTGATTGTGCTGAAAGTGCGCCAACGGCTGGCGCGCAAGGTCTGCGAGGCCTCCTCCATGCTCGGGCTGACGCCCTGCAGCACGCCGGCCAGGACCAGGAAGGCGATCGGCGTGAAGGCCAGCACTTGCGCGATGGTGATGCCGGCCATGCCGTAGATCCAGCGGCTGCGCGGAATACCGAGATGTTCGGACAAAAGGTTGGTGACGATGCCGGCCCGACCGAACAACAGGATCAGCGCCAGGCCGATGACGAAAGGCGGCGTGATGATCGGCAGGATGGAGAGGCCGCGCAGCAGCCATTTGGCAGGCAGCCTGGTGCGCAGCGCAATCAGCGCCAGCGCCAGGCCCAGCGCCGTGCAGAAGAATCCGACCAGCACCGCGATCGCCGCCGTATTCCACGCCACGCCGCAGGAACCGTCGCCGTAGAGGCAGCGCAGGCTCCAGATGTTGGCACTGAACAGCTTTTCGGCAAACAGGGCCGGCACGATATTGCCGTCATTGTCCTCGATGGCGGAAGCGAGGATCGACAACAGCGGATAGGCCACGAACAGGATCAGCGAAGCGATCACGACCAGCAGCGAGCCGACGACAAAGCGATCGCCTTTGCACCAGCCACGCGCGGCCAGCGCCTCGGCGATGAACATCAGCATCGCCACCGCGTACAGCACGGCACCCCAGCCGAGCCCCGGCTGCACCGGCCCAGGCGTACTGGCGAGATGCCCAAGCCAGGCAAACCCCCAACCCGAATGGATGATGGAAAAACCCTCGATCGCCAGCCAGGCGAGGCCGGCTGCGCCCGCCGTCGCCAGGCCGGGGAGGTTCCGGCGCGCGACGAGCCAGCTTGCCAGGAGAAGTGGCAGGATCAAGGGAAGCAGCCAGAGCCGGCCGTTCAGCGACAGCAGGATCGCTGGTGCCGCCTCCGCCGGACGCGCCAGCCAGTCAAAGGAAAGCAAGCCGCCTTCGACTTTGTACCATGGCAGCACAATGAAGCTCGCCCATGCCAGCGCCAGCCATCCGGCGGCACTGCGCCCCGGGAGGTCATTGGCCATGGGATAGGGCGAAGCCCGTGCCATTCGACATCTTCCTTCGGTATGGTCGGGGTTCCGCCGGCTGCCCCGCAGGCAGCCGGCGGATCGGCCATGCGGACCAGATCAGCCGCCGTTGCGGACCTCATCGGTGAATTTCTTCAACAGCCGCTTGCGCTCCGCTGATGATCCATATTTGGCGAAGTCATAGTCGATCAGCTTGATCTTGCTGAGGTCCGGCGCCTCGGGCGGCACCGGGGTGCCCGTGTTCGACGGGATCTGGTAGCTGCCGTTCGGAGCCGCCAGTTTCTGCGCGTCTGGCGTCAGCGCCCAGTCGTAGAATTTCCGCGCCTCGTCGATATGCTTGGCCCCGGCAACAATGCTCATCGACCCGATCTCGAAGCCGGTGCCTTCACAGGGCGAGACCACCTTGACGGCCGGATTCTGCTTGGCGGCGTTGAGGACGTCGTGCTGGAAGGAAATGCCGACCAGCGTCTCGCCCTTGCCCACGGCGAGCGCGGGTGCGGCGCCCGCCTTGGTGTATTCGGCGATGTTCTTGTTGAGCTGCTTGAGATAGTCGAAAGCCTTGTCCTCGCCCATCAGCTGGACGATTGTCGCCAGCATCGTCCAGGCAGTACCCGAGGAATTGGGATCGGCCATCTCGATCTCGCCCTGGAAATCGGGCTTGACCAGATCCGCCCAGCAGGCCGGCGCCGTCAGGCCGCGCTGTTTCAGGTCTTCCTCGTTGTAGCCGTAGCCAAGCGCGCCAAGATAGATGCCGACGGTGCGGTTCTTGGCCCGTTCGGCCTGCCTCAGCGCCCAGTCGCGCAGGTTCGCCAGCTGCGGCGACTTGTATTCCTGGGTGAGACCTTCTTCCGCCGCCTGAAGATGCGGGTCGCCCGTGCCGCCCCACCAGATATCGGCTTGCGGATTGTCCTTCTCGGCCCGCAGGCGCGCGTAGATCTCGCCGGCGCTCATGCGGGTCATGTCGACGCTGACGCCGGTTTCCTTCTGGTAGGTCGTGGCCATGGCCCGGCACCAGGCCTCGTCGACGCCGCAATACATCACCAGGTTGCGATCCGCCGCATGGGCGCCCCCGGCCAGCCCGAAAATGGCCAGCGCCGCTAGGCCAAGCCATGTCCTGCCTTGTCTGCGATCAAATGGACCTTTCATCGATAATTCCTCCCTTCATGCTCTTTGGAATTGATTATTCGTCGTCGAGCGGCACTCCGATCACCTGGGACAATCTCGCCGCCACGCCCGGCGCCGCAGCAAGCACCGGATTGCCCTTCGCCATGCCGTCGCCGTCGAGAAAGCGGTTGACGCGCCCGCCTGCTTCCTCGACCAGCAGCAATCCGGCCAGGCAGTCCCATGCATTGATATGAAGCTCGGCATAGGCATCCGAGCGGCCGTCGGCCACATAGGCAAGGCCCAGCGCCCCCGAACCGGAGCGGCGCACATTGGCGCCCAGGGACCAGACCAGGGCCACCTTGTCCAGGTAGTCGCGGTTGGGAATCCGCGGCGACCAGCCGAACTCCACGGAGGCGCGGTCGAAGGCCTGGGTGCGCGAAACATGGATCGCCGTGCCGTTGCGTGTCGCACCGTGCCCGCGGCGGGCAAAATAGACCTCCCCAATGGCCGGATTGGCGATGCCGCCGATCTCGCTGCGGCCGTCCTGGACGAAGGCGATCGAAACGCAGAAATGCGGAATGCCGCGCATGAAATTCGCCGTGCCGTCGATCGGGTCGACGACCCACATTCGATCAGAGCCGCCGCTGCCGCCGGTTTCCTCGCCCAAAAACCCGTCCTCCGGAAAGGCCGCGGCCAATGTCGTGCGGATGTGATGCTCGACCTTGCCGTCGGTCTCGGTCAGGAAATCCTGCGGCCCCTTCATCTCCACAGGCTGCGCGGCGTCGATTTGGCTGTAGCCCTGCATCGCCATGTTTCCCGACGACAGGAGCAGTTGCCGGCAAACATCGGCGCGCCTGTCGAGTTCGGCTTCGGACATCCGGCTCGCTTTCGACTGCACCGCTACGCTGTTCATGCTGTTCGTCCAGGCAATGGCAGCTCCGATGCGGTCTGCGAAGAAATGGGCAAGGTAGCCTCCGGCGCCGGTTTCATGCACGGCTGTGCAAAGCTGTTTCATTTACACATGTGTGTCAAGGGCAGCGGTGACGCCTGTGACCGGCTTGCGCTATGCTGCACGTGCGTGCAAAGAATCGGCGAACGCCAGTGGGAGTTTGCATGACGACACCGAGAGGCCGTATTGGCTTTTCCAGTGCCCAGCAGGTCGCGGAGCTTGCCGGCGTTTCGCGCTCGGCCGTGTCACGCACCTTCACGCCCGGCGCCAGCGTTTCGGAAGAAACCCGCGAGCGGGTGCTGCTGGCAGCCGAGCAGCTCGGCTATCACGTCAACCATCTGGCGCGCGGCCTGATGCGGGCATCGACGGGCATCGTCTGCCTTGTCGTCGCCGATGGCGACACGCCCTATCAGGCCCGTATCCTGCGGGCGCTGACACAGCATTTGAGGGATGCCGGCAAAGTGGCCATGGTATTCAACACGTCGGGCCCCAGCCACCATGTCGACCAGGCGCTGCGCAACACGCTGAACTACCGTGCCGATGCGACGATCGTGCTGTCCGGCACGCCGCCGCAGGAGCTGATCCGAACCTGCCTCGAGAACGGGCAGCGCCTGATCCTGATCAATCGCGACGACCGGTTCGACGGACCGCATAACATCGGCGTGGACAACGCCGCCGCCGCCGAGGCGGCACTTCACGCCTTTCTTCGTGCCGGTTGCACCAGGCCTGCCCTGGTGACGTCGGCAGCCGGCACGCCCAGTCTGGTGGCGCGCGAGACGGCGTTTCTTGCCGCGGCGCGCAAGGAAGGGCTGGAGGTAATCCAGTGGCGCGAGGGTCGCACGGGTTATGCGACTGGGGCAGAAGGCGCAAGGCGCCTGCTGTCGGGCCGGCAGCGACCGGATGCGGCATTCTGCGTGACCGACCTGATCGCCTGCGGTTTTTTGGACGCGGCGCGCCACGAGTTCGGCGTCGATGTCCCGCGCGATCTCTGCGTCGCCGGCTTCGACGACATCGAGCAGGCGGAATGGGCTTCCTACCGGCTGACGACCTTTGCGCCGCCGATTGAGGAGATTGCTACGCACGCCGTGCGACTGGCCGCCGGGTCGCGCGAGGAAGCCGGCGCCGGCAGCCGCCTGACCTGCCACGCGCCGATGGTCTGGCGCGGCACTGTGAGGCCGGGTCGGGTCTGATGCCGGTCGGTGAGCGTCTCGTGCGCTAGATGGCAATGCTGCCGATAGCGGCATCGACGGCGTCGCCCAAACGGTCGACGATGATGTCGACCGTGCCATCGTCGACGATGAATGGCGGTGCGAGCAGGACGTGATCGCCAGCCCGCCCATCGACGGTGCCGCCCATGGGATAAACCATCAACCCCCGCTGCATCGCTTCCGATTTTATCCGGGCATGGACCTTCAGGCGCGGATCGAACGGGGCCTTGGCCGAGCGATCCGCGACAAGTTCGATGCCCTGGAAGAGGCCGCGCCCGCGAATGTCTCCGACATGGTGATGGTTGCCGAAGCGCTCGCGCAGCCGCCGTTCGAGCGTGGTGCCTCGTGCCGCGACATTGGCAAGCAGACCATCACGCTCGATGACCCGCTGGACGGCGAGGCCGGCCGCGCAGGTGAGTGGATGACCGATATAGGTGTGACCGTGCTGGAAATCGCTGCCTTGCGAAAAGGCATCGAATATCCGCTCGGACGCCAGCACCGCCCCGAGCGGGGCGTAGCCGCCGCCGAGCCCTTTGGCGACCACCATGATGTCGGGAGCGATGCCTTCCTGCTCGCAGGCATGCAGTGTTCCGGTGCGACCCATGCCGCACATGACTTCGTCGAGGATGAGCAGCACACCGTGGCGATCGCAAATCTCGCGGATGCGCCTGAAATAACCGGGTGCGGGTGGCACGGCGCCGAGGGTCGCTCCAACCACGGTCTCTGCGACAAAGGCGATGACCGTTTCCGGCCCGAGTTCCTGCAGCTTCGTTTCAAGCGCATCGGCGGCGCGCAGGCCGTAGGCCTCGCTGCCTTCATCCGGCCGCTGATGCCGATAGGCATAGCATGGTTCGACATGATGGTTTTCGATCAGCATGGGCTCGAACGGCGCTTTGCGCCAGGCGTTGCCTCCCACCGAAAGCGCGCCCAGCGTATTGCCGTGATAGCTCTGCTGACGGGCCACGAAGCGGCGGCGCTGCGGCTCGCCGCGCTCGACGAAATATTGCCGCGCCATCTTCAGGGCGGTCTCGATGCCTTCCGATCCACCGGAGACGAAATAGACGTGATGAAGATCGCCCGGCGCGTGAGCGGCAAGTTCGTCCGCCAGTTCCTCCGCCGGCCGGGTGGTGAAGAAGCTGCTATGCGCATAGGCGAGCCGGTCGAGTTCGGCATGCATCGCGGCAAGAACAGCCGGATGCTGATGGCCAAGGCATGAGACGGCCGCGCCGCCGGAGGCGTCGATATAGCGGCGTCCCTTGCTGTCGATGACGGTGACGCCATCGCCGCTGACGGCAACGGGATAATCGTGGTGGATCTGGCGATGGAGGATATGCGTCATGACCGTTGCCTGGTTTCGTAGATATGGGTGGAAAGGGTATCGAACTGACGTTCGACGTCGCGCATGGCGGCCAGCGCGCGATCGCCGGCGGCGGCGGCCAGGATCGCGGCCAGCGTTTCGGCGATGGCAAAGGCCGGCGCCATGGTGTGGAAAAACGACGGGCTCTCGGTCGGCACGATGATGACGGCGCCCGCCCGGTTAACGAGCGGAGAGACGACGCTGTCGGTAATCGCCACGATTTCGAGCGCACGGCTGCGTGCATAATCGACGAGTTCGACGGCGGCGCGCGTATAGGGCTTGACGCTGATCGCCAAAAGCACGTCGCCCGCTCCAGCTTCCCACAAAGGATCAGGTCCGGTTCCGCCGACCCCGTCAAGCAGACGCACCGCGCCCCCGGCGAGACCATAGACGTAGGCGAAATGGCAAGCGACGGGGTAGCTCGACCGATAGCCCAGCGCATAGATGCGCTTGGCGCCTGCCAGCACCGCGGCCGCCCGGGTCACCGCCTCCAGCGTCGCCGGATCGCAAAGCTTCGCCATATGGCGCTCGAGCGTTTCGGCCAGCTCGAAGGCCAGCGCGCCGTCTCCTCCGCGCTTGCGCCGCGCCATCAAGGCTTCGGCCTTGCCCAAAAACTCCTTCTCGCCGCGGCGAAGTTGCTCGGCGTAGAGGTCGCGCAGACTATCGTAGCCGTCGAAGCCCATGCGCTGTGCAAGCCGCGTCATCGATGCCGGGGTCACCCCGGCGCGCTGCGCCTGGACGCGCATCGACAGGAGGGCAACGTCACGCGGATTGTCGAGCACCCATTGCGCCGCCGCGCGAAGCTGGCGCGGCATCGTCTCGAAACTCTCGAGCAGGCGCGAGCGGAAGGCGGGTTCCAACATGGGGCGAATTTACGCCGACCGTTGACGAGCTGCAATGAATATTTCAATCTGCCAGAAATGAGCGTAGTGTTTCATTCAATCAGAAAACAAGAACAGGGGAAATTCGCATGAAACAGACCATATCCAGTCATTTGGGAGCGCTGGCGGCACTCGCGCTGGCTTCCTTGCCGTTCGCTGCCGCACCGGCTCTGGCCGAGGATCCGATCGCGCTGGGTTGGGTGGGCCCGCTGTCGCCGCCCGGCAATTATTCCGGCGGCCAGGAGATGCAATGGGCGGTGCAGCTCGGCGTTGACGAGGTCAACAAGGCCGGCGGCGTTCTCGGCCGTCAGCTGAAGGTGAGTTACGAGGACACCAAAGGGCAGCCGGCCGACGGCAGCGCGGCAGCGGTTCGGCTCATCACCAAGGACAACGTCGCCGCGATCTTCGGCGAATTCCATTCCTCGGTCGCTCTCGCCGAAATCGAGGAGGCGCACAAATACGGCGTCGCCTGGGTCGGTACCGATGTATGGGCGGATGCCATCACGGCCAAGCAGTATCCGGAAGTCTATCGTCTCGCTCCGGCCAACTCGCTCGTTTACGTCAAGGCAGCCGACTGGACGGTCGAGCAAGGTTTCAAGAACATCGCCATCATCGCCGAAAACACGGATTTCGGCCAAGGCGGGGCCAAGGTCATCGCCGATGAGCTGAAGGCCAAGAACGTCCCCTATACGCTGGCGACGATCGACCTCAACCAGCAGGATTTCACGCCCGCGCTGCTGCGCCTGATGAACCAGAGCCCGAGGCCCGATGCGATCCAGATGGTAATCGCCGGACAGGCACAATACCAGCTCGTCAAGCAGGCCTGCCAGCTCGGCCTCGCACCGACCGCCGACACGGCCCTCATCGGCTCCTCGGGTCTGCTGCAAAAGGAAGTGTGGGAAGTCGACGGCGAATGCGCCAACAATCTTCTCATCGTCAACGTCGCGCAGCCCAAGTCGCAATGGAACGACAAGGCCAAGGCATTCGTGAAGGCGTTCACAGAACGCTACAACAGGGCACCGACCGGCGTGGCCATGGAGGCCTATGACACGTTCGGTGTCGTCGTCGAGGCGATCAAGAAGGCAGGCTCGGCCGACCGCGCGGCGATCGTGAAGGCACTGGAAGAGATCAAATATGAAGGGGTGAACGCCACCTACACCTTCCCGACCACCAAATCGCCCGACTGGGCTTTCCATCAGTTCGTCGACGTGCCGTTCACGATCATTCAATACACGGCCGTGAACCAGGCGCCGGAGGACGCTGCGATCGTCTATCCGAAGAAGTGGGCCACCACCGACAAGGTCATGCCCGGCAAATGAACGGCACGCCGGCGGCTCCATGGCCGCCGGCGGCCGCTTCGCTGGACAGGCGGCCGACAACGAGGTGATGTGAACCCATGAGCTATTTCCTCCTCCTGGCCGTCAACGGCCTGGTCATCGGCCTCATTTTCGCGCTGACGGCGGCGGGGCTCACTTTGGTCTTCTCGGTGCTGAAGGTCGTCAATTTCGGCCACGGATCGCTCTATATGCTGGGCGGCTATGCGTCCTACTACATCATTGGCTGGTTCCATGCGCCGCCGCTTGTCGGTGTCGCCGGCGCGATGGTGGCCCTGTTCATCTTCGGCGTGCTCTTCGAGAGGCTCGTCATAGCGCCGATGTATACCGACAAGGTCGAGCGCAAGGACGAATACGCCATTATCGTCACGTTCGGTCTCACCATTCTGATCACCAATCTCGGCCTCGTCGTCTTCGGCCCATTCGCCAAGGCGCCGCCGTCCTTTATGACGGGAGCGCTGATCCTCGGTCCGTTGATCCTGCCTTACGACCGGCTGATCGCTGCGGTCGCTGCCGTCGTCCTGCTTGTCGGTCTGACGTTTTTCCTGAAGCGCACCTCGCTCGGCCAGGCGCTCGATGCGGTGAGCCAGAGCCGCGAATCCGCCGCGGTCATCGGTATCGATCCGCGCCGCATGTACACCATCGCCTTCGGCATCGGCTCGGCACTTGCTGGCGGGGCAGGGGCGTTGATCGCGCCGATCTTCGCCCTGTCGCCTTCGATGGGTGAGTTGCCTGCCGTGCAGGCCTTCATCATCATCGTCCTCGGCGGCATGGGTTCCGTCGGCGGAAGCATTACCGGCGGCATCCTGCTCGGCCTGGTGCAAGGGCTGGGTGTCGGCTATCTGCCGGACCCCAATCGCGCGCTTGCCTATACGCAGGCGTTCGGAGCGCTGCTGCTCGTCATTGCGTTGCTCTTCCGGCCGACCGGCTTGTTCGGCCGCTCGCATCTGCGGCTGGAATAGGATCACGGCAATGATCCGTCCAACATTCTCGCAATCGGCCCAGGCGATTCTGTTCGTGGTGGCGTTGCTGGTGCCGCTCGGCGTCGGGCCGTACTGGACCCACGTCGGCGCCATCGCCTGGTACTATGCGCTGCTTGCCGCGAGCTGGGCGCTGCTTGCCGGGTTCGCCGGTCAGTTCTCCTTCGCCCATGTGGCTTTTGCCGCGCTGGGCGGATATGCCTCGGCCTTGTTCGTTGGTCAGATCGGCATGCCCCTGCCGCTCGCCATTCTTGCCGCCATCGCTCTTGCCGTCGTGGCGGGCGCCCTGATCGGCGCGCTCGTGCTGAGGCTTTCCGGGCCTTATCTGGCCCTCTTCACGCTTGCCATTTCGGAAATCTTCCGCCTCGTGCTGGTCGCGGAGGAAGACATCACACGCGGCATGCTGGGCTTGCCGGTACCAGGCCTCTTTTCCGGTCGATCGGACCTGCCCTATTATTATCTCGGCCTTGCGCTCGTCGTCCTGGCGGTATTGGGAATGAACGCCTTATTGGCGACCCGCGTCGGTCTTTTTCTGCGTGCCATCCGGGAAGACGAGGGCGCCGCGCGCGCCAGCGGGGTCGATACCACGCGCTACAAGATCCTCGTCTTCGTGGTGACCAGCGTGATCGCGGCGATAGCCGGCATTTATTACGGCCACTTCATCGGCATCCTGACGCCCAACATGGCTATCCTTCCGGAGATGGGTCTGGTCATCGCGATGGCGGTGATCGGCGGTATCGAAAGCCTGCCCGGCGCCGTGGTCGGCGCAGTCGTCGTTTTCCTGCTTTCCGAGACGCTGCGGTCCTACGGCGAATGGCGTTTCGTGCTGATGGGTCTGGCGCTTATCCTGGTGCAACGCTTCGCGCAGAACGGCCTGTATCCGATGGTCGAAAACTGGGCGCGTTTCCGCGCACGGCCGCGGGAACAAGCGCCTGTTCCTGCCGCTACCACCGAGGAACCCCATGCCGGTTGAGAGGGACACCAGTTTTTTCTCGGTCAGTGGTCTTGCCAAGCATTTCGGCGGCATCCATGCCGTCGAAGGCCTATCCTTTGCCTTGGCCCGCGGCGAAATTGTCGGGTTGATCGGTCCCAACGGCTCGGGAAAGACGACCACCATCAACATGGTGACCGGCGCGCTCAAACCCGACGGCGGTGCCATCCTCGTCGAGGGCACCGACATGGCGCGCTCGCCGGCTAATCTTTTCGCGCGCCGCGGTGTTGCCCGCACTTTTCAGGTTCCCCGCCTGTTCCGCCGCATGACCGTGCTGGAAAACCTGATTGTGCCGGCGCTTTCCGACCCGGCTGAACGGCGCGCCGCGGCAGAGGAGCGCGCCCGTGGGGTTCTTGCTTTCCTGAGGCTCGATCATCTCGCCGACAGCTATGCAAGAGCGCTTTCGGGGGGCCAGCAGAAGCTGCTGGAACTCGGCCGGGCGCTGATGCTCAAACCGAGATTGCTGCTTCTGGACGAGCCCTTCGCCGGCGTCCACCCGCGCCTGCTGGAGGAGATCATCGAGCACATAAGGAGCCTCAATCGCGACGGTCACACCATTGTCGTTGTCGATCACAACCTCGAGGCCATCCAGTCGGTCGTAACGCGCGTCATGGTTATGGCGCGGGGGCGCAAGATCGCCGACGGCGCGGTCGCCGAGGTGCTGCGCAATCCCGAGGTCGTGCACGCCTATACGGGATCCCGCGGAACGCATCGGGAAGCACAATGATGGAATCCGCTGCCCTGGCATCGAGTCCGCCGCTGGTCGCCTGCGAGAACCTTGTCGCTGGCTATACGCGCGACATTGACATATTGCGCGACGTTTCGGTCAGGGCCTGGCCTGGCCGCATTTCCTGTGTGGTCGGGCCGAACGGCACCGGCAAGTCGACGCTTCTCAAGGCGTTGTTCGGCTTTCTGAAACCGAGTGCCGGCCGGGTGCTTCTGCGAGACGTGGACATCACCGGAAACCCGCCCTTCCGGATGCTGGGCCTTGGCCTGGCCTACCTACCGCAGCGGCCGAGCCTCTTTCCTCATCTCTCGGTCGAATCGAACCTGAAACTCGGTCTCTGGCATGCAAGGCCGAAGAAGACGGTGCTGACCGAGAAACTGGAACATGTCTATGAGCGATTTCCCGTCGTTCGCGAGAAACGCGCGCAGCCTGCCGGCCAGCTCTCGGGAGGGCAGCAGCGGCAGGTCGAGATCGCGCGCAGCCTGATGGCCGATCCGTCGGTCTATCTGATCGACGAACCGACCGCCGGGGTCGATCCGCAGACCAGCGAGACGATCTACGATATCGTCCGCGATCTTGCCCGCGAACTCGGCAAGGCGGTGCTGCTGGTCGACCAGGATATTCGCGCAGCGCTTGCCATCACCGACTACGTCTATGTGGTCAAGAACGGCACGGTTTTTTCCGAAGGCGCACGCGCGGATTTCGGTGCCGACACCGACGCTCTTGTCGCACGTTGGCTGTATGCGAGCGGTGAATGAACAGGGCAGCTCACGGCGTGGCGTAGCCCGGCGGCTGTTCGAACAGGCCGCCGCGCCGGATCTCGAGCGCCCGCCCGATCCTCAGCGCCAGCGGATCCTGGAAGCGGCGAACCGCGATCTGCAATCCTGCGGGCAGACCATCGACGAGACCGATGGGGACGCTGAGCGCCGCCATGTCGAGGAGGTTCACCATGCGGGTAAACGTCCCAAGCGGGGTCGTCGTCTCATCGATGTCGGACAATGGCGGCGCGGTAATCGGCGCCGTCGGCGTCAGGAACGCATCGGCGCCCTCGAGATCGCGATGAAACCCGATCTGCGCGGCCCGGCGCCTTGCAATCAACTCGTGATAAGCCGCAAGGCCGATTTCCCTGCCCTTGAGAACCCGCATGCGGATCGCCGTGCCGACGATGCTGTCCGCGGGTTCCACGTAACGGCCGAGATGATGCCAGGCTTCGACGGCCATGATGTCGCCGGCCAGGGCCTTGTAGGTGTCGTAAGATTGCGGCATCGGCATCCGATCGACATTGGCACCGAGCGCCTCCAGTTCGGCGACGGTGGAGTCGAAGCGGCCCAGTATGCCGGGGTCTACACCGGCAAGGTCCGCGGCCGAGGGGATGCGCAGGCGAACGCCCGATATGCTCCGCTCGAGCCCGTCGAGCGGCGAGGTCGGCGCCACGCCAAAGGTGGCCGGATCGCCGGGATCGGGACCCTCGAGCGCGGCCAGCAGAAGGGCTGCATCCTCCACCGACCGGGCCATGGGACCGATGCTGTCGAAGGACATGGCAAGCGGCAGCAAGCCGCCGCGCCCGACAAGGCCGAAGGACGTCTTCAGGCCCACGATACCGCACATGGCAGACGGATTGCGGATGGAGCCCGTAGTGTCGGTGCCGAGCGCAACCGGCACCAGTCCGGCGGCGACGGCCACACCCGAACCGCTCGACGATCCGCCCGGCGCGCGCGGGGTGGCGCTGTCACGCGGGTTCAGGGGCGTACCGGCGACCGGGTTGGTCCCCCAACTGCCGAAAGCAAATTCCACGGTGTGGACCTTGCCCAGCAGGATCATCCCGGCCGCGACAAGGCGTTCGATTGCCGTTGCCGTGGCGGTTGCGGGTTCGCCAGTCAGCGCTTTCGAACCAGCCAGGGTCGGATAGCCTTCGACGTCAAGCAGGTCCTTGGCCGCGAAAGGGATACCGTCCAGCGGCCCTTTCGAGGCGCCTCGACGGCGACGCTCGTCGGCTTCATCGGCGGCTTGGAGCGCAGCTTCGGGAAACAGCCGGACGAACGCATGCAGCGAATTGTCATGAACGCCGACACGATCCAGTGCGCGCCGGACGATTTCGGTCGAAGATGTGCTGCCGTCCGCGAGCGCGCGGCCGAGTTCGGCGGCGGTGGCGAAGGCGGAAATCCCTTGGGCGGTGGCGTTCATGCTGTCCTACCTGTGCGAGTCGGTGAAATGAAGCATGGAAAACCAGCTTGCGGGAGAGCCAATTGGGCCTGGAGATGAAATTGAAGCCGTTGCTGATCATGGTTGCGCCGAACGGAGCGCGCAGAACGAAGGCCGATCATCCGGGACTGCCGATGACCGCCGACGAACTTGCCGAAACGGCGAGGCAGTGTCTCGTTGCCGGCGCCGCCGCCATCCATGTGCATGTCCGCGATGCTTCAGGCCGGCACACGCTTGACGCCGCGCTTTACCGGGATGCCATCGCGGCGATCCGGGAGCGGACGCAGGGCGTCATGGCGATCCAGATCACGACCGAAGCGGTCGGGCTCTATTCGCCACGCGAACAGATGGATCTTGTTCGGGCGCTTCATCCGGTTTCCGTCTCGATCGGCTTGCGTGAGATAGTCAGCGATGGCGAGGCGGAGCCGGCCCGCTTCTTCGCATGGGCCGGCCGGGAAGGCATCTCGGTCCAGCACATTCTCTATGATCGAGCCGATCTCGACCGTTTCATCGATCTGCGGCGGCGAGGCATTCTGACGGAGCCCACAAGCCCACGGCTGCTGTTCGTCCTTGGGCGCTATGCCACCGATCAGGAAAGCCGGCCCGAAGACCTCGATGTCTTCCTTGAAGGGCTCGACGCGCATGGTCTTGAAGGCGCCGTATGGTCGGTCTGCGCCTTCGGACGGGGCGAGACCTTGGCGCTGACGGCGGCGATCGCGGCGGGAGGGCACGTGCGGGTCGGCTTCGAGAACTCTCTCTGGCACGCCGATGGCAGCCTCGCCCGCGACAATGCCGAACGGGTCGCGGCAATCGTCGAAGCCGCCGGTCGCACGGGACGCCCGATAGCTTCTGCCGCGCAGGCGCTTGATATTCTCGGAATTGCCCGCCAGCAGTGACGGCCCGCGCGCCTTGGTAGGGGGATCGGCCGCACGCCGAGAGTTCTGCAAATTCGCCAGGGAAGGACGGGACGGTCTCGAACGGAGCGCTCCGATCCTGCATCCAAACCGGGCGGCTTGCCTTGCGAGCCGTCTTCCTTTTGCGTTTTATCGCGGATGGCCCGGAACAATGGCTCCAATGAGGGGTTTGGTCGCGACGTAGCCAGCAACGGAGCCAGCGATGTCCGAGCATGTTCCCCCAAACTCCTCCGGTCTCAGCAGACGAAGCTTCATGACCGCGACCGTTTCCGCAGCTGCGGTGACTCCGCTTCTGGCCTCGACCGCCAGGTCCGAGGAGCCAGCGTCTGCTGCCGCCAAGCCAAACGAGCCTGTCATGACGACACTCACCATCAACAAGCAGCCGTACAATCTGGCGCTCGACAGCCGAACCAGCCTGCTCGACGCCTTGCGCGACCATGTCGGCCTGACGGGCACGAAGAAAGGCTGCGACCATGGCCAATGCGGTGCCTGTACGGTGCTCGTCGATGGTCATCGCGTGCTCTCCTGCCTCAGCTTCGCGGTGATGAATGAAGGCAAGGCGGTAACCACCGTCGAAGGCTTGGCGTCGACGGATGGCGGCCTGCATCCGATGCAGCAGGCCTTCATCGATCACGACGCGTTCCAGTGCGGCTATTGCACGCCCGGCCAGATCATGTCCGCGATCGGCTGCGTCGACGAGGGACATGCCGGTTCAGAGGACGACATTCGCGAATATATGAGCGGCAACCTTTGCCGATGCGCGGCATACCCGAACATCGTCGCGGCAATCGTCCAGGCCCGCGACCAGATCAGGAGAGCCTGAGATGCATCCTTTCGTCTATGAGAGGCCCGCCAGCCTCTCCGCGGCGGTCGCCGTCGCATCGCGCTCGGCCACCAGGCATCCGCCGACGCAAGCCCCCGCGCAGTTCATCGCCGGCGGCACCAATCTCGCCGATTATATGAAACTCGGCGTCGCCCGGCCGGAACGCTTGCTCGATCTGAACGGTCTCTCCGAACCGGCACTGCGGCGTATCGAGACCGGTGGTGAGGGTCTACGCCTTGGCGCTCTTGTGCGGATGGGCGACGCGGCCGAGAATGCCGAGATCAAGCGTCGGTATCCGGTGATCGCGGAAAGCCTGCAACTGGCGGCAAGCGGCCAGCTGCGCAACATGGCAAGTCTTGCCGGCAACATCCTGCAGCGGACCCGCTGCGAATATTTCCGCGAAACCTCATGGCCATGCAACAAGCGCGAGCCAGGCTCGGGCTGCGCCGCGATGGACGGGTTCAACCGCCAGCATGCCGTGCTGGGGACCAGTGAGAACTGCATCGCCACCTATCACGGTGATTTTGCCCAGGCCCTGATCGCGCTTGACGCCACGGTTCATGTACAGGGGCATAGCGGGCGGCGAAAGATTCCGTTTGCCAGCCTGCATCGCCTGCCAGGAGACAGCCCTCACATCGAGACTGACCTGGCACCCGACGAGATCGTCACCGCCATAGAGGTGCCCGCCGGCGCATGGACCAGGCGCTCGCGCTATCTCAAGATCCGCGATCGGCAATCCTACGCGTTCGCCCTTGCATCGGCCGCGGTCGCCCTCGACCTCGACGGCGAGACCGTGAACGAGGCGCGCATCGCGCTTGGCGGCGTGGCGACCGTACCCTGGCGGGCAAGAGCGGCGGAGGAGATCCTGCGCGGCAAGGTGCTCAACGAGGCAGCGGCGGCCGAGGCGGCCGAAGCCGCGTTCGCCGAGGCCCAGCCGCGTCGGCACAACGCATTCAAGATAGAACTCGGCAAGCGAACCTTGATCAGGGGGCTGCTCGAAACCCGTGACATGAAGGTGTGATCATGAACGTCGCCGCTCCACAGCCGAAGGAAAATATGGGACAGCCGCTGCCGCGTATCGATGCGCGGCTGAAAGTGACCGGTCAGGCCGAATATGCGGCGGATCTCCCGGCCGCCAACATCGCGCATGCCGTGCTCGCGACGAGCAGCATCGCCAAGGGCAAGGTCGCCAGGCTTTACCTGGACGACGCGCGCTCGGTGCCCGGCGTCCTCGACATCGTCACTTATGGCGACCTCGACAAGGTCGAGACGCCGAAATTCGGAAACACCGGCGCGAGTTCTATCGGGCCGCTGCATGACAAGGCGATCTTCCATGACGGTCAGATCATTGCGCTGGTGGTCGCGGAGACCTTCGAAGCGGCCGAGGAGGCGGCGCAAAGGATCCGTGCGGACTATGCCGAGGAAAAACCGACTGCCAGTTTCGACATGCCGGGGACAAAGACCATCGACGCCGCCGGCAAAAGCCCGTTGTTCAAGGAGGACGTCAAGGCAGGCGATTTCGATGCCGCTTATGAATCGGCCCCGGTGAAGATCGATGCGCGGTATTCGACGCCGACCCAGCATCACAACCCGATAGAGTTGTTCTCGACCACCGCTGTTTGGCAAGGCGACCAGCTGACCGTTTACGAGCCCTCCCAGAACGTGACCGGCTGGAAGGTCGAGTTGGCGCGGCAATTGAGGCTCGACCCCGCGAATGTGCGCATCGTCTGCCCTAACGTAGGCGGCGCGTTCGGCTCGAAGGGGCCGATGACGGCGCGAACGGCCATCGTGGCTGTGGCCGCCAGGCGGCTTGGCCGGCCGGTGCGCTGTGTGGTCAGCCGCATGCAGGCGTTCGGCACCCAGACCTATCGGGCCGAAACCCGGCACCGCATCCGCATCGGCGCCGGCAAGGACGGCCGCATCACTGCTTTCGGCCATGAAGGCTGGGAGGTGACCTCCAGGCCCGATCCCTATGTCGTCGGCGGGACTTCGGCCACCGGTCGCATGTATGCCTACGGCTCGGTGCTGACGCATGTCTCGCTCGTTCAGGCAGATCGCAACACGCCCGGTTATATGCGCTCGCCGCCCGAGACGCCCTACGTCTATGCGCTCGAGAACGCCATGGACGAGATGGCCGTCGCGCTCGGCATGGATCCGGTCGAATTTCGCCGGATCAACGAGCCCCAGAAGGAGCCGATCGGCGGCAAGCCGTTCTCCAGCCGGTCGCTGATGAAATGCTACGATCAGGCCGCCGATGCTTTCGGCTGGACGAGACGGGATGCGAAAGTCGGCTCGATGCGTGACGGCGACTGGCTCGTCGGCATGGGATGCGCGACGGCAGTCTACCCGACCGCGGCCGCGCCATGCGCGGCCCGCGTGCGCCTGACGGCGGAAGGAGACGTGCGCGTGCAGTGCGGCTCGCATGAAATCGGCACCGGTGTGCGAACCGTTGCCGGCCAGATGGCGGCGGAACGCCTCGGTGTCGACATCGGCAAGGTCGCCGTCGAGATGGGCGACAGTGCCTTGCCGCCGGCACCGGTATCGGGAGGTTCGATCTCCACTGCCAGCGTGTGTTCGGCCGTGCTCAAGGCGTGTGATGCTGTGCGCACGAAATTGTTCGCGGCAGCGGTAGCGGAGGGCGGCCCTCTTGCAGGCTCGCACAATGAGGAGCTGGACCTCCACGAGGGGCGGATCCGCACAAAGGGCGGGGCATCGGCAAGCACTGCCGATATATTCAAGGCCATGCAGGTAGGCGCTATCGAGGAATATGCCGAATTCGCGCCGAAGGGCTCGACCCCCGAAGCGCTCAAGAAGCTCTATGCCGGCCAGTCGGAATTCCACGGCGGCGAGTCCGATGCGGATTCGGTGAAATATGCGTTCGGGGCTGAATTCGTGGAGGTGCACATCAACAGCTACACGCGCGAAATCCGTGTGCCGCGCATTGTCGGGGCGTTCGCGGCCGGCCGCATCATGAACACGCGCACCGCGCGCAGCCAGCTGATGGGAGGCATGATCTGGGGCATTGGCCAGGCCCTGCATGAGGCGACCGAGATCGACACGCGCTATGCCCGCTACGTCAACCGCGACCTGCAGGATTATCTCGTCCCAGTGAATGCCGATATCAGGGATCTCGAGGTGATACTGGTCCCGGAGATCGACCATGAGGTCAATCCGGCTGGTGTGAAGGGCCTGGGCGAACTCGGCAATGTCGGTACCGCCGCTGCCGTCGCCAGCGCCGTCTACCACGCGACAGGCAAGCGGATCCGCGATTTGCCGATCAGAATTGACGATCTGATCGTTTGAAGACCGGGGCGATGAGGATTGCTCCGCCGCAACAGGCACGGATTTATCCCCGTCCAAGTTCACTGTCTTGCGGATCGGGATGCTGATGCGTCAGGAGATCCGACTGTTCGTGCCAGGGTGATCCGGAACAGCCGGAACCCCTCCCGCCCATCGGATGGAACTGGCCGTAAGAGCGCTCAGCGTTGGTCAATGCGCGGTCACGTCGCCTTGCCGACGGCCACGTCCATTTCCATCTCGCCTTCCGAAATGTCGTCGAACGAGGCGTAGTTCATGTTGTAGAGGCGGGCGTAGAGGCCCTGCCTTTGCATCAATTGGTCGTGGTTGCCGCTTTCGACGATCTCGCCGTTCTGCAGCACGATGATGCGGTCGGCGCCGCGGATGGTGGCCAGCCGGTGGGCGATGACCAGGCCGGTGCGGCCCTCCAGCAGTTTTATCAGCGCCTTCTGGATCAGCATCTCGGTGTAGGAATCGATGCTGGCCGTGGCTTCGTCCAGAACAAGGATCTTGGCATCGGCCACCAGCGCCCGCGCGAAGCTGATCAACTGGCGCTGGCCGAGCGACAGATTGCCGCCGCGCTGCTCGAGTTCGGTGTCGTAGCCGTCGGGCAGGTCCTCGATGAAGTCGTGCGCGCCAACGGCTTGCGCGGCGCGCACCACCTCTTCGCGGGTGGCGTCGGCCTTGTGGTAGCGGATGTTCTCCAGCACGGTGCCGGAGAACAGGAACGGCTCCTGCAGCACCATCGCCACCTGCTCGCCGAGCGAGTCCTGCGTGAGGTCGCGCACGTCATGCCCGCCGACCAGCACCTGGCCCGACCAGACGTCGTAGAAGCGGTGCACCAGCGCCATGGAGCTCGACTTGCCCGAACCGGTCGGGCCAACAAGGGCCACGGTCTCGCCCGGATTGACGCGGAAGGAGATGTTCTTCAGCACCGGCAGGTTCTGCCGGTACCCGAAGGTGACGTTCCTGAACTCGACCGAGCCGTCCATGTCGCCCGACAGCGCGATGGCGCCATGCCTGTCGCTGACCTCCACCGGCACGTCGAGCACTTCGGAGATGCGCTGCCCCGAGGCCATGGCGCGCTGCATGACGCTGTACTGCATGGTGAGAGAGCGGATCGGGTCGAAGAAGCGCTGGATATAGAACAGGAACGCCACCATGATGCCGACGTCGAGATTGTGCGAGAGCACCATGGAGCCGCCGACGACGATGACCGTGGCCATGGCGATGCCGGTCAGCGTGTCGACGATCGGCACCATCACCTGCGCGTATTTCGCCGACCTGAGATGCGCATTGAGGTTGGACAGCACCTTCTCGTCATAGAGGTCGAAATTGACGTGCTGGCGTTCGAGACTCTGTACCGTGCGCACGCCGTGAATGCCTTCGGCCAGCGCGCCGTTGGCGATGGAGTTGGTTTCGTGCGCCGCCATGAAGGCGACCTTGGCGCGCGGTAGCCAGAACAGGCGCACGATGAACAGCATCGGCATGGTCGACAGCGTCAGCAGCCCGAGCCGGAAATCGAGCCACAAAAGCACGCTGATGATGCCGAACAGCAGCACGATATCACCCACCGACATGACCGACGTTTCGAGGAATTCCTGCATCGAATTGACGTCGCCCTGCAGGCGCGACATCAGGCGGCCTACCTCGGTCTTGTCCATGAAACTCAGCGAGACACGCTGGAGGTGGCCGAACATGGCGCGGCGCAGATCCGACAGCACGTTCTCGGCCACCTTGCCGACGACGCTTTCCTGCACATGGCTGGCGGCATAGTTGATGAGGATGATGACGGCGAAGATGCCGGTCGCCCAGATCATCACCGACCGGTCGAGCCTGCCCGGCGCCATGCCATGGTCGATCGCATAGCGGATGACCAGCGGGATCGCCAGTTGCGTCAGCGTGAACACCAGCACCGCCGCGACCGAGATGTAAATCCGCCCCTGATACGGGCTCACGAAGCTCCAGATGCGTCTCACGATGCGCGGATCATAGGCTTTGCCGAAAACCTCTTCCTCGTCGCGGTGCGAGCCGACGACCGCCTTTGTCGGTCGCCCGCTTTTGTCTTCCTTCTCGTCATCGTCCTGCGTCGACATCATGCGGCTCCCTCGAGCCGGTCGTCGTCCGGCCGCAGCTGCAGGTCGTAAAGCGCGCGGTAACGGCCACCGAGCGCCAGCAATTCCTCATGCGTGCCGCGCTCGACGATCCGGCCGCCTTCCACGAACAGGATCTGGTCGGCATGGATCAGCGAGCTCAGCCGGTGCGAGATGATCAGCGTCACACGGTCCCTGGCGAAGCGCTTCATCGCCGTCCGGATCCGCTGCTCGGTGCCGGCATCGATCGCGGCGGTAGAATCGTCGAAAACCAGCACCGACGGTCGCAGCATCAGGCTGCGCGCGATGGTCAGGCGCTGGCGTTGGCCGCCAGAGAGCGACGCTCCGCGTTCGCCGACGACCGTGGTGTAGCCCGCCGGAAGCCCGATGATGTAATTGTGCAACTGGGCATACTCTGCGGCTTGGCCGATGCGGGTCTCTCGCGCCCAGGGATTGCCATAGGCGATGTTGTTCTCGATCGAGGTCGTGAACAGGAACGCGTCCTGCTGCACCACGCCGACCGCCTTGCGCAGCGATTGCAGGGTGACGCCGCGGATGTCCTGCCCGTCGATGGTGATAGCGCCCGAGGTGACGTCGTAGAAGCGCGGGATCAGGTGTGCGATGGTCGACTTGCCGCTGCCTGGCGGGCCGACGATACCGATCGTCTCGCCGGACCTGGCCTCGAAGGAAATGCCGGAAAGCGTCGGCCGCTCGCCCGCGCCCTCATAGCGGAAGCCGACATCCTCGAAGCGCAGCACGCCGTCGCTGACGACGAGGTCCTTGGCGTCAGGCGCATCCTTGATGTCGAGTTCAACGTCGAGCAGTTCGAACAGCCGCGTGCCGCAGGTCGAGGCGCGCGCGAAGGAGTTGACCATCAGGCCGAGCTGGCGAACCGGCATCTGCAAAATGGTCATGAAGGTGAGGAACTGGGCCAGCGTGCCGACGCTGATCTGGCCTGCCATCACCTTCTCGCCACCGAACCACAGCACGAGGCCCATGGCAGCCAGGAACGAGAAATTCATGGCGCTGGTGTTGCTGACGCGAATATCGACGCGCTCATTGGCAAGGTCCAGCGCGTTCTGCTTGGCCCGGTCGAACTTTTCCATCTCGTGCTTCTGCGCCGCGAAAGCGCGCACCACACGGATGCCGCCGAGATTCTCGTCCATCACCCGGCTCAGCACCGACAGCCGCTCCTGCAGCATCAGCCATGTGCTGCGCAGCCTGAGCTGGGTAACCGAAGACCGCCAGGCGACGAACGGCACGAAGCTCAGGCTCAAGAGCCCGAGCACGAGATCGGTGCTGATCAAGAGATAGGCGCCGACGCCGATCAGAACGCCAAGCAGGACCACGCGCAGTATGCCGGTGGAAAAGAACATGCGCACGCCGTCGAGGTCGAGCAGCCCGAGCGTGATGAGGTCGCCGGTGTGGACCTTGTCGTGGAAGGAGAAGCTCAGTCGCTGGATCTTCTCGTAGAATGCCAGGCGCAGCTCATAGCCGGTCCGATGGCCGACCGCCTCGCCAAAATAGTTCTGTGCCATGGTGAAGAGGCCGCGCAGGATGCTGACGACGAGCAGCGTCAGCGCCGTATTCCACAGCGCCTGCTCGGCCGCGGCATTTGCACCGGCAGCCACCACGCCTTGCGCCTGGTCGATGGCGCGTCCCAGCAGGCGCGGAATGAAAAGCTGCAGCGTCGCGGCAATGAAGGTCGAGACGATGGTGATGGCGACCTGCCAGGGATGGCGCAGCGTCATGCGCATGATACGCAGCAAGGTGCCAAGGCCCTTGCCCCAGGAGGCTTGCGCCACATGGGCAAACGATTTGCCGCGCCCCGCCGCGCTGCCGATTGCTTGCGTGTTCAAGGAATTATCCAAACCGATCCGGACTTTAGCCCGGACGAATGAAACAGACTCAAATTCAAGTGGCGTGATGTTACGCGCCTCCCACGCGGCCGTTCAAGGGCCAATGACAGCTTCGCGCTGTGCCTGAAATGACACGCCCATATTTCGCGCAATGATCGCGCTCATCATCACGCTGCCCGCCCAAATAGAAAAATTGTTCGTCCCGGCCGCATCGAAAAGCCGATCGTTCCTTTCCCGGCGAGCTTAACTCCATGAGATTTGAGGCATCGATGGCGGCTTCGTCCGCTGAAAAGGGAGCAGCACATCCACGGGCCCGGTTTTTCCGGGTGAAGTTTTCAAGCAGCATCCGGAAAGAACCCGGGAAGGAGCTGATATGCCCAGAATAGTGCCCGTGCTCGATCTGAGCCGTCTCGAACAAGGTGCATCGGAGCGCCGGACGTTTCTGGCGGATCTGCGCTCCGCGTCGCGCGACATCGGTTTTTTCTATCTGGCGGGCCACGGCATCCCATGGGCCGACATCAGCGAGGTACTCGCCGCTTCGCGGCTTTTCTTTGCCCTGCCGGAAGCCGACAAGCTGGCGATCGAGATGGTCAATTCCTCGCAATTCCGAGGTTATACCCGCGCCGGCGGTGAACTGACCAAGGGCAAGGCCGACTGGCGCGAGCAGCTCGACATCGGCGTCGAACACCCGTCCATCGCGCAAGGTCCGGGGCTTCCTGCCTGGACGCGGCTGCAGGGCCCTAATCAGCGGCCGTTAGCATTGCCGGAGCTCAAGCCGGCGCTGCTGGCCTGGCAGGCCAAGGCGACGGCCGTGGCCATCCGCCTGCTCAAGGCCTTCGCGCTGTCGCTCGACCAGGCCGAGGACGCTTTCGATCCGATCTATCGCGGCGAGCCCAATCATCGCATGAAGATTGTGCGTTACCCCGGCCGCGAAGCGACCGGTGGCGACCAGGGGGTTGGGGCGCATAAGGATGGTGGCTTCCTGACGCTGCTGCTCCAGGATGACAACAAGGGGCTGCAGGTCGACTATGACGGAAGCTGGGTGGATGTGGATCCGATTCCCGGAACGCTCGTCGTCAACATCGGCGAGCTGCTGGAGCTCGCCTCGAACGGCTATTTGAGAGCCACCGTGCATCGCGTCGTGACGCCGCCCGCCGGCGTCGAACGCATCTCGGTGCCGTTCTTCTTCAGCGCCAGGCTCGATGCCACGATACGGCTGCTGGAGCTTCCCGAGGAACTGGCGGCGCAGGCGCGCGGGCCGGCCAGCGATCCCGACAATCCGCTGTTTCGCGATGTCGGAACCAATGTGCTGAAGAGCAGGCTGCGCTCCCATCCCGACGTTGTGCGGCGTCATTATGCCGATCTGCTTGAGCCCGAGACCCCGGCAGGCTGAGCCATTCGGCAGGTAGAAATTTTTGTAGGACAGCACGATTTTAGGATCCTATTCGTCGCCAGCGCGCGAAAATGGGCTCAAGATAAAATTATCGTTCGAGGTTTCCTCCCATTCCTCCGAACGATGTTCCCCTCTGAAGGTTATGACCTTCTTTCTGGCCGGGCCGTCTTCGCGCCCGGCCATTTTTCTTTGCCGGGAGCAGTTTTTGGGGCCTGGAAAGCGCGCCACGACGACACGCGATTTTCTTGGAAATGCTTTCTCTTGCGTTCCACTTGGGAAGGCGCAACCTGTCCAATCCAGTCACCACCGCGAAAGAGAGATGCTCATGACATCCAATGTCGCCGTCATTGCCGGAGCGGGACCCGGATTGAGCGCCTCGCTTGCGGGCCTTCTCGCAAGGGAAGGTTTTCGTGTCGTGCTGGCCGCCCGCAACGTCGAGAAGCTCGACCCGTTGCTGGCGCAGACCGGCGCCCAAGCCGTGGCAACAGATGTCTCCGATGCCGCGTCGGTGCAGCGCCTGTTTGACGTCGCCGAGGAGACCGGTCCGTTGTCGCTCGTGGTTTTCAACGCCAGTGGACGCGCCCGTGGGCCGCTCGCCGAGCTCGATCCCGAAGCTGTCAGGCAGGCCTTGCTGGTCGGGGCCTATGGCGGCTTCCTGGTTGGCCAGCAGGCGGCCCGCCGGATGCTTTCGCAAGGCTCGGGCTCGATCTTCTTCACGGGCGCGACGGCAAGCGTCAAGGGATTCGCCGGCTCGGCCGGTTTCGCGATGCCTAAATTCGGCGTGCGTGGACTGGCGCAATCCATGGCTCGGGAACTGGCTCCCAAGAACATCCATGTCGCGCATTTCATCATCGATGGCGCCATTGCGTCGACCGCGCCGGGAGAGGCTCCCGACCCTCAGGATCGGCGGCTATTGCCGGACGCGATCGCCGAAGCCTATCTCTCCATCCATCGCCAGCACCGCAGTGCCTGGACCTGGGAACTGGAGCTCAGGCCTTGGGTCGAGACCTTCTGATCGCATGGCGAGCTATGCGGCTTTCGCGCGGCTTCCATGCACGGTGGCGGGGAGAGTCGACATTGCATGGGGATGTCACTATATAGCGGCGGCTTCGATGGCTGTGCCCGGAAACGGCAACGTCATCGGGCAGCTGTTGTGACAGCCATTGAGATGCAAACGGACCTGAAAACCGTAAGAAGCAAGTAGAAGCAGCCTCTCGAGGCGGGACAGGATTCCCGCCAAACGATACCCGCCCCCCAGAAACAGAAAATGTTCTTCAATCCTCTATTTCCTTTGGCTCTGTGGACCTTGGACGACATCGGCTTGCCGTCCGGTGGCGACTCGGCTGGAATGGGGACATGCATCCTTCACCGGATGCCGACGTTTATGATTACCAACCGGCTTCGCCGCCAGGGAAAAGCAATATGAGTGAGCACGCCATCGAATTCTTGCAGGGATGGATTGGCGAAAAAGTCCATTGCCAGTCCCACGCCAGGATCGAGAAGCAGGCCGAAACGCTGGCCAGGGAATGCGCTGCCAAGGCGGCCGAGGTCGGCATACCGCTGGAGGATATCCAGGAAGAAGTCGGCGATATCCAGGAACTCATTGCCTCCCGGCTCGAGGAAGCGGCCGAGGCCGACGAGCACCAGCAGGCAGCGAGCAAGGCCGCAGAATAAATTCAGAAGCAAACCTGTATGAGTACGCGGACCATTCGGTCCGCGTGTTTGTCTCAGCCGAATTTCTCCTTCAGCCACGCCTTCGGCAGCGCCGGCACGAAATTGCCGTCGCGCCCGGTCATGTCCTCGTTGGCGACCATCGCATTGAGGACGGCTTCCTCGACGCCCTGGACCACGGCATCGAAGAACGGATCGATGTCGGTGTCGGGGATGAACTCGGCGCGAGCGATCCGGCCCGGTGGGGCCAGGGTCGCGTCGGGATTGGCGGTAGAGAAGGCGAGGAAGATGTCGCCGGAACTGTGATAGCCGAAGCCGCCCGTCATGGCGACGCCGAGCGGCACGCGGCGGGCCAGCCGCTTCATCTGATGCGGCAGGAACGGTGCGTCGGTGGCAATAACGGCAATGATCGAACCTTTTTCGGCGCGTGGCGTGCCTTCACGGATCGCCGGTTCGACGAGGTCCGGCCCGGCGCGCAGGCCTCGAAGCGTGAAATTGCGCCGCTTGCCGAAATTCGCCTGCACGAAGGCGCCGACAGTATAGGCGCGCCCTTGCCATTCGGTGATGCGCGACGCGGTGCCCGAACCGGCCTTGAACCCGAAGGCGATCATGCCGGTGCCGCCCCCGACGCTGCCTTCCTCGATCGGTCCGCTGGCGGCGCCATCGAGCGCCTCGGCAACATGCCCTGATGTCACATGGTGACCGTTGATGTCGTTGAGGAAGCCGTCATAGGTTTCCGCCGCCACCGGCAGCCCCCAGCCGCTGTCGAGTGCGGCCGGCAGCACCTGGCTCATCCAGCGCAGCGTGCCGTCGCGCGAAACGCCGCAGGAATGCGTGTTGGTGACGGTGACCGGGAAGTTGAAGGCGCCGGTCTCCTCGACGATATGCGAGCCGGTCAGTTCGCCATTGCCGTTCTGGCTGAAGATGCCGGCAAAGACTGGCGTGGCGAGCGCGCTGCGCGGCCTTGGCAGGATCGCGGTCACGCCGGTGCGCACCGGTCCCTGGCCTACGACGAGCGGCCCATCGCCTGAAATCAGCGTGGAATAGCCGACCGACACGCCGGGCACGTCGGTGATCGCGTTGAACGGGCCGGGCGTGCCGTCGAAGCCGATGCCGAAGCTTCGCGCGCGCGGCTTGCCGGAGGGCGTTTTCCGATGATGCGGATTGTCTGTCATGTCACGGCTTCAGAATAGGGAGCCCTGGCTGCCGGGCTCCTTGGCTTTGGTCGCGGGTTTGGCGGCCGGTCGTGGCCGCGCCGAGCCGCTGGTCGCGACCGCATCCGCCGTGCCGTCGGCGAACTCCAGGGACAGCGCCATGCCCGCCGACAATTCCGCCGCACGCTTGACGACGGCGCCGTCGGCATCCTTCACCAGGGCGAAGCCGCGTGCCAGCACGGCCTTGTGCGACAGCGTCGCCAGCAAGCGGTCGGCCTGGGCCACGCGACTGCGCAGCCGCTCCAGCCTCAGCGATGCCGCACGCGTGCTGCGCCGCGTCAGCGCGGTCAGGAAATCCCTTTGGGTCCGTTGCCGCCGCGCCGTGGGTTCTATGGTGATGCGGCCCTGCAGCGCCGCCAATTGCTGCCGGTGCCGCTGCAGCGACGCCCGCGCGCATTTGGGCAACTGATCGGCGGCGCGATTGAGTTCCGCGCGCCGCGCTCTCGTCAGCGTGCGCAACGCGCCCTGTGCCCGCAGGAGATTGCGCTCGTTGGTCCGCCGCGCCTCGGCAATTCGCTGCGACAGCATTGCCGGCGTCAGTTTCAGGGCAAGGAAGCGTCCCCGCTTGCGCTCGGTCGAAACCATGAGGCCCCGTCCGAGCCGGCTCGTCGCCTCGTCGAGGCGGCGCCGCGGCAGCGCCAGCAATTGATCGGGCGAGGGCAATGCACGTGCCGCCGCGCGGACAGACTGGCGCTTGCGTTCGAAATTGCGCGAAACCGCCGCCTTGAGCCGTGCGCCGAGACTGGCGAGCGTCGCTTCGAGGTCGGCCTTCACCGGAACGGCGATTTCGGCCGCCCCCGTCGGCGTCGGCGCCCTCACATCCGCGACGAGGTCGATCAGCGTCCAGTCGGTTTCGTGGCCGACGGCCGAGATCACCGGAATGGCGGAGGCGGCGACGGCGCGGGCCAGCGCCTCGTCGTTGAAGCCCCACAGGTCCTCGAGGCTGCCGCCGCCGCGCGCCACGATCAGCAGGTCCGGGCGTTCGATGACGCCGTCCCATGCCAGCGCATTGAAGCCATTGACGGCGGTGGTCACTTCGGCGCCCGCGGTTTCGCCTTGCACCCGCACCGGCCAGACGAGCACATGCAGCGGAAAACGATCCTTGATCCGGTGGATGATGTCGCGGATGACCGCACCCGTCGGCGAGGTGACGACGCCGATGACGCGCGGCATGAAAGGCAGCAAGCGCTTGCGGCCCGCATCGAACAGGCCTTCGGCCTGCAGCCGGCGCTTGCGCTCCTCCAGCAGCGCCATCAAGGCTCCGGCGCCCGCCGGTTCCAGATTGTCGATGACGATCTGGTAGTTGGATTTGCCGGGATAGGTGGTGAGCCTGCCGGTGGCGATCACCTCCATTCCTTCTTCGGGGCGGAATTTCAGCCGGCCCATCGTGCCTTTCCACACCACGGCGTCGAGCCGCGCGCGGTCGTCCTTCAGCGTGAAATAGGCATGGCCGGAGGAGTGCGGCCCGCGATAACCCGAGATTTCACCGCGCACCCGCACATTGCCGAAGGCATCCTCTACCGTGCGCTTCAGGGCGCCTGATATTTCGCTCACCGTATATTCGGTGGCGTTGCTGCGTGATTCGGATGCTGCTTCGCTCATCGGCCGATTGGGGGGTGGTTGCGCGCCGGCGTCAAGCTGGCTGTTTTCAGGTTCAGCGTTCGGTGCGTCTGATCGTCTACCAGCCCGGCAGGATCTGGTTCGGCTTGGTTCGCCGCATCTTGCTGAAGGCGAGTGCCGCGAAATCGAACGTTCCCGTCTCTTCGCCAAGCGGCACCGAGATATTGTCCAGGCTTTCCGAAATGTGCCGGGCCAGCGCATCGACGATCTCCGGCCGCGAGGTCTGGCCGCGCATGATGCCGATGCGGCAGTCGGGCAGGGCGCCGAAGCCGTCGGCTTCGCCCAGCACCCGCATGCCGGGCCGCAAAGCGCATTCCGGCAGTACCGAGATCGCCAGGCCCGACAATACCGCCGCGGTGATGACGGTTGCGGAAAAACTGGTGAACAGGATGCGGTAGTCGCGGTTCTGCTGGTCAAGCACGTCGACGGCGGCGCGCCGCCAGATACAGTTTGGCCGGCCAAAGGCCATCGGCAGCGTTTCCTGCTCGTGCGTGGCGTGGTTGGCCGAGGTGACCCACAGCAGCGGTTCGCGCCGCACCACCTCGGACTGGCCGCGCACGTCATTATGCGTCACCAGCGCCAGGTCGAGATTGCCGCGCTTGATGTGTTCGACCAGCCCCGGCGTCGGCTCGCAGACGACGGTCAGTTCGACGCGTGGATTGGAACGCGTGAAGCGCGCCATGATCTCGGGCAGGAAACGGTCGGCGTAGTCGTCCGGCGTGCCGATGCGGATGGTGCCTTCGAGCCGCCGGTCGTCGAAGGCGGCCAGCGTTTCGCGGTTGAGATAGAGCAGCCGTCTTGCGTAGGAAAGCAGCTTGTCGCCTTCCTCTGTCAGTCGGTTGCTGCGCCCTTCCTTTTCGAACAGCGGCTTGCCGATCCGCTCCTCCAGCCGGCGCATCTGCATCGACACCGCCGACTGGGTGCGGTGCACCTCTTCGGCCGCACGCGTAAAACTGCCGGTATCGGCAATCGAGATGAAGGTCTGCAACTGATCGAGATCGAGCGGCGCTTTCATCGGTTCAATCCATCATTGATGTTGATGCTAAAGATTAGAAACATTCGTTGGATTAATCAATCGCGTGGTGGCAAATTGGCATTGTCCACATGAAACCAATGCATGTCGCCCAAAGTGGACACCGGTTCTGGGCCAAAGACATGCATTTCTTGAAGTGAATCGAAACCGGAACGGTCGCTGTTTGCTAAGCGCCGATTGCCTGGTTTTGCCCGTTCGAGTCTGAAGGAGACCGACATGGCCACGTTTGATTTCGCCACCGAGACCTCGCGCATCACCACGCGTCCGGCCGTTGCGACGCGCGTGGCAAATACCGTCTCCAACGCTTACCGCGCCTGGAAAAACCGCCGTGCCTTCTATCGCCTCGGCGAGATGTCGGACGCCGAGCTTGCCGATATCGGCCTGACGCGCGCCGACCTGCACGTCGCCATCGACGTGCCGTTTGGCCGCGATCCGACGGCGATGTTGCGCGAAATCGCCAGCGATCGCGTCGAAACCATCGAGGACATCGCCCGCAAGGTGGCCTGATCACGCCGGCCGGTTACTACCCCCGTCGCGGGCGCTGTGAACCTCTTTGAGGCTTACCGCGACTGAAGAGTTATGCAGGCTCCCACTCCCTGCCGGATCCCCGCCGGCTCGCCTGCACGCTGCCCGGTCCTCCCAAGGACCGGGCTTTTCTTTTTTGCTTAAAACCGATCAATAAGCTCGATGAGCCGTCCACCGGCAAAGATCAAAATTCCGAAGACCAAAAGGCATAGAGCGAATATCCCATAGCCGGCGCGATTACTCTCGTCTAAGGGCTTCCATTGTGACGATAGCGGCTTGCCATACTTTAAGGCGTCACGAATGTTTTTATACCCGGGTGCGTCACGCGGGTTAAGGAAGTCATATCGATAAACTGAGTAGACACTGCCGAGCAGTGCTGCACCCATCAAGCCATTGATGACTATTCACCTAAGGTCATTGCTTTTTTGCCGAACTATCGCCGATCCATGCCGCGCTTGAACTGGTCGAAAATCGATTCCATGCCCTTCTGGTAGTCGTCGCGCTGCTGCGCTCCGGTCTCGAACATCTTGCCGAACAGATCGTCGAATGGGTTCCTCGGCCTGCCGCTCGGATTGGTCTGCGGCTGCGGCGCCTGGGGTTGCTGCCGAGCTTGAGGCTGCGGCGCCGGTTGCCCGCCGCCTGATACACCGCCACCTTGCCGCAGCATCTCCTCGAAGATCTTGCCCAGCGGACTGTCGCCATAGGGGCTCTGGGTCTGCTGCGGCTGGGGCCGGCCTTGCGGCTGCGGCGCGCCACCGCCGAACATGTCCTGCAGCACCTTGCCGAGCGGATTGTCGCCGTAGGGATCGGGGGGCGGCTGAGGTTGGCTTTGTGGCTGCGGCGTTCCGCCACCGAACATGTCCTGCAAGACCTTGCCGAGCGGATTGTCCATCGGGGCCTGCGGCTGTGGTGCCTGGCGCGGTTGTGGCGCCGGGGCTTGCACGCCCCCGCCTTGCCGCATCATCTGCTCGATGATCTCGCCCAGAGGATTGTTGCCGCCACCGCCGAAACCGCCGGCCTGCATCTGACTCGTCGTCTGCTTGAACAGCCCGCCCATCATCATCGAGGCCAGGGCCGGCAGCATCTGTTGCAGCACCTGCTGGCTGATACCAGTCGCTTGCGCCGCTTGGCCGGCAACCGCGCGCGACAGATCCTTGGAGCCGAACAGATGCCCCAGAATGCCGTTGCCTTCATCGACGCCTTGCGGCGAGAAGGCCCGGGTCGCGTCCTCGAAATATTTGGCGTGCTGGCCGCTCGCCATCGCCGTCATGAAGGCGCCGAGCCCATAGGGATCGGCGGTGTTGCGCCTCAGCCCTTGCGAAAAGGCGGGCAGCAACGCCTCCACCGCAGATTGCGTCTGCTGCATCGAGAGCCCGTATTGTTGGGCAAGCGCCTGCATGCCGCTGCCGTTCTGGGCTTGTGCCAGCATGTCGAACAGGGAAGGCATTGGTCTCTCCTCCGGAAATCCTCGTCGGAGAAGCCTAATTCGTTTCCACCGCCGATTGAAGCGGCTTTTGCAGGAGCCTGGCCGCCTCGAAGCCGAGGGTCAATAGGCGTATTCCATGAACACCGGCTCGATCGAGCCGCCCCAGCGCGTGTGGTAGGCCGACAGCAACTCCTCGGCGCTGGTGGTGCCGCGCGCCACGACCTCGTCGAGCGTGTTGAGGAACGAGGTCTCGTCATAGCCGTCGCGGTTCTTCTTGCCGCGGTTCTTCAGCCCCATGCGCGAGATGGTGAGCACGTCGCGCGCGATGTCGCGCAACGTGGCGTTGCGGAACGGCGCCGAAATGCCTTGTTCGGGCACGGCGTTGCGCATCGCCAGCACTTCCTCATAGGTCCAGCTCGAAGTCAGCGCCTCGGCCGCATCGAGCGCTGCCTCGTCGTAGAGCAGCCCGACCCAGAAGGCCGGCAGGGCGCAGATGCGCCGCCACGGCCCGCCATCGGCGCCGCGCATCTCGAGAAAGCGCTTCAGCCGCACGTCGGGGAAGAGCGTCGACAGATGGTTCGCCCAGTCGCCCATCGTCGGCAATCCGTCCGGGATTTCATTGCGGGCGGCCCCGGCCATGAACTGACGGAAGGTGACGTGCGTCATGTCGTGATATTGTCCGTCGCGGATGACGAAATACATCGGCACGTCGAGCGCCCATTCGACATAGTCGGCAAAGCCGAAATCGGGCGAGAAGCAGAATTCGAGCAGGCCCGAGCGCTGGTTGTCGGTGTCGCGCCAGATGTCGCCGCGCCAGCTCTGCAGGCCGTTCGGTCGGCTCTCCGTGAAGGGCGAGTTGGCGAACAGCGCCGTCGACAGCGGCTGCAGCTTCAGCGACACCTGCATCTTGCGCCGCATGTCCACCTCGCTCTCGAAGTCGAGATTAACCTGGATCGTGCAGGTGCGGTACATCATGTCGAGGCCCTTGGTGCCGACCTTGGGCATATAACGCGTCATGATCTCATAGCGCGATTTCGGCATTTTCGGCGTCTCGGCCAGCGACCATTTCGGGCTGCCGCCAAGGCCGAGGAAGCGGATGCCCATCGGCTCGGCGATCTCGCGCACCTGGGCCAGGTGGGCGTTGCCCTCGCGGCAGGTCTGGTGGATCGTCTCCAGAGGCGCGCCGGAGAGTTCGAACTGGCCGCCGGGCTCCAGCGAAATCGCGCCCTGGCCGGTCGGCTCGACCAGGCCGATGATGCGGCCGTCATCGATGATGGGATCCCAGCCGAGCTTTGACTGCATGCCTTCGAGGATGGCGCGTATGCCGCGCTCGCCGCCATAGGGCACCGGCTCGTTGCCGTCGACGTAGAACGGGAATTTCTCGTGCTCGGTGCCGATGCGCCACTTGTCCCGCGGCTTGTTGCCCTCCGCCAGGTGCGCGACGAGTTCGTCCATGCCTTCGATCGGCCGGAAATCGGTTGTGTCGCGCGCCATCATCAAGCCCCTGCGGCGCACGAGCCCGAAATCGACCTCGATTTTCGGGATATGCGCCAAAATCAAAGTACTACAGCGGCCTTTGCGCGTCGACGCGCGGCACTGCAGGGCGGCCGGACGACCGCCGGCGCTAGATGGACGAAATGTCAGTAGCCGATCAAGCGAAAAATCCTGAGCCAGAGGTCAACAGGAATTGAACGATGCGGCTCTTCCCATAGCCACAAGAGAAGGAAGAACCCTACCAATCCCCGATCGTGGCCTGCATCACCGCCAGTGCGGCGACGGCTGCCGTATCGGCGCGCAGGATGCGCGGGCCGAGCGGAATGGCGGTGACGAAGGGCAAAGCGCGCAGCACCTTGCGCTCCTCGTCGGAAAATCCGCCTTCCGGCCCGACCAGCAGGCCGAGCTTCCTTTCGCTTACCGCTTGCAGCGCGGGCAGGGGATTGTTGGTCGAAGCGTCCTCGTCGCAGAAGACCAGCCGCCGCTCCTTGTCCCAGCCGGTCAGCAGGCGTTCGAACTTTTCCGCTTCCCGCACCTGCGGCACCGCAAGTATGCCGCACTGCTCGGCCGCCTCGACGACGTTGGCGCGCAACCGGTCGAGGGAGGGTTTGGCCACTTGCGTGTGCTGGGTAATGACCGGCTGCAGCACGCCGGCGCCCATCTCGACCGCCTTCTGCACGAGATAGTCGAGCCGGCCTTGCTTCAGCGGTGCGAAGCAGTAGACGAGATCGGGCAGCGGCGGCTGCGGCCGTTGCCACGCCAGCACCCTCAGCTTCACCGCCTTCTTGGATTTGGCCGCGATGGCCGCCGACCATTCGCCGTCGCGGCCGTTGAACACCAGGATCTCGGCGCCCTCGCCAAGCCGCAGCACATGCTGGAGATAATGGCTTTGCTGCTGACCGGCATCGAATTCGGCGTCCGGCCCGAGATCGTCGGGCACGAACAGGCGTTGCATCTTGTAGTTTGCGCGCATCGCCGAGGAATGGGCGAGGCGGCGGTTGGCGTCAAGTCTTGGCGGAAGGATGCCAGACGGGTTCGTAGCCTTGCCTCAGCACGCGCACGGTGGTCGGCGGCGTCAGCAGCCGCAGTGTCCGGCCAGCGAGGCCGTCGAAATCCCGCGCCCCGCGATATCCTGCGAACGACCAGCGCAGCGCCCTGCCACGACGCAAGGCGTAGGCATCGCCGCCGCCGTCGATCATCGTGCCGTCGGGCAGGCCTGCAAGCTCGTCGGCCGCCACCACCGGGGGCTTGCCGCCCGAAGCCAGCCGTTCCTTGTGCAGCCGCTTGTCGACCTGCGGCGCGCGCGGCGCGGCAATGGCGAAGGCTTCGCCGAAGCGCCTCACAAAGTCCTTGGCCCGTTCGCGCCGGCAAAAGAAGCAGGGGCGATGCCCGGCGGCCAGTGCCGTCACCTCGTCGAGGAAGAACAGCTCGGTCCAGCCGGCCTTTCCTCCCGGCCGGTTGCGGCCCATCGGCTCGCGCCGCACGTCGCGGAAGTCGCAGACGCAGATGATCCAGGCGTGAAGAGCCCAGCGTTTTTTCAACAGCGTCCTTGTCTCGGGATCGTGGATGATGCCGCGATTGCCCATGAACAGGCCGCGCTCGGGCACGGCGTGGATGGCGCCGAACGGATCGACCCGGTTTTGCAGTGGCATAGTTTTCTCCGCGCGCCCGCATCTTGGCTGAAATGCCGGCGCCATGATATCGCTCGCCGCACCTTTTTCATGTCAGCAGGGTTTTGCGATGCGGGTGCTGGTGGTCCAGAACTACGACAATACCGGCCTCGGCCAGGTCGGCGCGGCACTGGCGGAAGCCGGTGCCGATCTCGACATCCGCCTTCCTTACAAGGGCGATCCGCTGCCGGACGATGCGAACGGCCACGACGCCATGGTGGTGCTTGGCGGCGGCCAGAACGCGCTGGCTGACGACGAATATCCCTATTTTCCGGCGCTGCTCGAACTTATCAGCGATTTCGCCGGCAAGGACCGCGCCGTGCTGGGCATCTGCCTCGGCAGCCAGCTCGTTGCCCGCGCCTTCGGCGGCGAGAACCGCATCGGCGGCGCCAACGAATTCGGCTGGCGCGGCGTGTCGCTGACGCCGGATGCCAAGGCCGATCCGGTGCTGGCCGAGCTTCCGGAACGGTTCCCGATCTTTCAGTGGGACGACGACACTTTCGTGCTGCCTGAAGACGCCGTGCGGCTCGCCGGCAATGATGTCGCCGAGAACCAGGCGTTCCGCGTCGGCCGCGCCGTCTATGGTTTCCAGTTCCATTTCGAGGCCGATCGGCCGCTGGTGAAGGACTGGAGTTCGTCCTTTGCGCCGATTATAGCAGCGCGCCACCCCGACTGGGCCGGCAAGCTCGATGGCGAAATGGCCCGTAACGGACCGGATGCCGATGCTGCCGGCCTGGCCATCGCCCGCGCATGGGTGGCGACGATCTGAGCATCACCTCTGCGGACCAGGGCGTGGCAAAATTGGCACGCGGCGGTGAATCCGCCTGGGGAAAACCGGTTTCGTCCTTGGCTTGTGTACGCCCGCCATCCTAGAAGGCGCGCGCTCTGCATCACCGGTGCAACCGCGCTGGACCTTTGTGTGGCCCGTGCGACACACCGCCGATACAGAACATGCCTAGAAGCGCGAAATCGTCGAAACTTTGAGACGTATTGTCGGTTTCAACGCATTGGTAACCGCCTCGTGCACAGATGCAGGAAGCTCAACAAGAGATGACGTCCGTGAAAGCAGCGCTTCTGTCCTTTGCCATGATGTCCGCCATCGTGATTTGCGGTCTCGGCATCTATGCGGCCGATGCCGCCAACAACCACAACGCCGTCGACGGTTACGGCGTCACCGCTTCGCTGCGCTGAATAGCCGGACCGTTCGCGGGTGTTTCCGCGACGCGCACTACTCAAGCTTCCCTTATTGTCATTGTCAGAATGCGTTTGTCGGCGTCCTCGACAACGAGCGCGCTCAGCATGCCTGATTGCCAGGCGAGCGTATCGACATTAACGCGGTTGGCCATGACTTCCGCCTCGGGAACGGGCGTATGGCCGTGCACCACGATCTTCGGGAAAAGGCCGGCGTGATCGTGGAAAACGTCGCGGATCCAGATCAGATCCTGCGGATTCTGGTTCTCCAGGGCAACGCCTGGCCTGATGCCGGCATGGCAGAAGAAGAAGTCGCCGAAGCTGATTGAGAAGGGCAGCGAACGCAGGAAGTCGATATGGCGTTGCGGTACGGCTTCGAGCAGAGCCTGATGTCCCCGCCTCAGCGTCTCCATCCTGCCGAACCAGCCGGCGTCGGCAGCGAGGGGCACACCGTAGGATAGCGCCGTCTGGACCCCGCCATACCGCATGAAAAGCCCGTCCGGGTCAGGGGTATCGAGAAAATCGAGAAAGCCGAGATCGTGATTGCCGGCGAGCATCAGGTTTCGCGGATCGCGTTTGCGCGCCTCGATCAGGAAATCGACGACGTCCTTGGAGTCCGGTCCGCGGTCGACATAGTCGCCGAGGTGGATGACGCGCCAGTCGCGAGCCGGCTTCCATTCGAGCTCGCTCTCGATTCGCTGATGCATGGCCGCCAGCAGATCGAGCCGGCCATGGACATCGCCGATTGCGTAGAGCCGCATGCCGTCCGGTCCGCGCGCGTCCAGGAAATGAATGTCGGGTTCTGCCAACGTATCGCTGTCTCCGTGATCAGGCCGTCGCCGACCTGGCTAGCGCCGGATCTGGTCCTTGCCCATGTCCGTCACCAGACGTTTTCCGCACAGCGCCAGTGTGATGTCCATCTCCTTACGGATGATTTCCAGCGCCTTGGTAACGCCTTCCTTGCCGAGCGCGCCCAGGCCGTAGAGAAATGGCCGGCCGATATAGGTTCCCCTGGCGCCGAGGCACAGTGCCTTCAGCACGTCCTGGCCGGAGCGGATGCCGCCATCCATGTGCACCTCGATCCTGTCGCCGACCGCGTCCGCGATTTCCTCCAGCGCCATGATCGACGAGGATGCGCCGTCCAACTGACGCCCGCCATGGTTGGAAACCACGATCGCGTCGGCGCCCGTTTCAGCGGCCATCAACGCGTCTTCCTTGTCGAGAATGCCTTTCAGGATCAGCTTGCCGCCCCAGCGTTCCTTGATCCAGGCGACATCCTTCCATGACAGATGCGGGTCGAACTGCTCCGTCGTCCATGACGCCAGCGAAGCCACGTCGCCGACGCCCTTGGCGTGGCCGACGATGTTGCGGAACGTGCGGCGCTTCGTGCCGGCCATGCCCATCCACCAGCGCGGACGGACCGCGATGTTGGCAATGTTGGCCAGCGTCATCTTGGGCGGCGCCGAAAGTCCGTTGCGGACATCCTTGTGGCGTTGTCCGAGGATCTGCAGGTCGAGCGTCAGCACCAGCGCCGAGCATTTCGCCGCCTTTGCCCGGTCGATCAGATCGAGCACGAAGTCCTTGTCGCGCAGAACGTAAAGCTGAAACCAGAACGGCCTCTTGGTCACCGACGCGACATCCTCGATCGAGCAGATGCTCATCGTCGACAGGGTGAACGGCACGCCGAATTCCTCGGCCGCCTGCGCCGCCAGCATCTCGCCATCGGCATGCTGCATGCCGGTCAGGCCGGTTGGGGCCAGCGCTACCGGCATGGCCACCTTCTCGCCGATCATGGTCGATTCCAGTGAGCGGTTGCTCATGTCGACCAGCACGCGCTGGCGAAACTTGATCTTCCGGAAGTCCTCCTCGTTGGCCCGGTAGGTGCTCTCGGTCCATGCGCCGGAATCGGCATACTCGAAGAACATTCTGGGCACGCGCCGTCGCGCCAGGTCCTTGAGGTCGGCAATGGTGAGAATGTCGCTCATCGTGTCCCCGCTTGATCGATATCGTTCAGGAGCGTTTGCGCGCCGGGTCGGCATCGCCGGCTTCAGAGCGTTGCCTGAGCCTGAGCCGCGATACGCGCTGCCAGTCGCCGCTGCGCTCGGCTTGCGCCATCGACCGCTCAACATAGATCATGTGGTCCATCGCCGCCTGCCGCGCGCCGGCCGGGTCGCCGGCCTTGACCGCGATGTGGATCGCCCGGTGCTGGGCCAGCAGCGCATCGCGCGCGCCGGGCACGGTGAACACCAGCAACCGGTTCTGGAACACGCCTTCCGACAGCAGCCTATAGCAGGAGCGCAGCGTATGCAGGAGCAGGATGTTGTGCGCGCATTCGCAGATCGCATGATGGAACTCGACGTCGATCTCGGCTTCGTCGTCGAAATCCCCGGTGCGGTGCGCTTCGTCCATGCGTGCCATGATGCGGTCGAGCAGGGCCAGGTCCTCCGGCGTGGCGCGCCGCGCCGCATATTCGGCGGCGATCCCCTCCACCTCGCGGCGATACTCCAGATAATCGGCCACCGCCTTGCGATGAGTCGAGATCAGGTCCGCTACCGGCTTGGTGAACAGCTGGCCGATGATGTCGGCGACATATGTGCCGCCGCCCGGCCGCGTCGTCAAAAGGCCGCGTCCCTCGAGCGCCTTCAGCGCGTCGCGCAGGATCGGCCGGGACACATCGAACTGGCGCGCCAGCTCGCGCTCGCCAGGCAGCCGGTCGCCGGTGCGCAGCACGCCTTCGAGGACGAGGCTTTCGATCTGCTGCACCACCTCGTCGGCGGTTCGCGAGTGCTCGATCCTGGAAAAAATGTCGCTCAACGGCATGCCTGGGAGTGCTGAACCGGTGTCGCGCAAGATAAAGCCAGCGTCGCCAACTGGTCAAATTATTTATCCAATTGGTCGAAGCGTGTCGGCTTCCCCGCTCGCGCCCATATCGTCTTCGGCTAAACTTTGCTGTTTGCGTCACCGGCCTATGGGCTCTAGAGGACGCAACTGCAAGAGGGTTCAAAGAAACCCGGGGAACAAGCCGTGTCGCACGACCCGTCCAATCTCGAATTTCAGCCGCGCGCCAAGGGCAGCGTGCTCGGCTTTCCGGCGCATGAGGGACGACCTGGTGCGCTGGGCGAAGTCCATGCCCGTCCGCACCCGCTGATCGAGAAGCCGCGTGTGCTGATCCAGCTCGCCTTCATGACCGAGGGTGGCGCCGGCGTCGATCATTCGGTGCTTTCCGAGCTGTCGCGCCGGCTCGGCATAGCCGCGCCCGACCGTCAGGCCCGCCATCACGCCATGAGATGGGGCCAGGGCTCGCTGCGCTGGGAGCGGCATACCGAATTCTCCACCTATCTGTGGGAAGGGCCGCTTGCCGAAGGCGGCAAGGGCCAGGAGGATTCGCCGTTCGGCAACGGATTTTCTCCACCCGGAACCGTTATTTCAGGCATCCGGCTCGAGATCCGCAAATGGACGCAGGCGGGCGAGCGGTCGATCGCCGGCTTCGATCCGACCAGCCTCTGTTATTCGCTGGTCGAACGCGGCAATGCAGCAATCGTCACCGATTTCCGCCAGGATGGCGACGGCCTGACCCGTATGCTGATCCTTGACCGCGCCCTGACGCCGGCCAGCACCGGCGCCTTGTCGCAGCGGCTGATCGACATCGAGACCTACCGCACGCTGGCCATGCTCGGCCTGCCGCTGGCCCTGGCCTTGTCCGGCCGCGCCCGCCGTATCGAGGACAGGCTGGCCCAGATCACGCTGGAGATGAAACTCGCCGAAACCCGCGACAGCCAGAAATTGCTTGCCGACCTGACCGAACTCGCGGCTGAGTTGGAGGCCGACGCGGCGTCGAGCCTCTACCGCTTCGGCGCCAGCCGTGCCTATGACGGCATCGTCGGCGAAAGGCTGGAAGCGCTCGAGGAAGAAGCCGTACAGGGATATGACACCTGGGCGGGGTTCTTGCGGCGGCGCATGGCGCCTGCCATGCGCACCTGCCGTTCGGTCGAGGAGCGTCAGGCCAACCTGTCGCGCAAGCTGACGCGCGCCACCACGCTGCTGCGCACCTGGGTCGATGTCGAGGTCGAGAAGCAGAACCGCGACCTGCTCGCCTCGATGAACAATCGCGCCCGGTTGCAACTGCGCCTGCAGCAGACCGTCGAAGGCCTGTCGGTCGCGGCCGTTTCCTACTATGTCGTCGGCCTCGTCGGCTATGTCGCCAAGGGTGCCTCGATCTTCGGCCACGCCTTCGCGCCCGAAGTGGTCACGGCGGCGTGCGTGCCGCTGGCCATCCTGCTGGTCTGGTGGGGCGTGCGGCGGGTGCGGCGCATGCATTCCGAGCCGGCGAAACATCCGGGCGAGTAGGAGCGCCTCTACTTCCCACAGGGGTAAAGCGCGTCAGCGGCAGATTGCCGCTGCGGAAGGCGCCGTTGCGTCCGTGTTCGCTCTCGGTCAAAGCGGGATTTGCAACCGCCGCCCTTCACTGGTAAAAGATTTTGACCAGTCAAGCGAGATGAGGCTGCCGATGTCCGGCCTTGCCATGCCCAAGCCAGACGACGCCACGATGCGCCGGCGCGGCGAGATCGTCGCCGACATGCGCATCATCGTGCCGGGCGAGGGCGTGGTCGACGCGGCCAATGAAATGCGCGCCTTCGAAAGCGATGGCTTGACCGCCTACCGGCAATTGCCGTTGGTCGTGGTGCTGCCCGAAACGGTGGCGCAGGTTTCGCGCGTGCTGAAATACTGCAACGACCGCAACATCCGCGTCGTGCCGCGCGGCTCCGGCACCTCGCTGTCGGGCGGCGCGCTGCCGCTGGAGGACGCGGTGCTCCTGGTCATGAGCCGCTTCAACCGCATTATCGAGATCGATTTCGCCAATCGCATCGTCGTCGCCCAGCCGGGCGTCACCAATCTCGGCATCACCACGGCCGTCGAGCAGGAGGGTTTTTACTACGCACCCGACCCATCTTCCCAGATCGCCTGCTCGATCGGCGGCAATGTCGCCGAAAATTCCGGCGGCGTGCACTGCCTCAAATACGGCCTGACCGCCAACAATGTGCTCGGCATCGAGATGGTGCTGATGAGCGGCGAGGTGGTGCGGCTCGGCGGCAGGCATCTGGACGCGGAAGGCTACGACCTGCTCGGCGTCATGACCGGCTCCGAAGGCCTGCTGGGCGTCGTCACCGAAGTCACCGTGCGCATTTTGAAGAAGCCGGAGACGGCACGTGCGCTGCTGATCGGCTTCCCGACCAGCGAGCAGGGTGGCCAATGCGTCGCCGACATTATCGGCGCCGGCATCATTCCCGGTGGCATGGAGATGATGGACCGCCCGGCGATTCATGCGGCGGAGGATTTCGTCCATGCCGGATATCCCCTGGATGTCGAGGCGCTGCTGATCGTCGAGCTCGATGGGCCCAGCGTCGAGGTCGATCATCTCATCACCGCGGTCGAGGCGATCGCCATCCGCAACGGTTCGACCACCTGCCGCATTTCGCAGTCGGAGCAGGAGCGGTTGAGCTTCTGGGCAGGGCGCAAGGCAGCCTTCCCCGCGGTCGGCCGTATCTCGCCCGACTACTACTGCATGGACGGCACCATCCCGCGCAAGGAACTGCCGCGCGTGCTGGCCGGCATGCGCGAGCTCTCCGAAAAATACGGGCTCGGCGTCGCCAATGTCTTCCATGCCGGCGACGGCAATCTGCACCCGCTGATCCTCTATGACGCCAACTTGCCGGGCGAACTCGACAAAGCCGAGAGTTTCGGCGCCGACATATTGCGGCTGTGCGTCAAGGTCGGCGGCGTCTTGACCGGCGAGCATGGGGTGGGCGTCGAGAAACGCGACCTGATGCCGGAAATGTTCAACGAGATCGACCTCGACCAGCAGATGCGCGTCAAATGCGCCTTCGATCCCAACCACCTGCTCAACCCGGGAAAGGTGTTCCCGCAGCTGCGCCGCTGCGCGGAGCTGGGGCGCATGCATGTGCATCGCGGACGGGTGGCGTTTCCGGACATTCCGAGGTTTTGAGGATGGCCTATCAGAACGGGGGTTCCTCTCCCCCGCAAAGCGGGGGAGAGGTGGCTCGGGCGAAGCCCGAGACGGAGAGGGGGCCTGCGGCCGATGTGCCAAGCCGCCGCTCGCCGGAAAAGATTGCTCGCGCACGAGCGCTTCGCCACGGTGACAACCAGGCGGAGGCAACCCTCTGGAATGAGCTGAAAGCCAAAAAGCTGAGTGGATACAAATTCGTTCGCCAGATGCCCATCGGTCCATACTTCGCGGATTTCGCGTGTCGAAAACAACGATTGATTATCGAGTTGGACGGCAGCCAGCACGCCGAAAGCAGCTACGACAGGCGGCGTGACGAATTTATGCGTAACGCAGGCTTCTCGGTTTTGCGTTTCTGGAATCTTGATGTGTTGAAGGACACGAGGAGCGTTTGCGAGACGATCTTTGCAGCGCTGGAAGGACGGCTTTCTGAAGATGTGGTTGCAGCAGATCTGAGGTTTGTTTTCGCTGCCAAGAGCATAGGAGATAGCGCTCTATGATAGCCCCCTCTCCGTCTCGGGCTTCGCCCGCGCCCCCACACCCCCCC
>NZ_JAIUIH010000021.1:0-35911 GCF_020165515.1 Mesorhizobium sp. BR1-1-13
GCGCACCGCCCTCGTTCGTGAGGCGTATATAGTCGCCACCCTGACAAACTGTCAACACCGATCTCAGATGTTTTTGAATTTTTTGCGACAGAAATTTCAGGCCCGATTTGTCGATAGCTGGCTGCCGTTGGGGAACAGGACGTCAAGGAGTATCCAGCCACGAAGGAGCCCTATTGCCGCCGCATTGCCGTTCGACACCAGCACCAACAAAGCGGGCGCAGCGCAGCGGCGCGGTGCCTCTTTTGAGAGCCTCATATAGAGGTGTGCGATGAGCCCTCGATAGGGGGAACGCCGCCCTCTTTGCAGAGCGCTCTATAAGAGAAGCGCGCGAGGGGAATTCGACCGGGGCCCGAGGCTTCGTTGACTTAACCTGCCGTGACAGGCAAATGTCATGGCCACAACAAAAGCGACAAGCCGTTCCGCCCGGGGAAAAAGCAGCCTTTCTGGATGCCAGATACGGAAGATGTCATAGCCGAACTCGGCAACGAGCCGCCGCTTATTGCGGACGGCCGCAGTGGCCCCCCCGACCGGCGCGAGGTTTCCGCGCGCTGGCTGTCGGGCACGTTTTTGACCGGCGTGACCTCAAGCGTGCTGATGGGCGTGGCGCTGTTCGCCGCCCTCGACGGGCGCCAGCAACTGGCGACGCCACCTGAGATCGCCGAACTGATCGGCCTCGCCGGCAATGGCGATTCGGGCGAGATGGCCAAGACCACCAGGCTGGTGGCGCCACGCCAGATCGCCAAGGCCAAGGATCGTCGACGCATGGAAGTGTCGATGGTCACCAAGGTCGGCGACCGCGATGTCATCCACACCATGCCTTTCGTGCAGATCAAGATGGCATTGGCGGCCGGCCATACCACCAACCGACCCTACCCGCCCTTTGATCCGATGCAGGTGTTCGGCGACGACGGTGACGACGCATCGGCGCAACCGGCGACGGCCGCCGCTACGCCGGGCCAGATCTACGGCACCAAGGTCGAAAGCGAAATGAGCCTGAAGACCGTCGATTTCCCCATTGAAACGGCTTCCTTCGATGAAAAGAGCGACCTTTCCGCCGACGAGGTGGAAAAGGTAGTGCGCGAGGCCGGCACCGATCTCAGCGACGGCGCCGTCCAGGTCGCTTCGCTCCACTATGTCGACCCGCAGCGATTTGGCGAGGCCTTTGCCGAGAGCATGGCCGGCTCCTACGACGTCAGGATCGTGCCGGAAAACGTTTCGGTCGCGCCGCGTGCCAACGCCGACGATCAGGCACCGGCCTTCGCCGAGGAAATCATCCCTTTCACCAAGGATCTCGCCATCACGGAAGCCTTCGCAGATTCGGGCTATACGGGCGAGGACGCCGCAGGCATGGCCGAGGCGATCACCAAGCTCTTGAATGCCCCGGCGCTCAAGGCTGGAACCGTGCTGCGTGTCGGTCTCGAGGTTCATGGCGACGCCGCCAAGGTCGTGCGCACCAGCGTCTACGACCGGACCCAGCATATCGTCACCATAGCGCTCGACGATCGCGGCCAGTATGTGCCCGCGCAGGAACCGGAGCCCAATCCGGAGTTGCTGACGGCGTTCGATGATTCGTCGGCGCCGGTGGTGGTGCGCGGTAACCTGCCCAACGTCTATGACGGTATCTACCGTGCCGCCTATTCCTACGGCATGTCCAAGGCCATGACGCAGCGGCTGATCAAGCTGTTGGCCTCAGACGTCGACTTCCAGTCCCGCCTCAACCCGGCCGACCGTCTCGAAGTGCTGTTCTCGCAGCCCGACGGCGACGACCAGACCTCGGACAATTCCGAACTGCTTTACGTCTCGGCGACCTTCGGCGGACAGACGCGCAATTTCTACCGCTTCCAGATGCAGGACGGCAGCACGGATTATTTCGACGAGGACGGCTCGAGCGCCCAGCAGTTCCTGTTGCGCAATCCGTTGCCCGCCGGAAAGTTCCGCTCCGGCTTTGGCGCGCGCAGGCACCCGATCCTCGGCTATGTCCGCATGCATACCGGCGTCGACTGGGCAGCCCCCATCGGCACGCCGATCATCGCCGCCGGCAATGGCGTCATCGAGAAGGTCGGCTGGGCCGGCGGCTATGGCAAGCAGATCATCATTCGCCATGCCAACGGCTATGAGACCTCCTATAATCACCAGAGCGCCTTTGCCAAAGGCATCGAACCGGGCGTTCACGTCCGCCAGGGCCAGACCATCGGCTATCTCGGCCAGACCGGCCTCGCCACTGGCCCGCATCTTCACTACGAGTTGATCGTCAACGGCACCAAGGTCGATCCGATGCGCGTCCGCCTGCCGGTCGGCAAGGTGCTGAAGGGCGACGACCTTGTCGCCTTCAAGCGTGAACGCGAGCGCATCGACGACCTGCTGAAGCAGGAAGACAGTGATTCGCTAAAGGTCGCGAGCGCCAAGATCGAAGGATAGTTCCTTCGATCCACCCGTCAGTCGCGAGGATTTTCGGCGGGCCGGCGCCATGGCAATGATTCGCCTGAAATCGTCATCCAGGCGATGACAGCCGAAAGCAAGCAAAGCAGCGCCGTTACAAAGGAAACAGCCGAGAATGCGGCGTCGCTGGCGGCAAGCCTTGCCGCGTCGACAGCCGGGGCCAGTCCGGTCGACGCCGGTTCACCGAACCCCGGCACGCCGGGCAAGGCGCTGCCATCCAGGGCCTTCGCGTAGACCCAGGCGGCAAGCGACCCCATAGCAGCAACCGCGATCAGGCCGCCTATGCGCGAGACGGCATTGTTGATACCGGAGGCCGCGCCCGTATCCTTGTCTTCCACCGCCGTCATGATCGCGGTCGACAGCGGCGACACCACCAGCGCCATGCCGAACCCCATCAGCGCCATCAGCGGAAATGTTCCGGTCCAGAAATTGTGGATACCGGCATGCGTCAACAAGCCAAGCCCGGCGAAGGCGAAGGCAACCACCAGACTGCCGCTGGCGATCGGAAAACGCGGTCCGATCCGGTCGGACCACTGGCCGACAGGCCCAGACAGCAGTGCGATCAATGCAGACAGCGGCAGGAAGATGAAGCCGACCTCGGCCGTGCTCAGCCCCCAGCCGGCGATCAAAAGCATGGGCAGGTAGAAAAGATTGGCCGACAGCGCGAAATAGAGGAAGAAGGTCGCGAGATTGGCGCCGGCGAAGGCGCCGATGCGAAACAGATTGAGATCGATCATCGGCTCGCGCTGCCGGCGCTCGTAGAAAATGAAGACGAAAAGCAGGACTACGCCGGCAACGATTGCCGAACCCGACATGAATCCGGCAGCCTCCGCGTTCATCGCCGTCAGCCCGTAGGCCAGCAACCCGAAGGCCAGTGTCGCCAGCGCCGCGCCGCCAAGATCGAGGCTGCGCTTTTCGGTCGGCCGATCCGCCGGGATCTTGGCGAGCAGCAGGTAGATCGAAACCAGCCCAAGCGGCAGGTTGATGGCAAATATCGCACGCCAGATTCCATTGCCGAGGGTCGACAGCACGAAACCGCCCAGCACCGGACCGAGCGCTGTCGTCAGCGCCGAAGCGGCGGCCCAGATGCCGATTGCGCGGCCGCGCTCCTTTTTCGGATAGGCCTTGGCGATGATGGCAAGGCTGCCCGGCACCATGATCGCCGCGCCGACGCCCTGGATTGCACGAAACGCGATCAGCACCGCCGGATTGGGCGCCAGCGCGCAGGCCAATGAAGCGGCGATGAACAGCGCGATGCCAGCGACGAATGCGCGGCGCAGGCCGAAGCGGTCGCCCGCAGCACCGCCGGCAAGGATGAGCGCCGAAAGCGTCAGCGCGTAGGCATTGGATATCCACTGTGCTTGCGCCAGGCTGGCGCCGAGATCGACGCGGATTGCCGGCGTGGCGATGGCAAGGATCGAACCGTCGATGAAACCAAGCGCTGAAGCCAGGATCGCGGCGATCAGCACATAGCGCCGCTGCGACTGCGGGCAGAACGTACCGTTGGCGGTCGGCGGCGGGACGGCAGCGGCTTTGCTCGGTGAATGCATGCAACCTGCATAAACCCGCAGCGCGCCCGCAACAACCAGCCAGCGGTCCCGGTCGTTGAAACCAGCTGCGCTGCGACCTGGCCGCATTGGCAGGTGCCGGCTCACCCAGGTGCAAACAAATACCGGCATGCTAAGCTTTGCACGCGGCATCGGACGGGAGCCGATCAGACAGGAGAGAAAATCGATGAAGCGACCGCTCGAACCATCCCAGTCCGGGCTCCACCGCGTCGTCGGGCTGACCGACGGCGTCTTCGCCATCGCGCTGACCCTGATCGTTCTGGAGATTCGTGTGCCGACGCACGAGGCGATCCATTCCGAAGGCGATCTCATCGACGCCGTCCTGGCGTTGGCGCCGCGCTTCCTGACCTATGCGCTTTCCTTCCTGACGCTGACCATCTTCTGGTTCGGCCAGCAGGCGCAGCATGGGTTGATCACCAGATCCGACAGGCGGCTGGCGACGCTCAATTTGTGCTTTCTCGCCTTTATCGCCCTGTTGCCGTTCTCGACCGATCTTCTGGCCGACTTCCTTGAGTTCAGAACCGCGGTCGCCGTCTATTGGCTCAACCTGCTGATGCTCGGCGTCACTCTGATCGCCAGCTGGCACTATGCGGAGAAAAATGGCTTTCTGGCGGATGATGTCGACGCCGAAACCAAACGCACGGTCCACCTGCGCATCGTCAAGGCGCAGCTTCTGTGGGCGGTCGGCGCCCTGCTCTGTCTGGTTACCCCGCTGCTCAGCGTCGGCTTCATTCTCATGGTGCAGCTGATTTATGCCGCGACACCGAGCGCGAAATGGTTGCGCAGGATTATCGGGTAGAGCAATTCCAGGAAAAACGTGGCGGTTTCCCGAGAAAAACGTGTAGCGCTGGAGCGGCTCGGAAGTCTATCGAACACTGAACCGCTCTAACCAGCGACGAACGCCGCATGGTCTCAGTCGACGAATTCCACCGTCACGCCGGGCGAAACCAGCTTGGCCAGTTCGCGGGCATCCCAATTGGTCAGCCGCACGCAACCATGGCTTTCGGTCTTGCCGATCTTCGAGGGATCCGGCGTGCCATGAATGCCGTAGGTCGGCTTGTCCAAGGCGATCCACACCGAGCCGACAGGGCCGTTCGGGCCGGGCGGAATGGTCAGGACCTTGTTGTTCTCGCCCTGTTTGAAATTGATGTTGGGATTGTAGGTGTAGTTCGGATCGAGCGCGACACGGGACACGGCATGAACGCCGGACGGCGACGGCGTGTCGGACGAGCCGATGGTGGCGGGATAGGCCGCGACCAGCTTGCCCGCCGCATCATAGGCAAAGACCTCTTTCTTGCCCTTGTCGGCGACGATGCGAGCCACCGGCGTCGACACCAGTCTGCCAAAATTGGCGACCTTGATGATCGTTCCGGGACGGTTGAAATTGGCTTCCGGGTTGAGCGCCTTGAGATAGTTCTCGTCCATGTGGAAGCGCTCGGCAAGCGCTTCGGCGACGGACGTATAGCCCATGCGGTCGAGCTGCGCCTTCTGGCTGTAATCTTCCGGGATCGACGCGACGTAGGGGCCGGCCGCATCCTCGGGAGTGATCGTGTAGTTGGCCAAGGCATCGCCGCCCGATTGTGCAAGGGCCGCCTGGATGCCGACGGCGTCGGTCGATCGCAGATTGCTGCCGGTGATCTGGTTGTAGGCCGCCAGCGCCTTGTCGACATTCGAACCGAAGCGTCCGTCGATGACGCCAGGCGAAGCGCCGCCGCGATCAAGCAGCACCTGCAGAGCCGCGACATCCTGGCGTGCTCCGAGCGAAAGCGACGGGTCGACCACAGTCTTGCCTCCCGCCTTCGGCGGTAATCCCGCCTCGTCTGCGGGCGCCGGCTGCGCGGCGGGAGCCGTGGGCTGGGCCGGCTCTATCGAGGCCTCGTTCAGCGGCTGGCGCTTGATGGAGGGCGGCGTTGCCGGCTGCGGCACTTCCGGATAGTTGTCCTCGTCGCCGCCGGGGGCCGGCGGGTAGGCCTCGACGGAATTGTCGCCATAGGGATCATATTCCTGGACGGGCGGCGCGATGACCCGGCCTTCGTCTTCCATCTGCCTGCGGCGGAAGCGTGCCATGTCTTCCGGATCGTCGAGATAGTAGCGGTCGTCGTCGGCGGGGACGCGGCCGAGTTCGCGCAGCCGTGTCTCGCGGCGCAGCGCGCGTCGGTCGAGCCTGGTCTGCGGCGGTTGGATGGCGATGACCTTGCCCGTGTCCGCATCGACGATGACGCGGTTGCCCCTGGCGTCGTAATAGATGTCGAGATTGCCGTCCTGGGCCAGCAGGATGCCGCCGTCATCAGCGGGGCGGACGACCCGCGGCGAAGCGTCCTCGGTCGGCGCGGCGAACGCGCTTGAAAACGCCAGTCCGGCCGCAAGTGCCGAAAGGGTGAAGATCGTCCGCAACATGGTGGGCAAACTCTCCGGTCCGTAATTGCCGTGGCCGGCGGCTTCCGCGCGTAGCGAGTCCTTCGCCAGCGAACCACCGCCCGACCATAAGGTTCCAATATGAACCGGGCATGAAGATGGCGGTTTTCCGGCGCCTCGAGGAATATCAGCTAAATGCATATCGTCCAAAAGCGGCCCGGTTTGGGGTGAACGACATGCATAGAACAAAGAGCTAAAGCGCGTCGCCTGAATCCGTCGAACGTGACGCGCTCTAGCCTCCGGCAAGTCCCAGTTCCTTTCGCGCCTGCTTCGTCAGCTTCAGCGCGACAAGACGATGGCTCTCGCGCAGATAATCCTTTAGCGCGCCATCATCCATGCTCTAGCTTGTCTGGCGCTGGATCCATTTCATGCCGCGTGAGGCAAGGTAGGGTGCGGGCCGCAAGCCCGGCTGCTCCTTCAGCACATCATAGGCAATATCGGAACATTTGAAGGTAATGGAAGGGTCGCGGCCCTCGCTCCAGCCGCCGATGGCAAAGACCTTGGCGCCGACCTTCCAGACATGGGCGCCGCCCCACTGGACGACATGCGATGTGGCGGGCAGCGAGGCGCAGAAGCCGTTATAGTCGTCCAGCGTCATGCGCGCTCCTGCCGAATGACATGAAAAAAACCGCGCGCCCTGCCCGGCGCGCGGCGTTCAATCAGGCTGCCGCTTCGGTCGCGACGACCGTCGGCTTCGAACGGAAGTTCAGCCGGTCGGAGCCGGCCGTTACCTTGACGGTCGAGCCGTCGAGGATCTCGCCGAGCAGGATCTTCTCAGCCAGCGGATCCTGCAGGTCCTTCTGCATCACCCGCTTCAACGGCCGCGCGCCATAGGCAGGGTCGTAACCCTTGGATGCCAGCCAGTCGATCGCCTCCTGGTCCAGCGACAGCGTGATCTTGCGGTCGACCAGCAGGTTTTCCAACCGCTTGAGCTGGATTTCGACGATGCGGCCCATATCCTGCCGGCGCAGCCGATGGAACAGGATCACCTCGTCGACGCGGTTGAGGAACTCCGGCCGGAACGACGCCTTGACGACGTTCATCACCTCGTCGCGAACCTGGTCGACATCCTGGTCCTCGCCCAGATTGACCAGATATTCGGCGCCGAGGTTCGAGGTCATGATGATCAACGTGTTGCGGAAGTCGACCGTGCGGCCCTGCCCATCGGTGAGCCGGCCGTCGTCGAGCACCTGCAGGAGCACGTTGAACACGTCGGGATGCGCCTTCTCGATCTCGTCGAACAGCACGACCTGGTAGGGCCGGCGCCGCACCGCTTCGGTCAGCGCGCCGCCTTCCTCATAACCGACATAGCCGGGAGGCGCGCCGATCAATCGGGCAACCGAATGCTTCTCCATGAACTCCGACATGTCGATGCGCACCATCGCGCTCTCGTCGTCGAACAGGAAGTTCGCCAGCGCCTTGGTCAGTTCGGTCTTGCCGACGCCGGTCGGGCCGAGGAACATGAACGAGCCGATCGGCCGGTTCGGATCCTGCAGGCCGGCGCGGGCGCGCCGCACTGCCTTGGAAACCGCTTGCACCGCTTCGCCTTGGCCGACGACGCGCTTGCCGATCTCGTCTTCCATACGCAACAGCTTGTCGCGCTCGCCTTCCAGCATCTTGTCGACCGGAATTCCGGTCCAGCGCGAGACGATGTGGGCGACATGATCGGGCGTGACCACTTCCTCGACCATGCCGGCCTTGCCGTCCTGGGCCTCGGCTTCCTTCAGCTTCTTTTCCAGTTCCGGGATCTTGCCGTAGGCAAGCTCGCCGGCGCGCTGGAACTCGCCCTTGCGCTGGGCGATGGCCAGTTCGTTGCGCGCCTCGTCAAGCTGCTTCTTGAGATCGGCGGCGAGCCCGAGCTTCTGCTTCTCGGCCTGCCACTTCGAGGTCATCTCGGTCGATTCCTCCTCGAGGCTGGCGAGGTCCTTCTCGAGCCGGGCAAGCCGGTCCTTCGAAGCCTCGTCCTTCTCGACCTTCAGCGCTTCGCGCTCGATCTTGAGCTGCATGATGCGGCGGTCGATCTCGTCCAGAGCTTCGGGCTTGGAATCGACCTGCATGCGAAGCCTCGAAGCGGCTTCGTCGACGAGGTCGATCGCCTTGTCCGGCAGGAACCGGTCGGCGATGTAACGGTTGGACAGCGTCGCCGCCGCGACCAGCGCCGAATCGGAAATGCGCACCTTGTGGTGCTGTTCGTATTTCTCCTTCAGGCCGCGCAGGATCGAGACCGTGTCTTCCACCGTCGGCTCCTCGACGAAGACCGGCTGGAAGCGGCGGGCGAGTGCGGCATCCTTCTCCACATGCTTGCGGTATTCGTCGAGCGTGGTGGCGCCGACGCAGTGCAGTTCGCCGCGCGCCAGCGCCGGCTTCAGGAGGTTGGACGCATCCATGGCGCCGTCGGCCTTGCCAGCGCCGACCAGGGTGTGCATCTCGTCGATGAACAGGATGATCCCGCCGGCAGCGGCAGTGACCTCGGAAAGCACGGCCTTCAGCCGCTCCTCGAACTCACCGCGATATTTGGCGCCGGCGATCAGCGCGCCCATGTCGAGCGCCATCAGCTGCTTGTCCTTCAGCGATTCCGGCACGTCGCCATTGACGATACGCAGCGCCAGGCCTTCGGCGATCGCCGTCTTGCCGACGCCCGGCTCGCCGATCAGCACCGGATTGTTCTTGGTGCGGCGCGACAGCACCTGGATGGTGCGGCGGATCTCGTCGTCGCGGCCGATGACCGGATCGAGCTTGCCGGCGCGGGCATCGGCGGTGAGATCGCGCGCGTATTTCTTCAGCGCGTCATAGCCCTGTTCGGCATTCGCCGAATCGGCGGTGCGGCCCTTGCGGACGTCGTTGATCACCTGGTTGAGCGCCTGCGCGGTGACGCCGGCCTTGGCCAGTATGTCTGATGTCTTGGCCGATTTCTCGACTGCCAGCGCCGTCAGCAGCCTTTCGACCGTGACGAAGCTGTCGCCGGCCTTCTTGGCCAGTTCCTCGGCCGTCGAAAACACCTTGGCCAGCGGCTGTGCCAGATAGAGCTGGCCGTTGCCGCCCTCCACCTTGGGCATTGCTTCGAGTGCCGTCTCGATGCCGAGCTTGACGTCGCGGACGCTGCCGCCGGCGCGCTCGATGAGCGACGCAGCCAGACCCTCGTCGTCATCGACGAGCACTTTCAGGATATGTTCGGGGGTGAATTGCTGGTGGTTGCGCGAGAGCGCCATGGTCTGCGCGGATTGGATGAAGCCGCGCACGCGCTCCGAGTATTTCTCGAGATTCATACCTGTCTCCTTCCATCACCGGCCCGCTTTGCGGCACCGGATCAGATTGCGGTGACGGACCCGCCCGTTGGAGCCGGGTCCAGTTGAGGCTGATATGGTGCGCAACCCGCGAACCCTCAAGACGTCTCGATGGCTGCGAAAGCATAATATTCCACAGCCGCGCAAACGAAAACGGCGGAGATTTCTCTCCGCCGTTAAATGCATGGAAGCGTCGCCGCTCAGTTGTCGATGTCGGCGACCGCTGTGTCGGCGTTGCCATTGTCCGTTGGCGCCGCGGCCACCTCGCCAGCGCCGGCATTGTCGTTGCCGCTGGTGATCTGGTCGGCATTGCCGCGCGGGCGGCGCGGGCGCCTCGGACGACGGCTGGGACTAGTCTCCGCGGCCGTCTCATTGAGTTCGGCCTGGGCAGCGAGCCCGGCCGGCGACAGGTTCTCGAACAGCGGCGCCGCCTGCTCGACCGGCGCGGCGGATTCGGCTGGCGTGGCGACCTCGGCCTGTTCGGCCGTCTCGTTGCGCTGCTGCTGGGCACCCTGCTCGGCGGACGAACCATAATCGCCGCGCTGGCTGTTCTGGCCATAGCCGCCATTGGGGCGGCGGTCGCGATGGCGTCCGCCATTGTTGTCGCGGCCGCCACTGTTGCGCCCGCCATTATTATCACGATCGCGATTATCACGATCGCGGCCGTTTTCCCGGTTCAGCGCGACTTCGGCCGGCATGCCTTCGATAACCGGCTGCGGACCCGCGCCGTGGTTGATCACCGGAACCGGCGCATCCGCAACGTTGTTGCCGGCGTTGCCGGCATTGTCGAACTCGTCACGATCCTCATCGCCATCATCGTCGAATTCGTCGCGATTCTGCTGGACGTTCTGGATCGGCATCTGCGCCTGCGCGGCGGCAATGATGCGATTATAGTGCTCGGCGTGCTGGAGATAGTTCTCCGCCATCACCCGGTCGCCGGAGCTTTGCGCATCACGGGCAAGGGTGGCGTATTTTTCAGCGATCTGCTGAGCAGACCCACGGATCTTCACGTCCGGGCCGTTGCTCTCGTAGTTGCGCGTCAGGGGATTTGGCCCCTTGCGGTTGTTGTTATTGTTGTTGTTGCCGCCGCCATTGTTGTTGCGACCGCGCATGCGCCTGTTCTGCTGTTGTGGCCTCATTCGACTCTCTTCATATTGAAATTTTCGAAAACTCTTCACGAACGGTGGCGCTCATGCAGCCAGCCGTTTCGTTTCTTCACCGGCGTTCGCCCGCATCAATTGCGTTGGCGCCACGTGCCATCCTGTTCCGGTTACATCACTTGCCGGACGATTCCCGCACGAAGCTTGGGCGTCGTTTGCGCAAGAAGGCAGCTATTTCCAAGGAAAACCGAATCGCTAAGAGCACTGCCTGCTTCGTCTCATCCGGTTAAGGCGACCCTAGCCGCATTCCCCGGCATTGCCAAGCGGTTTTTTTCGCACTGCGTCAAGGCTTTCCCCGTTGAAAGACAAGAACCCTGTCGTTTCCGCCGAGGTCGCCGAACGCACCGGCGACCGCATAGCCGAACGAGCGAAATATAGCGGTGACGTCGATGTGCTGTGTGTAGCCGATCTCGACCGCAATCCTGCTTCCGGCTTCCAGAAACTTAGCCGCCTCAGCGGCGATGACCCTGTAAGGGCCCAACCCATCCGCGCCGCCATCCAGGGCCAGGCGCGGGTCGAAATCGCGGACTTCATCCTGCAGATTTCCGATGTCTTCCGATCGTATATAGGGAGGGTTTGCGACAATTACATGGTATCGGCCAGAAACTTTTTCGAACCAGTCGGACAGCAGCGTCGTGAACCGGTCGCCAAGCCCCAATTGCGCAGCATTGCGCGTTGCTGTCTTCAGCGCCCCCTCCGAGAGGTCGACCCCTATGGCAACCGCTGCCGGCACGGCGCTGAGCAGCGCCAGCGCGACGGCCCCGGTGCCGGTTCCCAGATCGAGGATGCGGCACTCGCCCTCGCGCATGACGGTTGCCCTGACGAAGGGCAGTATGGCCTCGACCAGCGTTTCGGTGTCGGGCCGCGGCTCGAGCGTTTCCGGCGACAGCGACAGCCGCAACCCGTAGAACTCCCGATAGCCTAGTATGCGGTGCACCGACTCGCCGCCCGCGCGGCGCCTCAAGGCGCGGTCGATCTGGACAAGAGCGGCGGCATCGACCGCATGTTCGGGATCGGCAATGGCCTGCGTGCGGGTCGTGCCTGAAAAGTGCTCCACGATCAGTCTCGCATCGAGCGCGGGATCATCGGCCGCGGCCAGGCGCGCTCTCGCTGCCCGCAGCAGCGGCCCCAGTGCCTGGGGCAAAGGATCAGCCATCGAGGCCGATATCGGCGAGCAGCTTCGACTGGTGGTCGGCGATCAGCGCGTCGATGACTTCGTCGAGTTCGCCCATCATCACCCGGTCGAGCTTGTAGAGCGTCAGGTTGATGCGATGATCGGTGACGCGACCTTGCGGAAAATTGTAGGTGCGGATGCGCTCTGAGCGGTCGCCGGAGCCGACCTGAGACTTGCGCGATTCCGAGCGCTCCTCGTCGGCCTTGCTGCGTTCCAGGTCGTAGAGTCGGGCCCGCAGGATCTGCATGGCCTTGGCCCGGTTCTGGTGCTGCGATTTCTCCGCCTGCACCACCATGATGCCGGTGGGCAAATGGGTGATGCGCACCGCCGAATCGGTGGTGTTGACGTGCTGGCCGCCCGAACCCGACGCGCGCATCGTGTCTATGCGGATGTCTTCGGCCCGGATGTCGATGTCGACTTCCTCCGCCTCGGGCAGCACGGCCACCGTCGCCGCCGAGGTGTGGATACGTCCGCTGGCCTCGGTCGCGGGCACGCGCTGCACCCGGTGGACGCCGGACTCGAATTTCAGATGCGCGAAAACCCCCTTGCCGGAAACCGTGGCGATGATTTCCTTATAGCCGCCGGCGTCCCCTTCGCTGGCCGATACCGTCTCGAACCGCCAGCCGCGCGAAGCGGCATAGCGCTCATACATGCGAAACAGGTCGCCGGCGAACAATGCTGCCTCGTCGCCGCCGGTGCCGGCGCGGATTTCCAGGATGGCGTTCTTGTCGTCGGCCGCATCCCTGGGCAAGAGCAGGATCTGGATGTCCTTCTGCAACGCTTCGATGCGCTCATCGACCTCTGGCAGGTCGGCCTCGGCGAGCGCCCGCATTTCGGCATCGGTGCCCTTGTCGGCGAGCATCGCCTCGAGATCGGCCTGCTCCTGCTCGGCCGAGCGCAAGGCTCTGACCTTGGCAACCATCTCCTGGAGCTCGGCATATTCCGATGCCATCTTCACATAGGCATCCGGCGCCGGGCCAGCCGACATCTGCGCTTCGAGCATTTCGAAACGCTTGACGACTTGATCCATGCGGTCGCGGGGAAGGGAGATCATTGTAAAGGTGCTATAACGGAATTGAGCGGTCGTCGGCAAAGGCCTGCAGCAGCGCCCGCATCGGCAGCCCCTGGGCCGGCGCCATCAGATTGTCGTCGAAGAACGCTTTCAACGCCTCCAGCGGCAATTCGGTCAGCATCGCCTTGACCGGACCGATCGAAGCGGGCGACATCGAGATAGAGCGGAAACCGAGGCCGACCAACGCCATTGCCGAGATCGGCTTGCCGGCGAGTTCGCCGCACAGAGTGACGGGCGTGTGGTTGCGGGCGCCGGCATCGGCGATGGTCTTGAGCACCCGCAGGAACGGCGTCGACAACGTGTCGAAGCGATCGGAAAGCTGCGTGTTGCCGCGGTCGACCGCCATCACGAACTGGAACAGGTCGTTCGAGCCTACCGAGACGAAGTCGACCGCCTTCATCAACTCGTCGAGCTGGAACAGGAGGGACGGCACCTCCAGCATCGCCCCGAGCTTGAGGCTGGTCGGCAAATGATGGGCAAAGCGCGACAGATGCCGCACCTCGCGGTCGATGATTTCGCGCGCCTGGGCGATCTCGCCAAGCTCGGTGACCATCGGCAGCATCAGCTTGAGCTCCCGCCCGCCGCAGGCTTTGAGCAGGGCGCGTATCTGGGTGCGCAGCAATCCCGGACGGTCCAGCGTCAGGCGGATCGCCCGCCAGCCGAGCGCCGGGTTCTCCTCCTGGATGGCGCCTTTGAAATAGGGGAGCACCTTGTCACCGCCGATATCGATGGTGCGGAAGGTCACCGGCTTGCCGCGCGCGGCATCGAGCACGTCGCGGTAGAGCCGCTCCTGCGCCTCGGCACGGGGAAAGGTCGAGGCGACCATGAACTGCAATTCGGTGCGGAACAGGCCGATCCCGGCGGCACCCGACTCGGCCAGTTGCGGCAGGTCGACGGCAAGCCCGGCATTCATCAAAAGGTCGACCGCAACGCCATCCTTGGTCACCGACGGCTTCTTGCGCAGTTCGCGGTAGACTTCCTGCCGGCGCGCCCGGAACCGCACCTTTTCGGCATAGGCGGCTTCGAGATCCGACTGTGGACGAAGATGGATCGCGCCTTCCTCGCCGTCGACGATGATGGCATCGCCATTTTCCGCCATGGAAACGGCGCCCTTCATCTGCCCGGCGACGGGAATGCCCATGGCGCGCGCGACGATGACGACGTGGCTGGTGGCGGCGCCATCCTCGAGCACCAGCCCGCGCAGCTTGTCCCGGGGATAGTCGAGCAGTTCGGCGGCGCCCATCGAGCGGGCGACGATGATGGCGTCCTTCGGCAGCGAGGCCGCGACATCCTCCGGCCCGCGTCCCATAAGCTGGCGCAGAAGCCGGTTGGCGAGATCGTCGAAATCGCTCATCCGCTCGCGCAGATAAGGATCGGTCATATGCAGCATGCGGGCGCGCATGTCGCTCTGCACCTTTTCGACCGCAGCTTCCGCCGTCAGGCCGTTGCGGATCGCCTCTTCCAGCCGCCGTACCCAGCCGCGGTCGTTGGCGAACATGCGGTAGGCTTCCAGCACCTGGCGGTGCTCGCCCTCGAAGGCGACGTCGCGGCGTTCCAGCATGTCGTCGATGGAGAGCCTGAGCGAACCGAGCGATGCCTCGAGCCGGCGGACTTCCTCCTCGCTGTCCTCGTTGAACAGGTTGGTGACGACGATGCGCGGCTCGTGCAGCACGACATGGCCGAGCCCGACGCCCTCATTGAAGGACAGGCCGGTGAAGCTGACGGGGCGGCGCAGGTCGAGCTCGAGGCCGGGCCTGGTCAGTCGCGCCAGATCGCCGGTGGCGATCATCTCGGCGATGACCATGGCGGTGGTTTCCAGCGCCTCGACCTCGTCGTCGCGGTAATGGCGCATGGTCTTGTTCTGCACCACCAGCACGCCCAGCGTGCGCCCTGCCCTGAGCACCGGCACGCCGAGGAAGGAATTGTAGATCTCTTCCCCGGTTTCCGGCAGGTAGGCGAAGGCCGGATGTTCCTGCGCATTGGACAGGTTGAGCGGCCGCGCGCTGGCGGCGATCGTGCCGACCAGGCCTTGCCCCAGCCTGAGCTGCGCCAGGTGCACCGCGTTCGGGTTCAGGCCTTCGGTGGCGTAGAGTTCGAGCACGGAATCGGCGCGCAGCACATAGAGCGAGCACACTTCGGCGACCATGTTGGAGGCAATGTCGCGCACGATGCGGTCGAGCCGCTCCTGCGGCTCCAGCGGCTCCTGCATGAGCTCGCGGAGCCGTTTCAGCAGAACGCGCGGGCCACTGGCCGGGTCACGCATCGCGGCTTCTTCTCCAATAGGCTTCCTGCCGGCGCAGTTTCGGCCGCCGCCGGCACGCACGCAACAACTGATTCAGTCTGCTACTGCTTATCCAGACCGTAGACGGAATGCAAAGTGCGAACCGCGAGTTCCGTGTAAGGACCGTCGATCAGTATCGAAATCTTGATCTCGGAGGTGGTGATGGCGCGGATGTTGATCGCCTTGTCGGCCAGCGCCTTGAAGGCGGTGGCGGCAACGCCGGCATGGCTTCTCATGCCGATGCCGATGACCGAGACCTTCGACATGCCGGCTTCCGACTGGACGACGTCGTAGCCGACATCGGCCTTCAGCCGGTCGAGCACGGCCAGCGCCTTGTCGACGTCTCCGGAGGGCACGGTGAAGGTCATGTCGGTAAGCTTGCCGTCCTCGGAAATGTTCTGGACGATCATGTCTACGTTGATGTTGGCCTCGGCCAGCGGCCCGAAGATGCCGGCGGCGACGCCCGGCCGGTCGCCGACACGGCGCAGCGAAATCTGCGCCTCGTCCTTGGCATAGGCAATTCCGGTGACGACCTGCTGTTCCACGATCTCTTCCTCGTCGCAAATAAGCGTTCCGGGCGGATTGAGCAAATCCCCCATTCCGGGCGCGTCGGGATCGTCGAAGGACGACCGCACGAAGGTACGCACCCTGTGCACCATGGCAAGCTCGACCGAACGCACCTGCAGAACCTTGGCGCCGAGCGAGGCCATTTCAAGCATTTCCTCGAACGATATCTTGGCCAGCCGCCGCGCCTTGGGCTCGATGCGCGGATCGGTAGTGTAGACGCCGTCGACGTCGGTATAGATGTCGCAACGGTCGGCTTTGACGGCGGCCGCGATCGCCACCGCGCTGGTGTCGGAGCCGCCACGACCAAGCGTTGCGATGCGGTTGTCCGGTCCGATGCCCTGGAAACCTGCGATGACGGCCACCTGGCCCTCGCCGAAGCGTTTGACCAGGAAAGCGCCGTCGATGTCGAGGATGCGTGCCGCGCCATGCGCGTTGTCGGTCTTGATCGGGATCTGCCAGCCCTGCCAGGAGCGGGCGTGCACGCCCATGTTCTGCAAGGTGATCGCCAGGAGGCCTGCCGTCACCTGCTCGCCGGAGGCGACGACGGCATCATATTCGCGCGCGTCGTGCATCGGCGAGGCTTCGCGCGTCCAGCCGACCAGTTCGTTGGTCTTGCCGGCCATTGCCGAGACCACAACCGCCACTTCGTGGCCGGCATCGACCTCCCGTTTGACGTGACGCGCCACATTGCGGATGCGGGCGATGTCGGCGACGGAGGTTCCGCCGAATTTCATCACGATACGCGCCATGGAAGCGAAATGCCTTTGACTGAAGCCGGCTCTGGGCCGAAAAACCGAGGAAAGCGCCCGGCTGGCGCCGGCCGCTGAATGCGCGGCCTCCTTAGCCAAAACATCCAGGCTTCGCAAGCGACGGCTCATAAGAAGAGCGCCGCGCGCGGGCTGGACGGTAACTTCATTTTGCGCAGGGCCCAACCGGCAAGGCCCCCGCGGCGACGGGCGTCAACCCGGGCGCACGATGCTTTTCCACAAATGTGGATAGTCGAGCACGAAGCCGAGTGGAGAGACCTCCAGAACCGCCTCATAGCCGAACGCCGGCGCGGCATAGGCATAGCGGGCCGCGTCGAGGCGCCTGTAGGTCTGGTCGAGCCGCGTCATTCTGAGCTCGGGAAAGGCCAGATAGGCGGCCGGCGCGGGCGTCGCCTCGCCGACGGCGAGCGCGAACCGGCGGATCGCCAGGAGGTTCGAAGCCGGCGTGAAGCCGAGGTCGACGTCGATCAGGCCGGCCACCTCCGGCTGCGGCTCGCCATCCAGCGCCCAGGAGCCGTCGGCGCGGCGTTCGATCCCCAGGGAAAGCTCTTGCGGGCCGAGAAAGCCCTCGACCCGTGCCGAGCGCGTGTGCCAGCCGGCATCGCAATCCACCTCATAGGCGATGCAACACGGCTTGTCGTCTTGCAGGAAGATGGCCTGCCCCTTCAGGCGGTGCCCGCCGGGCCGCTGCGAGAGCATGCAGGAATCGTGACCTTCAAGGTCGAGCCTGCGCCAAAGGATCGATGCGGTCTGAATCACGGCCATCTCCTTTTCTCAACACGATTTTCCTTTTTTCGCACGCCGCCGCTTTTTTGTTTCGGCCGAGGTGCCCCCGAGCTGACATGTCCTGACAGGGCACCGCCGGCAATAGAGGGCGCTTGTCGGCAGTGCCGGCCCGCGTACCGTCAGCAGGCGAAAATGCAGCCTTGACTTTCCCACCCCCACGCCCGACTTGCTAGCGTCCGAGGAGACCAATCGATGCCAGAGCCCCGACGATCGACGATCGATGCCGGAGAAGTGGAGCGCTTTTCCGCCCTTGCCGCCGAATGGTGGAACCCGAACGGCAAGTTCCGGCCGCTGCACAAGTTCAACCCCATCCGGCTTGCCTATATACGCGACCAGGTGGCAACGCGCTTCGGCCGCGATCCGCGCGCGGCACGGCCATTCGAGGGCCTGCGCTTTCTCGACATCGGTTGCGGCGGCGGCCTGCTGTGCGAGCCGATGGCGCGGCTTGGCGCCGAAGTGGTCGGCGCCGATGCTTCCGCCACCAATATCGAAGTGGCCAAATTGCACGCCGCCGAAGTCGGCGTGACGATCGACTACCGCGCCACCACGGCCGAGGACCTGGCCGACGCTGGCGAAAAATTCGACGTTATTCTCAATATGGAAGTGGTCGAGCATGTCGCCGACATCGACCTGTTCGTCGCCAAATGCGGCGAGATGGTCAAGCCCGGCGGCATCATGTTCGTGGCCACGATCAACCGCACGCTGAAGGCGCTAGGGCTGGCCATCATCGGCGCCGAATATGTGCTGCGCTGGCTGCCGCGCGGCACTCATCAGTTCGGCAAGCTGGTGCGCCCGGAAGAGCTGGAAAAGGCGCTCGGCGGCGCCGGCCTGACCGTCATCGACCGCACCGGCGTCGTCTACCACCCGCTCGCCGACCGCTGGCAGCGGTCGAAAGACATGGACGTCAACTACATGGTGCTGGCGGAAAAGGGCACGGTCTGAACCGGCTCACGCCGCCTGACTCTGCGCCCTCGCGCTGGTCCGGCTTTGCGCCTTGGTGGTGATGAACACGCCGGCCGTGATGATGACAGCGCCTGCCCAGGTCAGCAGCTGATAGTGCTCGCCGAGGAAGATCGTGCCGGCAAACAGCCCGACGGCCGCCGCCACATAGCCGATCTGGCTGAGATAGACCGGGCCGCCCACCGCCTGCAGCCGGAAGAAGAAGGCAAACATTGCCGAAGCCGACGCCATCTGCGCGACGACCACAAGCGGTACCGCGCCCAGCGGAACAAACGCTTGCCAGCCGAAAAGCATCAGGATGCCGAGGAGAAGCAAGGTCGCCGACGCCAGATGGCTGCCCACGGCAAGCTCGATCGGGCCGGTTCCTTCGGGCCAGTCGACGGTGCGGTAGATGTTGCCTGCGGCAAGGCTGACCGGGATCAGCAATCCGATCGTTACCCAGAAATAATCGGCCGGTTGGCCGGCCTCGCCGCGTGTGAGCGCGACCATGACCGCACCGATGAAGCCGACGGCAATGCCGATCACACCGAGCAGGTTGGGGCGCCGCACGCCAAGCACGATCGAGAACACGAGCGTGATCACCGGCGACAGCGTGAACATGATGCCCGTGTATCCCGCACCGAGATGCGGGATGGCCGAAAACATCAAGAGGTTTGGAAAGGCATAAGACACTGCCGCCGTGACGAGGAAATAGCGCAGCTTGCGCACCGTTAGCTTGATGCGCTCGCCACGCAGCAGGAGAGCCAGCAACAGCACGCCGCCAGCGCCGAGCGAGATGACGAAGGCCCAGACCATGGCTGGAACGCCGGCGGCGGTCGCAAGCTTGCCGAACGGCAGCGTCAGGCCAAGCAGAGCGCCTGTCACGACCAGCAGGCCAAGCGCCGAATCCCAGAGAAATTTCATCTGATGGTCCTCGTCATCGTCGCCGGCACTTGGCCGCCACTTCATTTTCCGATAAGATAACGAAAAGATTCTTAACGTCAAGATACATGGGCGGAATAGATGGACAGGGCGGCAAAAGCGATCGAACAATGGAACAGGGAGCGGCCGGACCTTGACGTCTCGCCGATGGGCGTGATCGGGCGGTTGAATGAAGCGTCCTCGCTGATTGCCCGCGAGCGCCTCGCGCCGTTGTTTGCGCGCTATGGATTGCAGGCCGGCGAATTCGACGTGCTGGCTACGTTGCGCCGCTCGGGCGCGCCCTACGCGCTGACCCCGACCGCCCTTTACGAGGCGACGATGGTGACCTCGGGCGCCATGACCAACCGGCTCGACCGGCTCGAAACCTCAGGGTTGATCGTGCGCGGTCCGCATCCCAACGACCGGCGCGGCATCGTCGTGCGGCTGACTGAAAAAGGTCTCGCTTTGATCGACGAGGCCGTTGCTGCCCATGTCGCCAACGAGCACGAGATCCTTTCCGGCCTGACGCAAGCCGAACGGGAAACGCTTTCGCGCCTGCTTGAAAAATTGATCGGCAGCGTGAGCTGACCGCTCAGTTCCGATCCTCTGGAAACACCGGGATCGGCATGAACTCGACGCCGTCCTCGGCCAGGCTCTTGGCCTCCTCCAGCGTCGCCTCGCCATAGATGCCGCGCGGGTCGGTCTCGCCGAAATGGATCTTGCGCGCCTCCTCGGCGAATTTGTCGCCGACATAATCGGCATTCTCGCGAACCTTCTCGGCCATTGCCTTCAGTTGCGCCAGCGCCTGCTTCTGCGCCTCGCCCATGGCGAGCGCTATCGTTTCCTGCTTGCGCGCCGTCGACACGGCCGGCGCCATCAGGGCTTTCTCCACCTTGCGCGAGCCGCAGGTCGGGCAATCGACGAAGCCACGCTTCTTCTGCGTGTCGAAATCGTCATTGCTGCGGAACCAGCCCTCGAACTCGTGCTCGTTTTCGCAGATCAGGGAGAAGCGGATCAAGAGGCCGCTCCCCTGAGACGCGATGCCTCGGACGAACCGGCATTGACGGCGAAATCCCGCGCATTTTTCAGATTGGGGATCTTCTTGCGAGCCGCCAGCGACTGCGCCGGGTCGATCTCTGCGACGATCACCGCCGGCTCATTGTGCGCCGCCTCCGCGATGACGCGGCCCCAGGGATCGATGATCAGCGAGTGGCCATAGGTTTCGCGGCCGTCCTCGTGAAGGCCGCCTTGCGCAGCGGCCACGACGTAGGCGCCGTTCTCGATGGCGCGGGCCCTGAGCAGCACGTGCCAATGCGCCTCGCCGGTTTGGCGGGTGAAGGCGGCGGGCACGGAAAGCAGGTCGGCGCCGGCCAGCGCCTCGGCGCGGAACAGTTGCGGAAACCGCAGGTCATAGCAGACGGCAAAGCCCAGCTTGGCGCCTTCGATGGCCGTGACGACCGCCTCCGTGCCGGGCTCGTAGGTAGCGGATTCGCGCCAGCTCTCGCCGTTGTCGAGATCGACGTCGAACATGTGGATCTTGTCATAGGACGCGAGCGTGGCGCCGTCCGGTCCGAACAGCAGCGCGCGGTTGGCGAGCTTGCCGTCGGCGCGCAGGATGGCGGTCGAGCCGACATGCAGGTGGACGCCAAGTTCGCGGGCCAGTCGGCGGGCGGTCGCGACGATGATGTCCTTGTCCTCTGAGGTGAAAGACACGGCCTTCTTGTCGCGCACCAGCGCTCCGGTCATTTCCGGTGTCTGGATGTAGCTGGCCCCCTGGCCGGCTGCTTCGCGCACCAGCCGCTCGAGCTCGATTGCGTTGCGCTCTGGCCTCTCGCCCGAACGCATCTGGATCGCGGCCGCCTTGAAAACACCCATCGTCATATCCTCAATTCGTCGAGCCATTGGCGAGCAACTTGTCCAGCCGGCCTTGCGCCTCCAGCTCGTGGAGGTCGTCGCAGCCGCCGACATGCGTGTCGCCGACGAAAATCTGCGGAAAGGTCGTGCGGCCATGGGCGCGCGAAATCATCTCCTGGCGCAGTTCCGGCGAAAACGACGCGTCATGCTCCGTATAGGCGATGCCCTTGCGCTCGAGCAGCCGCTTGGCGGCCGTGCAGTAGCCGCACATCATGCGTGTATAGATGGTGACGTCGACCATGACGAATTTCCACTGTTTGTTGCCGACTTATATAGTCGTGGACTCGTCGGCCCGAAAGTCCCCCGGCAGCACGCGTGCGAAGGTCAGCACGTCGACGGCGCCGGCCCCTGCTTTTTTCAGCGCCTTGCTGGCGGCGCGAACCGTGGCGCCCGTGGTGTAGACGTCGTCGATCAAAAGCACGCGACGGCCGGCGATCTCGATTTCCGCTTCGGCGGGCACGCGAAAGGCGGCCCGCACATTGTCCTCGCGCTGTTGCCGCTCCAGCCCGACCTGCTGGCGGGTGAGTTTCACCCGCCGCATGGCGGAAGGTGCGAAAGACAGGCCGCTCAATTCGCAAACGGCGCGCGCCAGTTCGGCCGACTGGTTGAAGCGCCGCCTGAAAAAACGCCGCCAGTGCAGTGGCACCGGCACCACGACATCCGCCTCGGCAATGAGGTCGGCGCCCGCGCGCAGCATCCAGCGCGCCATCCACGGCGCCAGGTCGGTGCGATCCTGGTATTTCAGCCCCTGCACCATCTGGCGGGCGACGCCGGAATAGGCGACGGCCGCCCGCGCCCGCTCGAAGGGCGGCGGATCGGCGATCGCCTCGGCGGACAGGAAGCCCTCTCCCATATGGTGGGTGAAGGGCGTGCCCATCACCGGGCACCAGGGCCGCTCCAGGAGGCGCAGCTTCGGCCAGCAGACCCCGCACAGAACGCCGGGCTGCGAGACATGCCTGCGGCAGCCGGCACAGACCGGCGGGAACAGGATGCGCGCCGGCCAGTTCGCCGCCGGCCGTGCAAGGTTCCTGATGTCCAGAGGCTTGATCTTGGGCATGGGATCGGCCACGTGGTGGGTGCTGCGCGCCACTATATCAACTCCATCGGGGAATGGACAAACAAGGATCTGCCCGTTTGCTGCCGATAATGGACACCTCACTGTGGCTGGCGCACAAGCGGCGCGCGCTCGATCATCCGGTCGGCGGCGCGGATTTCCTGATGCGGCGCAGTGCCGACGATCTTGCCGACCGGCTGGGTGCCGTGGAGCGCAGGTTTAGCAAGGCGGCGGTGCTGTTTTGCCAGACGTCGGCCGCAGCCGACATCCTCGCCGCGAGCGGCAAGGTGGCGGACATCGTCCGTATCGAGGCGGATGCGGCTTTCCTGGGCGATTCCGCCGGCATGGTCGCGCCGCTGGAAACCGTGCCGTTCGAGCCGCAAAGCCTCGACCTGGCGGTGTCGCTTCTTTCGTTGCAGGCCATGAACGACATTCCCGGTATGCTGGTGCAGATCCGCCGTGCGCTGCGTCCGGACGGGCTTTTCCTCGGCGCCTTCGCCGGCGCCGGCACGCTCGGCGAATTGCGTGAAAGCCTGCTGGCCGCCGAGACTGAGCTTTACGGCGGCGCCAGCCCGCGCGTCATTCCGTTCACCGACGTTCGCGACGCGGGAGCGCTGCTGCAGCGCGCCGGCCTCGCTCTGCCGGTCGCCGATGTCGAGACGGTGACGGTGCGCTATGACAGCCTTTTCAACCTGATGGCCGATTTGCGTGCCATGGGCGAAACCAGCGCGCTTGCCGATCGCAGCCGGCGGCCGGGCACACGCCAGCTGTTCGCCCGCGCCGCGCAAATCTACGCCGAGCGGTTTTCGGATCCCGACGGTCGCATCCGCGCAAGCTTTTCGATGGTCTGGATGTCCGGCTGGGCGCCCGATGCATCGCAGCAAAAGCCGCTCAAGCCGGGTTCGGCCAAGGTCTCGCTGAAGACTGTGTTGGAGCAGCCTAAGGGGCAATGACAGTGTCCGCGGACGCGGACAGCCAGATCAGGGTGCGAAAGCGTTGGCAAGCCTGCTGCCATTGTCGCTGAACAGCCAGGTGATCGCGTTGAAGACCTGGCTGATGCCGCCGACGATCGTCAGCGACAGTACGGCGACGATCAAGCCGTATTCGACGGCCGTGGCGCCCTTTTCATCGTTCAGGAAACGCAGCAGCACTGTTTTCATCACGTCGATCCCTCTTGCCGGAACCATACCGCCGACCTGTTAAGAAAGGTTAACGGCACAGGCTTAATAGGCGATGAAACCGCCGCCTCTGAAAACGTCTTGGACCCGATCAGCAGTCGCCGCTGGTCCGACCGTCGGATCGGATGATGCAGACCGAATCAGGCTGCGGCTGCAGCACGCTGCGGCGCACGGTATAGATATCGCGACGAGTGATCGAACCAGTGGCTGTCATGTCGAGACCGCCGGCAAAGTCGCGGATAGGCTGCGCGCGCGTCTGGCTGTCGAGGAAAGGCGTTGCGATCAGGGCCAGCGCCACCGCGGCCGAACCGAACAGCAGCGTGACGCGCAGCACGCCCATGCCCGCATCCGCGGCGCGAAAGCTGCGGTCGGGCCGGATAGAGTCCCATTCCCTTTCAAGGCTCATGCTGTCGCTCCCCAGAAAATCGCCGGCACGGCCGCGACGAGGCAGCCTTGCATCAATTTTTCATGATGAGATAAATCTTCCATTAATGCTGGCTCATGCGGCAATGCTGGCTGTTGCAGCTCCGCTCGGCCGCAGGGGGGAGTTCTGTTTCGCCTACAGAAGGTCGACCAGGAACGGGATCAGCGGAGCGTCGGCCGGCGGCATCGGGTAGTCGCGCATCTGCTTGGGCCGCACCCATTTCAGCGCCTGCCCCTCCTTCGGCTGGGCGATGCCGCGAAAGCGGCGGCAGATGAACAGCGGCATCAAAAGATGGAAATCGTCGTAGCTATGGCTGGCGAAGGTGAGCGGCGCCAGGCACGGGATCTCGGTCTCGATCCCGATCTCCTCATAGAGTTCGCGGATAAGGCATTGCTCCGGCGTTTCGCCGGGCTCGACCTTGCCGCCGGGAAACTCCCACAGCCCGGCAAGCTGCTTGCCCTCGGGCCGCTGCGCCAGGAGCACGCGCCCGTCGGCGTCGACCAGGGCGCAGGCGGCGACCAGGAGCAGGCGCTTGCCGGCGATTGTCACATCATTCATGCCCGATTTCACCCATGAACAGGCGGCCGGCGGTAGTGGTAGCGATAGACCTCGTCGAAGCCGAGCGAATGATAGAGCGCCAGCGCCGGCACATTGCCTGCCTCGACCTGCAGCCAGGCTTCCCGCGCGCCGCGCAGCCGCGCCCATTTCAGCGCCGACAGGATCAGGTTGCGGCCGTGGCCCTTGTTGCGTGCCGACTTGTCAGTGGCGACCTCGAACAGGCCGGCGAGATCGCCATCATGGACGCAGATCAGCGTCGCCAGTGGTTCCGCTCCATCCTCGAGCGCGAACAGCCCGGCTTCGGGCTGGATGGCGCCGATGATCTCCGACAGGCCTGGCCGCAGCGACGCGTCCGAGCCGCTGACCTTCAGCGACGCGCCGATGAAGCGGCTGATGTCCTTCAACGGGATCTGGTCCATGGCGGCATCGAGCTGGGCATCGGCCAGCGGCAGCCGCATCACCAGCGATTCGTCGAACCGGCTCCAACCCTCGCGGTCGAGATGGCTGGCCAGATCCGGACCCGATAGCGGCGACATGCGGAAGGTCAGCGGCCTACCATAGGCATCGAAACGGCGGCTGGCGCGGCCGATGCGATCGGCGATGTGCTGGGTGTCGCCGGGATCGAGCGGATTGACCGAATTCAGCCGCTTGGCCGGATGCCCGGCCGTCAGCCGCACCACCCAGGTGCCGTCATAGTGGACTGCCGCCGCGGGCCAGGCACGGAACCCGGCCGCCTCATAGCGGCGCACTGTCGCCAGCATGCTGGCCGGATGTTTGGAAACCAAGTCCGTCAGCTCCGGTAGTCGCCATTGATGGCGACGTATTCCTTGGTGAGGTCGCAGGTCCACACAGTCGCCTTGCCGCGGCCGATGCCGATATCGGCGCGGATGCGGATGTCGTCGCGCTTCATATAGGCCGAGGTCGCTTCCTCCGAATAGGCCGGGTCGCGCTCGCCCTCATGCGCCAGCCTGTTGTCGCCGAACCAGATCGACAGGCGGTCGCGGTCGGCTGGCTCGCCGGCCTTGCCGACGGCCATGACGACGCGGCCCCAATTGGCGTCCTCGCCGGCGACCGCCGTCTTGACCAGCGGCGAATTGGCGATCGAGAGCGCGATGCGCTTGGCCGAGCGTGGCGATTTCGCGCCGGTGACGGTGACTTCGACCTGCTTGCGGGCGCCCTCGCCGTCGCGCACCACTTGCAGCGCCAGCGACTTCAGCACCTTGCCGAGCGCACGGCGGAATGCGCCGAGGCGGGCGTCCTTGGGATCGGTTATCTCCGGCGCGCCGCGTTTGGCGGCCTTTCCGGTGGCGAAGAGCAGCAGCGTGTCGCTGGTCGAGGTGTCGCTGTCGACGGTCACCGCGTTGAAGGTCTTGGCCGTGCCGCGCGACAGCAGATCCTGCAGCACGGGGGCGGCGATCGGCGCATCGGTGGCGACGAAGGACAGCATCGTGGCCATGTCGGGTGCGATCATGCCGGCGCCCTTGGAAATGCCGTTGATGGTGACATCGGTGTCGCCGAGCTTGACGGTCTGCGTCGCCACCTTCGGATAAGTGTCCGTGGTCATGATGGCCCTGGCCGCCTCGGTCCACAGGTCGGGCTTGCCGTTGCTGACCATCCCGGCCAGCAGATGGCTGAACTTGGTTGTGTCAAGCGGCTCGCCGATGACGCCGGTCGAGGCCAGGAACACCTCGCCTGGCGTGCAGCCGGCAGCCTTGGCTGCCGCTTCGCCCGTCAGCGCGGTGGAGTCCCGGCCCTTCTTGCCGGTGAAGGCATTGGCGTTGCCGGAATTGACGACGAGCACCCGGGCCTTGCCCGCGGCAAGGTTCTGCCGGCAGAAATCGACTGGCGCCGAGGGGCATTTCGACTTTGTGAACACGCCGGCGACCGCCGTGCCGGACTCGAAGACCATGGCCAGGAGATCGGTGCGGTTCTTGTATTTTATCCCCGCTTCGGCGGTGGCGATGCGCACCCCCTCGATCTCAGGCATCTTGGGATATTTCTTCGGCGCGAGCGGCGAAATCGTCGTGGACATGGAACCTCGGACGGGAAAAATCGGCGGAGAAACGCCGGTTTGCCCGATACGGCGCGCCCGCGCAAGGCGTTTTGGTGGCCGCGTGAGAACCGGAATTGGCCTTGACCGGGTTCGCAGTCGCCCCCGTTGCAGTTCCTTGGCGCCGCCGTGCCCAAGTTGCCATCTCTCCGAGGGGCAGCTTGTGACCCTCGCCTTTGGCATTTCTGGGCCTGTTGCGACGCGGCGCGGGCGCGCGGGCGGAGTTGGTCAGCACCGATGACCGGCTGCGCATCGTGCGGGAGACATGGCAGGCAAAATGTCTCCCGCGTCAGGCGCCAAGAACGGGCCGTTTCGTTTCATCGTCGGATCACTTATATTGCCGGCCTAACCACGGCGAGGGCGACAGGATGGCCGAAGAGGCGGATACGGCGCGCAAATCCATTGGTGCGCGGCGCAATCCCGCCAGCGCTGACGCTATTCTCGAAGCCGCCGAGGCGGTGTTGGTCGAGGCTGGCTATGCCGGCTTCTCGATCGAGGCGGTCGCGCGGCGGGCGCGCGCCGGCAAGCCCACCATCTATCGCTGGTGGCCGAGCAAGGCCTCGCTGCTGCTGGAGGTCTATCAGCGGCAGAAACGCGTCGATGTTCCCGATACGGGAAGGCTGGAAAAGGATCTCGTCGGCTTCCTCAAGAACCTGTTCGCACACTGGCGCGAGACGTCGTCGGGCAGCGTGTTCAGGTCGCTGATTGCCGAGGCGCAGTCGGACGAAACGGCGGCCGCGGCCCTTGCCGGCTATACCGGCGGGCGCCGCGCCCACACCGGCCAGATCATCGAGCGCGCCAGGGCAAGGGGCGAGGTCGCGGCCGATGTCGATCCGGCTGTGGCCGCCGACCTGGTGGCTTCCTATGCCTGGCGGCAGCTCCTGACCAACCGGCTCGACGAGGACGAGGCGACGATCCGCACGGTGGTCCGCTACCTCCTGCGAGGCATAGAAGCGCCCGACGGCTGAACTGGCGCAAAAAGGGCGCGGCGCCCTTTGGCCGCCGCGCCCCTTTTTCGAAACCGTTCTGGCTTACTTGGCGCTTTCCAGCGTATCGACGGCCTTCTTCAAATTGGCATCGGGAATCTCGACCTTGGCACCGGCGCGCAGCGACTTGACCAGCGCGAAATACTTGTCGCGGATGACCGCCTGCTTGGCCTGGTCCTTGACGTCGTCGAAGGCCGGCGGCTGCTTGGTGCGCTTGTCCTCAAGCTTGATGACATGCCAGCCGAACTGTGACTGCACCGGCTGCTCGGTGTATTTGCCGACCTCAAGCGCGAAAGCGGCCTTGTCGAATTCCGGCACCATCTGGCCAGGTCCGAACCAGCCGAGATCGCCGCCACTGGTCTTGCCGCTCGGATCCGAGGTGTGCTCGTTGGCGAGCTTCTGGAAATCGGCGCCGCCGTCGAGTTGCTTGATGATCGCCTCGGCCTCTTCCTTCGTCTTCACGAGGATGTGACGGGCATGCACCTCGTTGACCGGCGGTGTGTTGGCGATCTCCTGGTCGTAGCGGGCGCGGATCTCGGCGTCGGTGACCTTGTCGACGACGCCCTTCTCGACCATCTCGCCATGCAGCGCGCGCTGTTGCAGGAAGGCCATGCGGCGCTGGAAGTCGGGATCCTTGTCGAGACCGGTCGAGACGGCCTGGGCGGCCATGACGCGGATCTCGATTGCGGCCGAAAGCGCCGCGGCGCGGCGTTGCTCGGCCGGGAGTTGCGCGAACTGCTGCGACAGCTCGCCTTCGGCAAGCACGAGATCTGCTTCGGTGAGGGGTTGACCGTTGACGGTTGCGACCACTGTATTCGGATCGACCGGTGCGGCCGGTGCCGCTGGTGGTGCCGGCTGGGCTGGTGCGGTTTCCTGCGCCATCAGCTGCGACAGGCAAAGAGCCGACAGGCCGACGGCCAGACCGAGGCTGGCGAGCGACGCACGGCGGAACAACAAGGACATTAAGATGACTCCGGTGAGGATGTGAAGGACGGGAGGCTTCCAGATCAGCCAGATTGTGGCCGAATTTGGCGCGACCGGCAGGGCCAGCGCGGCGTTGACATCAGTTGAGCCCCCTCTTATCTGTCCAACGACTTTGCGTCCAGAACCGTTTTCCGGGCGCTTTTTGCGTTGCCCGTATACAGGCGGCGCGTTCACGTGGATTTGATGGGGCCGGCCGGCGCTCGTCTCAGTTTGAGAATTCTATCGAAAGGACCATTGGATGGTCAGTCTCGGCGGTCTCGCCCGTAAGGTTTTCGGCTCCTCCAACGACCGTAGGGTCAAGTCGACCCGGCCCCGTGTCGAGGCGATCAATGCCATGGAGAACGAGATGCGGGCGCTCTCCGATGCAGAGCTCGCCGGCCGCACGGAAAAATTCCGCCAGGATATCGCCAACGGCGCCAGCCTCGAGGACCTGCTGATCCCGGCCTTCGCCACCGCCCGCGAGGCGGCGCGCCGTGTCCTCGGCATGCGCCCCTTCGACGTCCAGCTGATCGGCGGCATGGTGCTGCACAATGGCGGCATCGCCGAGATGCGCACCGGTGAGGGCAAGACGCTGGTCGCGACCTTGCCCGTCTATCTCAATGCACTGGCCGGCAATGGCGTCCACGTCGTCACCGTCAACGACTATCTCGCCACCCGCGACTCCGAATGGATGGGCCGCGTCTACAAGTTCCTCGGCCTCTCGGTCGGCGTCATCGTCCATGGCCTGTCCGACGAGGAGCGCCGCGTCGCCTACGCCGCCGACGTCACCTATGCGACCAACAACGAACTCGGCTTCGACTATCTACGCGACAACATGAAATACGAGCGCGCCCAGATGGTGCAGCGTGGTCACAACTACGCGATCGTCGACGAAGTCGATTCCATCCTGGTCGACGAGGCGCGCACGCCGCTGATCATTTCCGGTCCCCTCGAGGACCGTTCGGAAATGTACAACACCATCGACACTTTCATCATCCAGCTGCAGCCGCAGGATTATGAGATCGACGAGAAGCAGAAGACCTCCATCTTCACCGAGGAAGGCACCGAGAAGCTCGAGAACCTGCTGCGCGACGCCGGCCTGCTCAAGGGCGAGTCGCTCTATGACGTCGAGAACGTCGCCATCGTCCATCACGTCAACAATGCGCTGAAGGCGCACCGCCTGTTCCAGCGCGACAAGGACTATATCGTGCGCAATGGCGAGATCGTCATTATCGACGAGTTCACCGGCCGCATGATGCCCGGCCGCCGCTATTCGGAAGGCCTGCACCAGGCGCTTGAAGCCAAGGAGCATGTGGCGATCCAGCCGGAGAACCAGACGCTCGCCTCCGTTACCTTCCAGAACTATTTCCGCCTCTACAAGAAGCTTTCCGGCATGACCGGCACGGCGCTGACCGAGGCCGAGGAATTCGGCAATATCTACGGCCTCGAAGTCACCGAGATCCCGACCAACCTGCCGGTCATCCGCAAGGACGAGGACGACGAGGTCTACCGGACGGTCGAGGAAAAATACAAGGCGATCGTCAAGGAGATCCGCGAAGCCAGCGCCAAGGGCCAGCCGACGCTGGTCGGCACCACCTCGATCGAGAAGTCCGAGCAACTGGCCGAGCGGCTGCGCAAGGAAGGTTTTAAGGATTTCGAGGTGCTCAACGCCCGCCACCACGAGCGCGAGGCTGCGATCGTCGCCCAGGCCGGCAAGCCCGGCGCCATCACCATCGCCACCAACATGGCGGGCCGCGGCACCGACATCAAGCTCGGCGGCAATGCCGAGATGCGCATTGCCGAGGAACTGGGCGACATGCCTGAAGGGCCCGAGCGCGAGGCGCGGGAAAAGGAAATCTATGACGACGTCGAGCGCCTGAAGGAAAAGGCGCTGGCCGCCGGCGGCCTCTACGTGCTCGCCACCGAGCGCCATGAATCACGCCGCATCGACAACCAGCTTCGTGGCCGCTCCGGCCGCCAGGGCGACCCCGGCCGCTCGAAATTCTTCCTGTCGCTGCAGGACGATCTGATGCGCATCTTCGGCTCCGAGCGCATGGACGGCATGTTGCAGAAGCTCGGCCTCAAGGAAGACGAGGCCATCATCCATCCCTGGATCAACAAGGCGCTGGAAAAGGCGCAGAAGAAGGTCGAGGCGCGCAACTTCGACATCCGCAAGAATCTTCTGAAATATGACGACGTCTCGAACGACCAGCGCAAGGTTGTGTTCGAACAGCGCATCGAGCTGATGGACGGCGAAGGCCTGTCGGAAACCATTGCCGAGATGCGCGAAGGCGTCATCGACGAGATCGTCGCCAAGGCCATTCCCGAGAATGCCTATGCCGAGCAGTGGGATGTCGCCGGGTTGAAGGCCGAGGTCGCCGAGTTCCTCAATCTCGACCTGCCGATCGAGGAATGGGCCAAGGAAGAAGGCATCGCCGAGGACGACATTCGCGAGCGCATAACCCAAGCCGCCGATGCCGCCGCCAAGGAGCGCGCGGAGCGCTTCGGGCCCGAGGTGATGACCTATGTCGAGCGTTCGGTGGTGCTGCAGACGCTCGACCATCTGTGGCGCGAGCACATCGTCAACCTCGACCATCTGCGTTCGGTCGTCGGCTTCCGCGGTTACGCCCAGCGCGATCCTTTGCAGGAATACAAGAGCGAGGCGTTCGAGCTGTTCCAGGCGATGCTGGGCAATCTGCGCCAGGCCGTCACCGCGCAGCTGATGCGCGTCGAACTGGTCCGCCAGGCTGCAGAAGCGCCGCCCCCTGAAGCCCCCGACATGTTCGGCACCCATATCGACGGCACCACCGGCGAGAATGATTTCGAAGGCGGCGAAACCGCCCTTCTGGTGCGCCAGGAAAGCAACGCCATCGTTGCCCCCGAAGACCGCGACCCCAACAACCCCGCCACCTGGGGCAAGGTCGGCCGCAACGAAGCGTGCCCCTGCGGCTCCGGCAAGAAATACAAGCACTGCCACGGCGCTTTTGCGTAAGGAAAACCTGCGGAGCTCACGTTCCCGGATTCTGACCCGGGCGCGATTCCTACGTGCTCAGATCAGCCCGGAATCGCGCGCGGCGGCGGTCGCCTCGCCACGCGAAATGGCGTCCAGCTTGCCCAGCACCGCCGAGACATGATGATCGACGGTCTTCGGTGAGATGGTCAGGTGCTCGGCTATCCTCTTGTTGGAGAAACCGCGTTCGATCAGCTGCAGAACCTGCATCTGGCGCAGCGTCAGGCCAGCTTGATTGGCGCGCGTGCTCTGCCGCGGTCCCCTTGCAATGTTATTGACGCCATTCTGCCGCATGACGGCGCGGACGTGCTGGGCGACCGGCCGGGCACCGAGACCCTCGAATATGTCCAAGGCCAGGCGCAGGGCCGGCTCGTCGCCGTGCAGCAGGGCGAGCGCCTGCTCGAACGGAGCGCCCAGCCGGGCCCACAGCGCCGCGGCGCCGTTCCAGTCGCCGGCGAGCAGCAGGCGATAGGGCTCCGCCATGCCGGTCGTATCGCCAGGGTCGCTTTCAGGCGACAAGAGCAACCGCCAGACGGCCAGCTCGGCGAACATCGCCCTCGTCGGCGACAGACTTTCTGCCAGATCGATCAGGCGAAGCGCCTCATTAGGGTCGCCTTGCCCAAGCCATGCCAGTTCGGCCATCGACGCCGTGTAAGGTGCCAGCCGCTGCAGCTCCATTCCCCTCTCCAGGAATCGCTTCATTTCCTCCAGCACCGGCCCAGCCGGATCGCCTCGCCTTATACGCAGTTTCGCCAGCGCGACCAAGGATGGGTAACGCACCAGGGCCGTCGTTGCACCATCGTCGATGACGTCGAGAGCCATGGCGGCCGCATCGTCCCAAAGGCCGCGTCGCAAAAGCAGCTGCGCCTGCACGCCCCGCATATAGTCGCGCCAGGTCGCGAGGTCATTCTCAACGCAATAGGCAATGCCTCGATCGAGAAAGGATTGCGCCCGCACAAGATCCAGCTGGTTCATTTCGGCGCAGGCGCAATTGGTGAAGCCGCGTGCCGCGTGCTCCTGGAAATTCTGCACGAGCGCGATTTCAAGACTGCGGGCGAGGTGCAGCCGACCTTTGGCCAGGTCAAGCCACTGCTCGGCCGAGCCAAGATTGTTGAGCGCGTGACAGATTATCTCCGGCTTGTTCAACCGTTCGGCCAGAGCGACTGCCTTGCCGCCGAGCAGCAGCGTCTCATCGAGCTTCTCGGCCAGCATCGCCAGCTGCGAGAGATTGGAATAGGCCATCGCAAGCTCCGGACTGGCAGGCGCCTGTTCCAGCAGTTCCACTGCCTGTGCCCCGAACAGGTGCGCCTGTTCGCGGTCACCCACCAGATAGGCGAAGCGCGACAGGCATCTGAGGCTGTCGCCCTCCCTGAGCGTGTCGCCCAGCGCCTGCTGTAGCCGCCGCGCCTGACCCTGCGCCTCGATGGCCGCATCGATGCGACCGATCAGATGGCATTCAAACGCATATCCCTCGTAAAGCCTCGCCCGGTCGCTCATCGGCAGGCTGTCGGCATGCCGCAAGGCGACTTCGTAGTAGCCGGCGGCATCGCGATGCGCGCCGACGCGGGAAGCCTCGCGCGCTGCGAGCGGCGCAAGCTCGCGCACCGCTTCCAGATTCTGGGCCTCAACCGCATGGTGCACAAGCCTTGCGGTAGCCACCTCGGCGTTTTCCTGCAGTGCGGAAAGCGCGCGTTGGTTGAATTCGCGCCGACGGCTCGGGGTCAGCGCCATCTCGATGGCGCGACGGGCGATCTCGTGCCGGAACGCGTAGCCATCACCGAGATCGTCGAGCAAGCCATTCGAGACACATTCCGCCAGTTGGCCGGCGCTGGCGACGCCACAGAGGCCGCGCAGCGCCCAGGCATCGGCGCGGCGTGGAAACACCGACACCGCGTCGAGCATCGAGCGCGCTCCGCGCGACAGGCGCTCGGCACGCGCCAGCACGGCGTCGCGGACACTGGCCGGCGGGATCATCTCGCTTTCGGCAGCCAGCAATTCGGTGACGAAGAAAGCGTTGCCCGCGGTGGCGCGATAGATTGCGCTGCCGTCGCGGTTGGCTGCCTCGGCAAGCGACAACACCGCCGCTTCGCTGAGCAATGGCACTTCGATGCGCTGGACGTTGCCGGCTGGAATTTCGCCGAGCACCCGGCGCGCGCGCATCTGCCCTTCGCTGCGGTCGGTGCGCGCCGTGAACAGCACCAGCATGTGCGTGTTGGTGATGCGCCGGCCCAGGAAACGGACGAAATCGAGGGTCGCGTCGTCGGCCCAGTGCATATCCTCAATGACCAGCAAACCCGGCCGAGACCTCGCCTCGAAAACCTCGAGAGCGTCTGAAAAGAGGGGCAGCCGCTGACCTTGGCGGTCATCGATTGCCCGGGGCAGTGCCCACTGCGCGTCCCGGGCCAGATCATAGAGGGGTCCCAGCGGATCGGGAATCGACAGGTCCTCGCAAGCGCTGCGGAATATGGAAACGTGCTGCCCGGCACGGGTAACGAACGCCTCGACGAGTGCCGTCTTTCCGGCCCCGGCCTCGCCCAGCAATGCCGCCACGCGGCCGCGACCGCTCGCCGCCTCCGCGAGCAGTTCCTCCAATTGATCGAGTTGTGCCTGCCGTTCCAGAAGCATCATCACCGGCCCATAAGTTTCGTCGTCGCTCGACCCTTCTCCAAAATTACCCCCGCTTCGGTATCCGCAGTGTGGCTCCCAGACCAAACGTCGAAAACATAGGGAATCGTCCCGCGCAATATGGGGAAAGGCTCCGATGTGCGCTTTCGACGATCGTGATTTTTCTCCAACCGCGCTCATTTCGAGCGTGAATCAGTCACAAAAGGAAGCCACTCAATGCCTCGCTATCTGATCGAACGGACATTCCCCGACGGGCTCAACGTGCCGACGAACGACGTCGGCGCAACGGCGCTCGGCGGCATCATCATGCGCAACGCCGAGAAGGGGGTCACCTGGCTGCAGTCCTTCGTATCGCCCGACAAGAACAAGAGTTTCTGCATCTACGACGCCCCCTCGCCGGAGGCGATCCACAGCACGGCGCAGAAGAATTCGCTCCCGGTGGACAGGATCACGGAGGTGAGGGTCCTGGACCCTTACTTTTATCGCTGACCCTATGGACCAAGGATGGAACAATGAGCGTGAGATCGTCCTGGACAACGATGGGTGTCGGCTTTCCCCGCTGTTTCCTCCCGAAACGGCAGCCACCATCGTGGCGTTCGACCATGCATCCTCCCGGCGTGGTCTCGCATCGCGGATTGTGTCCGCGCTGCTCGCGCCGTTGCGAAGCCGGCGCAGGCGCCTGCCACCGCAAGACGATTATCTAAGACGGGACGTCGGTCTGCCGGAGCACGAGATGCGGCGGGACTACTGGGAATACTGGTGGTGGCATCAATGAGACCGCCGCCCGGTTAGAGAGGGACGGATCGGACCCCGTCCCGCAATTGCCAATCCAACGCGCAGGGATGGCAGCAGGGGCCTTACTGGCCGGTCCTGCCCGCCTGCGCGTCACCGACAACCAATGGAGGATAAAATGAACGCCAATTTCTGGCGCTTTGCCGCACTGTCCACTATGGCAATCGCCGCCACTGCCGCATCTGCGGAGAGTGGCAATCGGCTGGCCGCCGAGGTGCGGGCGGCCAACGGCCGCTTCGTGAATGTCGCGGCGGCCACCGCCGAGGGCTATGCGCCGATTCCCTGCGCCAGCGGTATCACCGGGGGCGCGATGGGCATTCACTACGTCAACAGCGCCTATCTTAAGGACGATGCCGTGGACGTCGCCAAGCCGGAGGCCGTGATGTACGAGCCGATGGCCGATGGCACGCTGAAGCTGGTGGCCGTCGAATATATCACCGCGAAGGGTCCCGCGTCGCTCGAAGGCCAACTGTTCAACTTCGACAGCGCCCCCAACCGCTATGGCCTCGGCCCCTTCTACGAACTTCATGTCTGGGCCTGGAAGCAGAACCCGACCGGCGCCTTCGCCGACATGAACCCGAATGTCTCATGCGAGGCCATGAAAAAGGCCGACTGACGGCACCGCCTGCCGGCAGTGCCGGCAGGCCTTTTACGCGTCGCGAGGAGAAATCATGCCCGAGATCGCTATCTTCCTGGCAAGGCTGCGCGCCCCACCGTTGCGGCTGATGGCCATCCTCGCTTGGCTGGCGCGCGGACGGCGCCTCCGACATGAGCGGCGTCACCTGGAGGCCATGCCCGATTTCATGCTGAAAGACATCGGCATCAGCCGTTCCGAGATCGACTATGTCGCAACTCACGGCGAAGCGCGCCGCCCTTAGGCTTGGCTGGGAGTTGGAACGACAGAGCGCCTGTCTCCTGCTTGCGGCATGGAACCCACGCCGGTCGTCCTCGCTCGTCCCTCTGCCATTGTGCACGCCCTCCCAC
>NZ_JAIUIH010000022.1:0-30818 GCF_020165515.1 Mesorhizobium sp. BR1-1-13
CGCCGTCGATGGTGCACTCGGCGCCGAACTGCTGGTCGCCTTCAAGAAGCTGATCGAGAACCCGATGGGCATGCTGGCGTAGGTCACGTTGATGTGAACCGGCGTCGAATGATGCGCCGGCTCACCACAGAATCGACTTGTCAGGCGCGAACCCTTCGCCCATGTTTCAGGTGGACTGTGATCAAGGGAGGTCCGCATGCCCGCATTCGATCCATCCGACGTCAAGACCCTGTTCGGCAAGGTGATGGGCGCGTCTCCGTCCGACATCAAGCTGGTGGCGCAGCGCCTGCACGACCACGCCTTCGAGCCGCGTATGACGGCGGACGAAACCAAGCAACTCGTCGCGAATCTCGGCTATGACAGCCTGGATGCGTTCTGCGCCGACATCGGCCTGCCGGCGCATATCGCAGAGCGCTGGGGCCGCTTCGGCGTTTCCGGCGAGATGAAGCAGGTGTTCACGCTGCTGGCGGCCCAGCGCAGACGGGTGGCCGAGGCGATCGCCGAATTCGAATCCATGACCCATGTCGGCGTCGAGGATTTCTTGCGCGAACGCGGCCTTATCTGAGCGGCACTGAAAGCAGCCTCAGCCAGCCTTTGCCAGCAACGCCGTCGCCGTATCGCTGTCGGTGATCAGCACATTGGTGCTGACGGCCTTCAGCGCAGCCAGGATCGCGGCCACCTTGCGCTTGCCGCCGGCGGCCAGCACGACATTCGGTACCTGGCCGACGACATCGAGATCGATGGCCATGACGCGGCCGTTGACTTCGTGGTCGACCAGCCTGCCTGAGGCATCGACGAAATAGCACAGCATGTTGGCGACGGCGCCCTTTGCCTTCAGCGACGCGAGCAGCGACGACGGCACGATGCCGTGACGGAAGATGGTGGCGTCCGGCGACATGTCGCCGACGGTGAGCAGCGCGATGTCGGCGGTGGCAGCGCGCCGGCGCACGTCCTGCAGCGTCGGCTGCGCCCATAGCAGGTCACGCAGCGAGGGGTCGTCGACCGTAACCGGCGCGGTGATCTGATAGCTGTCGACCTCGAAGACGTCAGCGACCTTGGCGGCGACGATCGACGGATTGATCCATTGCGAATGCGGCAGGCTGCCCACGAGCGCCACGACCGAGGCGTGCTTCAGCTGCCGGCGGGCGAGAAATCCCAAACTGGCATGCAGGGTCGCGCCGCCGCCGATCGCCAGCGTCATGCCGTCCTGCATCTGCTCGCCGAGATAGGCCGCCACGGCGTGGCCGATCGCCTTCTCCAGGTGCTCTTGCGCCGAAGGCGTCGGGATGACGACGGCGGCGTCGAGGCCCCAGCGCTTCTCGAGTGCACGTTCGAGCGCCACCTGTTCGGCGGTGGGCGCGTTGATCATGGTGACGACAATGCCCTCGGCCGTGCACGCGGCCAGCGTGCGCATGACCTTCACCCTGGAGACATCGAGCTTCTCGGCGATCTGCTCCTGCGTGAAGCCCTCCACATAATAGAGCCACGCCGTCTTGACGTTGAGATCCGACGACACCATCGGCAATCCGGAGCGGGCCGGTCTGGGTTTTTCCACAGGCATCGCTTTTCGTCCTCATGAGCCTTGGCCTTGGCCCGCATCGCCTCTTCGGAGAAAGGCCGGCCGCGTGTCAACTGGCGCCGGATGTCCAGCGTGTCGATTGTTGCACAGTTTTGTTCATTTGTAATTGACATCGAACATATGAACATATTTTGTATATCCCACGCGCTGTGTCATCCACCAGTCATATGCGCCGTGCAGGGAGGAAGAGACAGGGAACCGGCCGGGGGCCGGACCGGTCGTGCACAGACAGGACAGGAGGTCTCATGAAGACGCTATTCATCAAACTGCTGGGCAGCCAGTTGGCGCTCGCGGCAACTTTGTTTGCCGGCATGGCAAGTGCCGAAACGTTGACGCTCTACACATCTCAGCCGGAAGCCGACGCGGCCAAGACCGTGGAGGCCTTCAAGAAGGCGCAGCCCGGCATCGACGTGGCAATCTATCGTTCCGGTACCAGCGACATCCTGACAAAGATGGCGGCCGAATTCGCTGCCGGCAGCCCGCAGGCCGACGTGCTGTTGATCGCCGATGCGGTCTCGATGGAGTTGCTGAAGAAGGATGGCCGGCTGCTGCCTTATCCAGAGGCAAAGCTCGACGGCATCGAGCCGGATGCGTACGACGCCGACAAGACCTATTTCGGCAGCAAGCTGATCACCACCGGCATCGTCTACAACACCGCGGCCGCCGAGAAGCCGGAACATTGGGCCGATCTCGCCAAGCCGGCCTATGCCGATGGTCTCGTCATGCCGAGCCCGCTCTATTCAGGTGCCGCCGCCTACCTGCTTTCGGGCTTCGTCGACGATGCCGATTATGGCTGGGATTTCTTCCAGAAGCTGAAGACCAACAACACCGTCAGCGTGCGCGGCAATGGCGCGGTGCTGAAGTCCGTGGCATCAGGCGAGAAGCCCTATGGCATCCTCGTCGACTTCATGGCGATGAACGCCAAGAAGAAGGGCTCGCCGGTGGAATTCGTGTTCCCCTCGGAAGGCGTGCCGGCCGTGACCGAACCGGTCGCGATCATGAAGACCGCCAAGAATGTCGACGGCGCCAAGAAGTTCGTCGACTTCATTCTCTCGGACGAAGGCCAGAAGCTGGCGCTTTCCATGGGCTACCTGCCGGCACGGGCCTCGGTCGGCCGGCCCGAATGGCTGCCGGAAGGCGTCAAGGTCAAGGTGATGTCGTTCGACACCAAGGCAATCGTCGCCAAGACCGACGCCGACAAGGCGAAGTTCTCGGAACTGTTCGGCGGCTGACAAAGCTCGGCGATCCGGCCGGGATGCCGCTTCGGCGGCATCCCCACTGCGCGCTGGTCGAATTTCAGGAAAGCAACCATGCCATCAACGATCAGGGAAAGCCGGGGCCAGGAAATGGTCCTGACGGCGGCGGTAGCCGTCGTCATCGTGCTGCTCTCCCTGCTGCCGATGCTGCGCCTGATCAAGGAAATCGTGGCGCCCGGCGGCACCGTGTCGACGATGGCCCTGGAGGCTGGACTGAGAAGTCCGGCGACCTGGATCGCCACCTGGCATACGCTTGTCGTCGGCATAGGCGGCACGGTGCTTGCCGTGCTGTCGGGAACGCTGGTGGCGGTGCTCATCACGCTGACCGACATACGCGGCCGAAGCGCGCTGGTGCTCTGCTACGTCATGCCGCTGATGATCGCGCCGCAGGTCACGGCGCTCGCCTGGCTGCAACTGTTCGGACCGGCCAGCCCGTTCCTCAAGCTGTTCGGCGCCGCACCGCCGCTCGGCACCAAGAACCCGCTCTATTCCACGTCGGGCATCATCCTGCTGCTCGGCGTGCAGTATGGCCCGCTGGTGTTCCTGCTGGTGCGCGCCGGCCTGCGCAAGCTGCCGCGCGAACTGGTCGAGGCGGCGCGAGCCGGCGGCGCGAGCTGGTTCACCGTGCTCGTCACCATCGTGCTACCCCTCATGACACCGTCGATCATGGCGGCAGCGGCACTGGCCTTCGTGTCCTGCGTCGGCAATTTCGGCATTCCCGCCTTTCTCGGCATTCCCGCCAATTATCTCGTGCTGCCGACCTTGATCTATCAAAAACTGGCCGGCGGCGGGCCGGCCGTGCTCGGCGAGACGGCGTTCTTGTCGGTGCTGATCGGCATCATCGCCATGGCCGGCATCATCGCCCAGGAGGTCATGAGCCGGCGCCGCGACTACCGTATCAGCTCCACCTCGCTGCCCGCCGAGCCCTACGAGCTTGGCCGCTGGCGTCCGATCGTCCAGGCCGGCATGTGGCTGCTGGTCGTACTGGTGTTGTTCCTGCCGCTGTTCGGGCTGGTGCTGACGTCGCTGGTTCCCGGCTACGGCATCGCGCTCAGCGCCAAGACGGCGACGCTCGACAATTACCGTTTCGTGCTGTTCGAGCACGCTGCCGCCAGCCGTGCCTTCTTCAACAGCTTCTGGCTGTCGATCGCCGCCGCGTTCTTCGCGGTCCTCGTCGCCGTGCCGATCGGCTATCTCATTGCCTGGGGCAAGCAGCGCTGGGTGCGGCTGCTCAATCTTTCGGTCGAGCTGCCCTATGCCTTGCCCGGCGTGGTGCTGGCGATCGCCTCGCTGCTCTTGTTCCTGCGGCCGATCCCGCTGACCGGCATACAGCTTTACAACACGGTCTGGATCATTCTCTACGCCTATCTCGCCCGCTTCCTGGTGCTGGCCTTGCGGCCGACGATCAGCGGCTATCACCAGATCGACCGCACGCTGGAGGAGGCTGCACAAGTGGCGGGCGCCGGCCTGTTCACGCGCATGCGCACCATCGTCTTTCCGCTGGTGGCGCCGGCGGCGATCGCCGGCGGCCTGCTGATCTTCATGACGGCGCTCAGCGAGCTCACGGTCTCGGCGCTGCTGTGGTCGTCGGGTTCCGAGACAATCGGCGTGGTGATGTTCTCGTTCGAACAGGGCGGCGATTCCAACTACGCGGCGGCGATGTCCGTCATCACGGTCGCGGTCACCTTCGTGCTGATGCTGGTGACCAACCTGCTTGCCCCTCATCTTCCGAGCGGAGTTCTGCCATGGCGCGATTGACCCTGGACCATGTGACCAAGAGCTTCGCCGAGTTCGATGCGGTCAAGGACGTTTCGATCGATGTCGGCGACGGCGAATTCCTTGCCGTGCTCGGGCCTTCCGGCTGCGGCAAGACGACGTTGCTGCGGCTTGTCGCCGGCTTCGAGAAGGTGACGTCGGGCGAAATCCGCATCGGGAGCGAGGTCGTGTCGGGTGCAGGCGGCAGCGTTCCACCAGAGAAGCGGCGGGTCGGCATCGTCTTCCAGAACTACGCATTGTGGCCGCACATGACGGTCGCCGAGAACATCGGCTATTCGCTCAAGGTTGCAAAGCTGGACAAGGCGGTTGCCCGCCAGAAAGTTGCCGATGCGTTGGCCCTGGTCAATCTACAGGGGTTAGGAGACCGCAGGCCGGCCAACCTCTCCGGCGGCCAGCGCCAGCGCGTGGCCCTGGCGCGCTGCCTGGTCGCGGCGCCCTCGCTGGTATTGTTCGACGAGCCACTCGCCAATCTCGACGTGCATCTCAGGGCCTCGATGGAGGACGAGTTCGCCGCCTTCCACAAGCGCACCGGCACGACCATCGTCTACATCACCCACGACCAGGCCGAGGCCATGGCGCTGGCCGATCGCATCGCGGTGATGGATCACGGTCGCCTGGTCCAGCTCGCGACGCCGCGCGAGCTCTATCATGAGCCGGCGAATGAAATGGTGGCCTCCTTCATTTCGCAGGGCATTCTGCTTCCGGCCGACGTGCTGAGCGCCGAGGAGGCCGGTCATTGTAAGGTCCGGGTTCTCGGAACCGAGCTGGTCGTCCGCTGCCGGGCAGGCGAGCGGCCGCGCGCCGGCGCAAGGATCTGCTGCCGGTCGGCCGATCTCGACGTCTCGCCGGACGGCCCCGGCTTCGATGGCCTCGTCAAGCGGGTGATCTACCAGGGTGGCTCGGCGCGCATCGAATTTACGCCTTCCGCAGGACCTGATCTTACCTTGCATTTCGAGCAGCCCGACCCGGTCGTGCTGGAGAGCGGAGCCCAGGCACGCCTGCGCATAAAGTCCGGCTGGCTGATCCCGGCGGAGGCGGCGTCGTGATGATGCTGGACCTCGCCGGCGGCTTCGGCGAAAAGGGCCGCACCAGCGTTGCCGTCCGCAGCGGAAACGATCGCATTCTGCTCGATATCGGCATAAAGGTCGGGGCCACGGGAGCGGAGTACTATCCGGCACTTGACGGGTCGTTCGCCGACATCGACGCATTGTTCGTCTCGCATGCCCACGAGGATCACGTCGGTGCTCTGAGCTGGCTTTTGTCGCGCGGCTATGCCGGCCCGATTTTCATGACGGCCGAGACCCGTGCCGAGGCTCCGGCCACGCTGGCCGGCTATGCCGATCCCGGGGATCTCAAGCGGTTTCCCTTTCCGGAAGATCGCATCGAGATTTTCGAACCCGGCGATATGCTGACGAGCGGCAATCTTACGGTCAGGACGGGGAGGTCGGGACATGTCGTCGGCGGCGTCTGGTTTGCCGTCGACGATGGCAAGAGCCGCGTCGTCTATTCAGCCGACGTGGTGCCGGACAGCAACGTCTTCGTGATGGACGCGATCCCCGAATGCGATCTTCTCGTTCTCGACGCCTCCTATGGCGCCGATCCCGTGCCGGGTGCGGCGCGCGCCGAGGCCATTTCGGGCTGGGTGGCGCGACATTCGAACGGATGCCTTCTGCCGACGCCACTGTCGGGGCGGTCGCTGGAATTGATCGCGGCCTTGCCGGGACCCTTCGCCATCCATGCCGGCATGCGTGCTTCGCTCGAAGCGCAGATCGCCGCCACTTCAGCGCTGCTGCCTGGCGTATCCGAGATGCTGCGCTTGCGGCTGGGTAGTGCCGCAGACTGGACCGACGCCGACCCGCTGCCCTCGCTGCCCTTGCTGGCCGATGACGGCATGGGCGAGGCCGGGCCTTCGTCCCGCCTGCTGCCGCGCGCCGACCGGGCCGGCTTTCCGGTGTTGCTGACCGGGCATCTGCCCTCCGGCTCCCCCGGCGATCTGCTGCACAAAGCCGGCCGGGCGGACTGGGTGCGCATGCCCACCCACCCAACGCTGTCGGGCAATGTCGATATCTGGGAGAAGGCAGGGCGCCCGGAGACGCTCGGCCATTCCTGCGCGAGCGAACTCCTCGACGATCTGAAAGCCCATATTCCATCGCTGCGCCCGCAATGCCGCACCGGCCAGAGCATCACGGTACGCCGAGGAAAAGAGACATGAGACTCCTGATCTGCAACGATGACGGCATTGAGGCGCCGGGCCTTGCCCGGCTGGTCAAGGCGGCCGGCAGCCTGAGCGACGATTTGTGGGTGGTGGCACCCGACGGCAAGCGCACCGCAGCGGGCGCATCGCTGACGATCGCGCGGCCGTTGACGATGCGGCGCGTCAAGCCTGGCTGGTATTCGTGTTCCGGCACTCCGGCCGACTGCGTGGTGAGTGCGATGGCCTGGCTGTTCGCGGATGGCCAAAAGCCCGACCTGGTTCTGGCGGGCGTCAATGACGGCCGCAACGTCGCCGAGGACCTTGCCTATTCCGGGACGCTGGGCATTGCACGCGAGGCGACATTCTGGGGCATTCCGGCGGTCGGCTTTTCCCGGGTGAAGAATCCGGACTTCAGCGGTGCCGACGACGAGTGGCTCGGCGCCTTGATCGCCTCGCTCTGGCGGTCGCGTGAAGAGTGGGCGGCAGATGGCCATTGGCTCAGCATCAACCTGCCGGCTTCGCTGCCGGCCGGGATCCGACAGCCGCGCATCGGCCGCGACAAGATCGGCCGCAAGGCTGAAATCCTGGAGAGCGACGGCGATCGCACTGTCATCACAGTCCCGCGCGGGCGCGCTCACGCAAGTGAGCCGGGCGACGAGAACGAGGCGATCGATGCCGGCTTCGTCAGCATCAACCGACTGAACTGGTTTGGCGAAACGCGGCTGGACGGACGGTTTCTGGACGAGATCCAGCACCAGCGGCAAGGCTAGTCATCAGGTCACAGAACTGGGTCGCCGCGAATATTCAGGACGGCACGGCCGCTCGACCAGCCGTGCCAACGCCTGAACGGCGGCGCAGCGGCGCGGATCATCCAGATCACCAAGCTGTGCAGCGGTTAAATTGCGTCAATCCAAAGCCAATGCTTGAAGCCGCCGCTATTTCATTCCACATCGGTCAGCATGAAGGACGAGGCACGAGAGCGGCGTCGGGATCTGTTGTGGGCGCTGCCCGCATCGCTGATCCTGCATACGCTCCTGGCAGCGCTGGTGTTCTACAACCTGCCGAGGTCAGCCCAAGAGCCGCAGCAGGACCAGCCGGTAAATGTCGCGCTCGTGCCTCCGCCCGATCAGCCAAAACCGAAACCTGCTCCCGCACCGCCGCCAAAGGAGCCCAAAGCCGAGAAGCCGCCGGAAACGAAGGCTGAAGAACCGGCTACGCCGGAAAAGCAGCCGCGCAAGACGTCGCCGTTCGAGACCTTGAGACCTGTCTTTCAGTTCGGCGACAAGGACGCCGGCCCCAGGAAATCCCTGGACGGAGCCAGCGCTCAAGACAATTCGCCAGCGCCTGCCAAGGAGGAGACGTCGAAGCCGCCCGCGACGCCTGTGCCTGCGGAGACCAGGTCTGGCGCGCCGGCGGCCACCGAAAAGCCGGCAGAGTTGCCCGAGGCCGACAAGCAAACGGCTGCGGCACCGCCGTTGGCCGCCGATGACGGCGACACTGAGGTCGAGCTTCCCATATCGGCTGAAAAGCCGACGCCAAAACCCGCAAATGCGCCGAAGCCCGGCTCTTCAAAAGTTCCGAAGTCCCCCAACGGGAGCGCGGGAAGCCCAGCTTCCCCTGATGTCGCCAGTGCCGCGTCGCGGCGCTATTCCGGGCTTCCGGGCGTTCGCAAGCTCTATTCGCAAGACGCTACCGGCGATGCGCTGGCCACGACCTCGATGGGCGGCGTGCCGCGCGCCCAGCGTGGTGCCAAGCTTTGCGCCAGCGCATTGCAGCAGCAATTGCTGGACGCCTCTTATTTCCCCGATTTGATCCCAAGCGTGCCGCTGAAGGCCGGCAATATTCTCAACGCCCCGGATGTCGCTTTCCGCGCAACGGGCACGTGGTACCATCTGGGCTTCCGCTGCGAGGTCGACAGCGATGCGACCAGGGTTTTGTCCTTCGGCTTACGTGTCGGATCTGTGATTCCGCCCGACGAATGGGTTCGCCTCGGACTGCCCACTCGCTAAAGCAATTCCAGGAAAAGTGTGTACGGTTTTCCCGGATTGCCCTTAGGCCGGCACACCGAGCCCGGACAATTGCCGGCTGATCTCTTGCCAGTCGGCGCAGACGAAGTCGGCGCCGGCCGCCTTCAGCCGCGCACCATGCTCGGGATAGGTGTGGCCGCCGCCGGTGTAGCCGATCGCCGTCATGCCAGCGGCAACCGCGCCCTGGATACCGAAGGGCGAATCCTCGATGACGATGCAGTCCGCCGGATCGGCGCCCATCTTTGCCGCGGCGAACAGGAAGATGTCCGGCGCGGGCTTGCCGTTCTTCACCATCGAGGAGCTGTAGATCGCGTCGCCGAAGAACCGCGCCAGCGCGGTTACCGCCAGGCTGTGGTTTATGCGCTCGACGGAGGATGAGGAGGCAACGCAGCGGTCGCCCTCAAGCACTTCCAGAAACGCGGCGATTCCTGGTGTCGGCTTCAGTTCCTGCGAAAACAGGATCCTGGTCTCGGTCCAGATGTCGGCATCCGCCGCCGCCGGAAACTGATGGCCGGTCAACTCCCTGATTTTGACGATGATGTCGGACTGTTTCATGCCGATGCACTGGGCGATGATGCCGCCGTGGACGCCCTGCATGCCGTGCTTTTCATAGACGCGCTCATAGGCCCTGGCGGCCAGCGGCTCGCTGTCCACGAGAACGCCGTCGCAATCGAAAATGACAGGCCTTGATCGCGCCACGCGCTTCTCCCCGGAGTTTTGCACTTTGCTACCGGCAAAAAGTCAAATGTTCAATAGCGTGGTGTTCGGGCGCCAAAATCTGGGTGTCAAAGCTGGCGCAGCGCATCGCTGGCCCGGGCCGACCCAAGCGCGCGCTGCATGGCCTGCCGCGATTGCGCACGGTCCGGCGTGATCCAGTTCGGTTCGGCGCCAAGGAAGCGGTCGAGGAAAGCCACGGCATAGGCCGGCATCTCGGTCACGTTCTCGCGATAGGACCACCATGTGCGCAGGTCGTCGGCGCATTTGTCGATGCTTGGGGCTGAGCCGAATTCCTGCTCGTAAATCGCCGAAATCACCGAAACGCAATAATTGGTGTAGAGGAACCCCTCAGGCCAGAAGCGCACGATTTCCAGCGTGCCGGCATTCTGCTCGGTCTCGACGAGATGGCTCAGGCCGGAGACTTCCCTGGCCGGCGCCTGTCGTATCAGTTCGCGCAGCACGAGGCCGGCGGCAAAGACGATGAAGTCGGCGCGGTCGACCGCGGCGAAACGCTTCTGCGCCTCCATGATCTCGACCCAGTCGAGAAAGGCCCTTGTGAGCCTGGCTTCGTCGATTTCAAAACGCACGCCGAATGTGTCGGACACCACCTTGGCGCTGCCGCGAAATGTGGCGCGGAACCAGCGCAACTGCCGCAACCGATGGCGAAGGTCGGGCATAAGGGCCAGTTCATCCCTGAAGGGCAGTTCCATTTCACATATCCCGTTTGACGACAGGCTAGCACAACCGTGCCGTCGCCGAAATCGGCCGACGGCCCTGTGGATGACCGTGACCGAGGTCAATATCATACATATTGACATTCTCGGAAACAAATGTTCTCACTTTGCTGTTGTCGCGCATCCGTCCAAGATGCGGTTCAATGAAGGCTTCGGGAGGAGAACCGAATGGCGATTTGGCAGTGGGGACTGCTTCTGCTGGTTATTGTGTGGGCGCTGCAGTCGCTCGGCGTCTGGCTACAGATGCGGCACTATTCGGACGTCTTCCGGGGCGTCACCGACCAGTACAAGGATGGCTTCGTCGGGGCCGGCAATTTTCGCGGGCGGCTGGCCAAGGGCACCATCGCGCTCGTCGTGGTGACGCCTGACCTGATCGTGCGCCGCATGATGATCATGAGCGGGCGCTCGGTGTTCACCAAATTCAAACGACATCAACAGTTCGAGGGTGTTCCCCTCGATCAACTCCGGTCCAACCCTGCGATTATGGGGGAGGGGGAACCCGGTGTGGCCGAGGCCGTGAAACGGGCGATCGAACAGATCGACAAAGCACGGTCGGAGCCGGGGAAGAAGCCGGGCTTGTCCGGCTTGAACGTAGCAAGGGCCTAGAGGACGCCGCGCACCGGCCGGGATCAACCGGCGGGCGGCATAAGGAGGAGAAATGTCTGTATTTTCGTTATTGGCGCAGCATGCCGACATGGCCGTGCATAACCTGCATGTTGCAGGCACCATGGTCTCGGATGCTGCCTGGCACGGCAGGCTCGGCGTCGAGCATGCCACCGATCATCTCGTGGTCTTGGCGCAGGCGCAGACCGACAGCGCGCCGGTCACCGCCGATCAGCTGAAGGAACAGCTGAAAAACGTGCAGCAGGAAGAGCAACTCGGCTGGCTGACCGCAATCGGCAAATACTTCATCGGCATCTTCCAGAAGGGCGGCGAAGTGTTCGCCGGCTTCGTCACCGGCATCATCCCGACACTCGTGGTGCTGATGACCGCCTTCTACGCCGTCACCGAACTGGTCGGCGAGGAGCGCGTCCACGGCCTGGCACGCGGCGCCGGCAGGATCGCGCTGACCCGCTATACGCTGCTGCCTCTGCTGGCGGTGTTCTTCCTCACCAATCCGATGGCTTACACCTTCGGATCGTTCCTGGAAGAAAAGCACAAGCCCGCCTTCTATGACGCGGCTGTCTCCTACGTGCATCCGCCGCTCGGCCTGTTCCCGCATATCAACCCCGGCGAATACTTCGTCTGGGGCGGCATGCTGGTCGCGTTGCTCGACCTCGAGAAGCGGGGTGTCGTGGCCGGAGGTTATCACGTCAAGGTGGCGATCTGGTACGCCATCGTCGGCCTCGTCGTCATCCTGCTCAAGGGCATGCTGACCGAGCGCATCACCGCCATCATGGCACGCCGCCAAGGCGTCGAGCTGTAAGGGCGGGGAGGACATCATGGCCAAGACATACAAAGCCGTAAGGATCTCCCGGGGCTCCACAGGCTGGGGCGGCCCGCTCGTCATCGAGCCGACCGCACAGCGCGACAAGATCGTCTCCGTCACCGGAGGCGGCATCCATCCCGTGGCACAGCTTATCGCCGATATGACCGGCGCCACGGCCGTCGACGGCTTCAAGGCGCCGCCGATCGAAAGCGAGATGGCGGTCGTCGTCGTCGACTGCGGCGGCACCGCACGCTGCGGCGTCTATCCGCGCAAGCGCATCCCGACCGTCAACCTGACGCCGGTCGGCCAGGCTGGGCCGCTCGCCCAGTTCATCACCGAGGACATCTACGTTTCGGGCGTGAAGCCGGCCAATGTCACGATGGCGGACGGATCCGAGGCGGTCACCACTGCGGGGGGAGCAGCATCGATGAGTCCAGGCAACAACACCGCGGCCGCGGCACCACAGCCGCTGCCGAGCGAAGGCGGGCTGATCGGCCTGATCAGCTCGATCGGCCGCGTCATGGGCCGCGTGGTCGGCATCTTCTTCAATGCCGGCCGTCGCACGATCGACCAGGTGGTGCGCAACGTGCTGCCGTTCATGGCCTTCGTGACCATGCTCATCGGCCTGATCCTGTACACCGGCATCGGCGACGTGCTGGCCCAGCCGATGGGACCGCTCGCCAACAACATCGTCGGCCTGCTGATCATCTCGGCTATCTGCGGCCTGCCGTTCCTGTCCCCCATCCTGGGACCGGGCGCGGTCATCGCGCAGGTCATCGGCGTCGCCATCATCGGTCCGCAGATCGCCAACGGCACGATTTCGCCGGCGATGGCGCTGCCGGCGCTGTTTGCCTACAACACCCAGGTGGGCTGCGACTTTGTCCCGGTCGGCCTGGCGCTCGGTGAAGCCAAGCCGAAGACGATCGAAATCGGCGTCCCGGCGGTTCTCATCAGCCGCCAGATCATGGGCCCGGTCTCGGTGCTGATCGCCTGGGTCGTTAGCCTGATCGTGTTCTAAGCAAATTCCGGGAAAGCCTGAAACGGCTTTCCCGGGAAAAAGGCGCGTAGCGCTTTCCCCGGGGAATTGCGCCAAAGCACGGAGATAGAGGGGTTCACGGGGTCCGTGACCCCCTCGAGAAAAGTAAGGAAATGAGGTTCGCCATATGACGGTTCTGCTGAGAACACGGGTCACTTCCATCGGGCCTGAAGTGGCGGACCTTGCCGAAGGGGGCGTGCTCATCCTGTTCGCGGATGGCTCGCCGCCGGAGCTTGCCGAGGTTTCCGTGCTCCACAAGACGGAACTCGGCCCCAGCGAAGGCGCGCCCCAGAAGGGCGCGTCGATCACCCTTGGACCTGTTTCCGCTGTTATCACGGCGGTCGGCTCCAGCGCCTGGAGCAAGGTGCTCGAGATGGGGCATGTCGTCATCTCGTTCAATGGCGCCACCGAGGCCGAGCGGCCGGGCGAGATCTGCGCTTCGCAGGTCGACACCCAAGCGCTCGTGGCCGCCCTGAAGACAGACGCGATCATCACCATCGCCGCCTGAAGCATTCGCGCCGCGACCCATGTCGGCGCGGCGCCATAACAGAGTATTTGCCATGGAACGCTCGACCATCGTCAGAGTGCATGAAGGTTTGCACGCCCGTCCCGCCACGCGCTTCGTCAAGCTTGCCAAGGGTTTCGAATCCGATATCGAGCTGGTCAAGGACGGGAAGGCGGTCAGCGCCAAGAGCTCGGTCAAGCTGATGCTGCTGGCGGTGAAGGAAAACCAGGAAGTCACCGTGCGGGCGACCGGCGCGGACGCCATCGAAGCGATCGAGGCGCTGATCGGCTATATCGAGAATCCGAAGGCAGGTCTCGACGATGACGATCCGCAACCGGCCGCCAGTACGGGCGAGGAAACTGTGCCGGCGTCCGAACCCGTACCGGCTGTTTCAGGCGTGGCCGGTTTGCGCGGCGTCGCGGCGAGCGAAGGCGTCGCCATCGGGCCTGCCTTCGCGCATTTTCCGCCTGACATCGCTGGACAGGGCCGCATGCTGCAGGCGGAGGAGATCGCCGGCGAGATCGACAGGTTCCGCGCCGCCGTCGCCGCTGTTCAGGCGCGCATGGACAAGGCGCTGGCGCAGGACACCCTGTCCGCCGGAGATCGCGGCATCATCGCGGCGTTGCGGGACATCGCCGCCGACGACAGCCTGACCGGCGAGGCCGAGAAGGCGATCAAAAGCGGCAATGACGCTGTCTCAGCCGTCATCACCGCCGCCTCCACCATTGCCACCGATTTCAGCGCGGTCGACGATCACTACCTCAACGCGCGCGCCGACGACGTGCATGCGGTCGGACGACAGATCTGTCTGGCGCTGCTCGGCCAGGATGACGCCAGCCTCGAAGATATCCCCGAAGGCGCCATCCTGATCGCCGACGACATAGGCGCCTGGGACCTGGCGCGGGCGCCGCTGAAGCGCATCGGCGGGGTGGTGTGCGGCCATGGCGGGGCCACCTCGCACATCGCCATCATTGCACGTTCGCACGGCATTCCGGCAGTGCTGGGCCTTGGCGACCAGATCAATGCCCTGCGCAGCGCGCGGGAGGTGGCCGTGGACGGCAATGGCGGGCAGGTGATCGTCGACCCCGATGCGGCGACCCGCGCGGACTTCGCTGCCCGCGTCGAGGCGGCGGCCAAGGAGCGCGCTGGACTGGCCGTCTTCAAGACCGTGACGCCAAAACTCGCGGACGGCAGGGTCATCGAGGTCGCCGCCAATATCGGCTCGCTGGAGGAAATCGAGGCAGCGCAGGAAGCCGGCGCCATGGGCGTAGGCCTATTCCGCACCGAGCTTCTGTTCATGCGCCATATGCATCTGCCCTCCGAGGACATGCAGGCCGAGACCTATGCGGCGCTGGCCAAGGCATTCGCGCCCTATCCCGTCATCGTGCGCACGCTCGACATAGGCGGCGACAAGCCGATCGCCGGCATCGAATTTCCCGACGAGGAAAATCCCTTCCTCGGCTGGCGCGGCATCCGCATGTGCCTCGACCGGCCCGACATCTTCAAGCGCCAGCTACGGGCGCTGCTCAGGGCAGCCGTGCACGGCAACATCAAGGTGATGTTGCCGATGGTCTCCGACATATCGGAGGTGCGGCAGACGCGGGTCCTGGTTGCCGAATGCGCGGCGGAACTGAAGGCGCAAGGCGTACCGCATGCGGCGTTCGATCTCGGCGTAATGATCGAAACGCCGGCCGCCGTGCTGATCGCGCCGGCGCTGGCGAAAGAAGTGTCGTTCTTCTCGATCGGCACCAACGACCTGACCCAGTACATCATGGCCGCCGACCGGCTCAACCCGACCGTGGCCAAGCTCAACGATGTCGCCAACCCGGCCGTCATGTCGGCGATCGCGTTGACGGCAAAGGCCGGCGTGGCCGCCGGCATCATGGTGGGCATGTGCGGCGAGGCGGCCGGCCGCCCGGACCTCATCCCGGCCTTTCTCGAGATGGGGCTGACCGAGCTCTCGATGAGCCCGGCCTCGATCCAGCGCGCCAAGAAGACCATCACGGCCATGGCGGCCGGGCGATAGTCTCGACCGGAACCGGCAGCTAGGGCAGATGGGCAAGCAAGGTGGCGAAAACAGGTGTCAATTCATCGACCGGGCTCGCCTTGGCACAGGCGCTGACGATGCGGTCGTGACGGATGCCGGCCGCCAGAACCGCGATCTCCAGCATGTCGGGCTCCGGCGCACCGTCGCTGGCCGTGGTGGCCAGGCCGCAGGCCAGGACGACAGGCGCCAGGCAAGCTATGTCGAGCGTCCGGTCGCCGATCGCATCCGGTTCGGCTTCGGCAAAGCGGACAGGACGGTGGTTGAGGCACTCGACCAGCAGCGCCGCACAGGCAGCGGCGACGGCCGGCAGCGCGGCGGGGGCGGGTCTGGCGGGTATCGCGGCCAGCAGACCGGCGTGGCGCTTTCGCATGGCGGCGTGGACGGCGGCGAAATCCGCCTCGTGGATCCGGGCATTGTCGATCTTCAGGGCGGCGAGCACGGTCCTGGTCAGATAGTACATGTCGCGCCGGAAGACGCGCTCGGCGCTCGACCGGCGTTCCTCGTTACCGGCCGGGAAATAGATGCCAAGGCCTTTCACGGTCGTTCCGTCGATCTTCGTCGGGCGTTCATGCGGGACAAAGGATTCCGCGATCGACAAGGCTTCGTCGACGGCACTGGCGGCATGGCCGAGCAGGCCTTCGATGCCTTTGCCCGGGAACGACGGCAAATGGCTGGTTGCTTCCCGCACGAGATTGGCATCGCTGTCGCTGTCGTGGCGGCTCTGGCGAATGATGTCGCGGACGTCGCGCAGCCGGTCCTTCAAATTGACGCGGACATCCCTGGAGATCTGTCGGAGCATCGCGAATCGCCTCGAAAACGTCTACCGGCCTCGGCCGCCGAGAGCCGGCCGCTGACCCTACATTGTTCCTATCGATTGGTAGATCAATAGGCGATATTAAACCAGCGTGGAGAATCGGCGAGGGACTCCTACATCGCCGAGCGGGGAGACAGACAGTTGGGCAGGCGACGGCAGGGCGATAGCGAAAACGGCGGGGCCGAGGCGCCCGAACAGGTCGTCAACGAGAGCCGTACGGACCGCCTCAGGATCCGCGCCGCCTGGATGTATTTCGTCGAGCAGATGACGCAGAACGAGATCGCCGACGTGCTCGGCGTCGGCCGCGTCACCATCGTGCGCATGCTGGCGGAGGCACGTTCGCGCAACGAGGTGAAAATCACCATCGAAAGCGAGTTGTCCGAGATCGTGCGGCTGGAGCGCGCGCTGGAGCGCACGTTCGGCCTGAAGCAGGCGCTGGTGGCGCCGCTGACCGCGCCCAATGCCGATCCGATCCCCGCGATCAGCGCCAAGACCGGGATTTTCCTGTCCGACACGATGAAATCCGGCATGCGCGTCGGCGTCGGCTGGGGTCAGACGCTGTTCTCGAGCCTGCCCTTCATCAGCGCCAAATCGCTCACCGACTTCAAGGTGATTTCGCTGCTGGGCGGTGTGGGCGTCGTGCGCCGCTACAACCCGGCCGAGTTCGCCTGGCGCTTCGCCCAAATCTTCCAGGGCGACGGCTATCTGATCCCGACGCCGGCCGTCGTCGATAGCGTCGAGACCAAGATCGCGCTGGTCGAGCGTTGCGGCCTGCAGGAAGTTTTTGAGATGGCCAACGTGCTCGATGCCGTTCTGCTGAGCGTCGGCGGCATCGCTTCGGCGACCACCTTCTCTCGCGGCGGCTTTCTCAAGGAGGCGGACCGCGAGGCCCTGGTTGCGCGGGGCGCCGTTGGCGACCTTCTGTTCCATTTCTTCGACCGCAATGGCGATCTGGTCGACCATCCCGTCAACAGCCATGTGATGTCGGTGGAGGTCGATCGGCTGCGCAAGGCGCCGATCCGCATTCTCACGTCCGGCGGCGAAGAGAAGACAGCGGCGCTACTCGGCGCCATGAACCTGATCGCGCCGACGATCCTGATCACCGACGAGGAGAGCGCAAGGCGCATGCTCGAAGCGGTCAACGGAAGCTGAAGGACCCCGTGACGTAGTCCGGCTGGGCCCCGTATTCGTCGAAAACTGCGGCAAGGTCTGGCGCGTCCGCCAATATCCCGCTTAGAACCAGTGCGGTGGCGAGGTCGACCCCCTTGCCGCCAGCGATGTCATGCTCGACGCTGTCACCGACGCAGACCACAGTGCGGCGGTCGGGCGCACCGGCCAACGCCAGTGCTGCCTCGAAAATCGCCGGACCGGGCTTGCCGATGCGAGTGACGCTGCCGCCCAGGCTCTCATAAAGGTCCGCCAGCCGGCCGGCGCCGAAGCGGGGACCGACCGTCGTCAGCATGATGGTGTCTGGATTGGTGCAGAAGCACGGCACCTGCCGTGCCGCTGCCGGCGCAAGCAGCCGGCGATAGTGGTCGAGGTCGTAGCGGTCGCCCTCGCTGGCCGCGATCAGTACCAGGTCGGCGGTATCGCCGGCCCCGGTCAACACAAAAGGCAGGCCCTCGATCGCTGTGCGGTCATTATCGCGGCTGATCAACAGGCAGTTCGTGCCGGGCCGCAACGCTCCGGTCGCCGCCATTTCATGGAAGGATCGCCACGCCACCTCGCCGGAGGAAACGAAATGATCCCAGCTTCCGGCCTCGAAGCCGAGCCTCAGCAAACGGTCTTCGTTGGGCTTGGCGCGCCTGCCGGAGTTGGAGACCAGCACCACGGTCTTTCCGGCGCGCTTCAGTGCCGACAACGCTGCCACCGCGCCTGGATAAGGGGCGGAGCCGTCATGCAGCACGCCGAACTGGTCAAGCAGGAAAACCTGGTAGCGCTCCACCAGCGGCCTGATGCCGTCGAGGCGTTCGATCATTGCGATACTCATAGCGGCCCGGCCTCTTTCAGGCATAGCAACCCTGCCTTGTCTGCCCCCTTCAGCGCCAGCCTGGCGGTGCCGGCGGCTGCCTCGTCGGAAAGGGCGGGCACGAACTCGACGCCGAGCTTGCGCTGCCGGATCGCGCTCCACGCCGGATTTGCCGCGCCGCCGCCGACGCTGCGCACCGAAGTCAGCGCCGGCGCGCCGAGTTCGCCAAGCCGGCGATAGCCGAGCGCCTCGATCGCGGCCATGCCTTCGAACATTGCCTTGAGATAGTCGGCATCATCCGCCGGGCGCGGGACGAGGCGCGGGGGGAGCGCCGGATCGGCGATCGGGAACCGTTCGCCCGATGTGGCGAGCGGATAATAGTCGAGGCCGGTCTCGGTCGCCGGGTCGATCATGGCACTGAGCTCGATGATGCGCGCGAGCGGAAAATGCTGCGCCAGCACCTTGCCGCCGGAATTCGAGGCCCCGCCGGCCAGCCAGGCATTGCCCAGCCGATGGCTGTAGATGCCGTATCGCGGCGCCGAAATCGGCCGGGCGGACAGGATCTTGATGGTAAGCGAGGATCCAAGCGCCGTCACCCCGTCGCCGACCCCCGCGGCACCCGTCGCCAGGAAAGAGGCGCAGCCATCGGTCGTGCCGGCAATGACGATCACGTCGCGGGCCAAGCCGAATAGATCCGCCATGGCCGCGGTGAGCGTGCCGGTGACGTCGCCCGGCTCGACGACGTCAGGCAGCAAATCCATGCGCATTCCGGTCGCCGCGATCCACTCCGGCCAACGGCGGGCCTCGACATCGTAGCCGGTTTTCAAGGCGTTGTTCTCGTCACTGATGTCGAAGCGGCCCGAGAACTGTCCGGCGATCCAGTCCGCCTGATGCAGCACCGCCGCCACGCCCGGCAGATGCTGGAAGTGAAGCGCCTTGGCGAGGCCTGAGGTCGCGCCGTGCGCGGCGCTGCCCGCCGACGCCTCGCGTGCGATCACGGCCAGTATATCGTCGTCGGCGACCTTGTCGTTGTACATCAGCGGTTCGGCGAGCGGTCGTCCGGCACCGTCGACCGGCAGCAACGTGCCCGAGGTGCCATCCACGGCGATGGCGCGGACCGTGGTCCGGTCGATGCCCGCAATCAACTCCGCCAGCGCTGCCCGGACCGCTTGCCACCAGGCCGCCGGGCTGCGCGGATCCTGACCAAATGCGGCGAGGCGGACGGCGGCTTGGCCGGCAATGGAAAAGTCCGGGCGCATGGCTACGGCGCGGGCGCCCGAAGTGCCGATATCGACGCCGATGACTAGGCGATCCGAGAGAGGCGAGCCGGCGACGGGCGACATGTCAGCCACCGGAGGCGTTCAGTTTCTGGCGGTACTGCTCGGCGTCCCAGTTGACGAGTTCGTCGTTCTCCGCCTCGGTAAGGTAATTCAACGTCGCCGTAACGTCGACCCGCGCCGTGACGTCGGCAAGGCAACGCTGCATGGCGTCGGCGCCGGCGCTGGCATTGGCGCGCATCAGGACGCCGAGGCCGGGGAACAGGATCGACACGGGCTGGGCGCCGTGACGCCTGACGACAGCGGCGACGTCCTCGCCGGGCGCAGCCACCACCGAGCCCTTGCCGAGGAAGATGACGTGGTCGGGATAGAGGCTGCCACCCGATGCCATGCGGCGGCTGTCGGGATCGATGGCGACCGCGTGCGCCTCGACATCGACGGGCAAGCGGTAGCCGGAGTTTGCGGCAAGCGCGGTCAGTGCCGCTATGTCAGGCGCGGCCGCCTCGCGGGGCGCCCTTGCCAGAAGCCCGGTGACACGGCGCAACAGCACCTCGGCCCCGGTAACGGTCTCGGCCGCGACGACAAGGCCGTGATTGCCCAGGATCAGGACATCGACGCCCGGCCGCAGCCGTTCGGAGATGCCCTGGGCCAGCGGCAGGCCCGGCCGCCGGTAGGGAACATAGGCCCATTCGATGCCTGCGAGCCGGCGCGCGGCCAGGACCTCGCAATCGGCCTGCACCGCAAGCGAAATGGTGTCGACGCAGTGGACATGCAGGACCACGCGCTGCGGCATCAAGGCATGCACCGTGGTCTCGATCGAGGGACGCAGCCCGCGCGGGTTGAGCGCGCCGATGGCGAAGGCCTGAGGCTGGTCGGCCGCGGGATCGCGTCGTTCAACCGCCTCGAGCAGTGGCGCCATCGCCACCGGCACCATGATGTCATCGGCGAGCGCGTCTTTCAGCCAGGTCCCGGAGGCCTTGATCCACAGCGTGTCTCCGGCTTTCAGTGACGTGTTGCCGCCGGCGGCCTGCGTCAGACGCGGATCCTGTCCGATGGCGGCCGAAAGCGCCCGCAGCGCCGCCAATTCCTGCGCATCCGCCTGGGTCGCCATCACGCCTCTCCTCCAACATCCGCCAACCGTCGAATGCGGTGGTCGGGCATTCGACGGGGTTGATATCGCAGATAAGAGTGAGTTCCGTCAACCGTGATCGAATGCCGTCAGTTGCGGCTTGCAATCGCGCTAATGTTGAGTAAGTTACACCAATTGCCGTCGCAGAACGGCGTTTTTGGAGGAAACAGTTGAGCGACTCCGGCCGCCAGCGTCAGATCGTCGAGCTCTTGCGCGATCGCCCGTTCGCCTCGGTGCGGGAGCTGCAGGAGCGGCTCGGCGTTTCGGCCGCGACGGTGCGGCGCGACATCGACCGGATCGACGAGGCGGGCGAGGCGCGCAAGGTCTATGGCGGCGTTTCGGCGCTCGACGGCACGTCGCATGCCGGCGTCGCCTATGCCCGGCCCTATGACGAGAATCGCGACCTCGCGGTCGAGGCCAAGCGGCAGATCGCCAGCGTCGCCGCGACCATGGTGCGCGACGGCGACGCGGTCATCGTGCATGGCGGCTCGACCTGCTTCCATCTCGGGGTAAAACTCGCCGAACGCAACATCCGGCTCTACACCAACTCGATGCCGCTGGCGGCCTATCTGAGCGATCATGGCCATTGCAGCCTGACCGTTGCCGGCGGCGACCTGCACCGCGAGCCGGGAATCATTCACTCGCTCACCCATCCGGCACCTTTCTACGCTTCGAAGTTCTTTCTCGGCGCGCAAGGCATCGGCCAGGAAGGCTTGCTGGAATCGCACCCGCTGCTGGTGCGCTCGATCGTTGATCTTAGCCAGTGCGCCGACCAGATCGTCGTGCTGGCCGACAGCCGCAAGCTGTCGATCCAGGCCCGTAACGTCGCGCTGCCGCTGTCGCGTATCGGCACGCTGGTCACCGACGACGGTCTTTCCGATGCCGACGCGCGCATGCTGGAGGATGCCGGCGTCATGGTGCGGATCGCTTCCCCCATGGGAGCCATCTCATGAAGGTCGCGGTGCTCGACTTCGGCAAGACCAATTCGAAGCTGTTCGTCTTCGGCCAGGACGGACGCATTCTCAACGAGCGCCGGACCCAGCCGAAATGGACGCGCCAAGGCGGCTTCAGCGTGCTCGATGAGGCCGACCTTCACGATTGGGCGCTCGGCGCCGTCACCGCTGCGATCGAAAACCATGGCGTGGAAGGGGTGATGGTTTCGGGCCATGGCTGCACCTTCGCCCTGGTGGACGACGCGGCGCTGACGCATCCGATCCTCGACTATGAGCAGGAGCCGCCGGCCGAAATCGCCGCGCGGATCGATCGCCGCATTCCGGACTATGCCGAGACGTTCTCGCCGCGACTGCCGCTGGGCTTCAATTATGGCCGCCACATGCTGTGGCTGCAGGAGGCCGCACCCGACGCTTTCGCGGCGGCGAAATGGATCCTCGGCTATCCGCAATATTGGAGTTGGCGCCTTGGCGGCAGGCCGGTTTGCGAAGTGTCCTATCTCGGCTGCCATTCGCATCTGTGGGCGCCGCGTCGTCACGATTTTTCCTCACTGGTCGACGCCGAGGGGTGGCGCCACCAGATGCCGGCCTTCGCGCGTGCCGGCACTGTCATCGGCGAACAGGACTTCGGCAGCGCGGCACGGCCGCTCGCCATCCACAACGGCGTCCACGACTCGAATGCCGCGCTCCACGCCTATCGACGGCAGGGGCTGGGCTCGGTGACTGTGGTTTCGACCGGCACCTGGGTCGTCGTGCTCAATCCCGACTGTCCGCTCGAGACGCTCGACCGCGATCGCGACATGCTGGTCAATGTCGATGTCGACGGCGGCCCGGTGCCGACCATCCGCTTCATGGGCGGGCGCGAATTCGCCGCCATCAGCGCCGGCTGGCAAGGCCCGGTCGAAGGCGCGGCGGTGCAGCGGGCGATCAATGCCGGCATGATGGCGCTGCCGAGCTTCGCGCCGGGCGGGCCGATGCCCGGCCGTTCAGGCCGGCTGGTCGGACGCACGCCAGATGCCGGCGAGCGTGCGGCCGTAGCCCTGCTCTATGTCGCGCTGATGCTCGACCTCTGCCTCGACCTCATCCATTCCAGCAACACCGTGATCATCGACGGCGGGCTCAACACTGGTGGCCTGCTCGCCGCCCTCCTGGCGCAGCTGCGGCCGGAGCAGGCCTTCATGCAGGGTGCTTCGCTGGAAGGCAGCGCCACGGGCGCCGCGGCCCTGGCTTTCGAGAGCATCGGGCGCGAATTCGCGGCCGAGCCGCCGGAGCCGGTGAAGGCAGCGCGCTTCACCAGCCTCGCCGGCTACCGCGACGGCTGGCGCGATTTGGTCGCCGGGACCGGCGGCAAGGTCGCAGCCCGATGAGCGCGGAGGCCAAGACTGAGACAGCCGGCACGGGGGCAGAACGCCACCCGGTGCTGGAAATGCGCCATATTTCGAAGACGTTCGGCGCGATCCGCGCCCTGCAGGATGTTTCGCTTACCGTCCAGGCCGGCGAGCTGCACGCGTTGATGGGCGAGAACGGCGCCGGCAAGTCGACGCTGATGAAGGTGCTGTCGGGCGCCTATCGTCCCGATCCCGGCGGCGAGATCCTGATCGATGGCATGCCCGCCGCGACCGGCGATCCGATCAAGGCGCGCGCCAGCGGCGTCGCGGTGATCTACCAGGAACTGTCGTTGGCGCCCAATCTGACGGTGGCGCAGAACATTTTCCTCGGCAACGAACCGCGCCGTTTCGGCATCGTCGACCGCGACCAGTGCAACCGGCGCGCGACCGAGATCATCGGCCGGCTTGGCGTTTCCTTTTCGGCGCGTGCCCTGGTTTCCGGCCTGTCGCTCGGCGAGCGCCAGCTGGTCGAGATCGCGCGGGCGCTGTCTACCAATGCGCGCATCATCGTCATGGACGAGCCGACCACGTCCCTGACCTCGCGCGAGACCGAGCGGCTGTTCGAGGTGATCGCGACGCTGAAGGCGCAAGGCATCGCCATCATCTACATCAGCCATCGCATGGAAGAGGTCTATCAGCTCGCCGACCGCGTCAGCGTGCTGCGCGACAGCGGCTATGTCGGCACGCTGGAGCGCGCCGACCTCGGCGCCTCGCGCCTCGTTTCGATGATGGTCGGCCGCGATCTCTCGGCGTTCTACAAGAAGGATCACCGCCCGCCGGGCGAAAAACGCGCCGTGGCGCTGTCGGTGCGCGGCATGTCCGACGGCAGGCTGTTGAAGGACTGCTCCTTCGACCTCTATCACGGCGAGGTGCTGGCGCTGGCGGGCCTGGTCGGCTCGGGTCGCACCGAACTTGCCAGGCTCATCTTCGGCGCCGACCGGCGTAGCGCCGGCACGTTGGAGCTCAACGGCAAGCCGATCGCCATCGGCTCGCCGCGCGAGGCGCTCGATGCCGGCATCGCCTATCTCACCGAGGACCGCAAGGAACTCGGCCTGTTCCTCGACATGTCTATTTCCGACAACATCAACATGGGCGTGCTGGCCAGGGATGCGCGCGCCGGCGGCTTCCGCGACTTCGCCGCCGCCGACAGGCGCGCTGCGAAAGCCGTCGCCGATCTTTCGATCCGCACCCGCTCGGCGCAGGCCAATGCCGGTTCGCTGTCGGGCGGCAATCAGCAGAAGGTGCTGCTCGCTCGCCTGCTGGAGACCGAGCCGAAGGTCGTCATCCTCGACGAGCCGACGCGCGGCGTCGATGTCGGCGCCAAATCGGAAATCTACCGGCTGATCGACGATCTCGCCAACCGGGGCATCGCCATACTGATGATCTCCAGCGAACTGCCGGAGGTGATCGGCGTCGCCGATCGGGTGCTGGTGATGCGCGACGGCGCCATATCAGGCGAGGTGACGGCATCCCGGGGCGAGCCGCTTCGCCAGGAAGCGATCATGGAACTTGCGACGGGAGCGGCCCAAGAAGGACCGAAGGAATGACCGACAGAACGACCGCGACGACGACGGTGGATCAGGCGGCAGTCAGGAGCCGGCGGCTGCGCACGGCTTTGGCCGCGCTCGGCATGCTGCCGGTGCTGGTGTTGCTGGCGGCCGGCTTCCAGTTCATCAATCCGCGTTTTCTCACCGGCACCAACTTGTTGATAGTCACGCAGCAATCGTCGATCAACATCGTGCTCGCCGCTGGCATGACCTTCGTCATCCTCACCGGCGGCATCGACCTGTCGGTTGGCTCGATCCTTGCCGCTTCCGCAATGGTGGCGGTGCTGGTGTCGCTGGTGCCGGACTGGGGCCTGCTCGGCGTGCCGGCGGCCATTCTGGTCGGTCTCGGCTTCGGGGTCATCAACGGGCTGCTCATCGCCTATATCAGGCTGCCGCCCTTCATCGTTACGCTGGGATCGCTCACCGCCGTGCGCGGCGTCGCCCGCCTGCTCGGCGAAGATACGACCGTGTTCAACTCCGACCTGCCGTTCGACTTCATCGGCAATGGATCGCTGTTCGGCGTTCCCTGGCTGGTCATCATCGCGCTGACGGTGGTGGTGGTGTCGTGGCTGGTGCTGAAGCGCACCGTGCTCGGCACCTGGATCTATGCCGTCGGCGGCAATGCCGAGGCGGCGCGGCTGACCGGCATCAAGGTGCCGCTGGTGCTGCTCTTCGTCTATGGCGTGTCCGGCCTGCTGGCAGGCCTCGGCGGCGCCATGTCGGCGGCCAGGCTCTATGCCGCCAACGGCCTTCAGCTCGGCCAGTCCTACGAACTCGACGCTATAGCCGCGGTCATCCTGGGCGGCACCAGCTTCGTCGGCGGCGTCGGCTCGATCTGGGGCACGCTGATCGGCGGGCTGATCATCGCCGTGCTGTCCAACGGGCTCATCCTGGCCGGCGTCTCGGACATCTGGCAGTACATCATCAAGGGATTGGTCATCATCGTGGCGGTCGCCCTCGACCGCTACAGGCTCCAGGCAGGGGCAAGAACGTGAGTGACCTTGTCGCCGGCATCAAAGACCGGCTTGTGTAACGCACCGTGAGAGGCGCGGGGCATCAGGAGGAAGTAAGCGTAATGAAGACCATCGCCAAACTGCTCTGCGGCGCCGCGTTCGCGGCCGTCGCCATTGCGCCGGCATCGGCCAAGGACCTGAACAAGGTCGGCATCTCGGTCGGCCTGCTCGGCAACCCCTTCTTCGTCGCCACCATCAAGGGCATCGAGGACGCGGCCAAGAAGATCAACCCGAACGTCGAGGTGACGTCGGTGTCGGCCGACTATGACTTGAACAAGCAGGTCTCGCAGGTCGATTCCTTCATCGCCGCCGGCGTCGACGTCATCATGCTCAACGCCGTCGACGCCAAGGCGATCGCGCCCGCGGTGAAGAAGGCGCAGGCGGCGGGCATCGTGGTCGCCGCCTTCGACGTCTCCGCGCCAGGCGCCGACGTCACCGTGATGACCAACAATGTCAAGGCCGGCGAGGAGGCCTGCCAATATCTGGTCGACCAAACCGGCGGCAAGGGCAACTACGTCATTCTCAACGGTCCGGCGTCTTCGTCGATCCTGGAGCGGGTGAAGGGCTGCAAGAACGTGCTTGCCCAGCATCCCGACATCAAGATCCTGTCCGACGACCAGAACGCCGAAGGCTCGCGCGACGGCGGCCTGAAAGTGTTCCAGTCGCTGCTGACCCGTTTCGACAAGATCGATGCGGTGTTCGCCATCAACGATCCGACGGCGATCGGCGCCGAGCTCGCCGCCAAGCAGCTCAACCGCTCGGAGTTCATCTTCACCGCCGTCGACGGCGCGCCGGACATCGAGAAGGAACTGGCATCCGGCAAATCCATGATCAAGGCTTCTGCCTCGCAGGATCCCTATGTGATGGCCGGCCAATCGCTGACGATGGCCGCCGACGTGCTTGCCGGCAAGAAGCCGGCGGAGCCGGTGGTGCTGCTCGATCCGAAGCTGATCACCGCCGAGAATCTCAAGGACTACAAGGGCTGGACCGCGGCCCGCTGATCAGTCCGACACGGGCGCGGCCGGTTGACCCGGCTGCGCCCCCTCCATATCTCGCCGCAAACCGGAGACGATCATGTCGCGCATCGGAATCCATTCTTTCGTCTGGTCGGCGAGTTCGACGCAGGCCGAGCTCGAACGCACGCTGGCCAACACCAAGGAGGCTGGCTTCGACCTGATCGAATTCTCCTATCTCGACCCCGCCAATGTCGATATTGGCGGGCTCGCCAAGCGCATCGCCGATCTCGGCCTCGGCGTGGCGATCAGCATCGGCCTGCCGGCCGACGGCGACATTTCGAGCGCCGACAAGGCAGTCGCCGCGCGCGGCGTCGGGATCCTCAACGACACTGTTGCGCTGACGCGCGACCTCGGCGGACAGAAGGTCGCCGGTATCCTCTCGACCAGCCACGGATTGCAGACCGAGGCGCCGACGCAAGAACAGTGGAACCGCAGCGCCGGGACGCTGGCCAAGGTTGCCGAAACCGCGAAGGCGGCAGGCGTCACGCTCAACCTCGAGATCGTCAACCGCTTCGAGAGCAATCTGCTCAACACCGCCGCGCAAGGGCTGGCCTTCATCAAGGACACCGGCTCCGACAACATCTTTCTCCATCTCGACACCTTCCACATGAACATCGAGGAGGCCGATGTCGGGCTGGCCATCCGCCATGCCGCCGGCAAGATCGGCTATGTCCATATCGGCGAGAGCCATCGCGGCTTCCTCGGCACCGGTACTATCGACTTCGCCGCAATATTCGATGCGCTGACGGCGATCGGCTATGCCGACGATCTCAGCTTCGAATCCTTCTCGTCGGAGATCGTCGACGAGAACCTGTCGAAGAAGACCGCCATCTGGCGCAATCTGTGGACGGACAACATGGCGTTGGCCAAGCACGCGCGCGCCTTCATCGGGCTGGGAATGGAAACGGCAAGGCGCAAGGCGGAACTCGTCGCGGCGCGCCACAAGCCCTGAGGACTTCAGCTGACGAGCAGCGGGGTTGCCAAATCGCCCACCCCAAGCGTGGACGCGCCTGGTTCCTGGGGCAAGGCCGCGAACTCAGCTTCATTGACTGTGAAGGCAGTTAATGCTACAAAGTACCTATGGTGCTGAGTCGCGCCAGTGACCCGCCGAGCAGGCGGGTTTTTTCGTTCCTCCGTCAAACGGTGCGAAGGCGCCGGTGAACCCGGATTGGTCGCCCTGGTCCCCCTGGCGGCATTGCCCACGCCACGCGTAACAGCTATCCGACGGTGCGACAGCGAAGCAAAACGGAGCCCCGGCATGACGAACAAGACGATCCTGAAATTCGGCACCGTCGAACACGCGGAGGCCGGCGACCTGCCTGGCTGGATCGCGGTCGAGGGCCGGCCGACGATGCAAACCGCGGTCCAGCACACGACCGCGGACGGCAAGGTGATCTCAGGAACCTGGCGGGCGTCGCCCGGTACGTATCACGCCACCTACACCGACTATGAGTTCGTGCACATGATCGCGGGCCGCATCCTCATCACGCCCGACGGCGGCACGCCGGTCGAAGTCGGCCCCGGCGACGCCTTCGTGGTGGAAGCCGATTTCAAGGGAACCTGGAAGATCATCGAGCCGGTGACGAAACATTTTGTTGTCAGGGTGGGCTGAGGCAGGCTGCGGACAGCCGCTCGCTGGCCTTTGATACTTTTCGTCAATCCGGCCATCCTCGCATGTTCATTCAACTGGCGGGGCCGTGGCTGGCGCCCCGTTGGGGCGAATGGGACCAGAATGCCGGCAGGGCGAACGGTGTCCGCCTTGCTCATCGTGCCATCGCGTGAGACCCCGCGGCGAGCAATCTCGCCATCGGAGCACGCAATCGGGCTACAGGACCCGCGGCCATCTCATTGTTTACTGAGAAAGGCCTTGCAACCCGGCGTGAGTTCGCTGAGGTGCTGTTTAAGGCAGCCTTGCGCCTTCACTTCGTTGTCCATGTGGCACACCCGCTTGGCGTCCGCTCTACAGGGTGTCTTGTAGGCATCTTTCGCTAAAGCGGCGTCGGTGAGAAAAAGCGATATACAAGCCAAAAGCGCCAGTTGAAGTGACTTTCGATTCCGCATGGTTGTGTTCCCATCGTGAGTGCAGAAGCGCGGTCTTTATATGCGTTAATGCTAAAGAATGGGAATCCACCATAAGGAGGAGGGTGCGAGCACCCGCGCAAAATCGGATGAGCAATGTAGCGCAAAACACGGCTTACATAAGCGCAGTGCTGACCAACTGTCTCGCGCACGACTCAATCAAAAGCGCTAATATAATCCCCGGTTTGTCGAGCTTGTTTCCAATTTTGTGTTGGAGTAACCCAATATCGCTTGGGAACACGAAATGGAGAGGGTCGTTAGGATGCATGCGGGATAGGTTTTTCCTGCCATTTTTCTGAAATATGTAATTGTTCCTTGGCAATATCGGAGGGAAAGACCCTTCGTCTTGAATAAATAACGAAGCCGCGATTACGGACGTTTATTCCTGATTTGTCGACGACACGAAGAATATTCGAGCCGTGATCGAGCAGTTTTCATCTACTTATAAATGAGGGACGAGATGTCTACCGTGTTTAGACGCGCGTACATCAAACCAGCTTGGTGTTTTCTTCTCGTGGTTACGTCAGTTGCGTTCCTCATTTGCCTGGGGGGTGGGGAGCTCACTGCGGGTGAGTTCAAGAAAACCAGCTGTTGGTTCGAAATTCCCCGAGATCGGGCAATGACGTGTGGGACCGTGAATGTACCAGAAAATAGAAAGAAGACGGTTGGTACCGAGGTCGTCCTGTCCGTGGTCGTATTCGAACCGGACCGCGAACGGCACGAACCGGTCGTGTTTCTCACAGGAGGACCGGGGCAGCCTACCGACATTGCCAATAGCGACGACATCGATGGATGGTGGGAATTCATCGCCGCCCAGAGTTGGATGATCGGACGCCGCGTAATCGTTGCTGATCAGCGGGGCATCGGAAAGTCCGCTCCCGCCTTGGACTGTTCTCAATATTTCAAGCCCGATCATTGGAATGCCATTCTCTCGAGCGTTGAGGTCGAAACCACCTTTGGCAACCTCAAAAAAGATGAAGTTCTTGCCTGCAGGACGGCGTTGATCGCAAAGGGCATCGATCTTCATGCCTACAACACCGAGGAGAATGCGGAGGATATTGATGACCTTCGAAAGGCTCTAGGGATAGAAAAGTGGGTTCTCTACGGCGTATCGTATGGCACCAGGCTTGCTCTGGAAGTGATGAACCAGCACCCTGAAGGGGTCTCGGCGAGTATATTGGATTCAGTTGTTCCGCTGGACATCAATTATCTGAACGAAGATGGTCCGAACCTGGACCGTTCGCTAAAGATTCTAGAGCGAGACTGTGAGGCAGCGAACAGATGCATGAAGGGGATATCCAATGCTGTTCAGCTTATCACAAGACAGCTGGATCGGCAGCCTTTGCTCTTGCGCAGCACAGATAAAGAGGCGCGCTACACATATGTCTCAGGGGCAGATTTCCTCGAGCTTATATTCGGCATTTTATACGATCGCGATGCGATCCCGACCCTCCCGGAGCTGATCGAGAGGACATACAAACAGGATTTCAGGCCCCTGGCGGAGATATTTTTCGATGCTGACGACCTGGAGATCTCCCAAGGTATGGACTTCTCTGTAAGTTGTTCCGACAGCGATCTCCCCGATCTGAATGGCAAACAGGACAAATACTGGTCGAAATGGGTTGAGCTGAACGACTACTCCTGGGCATGCCCTCTTTGGATGCTTGAGAACGGGTCAGCATCGCGGATGCAGCCGCGCCGCACGGACATACCCACTCTACTGTTGTCAGGAGAATATGATCCGGCAACGCCGACAGCGTGGGCGGACCACGCGGCGGAAACCCTTCCTTTCGGCCAGGTGGTGGTCTTTCGGGGGATCGGACACGATGTCATAGATTCCGACCCGTGCGGGTCGAAAGTAGTTGCTGATTTCCTCGCAAACCCCAAGCTCAAGTTGAAGACTGAATGTGTCAGCGAGATGGGGGCCCCGCAGTTCCCAAGCCCGCCAAAGGAACTGTGGTCGGGGGCGGAGACACTGCGCTCACTATCGGCAGCTCGCTCCAAGCAGTCTAGGTTGAGACTCCGATTTTGGCATTGAAGTTCTTCTCGAGACAATTGTGAACGCCGGAATTGGCTAGTGGCGAACTCCGTATAAAGCTGAATCCGCGAATAAATTAAATACCAGGTTAGCACCATTTAAGAACCCCTCTCGTCTTGGGGATGCAAGTCGCGCGCCTGTCACATTCTGTAAAATGCCGAAAATGTCACAGAAATTCTAGGAGGATCGAACAGTGTTTACGTCTCGTCGTGTATTGCTTTCGGCCTTGGGTGCAAGCATCGCATACGCCGCCTTTGGTGGCATCGCGCGTGCGAAGGGCGGTGGTGGTGGAGGAGGC
>NZ_JAIUIH010000023.1:0-21394 GCF_020165515.1 Mesorhizobium sp. BR1-1-13
CGACACCGTGGTGGCGGCCTGGTAGTCGGCGTTGCCGGCCTGGTCGGCGTCGATGGTGCAGGTGCCGGCCGAGAGCAGCGTGACCGAATTGCCGCTGACGGTGCACACCGCCGTCGTCATCGAGGTGAAGGCCACCGTCAGGCCGGAGGAAGCAGTGGCGCTCAGGGTTACCGGTCCGCTGGTCAGCGCCGCATTCGCCGGCTGCGTGAAGCTGATCGCCTGCGTGCCCTGGGTGACGGAGAAGCTGCGCGACACCGTGGTGGCGGCCTGGTAGTCGGCGTTGCCGGCCTGGTCGGCGTCGATGGTGCAGGTGCCGGCCGAGAGCAACGTCACCGAATTGCCGCTGACGGTGCACACCGCCGTCGTCGTCGAGGTGAAGGCGACCGTCAGGCCGGAGGAAGCGGTGGCGCTCAGTGCCACCGGTCCGCTGGTTAGCGCCGCATTCGCTGGCTGCGTGAAGCTGATCGCCTGCGTGCCCTGGGTGACGGAGAAGCTGCGCGACACCGTGGTGGCGGCCTGGTAGTCGGCGTTGCCGGCCTGGTCGGCGTCGATGGTGCAGGTGCCGGCCGAGAGCAACGTCACCGAATTGCCGCTGACGGTGCACACCGCCGTCGTCGTCGAGGTGAAGGCGACCGTCAGGCCGGACGAAGCGGTGGCGCTCAGTGCCACCGGTCCGCTGGTCAGTGCCGCATTCGCCGGCTGCGTGAAGCTGATCGCCTGCGTGCCCTGGGTGACGGAGAAACTGCGCGACACCGTGGCGGCGGCCTGGTAGTTGGCGTTGCCGGCCTGGTCGGCGTCGATGGTGCAGGTGCCGGCCGAGAGCAGTGTCACCGAATTGCCGCTGACGGTGCACACCGCCGTCGTCGTCGAGGTGAAGGCGACCGTGAGGCCGGAGGAAGCGGTGGCGCTCAGCGTCACCGGCCCGCTGGTCAGCGCCGCATTCGCCGGCTGCGTGAAGCTGGTCGTCTGCGTGCCTTTGGCGATCGTCCCGCTTACCGTCTGGCTGGCCGTCAAATGCGCCGGCGTTGTGCTGTCGACCGCCTGGACCGTGTAGTTGAACGAGCCTGCGGCAGTCGGCGTGCCTGACACCGTGCCCGTAGCGGAATTCAGGGAGGTACCCGCAGGCAGGCTGCCAGCCGATATGGAATAGGTGTAGGGTGCCATCCCACCGCTCGCGACATTGGTCTGCGAGTAGGATTGGCCGACCTGCGTCGCGGCCGACGGCGTCGAGGCTAGCGTTACGGTCGATGGCACGTAGGTTATTGTGATGAGACCACTGCTAGTGGCGGTATCGAGCCCATCGACCGTGACCATTGGAATGAATTGGAGATCCGTGATCCGTCCGGCAGGGGTCGTATAGGTGAAAGTGCATGTTACGGCCTGATTCGTTTGGCCGTTCGGGCCCGGGGAACAAGTGCCGACGCTGAATACCGACCCATTCGTATCCGTGAACGTCGCACCAGTCCATGCCCGGTTATCGGTGTTGAAGGCCATGGTGAAGGTGATGAGGGTGCCAGGATCGGTAAAGGTGGTGGGACTGGCACTCACCGAGTTGATTGTCACCGCGTTGGCAGCGGTGCTTGCGAAGACTGAGAGTATAGCAAGAGAAATAAATACGCCTATGTATCGCGCCAACAGTCTTGCAGGCAGCCTGGCTCGCCTGAGCAGCGCAAAAAGATTGAGAGTGGTCTTGTGGACGCCCGAAGCGCCCAGGGACACATACTGGCGCGGCCAGTCCAAAAAGCCCAACATGGATCGCCCCAGCCCTGGCGTCACCGTCTGGCGACGCGCGAACAACTTATAAAAGCAAGGCTTAGGAATTCGATCGCATCCTGATTGATGTCATTCGGTTCTCTTCTAAAAACCGACGAATCCACTCAAGATATTTCAAGATATTGTCGTTGCTAAAGTTTCCCAGCCAAGCCTGACTGTTAGCGGAACGCAATATTGGGCGCAACGGGAAGCGGAGAGCAATGTTTGGGTGTGACCAAATAGCCACATATCAGACGGCATGACATCACGGCATAGCCACATCATGGGAAACGTGGCTACGCCGTGATGGAGTGGAATTCATGCCGTACAGCAATGCCTTGACGGCAACAGGCGGGTCAGGTGCAGACACGGACCTCTTCGACCACCCTGTGGTGGTGGCGCCAATGTTTGACCAGCTCGATGTGGCAGCGGTGATGCCTGTGATAGCGGCGGTATTCGCGGTCGCTGTAACGAACATCGCTGTCGTCGTTATAGCGATTGTCGATATAACGCTGGCGATCGTGATGGCGGCGCACGACGACCTCGCCATTGTCATAGTCGTCGTCAGGCGAATACTGGGGCTCGTCGCCGGACTGGATGGTGACGCTCGCTGCCTGCGTCGGCGCAATGACGGAAGCCGAAGCGGCCAGCGCCATCATCGCGGCCAGGAAAAAGCTTTTCATGTCTTGTCCTCCTGTTGTTCAAGCCATATCAACTCGCAAGAAGAGCCGCCGTTCCGACGCGGCCCTACACGCTTTCCAACGCGGTCGACATCAAGGCGTTATCGGTGTGCGGCTACAGGCGGACAAAGGCGGTCAGCGGCAGATGGTCGGAGGCGACCCGCGACAGCGGCGTGTCATGCGCTTCGACGGCCGCGATCATTCCGTGCCGGTTGGCCATGATGCGGTCGAGCGCCAGCAGGGGCAGGTTCGAAGGGAAGGTGGGAACAGCCGGCGGCAGCGGTCCAAACGTCAGATGCAGCGTGTTCAGCGCGGAGCGGTTTCCGAGGCGCCATTCGTTGAGGTCGCCGAGCAGCAGCGTCGGCTTCTCATCGGGGCTGTTCATGATATCCAGCACGACCTGTGCCTGCTGCGACCGCGAACGGCGCAGCAGGCCCAAATGCGCCGCAATGACGCGCAGGGACTGGCTTCCGTCGAGGTCGATTTCCGCCACCAGTGCGCCACGGGGTTCCAGCCCGGGAAGCCTGATCTGATGCACGTCGCGCACGACGCCCTTTTTGAAAAGCAAGACGTTGCCGTGCCAGCCATGGCCCTTGCCGGTCGCCGAAATCGGCACCGGCACCAGGCCGGTTTCCAGTTCGAGCCGGGACAGGTCGAGAAGTCCGGTCCGGTCGCCGAAACGATTGTCCGCTTCCTGCAGGGCGATGACATCCGGGTCGATCTCGCGGATGACCCGGCTGGTGCGGTCGGGATCGAACTTGCGGTCGACGCCGATGCATTTGTGGACATTGTAGGAGGCGACCAGCGTTCCGGTGGCGTCCGCCTTGTTCGTCGACGTGGCATTTGCCTTCCGCATCCGCTTGTCGCGAATGGACAAAAGCATGCTTGCCGGCAGGCTGCGCCCGTTCACCCGCATCGTTTGCCCGCCATTCCTGCTGCTTGCACCATGCACCTCAAAAGATAGAACCTTTCGGCATCTGTTCCACCGTTCACGTCAAGCTATCTGGCAAACACGTCCTTTTGTTAAAGATAGGGCGAGCCCAGCCACAGGATGCGATCGAACAGGCGGATGACGAATGGCCGCGCCCGCAATGCTTCCAGCGTGACAGGGACGGCCGTCTCGATCGCGGCCACGATCCGCTTTTCGATCTCGCTGGCGAAGCCGGCGTCGAGTATCTCCAGGTCGATCTCGAAATTCAGCCGCAGCGACCTCGCGTCCAGGTTGGAAGACCCGACATAGGCCCATGCGCCATCGATCGAAAGCAGCTTCGAATGGTCGAAAGGTCCTTCCGTGCGCCAGACGCGGCAATAGTGCTTCAGAACCTGGTCGAACTGCGCCGTCATCGCACGATCGACGAGGAAAAGATTGTTCACCGCCGGCACCACGATGTCGATTTCGACACCGCGTCTTGCCGCAGTCGTCAGGGCGCTGATCAGTTCGCGGTCCGGCAGGAAATAGGGCGACATGAGGCGGATCGATTTGCGCGCGACGGAGAAGGCGCCGATCAGCAGCTTGTGATTGGTCTCGACGCTGGCGTCCGGGCCGGACGCGACCGCCCGCACCAGCATGGGCGTGGCGGGCGCCGGCGACAGCGGGGCAATTCGCCAGGCATCGCCCTTCAGCGCCTCGTTGCTGGCGAAACGCCAATCTTCGGCGGCAACCGAAAAGAGGTCGGCTACCACTGGACCGGTCACGCGAAAATGCGTGTCCCTGGAACTGTTGGAGCCGGCAAACTCGGCGGAAAAGCCCTTGCGAATGTTCATGCCGCCGGTAAAGGCAACCATGCCGTCGACCACCAGGATCTTCCGATGGGTCCTCAGATTGGCATAGGGCAGGTGCAGGCCCATGACGATGTTGCCGTTGAAGAGCCCGGCGGTGATGTCGGCGCCGCGCAGATGGCCCAATATGCTGGGCACGGAATAGCGGGCGCCCACGGCGTCGATCAACACGCGCACGCTGACGCCGCGCCGGACGGCCCGAGCAAGGGATTCCACGAAGAGCAGGCCGACTGGGTCATTGTCGAAAATATAGGTTTCGAGGAGGACGCTGCGTTCGGCGCCGTCGATGGCCGCGCACATCGCGGTATAGGCTTCATCGCCTGTTTCCAGGACAGTGATCGCATTTCCTGGATGGAGCGCGCGTCGCGCCACCCTGTCGCCCAGCGTCCTGAGGCCGATGAAGCGCAGCCCGTACCGTTCGACGATCAGGGCCTCCTCGGCGGCAATGTCGCGGTCGTGCCTGGCGGACGCCAGATCGCCGGCAAGCGAGCGCTGCGCGCTGATCGAGGCGCGACGGATGCGGTTGATACCGGCCACGGTATAGATCAGCACGCCGAGGATCGGCGACAGCACCATCACGCCCACCCAGCCAGTAGCGGCGCGGACGTCCTCCTTGGTCATGACGGCATGGGCAATGCCAACGCTCGCGATCACCACCGAGATGATCGCCAGGATTTGAGGCCAGTGAGTCGCCAGGCTCTGCAGCATGGCCGGAACTATCCAGCGAGCGGATACAGAAGGCAATGCGGACGATCATTCGCCGCGTTCCCACGCCACGCGCTGCGGCCATTCATGATCGCGTCAGACCGCGCGGCCCTCGCCGTCGAAGAAATGCAGGTGCGCGGGGGCTGCGTTCAGGCCGATCTCGACGCCGATCTCGGGCGCCGTTCCTTGATTGTGGATGACAAGGCAAGTCTGGCCTGCGTCCAATTCCACGTGGATGAGCGTGACGGCGCCGGTGTATTCGGCAAGCTTTACCTTGCCGCGCAGCGTGGCGGACGAAGGCTGGGCCAGCGACAGGTGCTCGGGCCGAATGCCGACCGAGACGGCCGTCGGGGGCAGCAACGCGCCATGGGTGATCGGCCGCCCATCGGCGAGCGGCAGGATATTCATCTTCGGGCTGCCGATGAACTGGGCGACGAAAATGGTTCTGGGGCTCTCGTAGAGTTCGCGCGGCGAGCCGACCTGCTCGATCCTTCCGTCGCGCAACACCACGATCTTGTCGGCAAGGGTCATGGCCTCGATCTGATCGTGGGTCACGTAGATCATCGTCGTCGACAGGCGCTGGTGGAGTGCTGCGATCTCGGAGCGCATGTGCACGCGCAATTCGGCATCGAGGTTCGAAAGCGGCTCGTCGAAGAGGAAGACGTCGGGATTGCCGACGATGGCGCGGCCGATGGCCACGCGCTGGCGCTGTCCGCCCGATAGCTGACGCGGGAAACGGTCGAGCAACGGCTCGAGCTTCAGCGTCGCGGCGGCTTCCGAGACGCGCCGGGCGCGCTCGCCGGCGGGCACTTTGCGGACCTTGAGGCCAAAACCCATATTGTCGCGTACGGTCAGGTGGGGGTAGAGCGCATAGGACTGGAACACCATTGCCACGCCGCGCCTGGCCGCCGGAACCTCATTGACCAGGCGGCCGCCAATGTGGAGTTCGCCCTCGCTGAGGTGCTCGAGGCCGGAGATCAGCCGCAACAGCGTCGACTTCCCGCACCCCGACGGGCCGACGAAGACGACGAACTCGCCATCTTCGATCTCGAGATCGACTCCACGGATGACCTCGACCGTTCCGAACCGCTTGCGGATGTCCTTGAGCAGAAGCTTTGTCATGACTCCCCTTATCCCTTGACGCCGGAGAGGGCGAAGCTCTCGATGATCTGGCGTTGGGCGATCAGATAGATGATGAGGATGGGAACCACGGCCAGGCTGGTCGCCGCCAATTGCAGGTTCCACAAGGGCAGGCCGTAGCTGTCGTTGAAATTGGACAGCGCCAGCGGCAGCGTGAATTTTTCGAGCGAACTGAGGAAGATCAGCGGCTCGAGGAAGAGGTTCCACGAATGCAGGAAGGTGATGATCGCAACCGCGGCAAGGGCCGGCCGCGCCATGGGCAGGGCGATTTTCAACCAGACGCCGAACCGCGACAGGCCGTCCATCTTGCCGGCTTCTTCGAGTTCCCTGGGCAGCGCCAGGAAGAACTGACGCATCAGGAAGGTCGCCACCACGCCCTGCGGGCCGAATACCGGCAAAAGGATCAGCGGCCAGTGCGTGTCGATCAGGCCCATGGCGCGGATCAGGAAGAAGTTAGGGATGATGGTGACCTCTTCCGGCACCATCAGCGCCATCACCAGGAACAGCATCAACAGCCCGGCGCCGGCAAAGCGGATGCGCGCCAGCGCGTAGCCCGCGAGCGAGGCAATGAACAGGGTCAGCACCGTCACCGTCGCGGCGATATAGAGCGAGTTGAAATACTGCCGCGCGAAGGGCTGATAGGTGAACACTTCCGCGAAGTTCTCGAAGCGCCAGACGCGGGGAATGAGGGTCGGCGCGCCGAATATCTCGGTGGTGCTCTTGAACCCGCCGGAAATCATCCACAGGAACGGGAACACGAAGGGCACGGCCAAAAGCAGCAGCGCCATGGTCCAGCAGATGCGATAGAGAATCTCGGTCCGGCGCGGGGTCACTCCATCTCCTTCCGCCGCAACATCACCTGCACGAGGGTGAGCGCCATCACGATGACGAACATGATCAGGGCCAGTGCTGCCGCGTAGCCGACGTTGAAGAATTTGAAGCCTTGCTGATAGATGTAGAAGGCCAGCACCAGGGTACCGTTTTCCGGGCCGCCACCGGTCATCTGGTAGATGTGGTCGAACACCTTGAACGAGCCGATCGTCGTCAGAACCATGATGACCAGCGTCGTCGGCGCGAGCAGCGGCCAGGTGATCATGCGAAAGATCTGCCAGCGCGAGGCACCTTCCAGCGCGGCTGCCTCCTCGTAGTCGCGCGGTATCGACTGGAGCGCGGCGATGTAGAGGATCATGTTGAGGCCGACCATCTTGATGACGCGGGTGACGATGACGGCCGCCATCGCCCAGTTGGGCTCGCGCAACCAGTTCGGGCCATCGATGCCGATCCAGGCGAGCATCTGGTTCACGGCGCCGCCTTCGCCCTGCAGCATGAATTTCCAGACGATGGCCCAGGCAATCGCCGATGTGACCACCGGCGCGAAAAAGACCGTGCGAAAGAAGACGACGCCGAGGAACGGCCGCGCCAGCGCCAGCGCAAGCGAGAGCGCCAGCGCCATGTTCAGGGGAACGAGCCCCAGCGCGAAGATCACGGAATTGCGCACGACATGCCAGAAGTCGGGGTTCTCCAGCAGCGCATTCTGGAAATTGCGAAGCCCGACGAAGGCCGCCTGCTGGCTGAGCAGGTTCCACTCGGTCGTCGAATAATAGAAGATGGCGACCAGCGGCCCAAGGAAGAAGACCAGGAAGCCGATCAAGGTCGGGCTGACGAACAGCCACGCCTCCAGTATCTCCCTGGCCTTCAAGCTCAGCCACGGCGCGCTGGCAGGACGCGCCGCATTGTCCCGGGATGCCATGCCTGCCATGAACCGAAATCCTGTCAGAGCAATGGCTGAATGGCGGCGCAGACGCCCTTCAGCGCCTCCTCGACATTGGCGTCGGCCCGCCACAGCGCGTCGACGCGCGGCGCCATCGCGGCGAATATCTGCGGCACATGCTCATGCGAAGGGTGAACGCGGCCGTTGACGATCGCTGCGGCGACGCTTTTCATCTGCTGCGGCGGGATCAGCTTGTTGGAGTTGACGAAGGCGTCGCTCTCCAGGACGCTCTTGCGGGCCGGCGGAAAGAATTGGGCCATGACAGCCACATTGTCCTTGCTGGTCATGTCGGCCACCAGTTGCGCGGCAAGCTCCTTGTTCTTGCCGGACGCAAAGACGGCCAACGCGGCCTGGCCGATGACCGGAGCCTCGCCGGCGGGTCCCGAAGGCAAGGGGGCGATGCCCCATTTGAAGCCCGCCTCGGGCATCTTCGAGGCTCGCGAGATCTGGTTCACGGTCATCGCCGAATTGCCGGAGAAGTAGTCGCCCTGCTCTCCCGGCGGCACGATCGACTTGTCCTTGAACACCATGTCGTGGAGCTGCTTGATGGCAGCCACCGCTTCAGGCTTGTCGAGGCCGCACTGGCCGTCGGCCCACAGATCGCCGCCGTAAGCGCGCACGGGCGGCAGCAAGGCGTGCGTCATGCGCGATGCGTAGCCCTCGCCATCCTTGAATTCGAAGCCCCATTTGCCGGGATTGGCCTCGGTGATCTTCTTGGCGACCTCCTGGAATTTCTGCATGTTCCACTCGCCCTTCGCGGCGAGCTGGTTGGGATCTTCGACACCTGCTTTGTCGAACATGTCCTTGTTGTAGTAGATCAGGAACGGCGAGGTGGAGAAGGGCACGCCGTAGACCTTGCCGTCCTTTTGCCAGAGCGCCATGGCCGGCTCGGAGAAATCGTCGAAATTATATCCCTGCGTCGCCTTGAGCGTCGGGCCGATGTCCATCAGCAGCCCGGCGTTCTCGAAGGCGGGTGCGGCATCTTCCATCATCCAGGCGATATCGGGGGCGTTGCCGCCGGCGACCTGGAAGGTGAGCTTCTGCGTGTAGTCGGCGACCGGAACGGTCTCGAATTTCACCGTGACACCCGGATGCTTGGCGATGAAGCCCTGGGCGATGCCGTTCAGCATCTTGAGGTGGGCCTCGCTGCCGGTCCACACGGTCACCCGGAGTTCCTGGGCCAGCGACTGCGCCGACAGGGCGCACAGCGCCAAGGTCGATAGTGCAAGCTTGATTGCGGTCTTCATGGTTTCCTCCCGAAACGCCGATGGTCCAATCAACAACTGCGGGCACGCAACGAACGGGCCGGCAGGCGGCGGCGACTTGTCATGCTGTTGTCCCCGGCAGCGCGCCGGGCGCGTCGCCGATCGTCCAGCCGCCGTCGACGGGCAGGTCAGCCCCGGTAATGTAGCGGGCGGCGTCGCTGCACAGAAAAACGAAGGCGCCGACGAGGTCGTCGGCCTGGCCGTGGCGGCCGGCGGGAATCTTCGCCGCGACCGCTTGGCGGAAGGCGGCGTCCCGGTAGCGCTCGGCCGTTGCCTCCGTCTCGATCGCGCCGGGCGATACCACATTCATAGTGACGCCATGCGGCGCAACCTCGCGCGCCATGGCGCGCACCGCCATCAGTTGCGCCGCCTTCAGCGAAGCATAGACGATCGTTTCCGCGCGCGGACGCCTCGCCATCACGCTGCCGGTCGCGACCACGCGTCCCCATCCGCGCTTGGCCATGGCGGGAACAAGCCGCGTGGCCAAGGTCAGCAGGGCCGTGAAGTTTGCCGCCACATGGGCCTGGATATGCGCTTCGTCGATCTCACTCCATGCACGGCGCCGCTCGATCGCGCCGTTCGAGACGAGGATGTCGATGGGCCCGGCGCCGGCGGCTTCATCGGTAAAGGCCGACATTGACTTGCTATCGGTGAAATCGGCTTCGAGAACCGCGGTGCCCGGGCCGATGGCGGCAGCCGTTTCGCGCGCGCCGGCGGCGTCGCCGAAGTGATGCAGCGCGACGCTGGCGCCATGCTGCGCCAGGGCGATCGCAACCGCGCGCCCGATGCCGGAGCTGGCGCCGGTCACCAGCGCCCGCCGTCCGGCAAGGGAAAAACGGTCCTTGCTCACGGCGACGGCTCCCCGAGCTTTTCGGCAACCTCGAACGAGGCGATGTCGGCCGCGTCGAAATGCTCGTGAATACGCCGATCCGCGAGATCGGTGTCGCCCGCCACGATCGCGTCGTAGATCGCCTGGTGCCGTTCGACGGTGGCCCGCCAATCCGCTTCCGTGCGGTTGGAGCGCTGGGAGAACAGTTCAGAAACCTCGCGTTGGACAGACCGCAATCCTTCCATCTGGATGCGGATCATGGAGTTGCCCGTGGCTGTCGCGAGGCCGAGGTGGAACAGAATGTCGGCTTGCGTGAAATCGCCAGGCCTGCCGATGCCTGAGTGCATGTCGAGCACGGCTTGGCGCATCATTTCCAGGCCGCGCGGGTCGCGGCGCTCGGCGGCCAGCCTGGCTATGCCAACCTCGATGACGCGGCGCATCTCGTTGGCTTCCTGAAGCCGCGTCAGGCTCGAACGGACCGCATAGGCGTAGATGCGCTCCATCGGCTCGCCGCTGAGCGCCTTGGCGCGCGCGACTTTTCCTTGCTGCGTCGAAACGAGGCCCGCGCTGGTCAACTGGCGCAGCGCCTCGCGTGCGATGGGCTTGGAGACGCCGAATTCCCTGGCGATCTCGCCTTCCGGCGGCAGCGCTTCACCAGGCGCGATGCGTCCGTCGAACAACGCCGCGGCGATCGCGTCCGAAACGCCGTCCGCGAGGCGGGAAGGGCTCGCGAGTTTCGCGGCGAAAATCGGCTTTCGTGCTGCGTCCAGGGGCATTCGGGATCCTTTCCGCGGATCACTAGCACGGTTTCCTCAAACATAGCAACTAAGTTTTTTGGTTGCTAAGTTTACAGGTGAGAGCTATGAGGGCGGTGCGAGAGGACAAGGGAGAAATCTGGAGCCGATGCACGTGAGCGATCCAATCGCGGCGGGGCCGCTGAAGATTGCCGAGGTGATTGCCCATCCCCTCAGCCAAACATTGCCCCGGCCCACGGTCACGTCCTGGGGCGTCTATGAAAAGGTCTCACTGGTCCTGGTCGAAGTGCGCACGAGCGAGGGCATTGTCGGCGTCGGCGAAACCTTGGCGCGGTTCTCGCCCAAGGCTTATGTCGAGCTGATCGAAAGCTCGCTCAAGCCGCGCCTGCTCGGCCAGGACGCGCGCAACATCGGCGCCCTATGGCAGTCCATGCGCCGCGCGCTTTCGGGCAGGGCGGGCGGCGTGCTGATCGAGGCCATCGCCGGCGTGGACATCGCGCTATGGGATATATTGGGCAAGGCGACCGGACAGCCGATCGCAAAGCTTCTCGGCGGTGTCGGACGCGATCGCATCGACGTCTACGCCGCCGCGGTCAACTGGGTCGACGACGATGTCGCCGACGCTGAACTCGATCGTTATCTCGGCGAGGGCTTTACGCGCATCAAGGGGAAGATGGCGCGGCCCGTGCGCGAAGCCTGCAAACGGATCGAGCGCATCCGCAAGCGCGCTGGCGATGCGATCGGGCTCTGCGTCGATGCGAACTGGGCCTACAATCTGGACGAAGCGGTCGAGGTGGGCCGTGCGCTTTCGGCAAACGGCTATTTCTGGTTCGAGGAGCCGCTGCAACCGGAAAACGAGCAGGGCTATGAGGAACTGCGCCGGCGCTGCGACGTGCCGCTGGCCGCGGGCGAGAGCAATTTCACGTTGGACCAGGCGCAGCGCCTGATCGCCAACCGGACGTTGTCCGTGCTGCAGCCCGACGTGGCGCGCGCGGGCGGCATCTCCGAGACGCGTCGCATGGCCGACTACGCCGCCGCGCATGACGTCCGCTACGCGCCGCATATCGGCATGTCGGGCATTGTCTGCGAGACCGCAAGCGTCCATCTGGCTGCGGCGATGCCGAACTTCGGCGTCATGGAGTGCGAATGCGACGCCAGCCCGTTCAAGACCAGTCTGGCCGATCTCGCGCCCGGTTGCGTCAGGCAGAAGAACGGCACGCTCGAGGTCCCGCAGAAACCGGGGCTGGGTATCGAGATCGACTGGGACGCCGTCAAGAAACTGAAAGCCGGATGAGGCCGAGATGAAGAACCAGGCTCCGAACCAAAGCGGCGACCTGATCGAGGCGATGCGGCTGGCGCTGCTGCGCGCGGACCCCGCGCTCAGCCGCTTCGACCCGCTGCCGCGGATATTGTCGTTCGACGATTTCGCGCGCGGCCATTGCGGCTGGTCGCAGCTTGTCGGCAACTATGAGGACGATCTGGACACGATGCTGCCGGGCTACGCGCAGCATACCAGCGCCATGCTGTCCACGCTCGCGCACTGGGACGCCGGCTCACACGGGGGGATGGATTCATCCTACGCGTTGAAGGTTGCGACACGTCCCGTGCCGGGAGCCCGTAACGTTGCCATCAAACGCCACACATTCAGGAAGCGCGGGCCGATCCGTTTCGAAATGTATTTCACCTTCAAGCCCGAAGCCAATGCGCTGAAGCTGTCCGAAACCGATGTGCGCTCCGTCGGCTTCCTGTTCGACCTGCAGGGCGGAGACCAGAATGGAAACAGTGATCGGGTCATGCCGCATCTGCGCTTTTTGAACGCGCTCGACGGCCAGCACTTGCAAAAATGGCAATACAAGCGCGAGACAGAGAAGATCATCCCGATCGGCAGCGACGACAAGACGATCAGCCACTATCACCTGTCGCCGGAGGGCTGGCTCGACCTTCCCGGCGGATCGCAGCGCCTGTGCTACAACGAGATCCCCACCAAGGTGAACTGGACTTATCTGTGCTTCGATTTCGATCTGGAATCGATGACGGCGCTCGGGCTGCGCTGCAACGATCGCAGCTTCGATCTCTCGGGATTCGATTCGATCCGCATTCCGGCGATGAAGAACCTGTGGTGTATGCTCAATTTCGGCCTCTTCGCTGAAACCGACGTTGCCAAACGGGCCTTCCTCTATGTCGATTCCATCTGCATTTCCGGAGACTTCTGATGCTGCCCGAGAACATCACCGCGGTCGTCTCGCGCAACGAGCGCTGGCGCGGCGAGGCCGCCAGCGAGCCTTACGAGGCAGGATGGGCGCGCGAGGCGATCTTCTTCGTGCGCGCGTTGAAACAACCTGTCGGCCCTGCGGCAACGGCGTGGGTCGAGATATCGCCGGATGGAATGCACTGGCTGCGCGAAGGCACCGAGTTTGTCATGCCGGCCGAGCGCGACGGCATGGCAATGGCGCGGCTTAGCCATTTTGGCAACTGGCTGCGCGTCGCGGCGCGTTTCGACAGCGGCGCGGAGTGCAGCGTACTCGTGACGCTGCACCTGAAAGCCTGAACACGCCTCGCCAACCTTGCCGCCGGCCACCTCTTATCGGTTCACGGAGACATCATGATCGACCCCTATGCGACGTTTGCCCAGGACAGTTTTGCCGGCAAGACCGTGCTGGTGACCGGTGCCGCGAGCGGCATGGGTTTCGAGACCGCCCGTGCCTTTCTCTCCAAGGGCGCCGAGGTGGTGATGTGTGACCGCGATACTGAGGGGTTGGCGAAGCGCCATGACGAACTGAGCGGAATGGCCGGGACACCGCACAAGGTGGTGGCCGACATGGGTGACCCCGACAGCATCGGGCGCATGTTCGACTATTGCGACGCCAGGCTGGCGCGGCTCGACAATGTCGTCACCTGCGCGGCGATCATCACCGCCAAGAAAATCGCGGAGCAGGATTGGGCGCACTGGCAGCGCGTCCTCGGCGTCAATCTGCTGGGCACCTTCTTCACCGTCCAGGGGGCGGTGCAGCGCATGCAAGGCAATGCCGGCGGGGGGAATATCGTCTGCGTGGCCTCCGACGCCGGTGTGCATGGCGGCGGCGGGCTCATCGCCGACACAGCCTATGCGGCGTCCAAGGCCGGCACGCTGTCGCTGGTGAAGTCGGTTGCGCGCGAATTGGCGGGAAAGAAGGTGCGCATCAACGCGCTCAATCCGGGGCCGACCGATTCGCCGATGCATTCCCATATCGACCAGGCTCTCAAGGACCGCATCGCGGCCAATTTGCCGATGCGCCGCATGGGCCGGCCCGACGACATGGCCGCCGCGATCCTGTTCCTTTGCTCGGACGCCGCGAGCTTCGTCTATGGCGCGGCGCTCGACGTTGATGGCGGCTCGATGTTCCGCTGACCGGCACGAGCGAGGCATGGTGACCGGCGTTAGGCACCGGTCACTGCGCCCTGCCGGCGGCACGACCTACGGAGCTAGGTGCTCTCCATGACGTTGCCCGGAACCTGACATACTTGAAAACCGAAGGTTCGGCGAACGTTCTCCTCAGGCGGAAACGCCGCCTCTGCCCGTCTTGACCCCCGCCATCCAGGGTATGGAGGTCGAGACGTCTTCAAGGATCCTGGCCGAGCGGGCAAAGCCGGCAAAAGCATCGCGTGCCAGCGAGGCTGGGACATGGCCGTCATAGGCGCGCTGACACGCGCGCAGGGCCGTTTCGAAAATCGGGCCTCTGCGGTTCCGGGGCCAATTCTGCAGAAACTCGAATGCATCTTCGAGGCACGCTACTTCCTCGATCATGAAATCCCCGTTCTTCACCAGAACGGGCTGCTCGAACATTTTGTCGTTCATGAACTTCCTCCGTTGGCTGGATGCTTTTGAGGAGTTGGCGCCAACCCCTTCATTAGAGCAGTTCATCGTTTCACAAGACGCCGAACTGCTCTAACTGTTTGTTTCCACGTATTTTCCAGGGAAAAGCGTATACGCTTTTCCCTGGACTGCTCTAGGCTGCTTCAGGTTCCGGCAGGGAAAACGCCCCGCCACCGCCTGCCCTCGGCGGGATCGCCGCGCAGACCGGGCTCGGAGGTGGATCGTCATCATCGTCTTCACCTCGGATGCCCGCGATCCAGCGGGACCAACTCCCTCGACGGAAGCGGCCGAAGGAACGCCGCTGGGACCGAGACGCCGCCCTGTGCGGCGGATTCCCTTGCTCGCCCTCATCCAGTGCCTTCAGCGCGCGAAGGATCTCATCCACATTCATGACCGAGCCATCATCCAGCCTGCGCAGCGACGGAGCGTCGTCAACCGCATGCCTGTCCGAGGCCCATGAGGCAAGCAAGGCACGCTTCGCCGCAAGGCTCATGGTTGAGCAGTTGAGGACGTCGCCGGGGCTTTTCGGCAACGACGAGACGTCGATGCGGGTCGGTCTTCTTGCGCCGGTTTGAAGAAAGATATCAGCTTCGCTTGTCATCTCCGTTCTCCGCAATCTTGGCTTCCGGGCGTTGCCGGGAGGCGGACCGCAGGTTGTTGACCATGTCTTAGGCCGCCTTGCGCGGCATATCCTGGCTTATTGACTTCGTTGTATTTTGAGGGTCGCGGACGCCAATCTCGATGCGGCGCGGCTTGAGTTCGTCGGGAACCTCACGCACGAGGTCGATGGCGAGCAAACCGCAGTTCAGCGTCGCAGCCTCCACTCTCACGTGGTCGGCCAGCCTGAAGGCCTGTCTGAAATTGCCTATCGCAAGGCCTTGGTGGAGAACTTGCCGCTGCTCTGGATCGGGCTTCTTGCGTCCGGTGACACACAGTTCGGCGCCGTTCTGCACGAGTTCGATCTCGTCCAGGTCGTAGCCTGCTACCGCCATGGTGATGCGGTAGTCGTTCTCACTCTTCTTTTCGATATTGTAGGGGGGCCAGTCCGAGCGAACGCTGCTGTCGAGCATCTCGAAGAGACGGTCGAAGCCGACCGTCGTGCGGTAAAGGGGTGCAAAATCCACACTTCTCATAGCCATATCCTCCGAAAAGCAACATGGGACGCCGCGGATGTCGCGACGCCTTTTTCATCGAGCCGAAGCCTCGACGCGAAACGATCTGGGGACGGCCAAAAATCTCTTCAAGAGGGGTCCCAAAAAAAATTTTGTTGCTACGTTTCCGTGCAAGAACAGTGGCTTACGGCAGCCTGTGCAGCACCATCCTTTCATTCTCGCAACAGTAGGATCTGCCCGAAGCGGCTGTCCGAAGACCTCCGGCCATGGTCGGGCGTCGATAGCGAGGGCTCGCTAGAACTGCCTATGCACTCTGGCCGCGCGCGTCCGGTCGAGATGTTGGGGCGAGACCGGCTGCGCCTACGCTTCCTCGGAAACTTCGCTCATCATGGACTTCAGCGGTTCCTCGCCGACATTGTCCTCGATCTGGTGGTGTCCAGGCGTGTCCGGCAGCGCCTTGCGGAAATTCCTCGCATAATCCGGTGGCATCCTCGGCGGCATCATCGGCTCATAGGCGTCCACGACGGCCTCGATGATCACCGGTCCCTGCGTGGCGAAGGCCGCCTCAAGCACGCCCTCGACCTCTTCCGGCCGCGAGACGCTGTAGCCGATGCCGCCCATGGCCTCGGCAGCCATGGCGAAATCGATCGGTTGCAGCTCGCAGCCGAATTGCGGATTGCCAAGGAACATCATCTGCTCCCAGGCGATCTGGTTCAGCATGCCGTTCTTGAGCACGAGGACCTTGAGGGGAATGCCGTGCCGTACCGCGGTCGAGAATTCGCCGAGTTGCATGGCAAGTCCACCATCGCCAACCACCGCGAAGATAGGGCGCCCCGGAAAGGCAATGCCGGCGGCGATCGCATAGGGAAGGCCGCAGGCCATCGAGGCGAGCGCGCCAGAAACCCCGAACGCCTGTCCCGCCTTCATGTCGATGTGCCGAGCGGCCATTTCGGTATTCTGTCCTGAATCGGTTGCCAGGATCGCGTTCTCGGGCATACGCCTGCCGAATGCCTTGACCACGAGCTGCGGCTTCAGCGGCACATCCGGCTTGGCTTCGGAAATCGCCATCGCGTCGCGCCAGCGGGTCATTTCCTGCCGCGCCTTCTCCAGGAAGGAGCGGTCGCTCTTGCGCTCGAGGCGTTCGTTGAGAAGACGCAAGGTTTCGGCGGCATCGCCTACGAGCCCTGCCTCGACGGGATAGCGCAGGCCGATCCTCTGGGCGTCACGGTCGATCTGGACGCCGCGCGCCTTGCCGGGTTCGGGATAGTATTCGATGTAGGGGAAGGTCGATCCGACAATCAGCAGGGCGTCGCATTCGCTCAGCGCATCCTGCGAGGCGCGGGTGCCGAGAATGCCGATGCCGCCGGTCGTATTCGGATGGTCGTCGGGCAGTACGGCTTTGCCGAGCAGCGCCTTCGCGACGGGTGCCGCCAGCAGGTCCGACGCGCGTTCGAGTTCTTCGCGTGCGCCGAGTGCGCCGCGTCCGGCCAGGATGGCGACCTTTTTTGCCGCGTTGAGTATCTCAACCGCCTGGTCGAGCTGGTCGGCGGCCGGAAGCCGGCTGCCTTCGAACCATCGATCGGGGGTGTGCGAGGGCCGGTTTCGCTTCGAGCGGTCCGCCTCGGGCAACTCGTTTTCCTGTACATCGCTGGCAATCGACAGATGGGCGACGCCGCGCCTGGCAAGGGCCGAGCGGCAGGCGAGACCGGCCAAGTTTTCCATATGGGCGGCATCGGAGACCTGTGCGTTGAAGATCGCGACATCGTTGAAGGCGCGGGTCAGATCGACATCCTGCTGCGTGAAGGTCTCGATGAGGTCGTGAAACTGCATGCCGGTGATGGCGAGCACCGGAGCCTGGTCGAGCTTGGCGTCGTAAAGCCCGGTGAGGAGGTGCGTGCCCCCCGGTCCCGAGGTGGCAAGGCAGACGCCCAGCCTGCCGGTCCATTTGGCATAGGCGCAAGCCATGAAGGCGGCCGATTCCTCGTGCCTGACCTGGATGAACCGGATGCGGTCCTGGCGGGTGCGCAACGCCTCCATGATGCTGTTTATGCCGTCGCCCGGCAGGCCGAAGACGACCTCCACTTTCCAGTTGATCAGGGTGTCGACGAGGATTTCGGCAGCGTTGGGCATGATTGATTTCCTTCATTGAGCAGGCCGGCTTCTCAAAGCCATGTGCTCGAGGGGCGCTTCAGGATTTCGTATCGGGATCGGGGCAGAGCTGCCGTCCGTCCTCGGGCAGCGCCCGCAAAACCTGTCGGCAAAACCATCGGTGGCAGGGAAAGTTTCATGCCCGAGTGAAATTTCTTGGCTCCGGCAGCTCTCTGCCTCCGCGCGGGGCGGTGCACCGTCGTCGTTGTCCATGGATCACGACGGCCGGAGCGTCCGCAACGTGATCGAATAGCGATGCTCTTTCACCGGCGGTATGCTGTGCTCCCACTCGGTCCGGGCGGCCCCAGCCATCAGATATGCGGACCTCGGCTCGACCGTAACGGTTTCGCGGTCCCATTTCGCACCGTTCCTGCGGCGCAGGCGGAAACTGCAAGCAGCCAACAGCGACACTCCGGCGACAATGCCGAAGTGCGGCTTGTCGCGATGCCATCCGATGCCGGCGCCCGGCCGATATTCGTTGATGAGGACCTGCACGAAATCGGTGGCAGGCAGGCCGGCAAAGCCGGCTACCTTGTCCCTCAAGGGCAGCAAGAAACCTGGTATGGGCGGCGCCTCCATCACTTGGCGCCGCTCATAGTCGTAGCGCAGGCCGAAGCCTGCCACGCGCCTGTTGGCGAGATAGCCGTGGAAATCGAATGGCTGGAAGGACAGGCTCTCGAGCTCCCGCACCAGTTCAGCTTCCTGCGCCGGCGTGATCAGTTCGGGCAGGTAACGAAATCCTTCCGGCAAGCTGTCGGGCGCACCAAAGAGGTCGTCCTGGCGCGGGTCCGTGGGATTGCTGGATCCGGGCGATGGCATCGCCTTTAGATGGTGAAATCCGCGGCTGAAGCAAGATTTCACCGGCCAGCCGCGTGGGGCGGCTCGCATTTCATGGGAACCTCGACTTCGCTGTCGGATTATTCAAGGCGGGCGGCACGCATCGTATTTCAACCAGCTTTGCCAAGGAGAAACTCGTGCGGGCAATGCGTAGCCAGCCTGAACAAGGAGAGCTCGATCTTATCGACCGTTATTGGCGGGCGGCGAATTTTCTGTCGGTCGGGCAGATCTATCTCATCGACAATCCGCTGCTGAAAGAGCCGTTGCGGCCGAAGCACATCAAACCTCGCCTGCTTGGCCACTGGGGGACCACGCCTGGCCTGAATTTCATCTACGCCCATCTCAACCGCGTCATCCGACGGCGGGATGCCGACGTTATCTACATCTGTGGCCCAGGCCATGGCGGACCGGGAATGGTCGCCAACACCTATCTCGAAGGGACCTACAGCGAAATCTATCCCGAGGTCAGCCACGACGAAGATGGGCTGCGCAAGCTCTTTCGTCAATTCTCCTTTCCGGGCGGCATCCCGAGCCATGCGGCCGCGGAAACGCCAGGGTCGATCCACGAGGGCGGCGAACTCGGCTATGCGCTGGCTCACGCCTATGGCGCCGCGTTCGACAACCCGGACCTCGTCGTGGCCTGCGTGATCGGCGACGGCGAGGCGGAAACGGGGGCGCTGGCAGCCTCCTGGCATTCGAACAAATTCCTCAATCCGGTCCATGACGGCGCTGTCCTGCCGATCCTTCATCTCAACGGCTACAAGATCGCGAATCCGACGGTGCTCGCCCGGATCGAGGTGCAAGAGTTGCGGAGCCTGCTGGCTGGATATGGCTATGAACCTTTTTTCGTCGAAGGCGACGAACCCCGGGCGATGCACCGGCTGATGGCCGAAACGCTCGATACGGTCTTCGATCGGATCGATGAAATCCAGAAGGAAGCGCGCGAGACCGGCAGAGTGGACCATCGTCCCCGCTGGCCGATGATCGTGCTGAGAAGCCCGAAGGGCTGGACCGGCCCGAAGGAGGTGGACGGCAAGAAGGTCGAGGGTTTCTGGCGCGCGCACCAGGTGCCGATCACCGACCCGCGAAAGGATGCGGGCCATCTCGCAGCTCTGGAAAATTGGATGCGCGGCTATCGGCCCGAGACGCTTTTCGATGAAGCGGGCAGGTTTCGAAACGAGCTACAGGCCCTGGCGCCGGACGGCGAGTGGCGCATGGGCAGCAATCCGCATGCCAATGGAGGGATGCTCAAGCAGGAGTTGCGATTGCCGGATTTCCGCCACTTCGGAGTCGCGGTCCCGAAACCCGGCGGCGCAAGGGGCGAGGCGACGAAGCTCATGGGAGCGTTCATCGAGGAGGTCATACGGCTGAATGCCGATGCTCGCAATTTCAGGCTCATGGGGCCGGACGAGACATCGTCCAACAGGCTGGATGCGGTGTTCGACGCGACCGAGCGCGTCTGGATGGAAAAGATCGAGCCTTATGACGTGCATCTGGCGCGCGACGGCCGCGTCATGGAGGTGCTGAGCGAACATCTTTGCCAAGGCTGGCTGGAAGGATACCTGCTGACCGGCCGGCACGGCCTCTTCTCATGCTACGAGGCGTTCATCCACATAGTCGATTCCATGTTCAACCAGCATGCCAAATGGCTGAAGGTCTCGCGTGAACTTGTCTGGCGGCGGCCGATCGCGTCGCTCAACTATCTGTTGACCTCCCATGTGTGGAGGCAGGATCACAATGGTTTCAGCCACCAGGATCCCGGCTTCGTCGATCTCGTCGCCAACAAGAAGGCGGATATCGTGCGCATCTACTTCCCGCCGGATGCCAATACGCTGCTCTGGGTCACGGATCACTGCCTGCGAACCTACAATCGGGTCAACGTAATCGTTGCCGGCAAGCAGCCGGCTCCCCAGTGGCTGCCGATGGACGACGCCATACGTCATTGCGAGGCCGGCATCGGGATCTGGGATTGGGCGGGAACCGAGCGTGGAGGAGAGGATCCCGACGTGGTGATGGCCTGCGCGGGAGACGTGCCGACGCTGGAGACACTCGCCGCTGTCGACCTTCTTCGCCGGGCGATACCGGATCTCGCGATACGCGTCGTCAATGTGATGGATCTGATGGCGCTGCAGCCCAAGGAACAGCATCCCCACGGCCTGGCGGACGCGGAATTCGACAGGCTGTTCACGACCGGCAGACCGGTGGTCTTCGCCTATCACGGCTATCCCTATCTCATTCACCGGTTGACCTACAAACGGACCAATCACGACAACTTCCACGTTCGCGGCTACAAAGAAGAGGGCACGACGACCACGCCCTTCGACATGGCGGTGCTCAACGAACTGGACCGCTTCCACCTAGCCATCGAGGCGATCGATCGGGTGCCGGGGCTGAGCGCCAGGGCAGCCGATGCGAGGGCCCGATTTGCCGACGGCCTGAACGAGCACACGCGTTATGTTCGCCAACATGGTGAGGACATGCCCGAGATCCGGAACTGGGCCTGGCGCGACAGGGCGGGCGCGGCGGATGATTGAGGCCGCGCCCGCCGGGGAGCGCCGCTCGTGACCGGCGCAATACTCGCCCTCAATGCGGGTTCGTCCAGCCTGAAGTTCGGCCTGTTCGAAGCCGGATCACAGGAGGGACCGGTGCTCACGGTGAGCGGTGCGTTCGAAGACCTGGATGACGAGCCAAGCCTCGTCGCCAAGGATGCGTCGGGCAAATCCATCGTCAAACGCTCCGTCAAGCCCGTCCGCCCGCCCGTAGAGGTT
>NZ_JAIUIH010000024.1:0-14474 GCF_020165515.1 Mesorhizobium sp. BR1-1-13
GGCGAGGGCGGGCCGGATTTCATCCTGATCTGCCGGCCGGCCGATCTCGTCGACAAGGTGCTTGCGCTCGAGCTCGGTGCCGCCGACGTCATCGAAAGTCCGCTCAATGTCAGGGAACTCGCCGCCCGCGTAGGCGGCCTGCTGACGCGGCGGGGCAGGGCCGCCCAGGAGCTGATCGTGCTGGAGAACGCGACCGTCGATTTGAGGTCGGCCATCGTCATGCACCGCTCGGGCACGGAGGAGCAGCTTTCGCCCGGCCAGGTGGCGCTGCTTCGGCTGTTCCTGGCCAGTCCCCGCAAGGTGCTGACGCGCGACGACATAATCGCGGCGGCGCCCGCCGAGAATGCCGACGCCTTCGACCGCTCGATCGATTCGCGCATCGTGCGGCTGCGCCGCAAGCTCGATACGGAAGCCATCACCACTATACGCGGCGCCGGCTACCGTTTCGATCCGCCGGCGCAATTCGCCGATTGACGGCCGGGCGCTCACGTCATTCCCCTGGCTGAACATCGGATTTCCCAGAACGGTTTTTCACCTTGGGCCCGATTGCCATGCGGCTCAGCGCACCACCAGTAGCGATGGCCCCGACGGCATGTCGCCGCTTGTCGCGAACTCGCCTGCATGTGCGCGCTCTTTCAAGAGCACGGTGGCAAGCCCGGCAAAGCCGAGCAGGCCCTGTGCGTAGAGCAGTGCCGAAAGCACAGAAGCTGCAAGTTTCGTCTTCATTGCGTCAATCCCCAGTAATTCATGTTGCGGCGGCTTGTTTTCCGAAGACCAACGCCCGTCTTGGGTGGGCGCGTGACGCCTCGGCATACTTCAGGAACTCCCGAAGTGCCCGCGCCGTCTACGGAGCCCCCCGTCACGGCGCGGGCCTTCGGTCCTCTCAGCAGCAAGTTGCCGGAGGGGCCGCGCAATGCCAGCAGCCGAAGGCCAACCCGCCAGTGGGCCTTGAGCCGGACGATGCGCAGGCTGGAACAATCCAGACCGTGGCACAAAACAGGACGGTATGCAGGGTTGAGATCTCACTCGAACTCATCGCCGCGAGGCTGGCCATGGAACCGTCGGCAACCGTGCCGGCGCCGCTGATGGCTGCTGCTGCGATGCTGATCCCGAGAAACCAGGACCACATATTCGTTTTCGTTCCCGTGGTCGTTGCCGTCTGCTTTCGTTACGTCAACTCTGCCGGCGGCCTGTATCCGCTTCATGCCGCCTGAAGTAGCGCTTTGTTGCAGATCAGTTTCGAAATCGAGCCCCAGTCTTTCATCTTGGGGAAACTCGAACTTTCGTTTCGAGCTGAATACCTATGTGCCGTGTCCTGTCCAAGTTGACAGCTTCGATGTCCGCCATTTTTGGCTTAGGTTCTGTTAATCAGAGGAAACACATTCGAAACACAAACGAGCGTTTCACGAAATCTCACCGAAACATGATGCAAGGATAAGCCGCTCATCGAATTTGGGGCCGGCCAGACCGGCATAGAGAGGGACATCATGCATACTGCTATTTCCGCCAAGCTCATCAACATCACCGCCGCCGCTGCCCTTACGGGTGCGGCACTTCTGTTCGGCGCCGGCACGGGTACCGCGCATGCCGCCAACAAGATCGTGGCGCGCGTCTCGCTGTCGCAACAGGTCATGGAAGTCTCGGTCGACGGCCGCCCGGCCTTCGCCTGGAAGGTTTCCACCGGCGACAGGGCGCATGTGACGCCGACCGGCTCGTTCAAGCCGACGCGCATGCATGAAATGTGGTATTCGAAGAAGTACGACAACGCGCCGATGCCGCATTCGGTGTTCTTCAGCGGCGGCTATGCGGTGCATGCGACCTATGCCATCAAGCGGCTTGGCCGGCCGGCCTCGCATGGTTGCGTGCGGCTGCATCCTGACAATGCCGCCGATTTCTACCAGCTCGTCGAAACCTTCGGGCCGGCCAACACCAGCATCGTCATCGTCAAGTAGCTGGCTGGCAACGGATCGGCACAGCAGCCATATCCGTTCAGGGCTCCCGCCGGGACATCTTTTCACGGTAGTAGAGCACAGCCAAAAAAGAGGCCGGGGTGTTCCGGCCTCTTTTTTGTTAGTTTTTGTTAGTTCGGCAATGCCGGCATCAGTTTGGGATCCGGCTTCTCTGCCACCTCGGGCAGATCCTTGCTGGCAATGAAGGTATAGAACATGGGCACGACGAAGAGCGTGAACATGGTGCCTACCAGGATGCCGGTGAAAATGACCAGGCCCATCGAATAGCGGGCAGCGGCGCCGGCGCCGCTGGACATGATCAGCGGCACCACGCCAAGCGCCATCGCCGCCGTCGTCATCAGGATCGGCCGCAGCCGCACCTTGGCCGAAGCGATGATGGCGTCGCGCCGCCGCATACCATGGATCTCGCGCTGCTGGTTGGCGAACTCGACCAGCAGGATGCCGTGCTTTGTGATCAGGCCGATCAGCGTGATCAGTCCGACCTGCGTGTAGATGTTGAGTGTGCCGAGGCCAAGATTGAGCGGCACGATGGCGCCGAAGATCGACAGCGGCACCGCCATCATGATGATCAGCGGATCACGGAAGCTTTCGAACTGCGCCGCCAGCACCAGATAGATGACGATGACGGCCGCCCCGAAAGCGATCAGGATCGTATTTCCCTGTTCCTTCTCCTGCCTGGACTGGCCCGAATAGTCGATGAAGAAGGTGTCGGGCAGGCTCTCCCTGGCGATGTCCTCGAGGACTTTCAATCCGTCGCCCGTGGTGACGCCGGGCAGCGGCAGCGCCGAGATGGTGGACGAATTCAGCTGGTTGAACTGCTCGATCGCGGCCGGCGACGCATTGGTCGAGATCTTCACCACCGCCGACAGCGGCACCATCTCGCCCGTCACGCTGCGCACGAAGTATTCGCCAAGCTTTTCGGGATTGTCGCGGAATTCTTTCGGCACCTGCGGGATGATGTCGTAGCTGTTGGAGTCGCGGTCGAACTGCGCCACTTCGGCGCCGCCGACCAGCAGCGTCAGGGTCCGGCCGATATCGGCGATCGGCAGGTTCAGCGCCGCGGCGCGGTCGCGATCGATGGTCACCGTCACCTGCGGCGCGTCATAGGCCATCGAATTCTGCACGACGATGAAGCGGCCGGAGGCCTGTGCCTTGTTCTTGATCTTCTCGGCCACGTCGTACACCTCCGAGGAGTCGCCCGTCGATCGCACCACCAGGGCGATGGGCAGGCCGCCGCCGGAGCCCGGCAGCGTCGGTGGCGCAAAGACGAAGGCCTGGACGCCCGCCACCTTGGCGAGACGGGCTGTGATGTCGGCCTGCAGCTCCTTCGAGTTGCGCTTGCGCTCCGCCCAGTCCTTGAAGGCGAAACCGACGAACGCACTGTTCGTCGTGCCGCCGAACGCGACGGCCGAGAACTGCGCCCGCGTTTCGGGAATATCCTTCACCAGACCGAGCATCTGGTTGACGTAAGTCTCGGTGTAGTCGGATGTCGCGTAACGCGGCGCCGTTACAAGCGAGAGCAGGAAGCCCTGGTCTTCTTCCGGCGCCAGTTCGGTTGAGGTCTTGGTGAACATGAAGCCGGTCACCCCGACAAGCGCCAGCACGATGATCAGCGTCAGCGGGCGATAGTTGAGCGACCCGGTGACGGCCCGCTCATAGACGTGCTCGACCCGCGCGAACGTCCCGTCGACAATGCGCTGGAAACGACCTGGCGTGCCGGACTTCAGCAGGCGCGCCGACATCATTGGCGTGATGGTGATGGCGATCACGCCCGACAGCACCACCGAGCCGGCGAGCGTGACCGCGAATTCGCGGAACAGCGCGCCCGTCAGGCCGCCGGTGAAGGCCAATGGCGCGAACACCGCGGCCAGCGTCATGGTCATGGCGACGATGGCGGTGGCGATCTCGCGCATGCCGTTGAAAGCCGCCTGCATCGGCGACATGTGGTCCTCTTCCATGTGGCGGTGGATATTCTCCACCACCACGATGGCGTCGTCGACGACGAGGCCGATCGCCAGAACCATGGCGAGCAGCGACAGAAGGTTGATCGAATAGCCCACCGCGAACAACAGGAAGCAGACGCCGATCAGTGACAGCGGGATGGTGACGATGGGCATCATCACCGAGCGGAAAGAGCCAAGGAACAGAAGGATAACGACGACGACGATGGCAACAGCCTCGCCGATGGTCTTGAACACTTCGTCGATCGAGGCGCTGATCTGTCCGGTCGCGTCGTAGACGATCTCGATCGTCATGCCTTTCGGCAACGTCTCCTGGATTTGAGGCACCAGTTTGGTGAGCGCCGCCGCCGTGGTCAGAGGATTGGCAGCCGGGGTCGGGAAGATGGCGAGGAAGGTGCCTGGCTTGCCATTGAAGGAGACCCTGGTGTCGGTGTTCTCGGCGCCGAGTTCGACGCGGGCGACATCGCGCAGCCGCACCACATTGCCGTCGGTCGAGCGCAGCGGCAGCTCGGCGAAGGCTTCAGGCGTCTGCAGCGTCGAGCGCACGGTGATCGAGGAGACGACATATTCGTTCTCGGTGTTACCGGGCGCCGACAGGAAGTTGGAGTTGTTGATCGCCGTCAGCACTTCCGATGCCGTCACGCCGCGCGCGGCGAGCCTGACCGGATCGATCCAGACGCGCATCGAATATTCCTGGGCACCGAAGATCTGCACGTCGGCGACGCCTTCGACCGTCGACATGCGGGGCCTGATGACGCGCTCGATATACTCGGTCAGCTGCTCCTTCGTCATGTTCGGGTTCTGCATCGAGATGTACATCATCGCGAACTGCTGGCCCGTGCCCTTGACGATGACGGGATCCTTGGAGGCGTCCGGCAAGGTGCCGCGCACGCCCTGGACCTTGGACAGCACCTCGGTCAGCGCGACGTCCGGGTTGGAGCCGAGCTTCATCTGCACCGTCACGGTGCTGGAGGACGGGCGGCTCGACGACGTGACGTAATCGATGTTCTCGGTCGAGGCGACAGCGCGCGCGATCGGAGCGGAAATGAAGCCCTGGATCAGATCGGCGCTGGCGCCCGGATAGGCCGTCGTGATGGTGATCGCGGTTTCGTCAACCTTCGGATACTGGCGGATCGACAGGCTGAATATGCCCTGGAAACCCAGGAGCAGGATCATGCATGCAAGGACCGTGGAGAGGACGGGCCGGCGAATGAAGAGATCGGAAACGCTCATTGCTGGTCGGCCTGCTTGTTCGCCGATTTGGTTGGGTCGATGGTGTTGTCGACGTTGACGGACATGCCGTTGAAGAGGCGATTCTGACCTGCCGTGACAACCTCATCGCCCGCCTTGAGGCCCTCGACGATCTCGACCATGCCCTCGTTGCGGCGGCCGGGCTTGACGAACACCTGCGACAGGACCAGGGCAGGCTGCTCGCCCCCCGCGGCCGGCTTGGCCGCTTCGGCCGGTTTGGCATCGGCCGCGGGCTTGGCGTCCGCCGGCTTGTCGGTCGCCGCCGCCGCGGGCTGCGCCTCCGGCTTGGTCGGCTGCGCCTCGGCGGGCTTCGCCGGGTGCACCACGAATATGTAGTCGCCATAGAGGCTGGTGGTCAGCGCCGTCTGCGGCAGCGCCAGCACATTCTGCTCCTCGGGCAGTTCGACACGCACTTGCACGAACTGGCCGGGGGTCAGCTTGCCTTCGGGATTGGCGACTTCCGCCCGGATGTTCACCAGCCGGCTGGACGGGTCGATCTTCGGGTCGATGCCGCGAATGGCCCCGGCAAAAGGCATGTCGCCGCCGCTGAGGCCCAGCCGAACCGTCTGCCCGATCTTGAGCAGCGGCAGTTGCTGTTCGGGAACCGTGAAGTCGACCCGCATCGTGTCGAGATCCTGCAGCGTCACCACGGCGGTGCCGGGCGCCAGATATTGGCCGAGATCGATCTTTGGGATGCCGACGGTGCCAGCGAAGGGCGCCGTCAACTGCTTCTGGTCGAGCACTGCCTGAAGCCTGTTGACCTGGGATGCCGAAGCGGACGCGGCCGCACGTGCGGTGTCCAGGGTCGAGTCCGAGCCGACACCGCGCTTGGTCAGTTCGAGCGCGCGGGTCAGCGATGTCTGATCGAGCGCCGCCTGCGCCTTCTGTGCCGCGAGATCGGCGCGCTCTACGGCGTCGTCGAGTTGCAGCAGCACCGCATTGGCCGCCACTTTCTCGTTGGCATGGAAGGGGATCTCCTTGACGATGCCGGCGGTCTCAACCGTCAGGTCGACACCGCGCACGGCGCGGACCGTGCCGATCGCCTCGATGCCCGGCGTCCAGTTCGACGGCTTGACGATGGTCGTCGACACGGTTGCCGCTGGCGGCTTCATCGTGGCGAAATATTGCTTGATGCCGTTGTCACGCAGGAAATTGAACCCGACGATGCCGCCGACCACGATGACGAGCACGGCCAACACAAGAATGATGATAACGAAACGGAGTATGCGCTTGAACAAGGAAGTCCCCTCAGTCGAAATCCGGCGCGAAGCGCGGATATCGGGACACATATCGACTGCGGGCCCCGATTTCAAATGACCGCGGTCTTACTGTACCGTCTGGACGGTCTTGTCAATTGGGCCTAAGCTTGCGATGGGAGGCGCCATGAAAGCCCAACGAACGAACTCGCGCGAGAGGATTCTCGCTGCGGCGGCGGACGTCGCACGGGAATCCGGCCCCGGTAGCCTGTCCCTGGATGCCGTCGCCAGCCGCGCCGGTGTATCGAAGGGCGGACTGCTCTACAATTTCCCGACCAAGGCCAAATTGATGCAGGGCCTGGTCGAAGGCTATCTGCGCGAATTCGGGCAGGCGCTGGAGACCGCCAGCAGCAACGACAATGGCGCAAATCCGCTCGCCGTCTACATCAGGCTTTCGGCCAAGGATTGCGAGGACAAGCAGCCATCGGCGTCGTGGATATTTTCGGCGATCGCTGAGGATCCGGACTTCATGTCGCCGATAAAGACGTTCAAGCGACAACTCTTCCAACGACTGAAGAGCGAGACGCCGGATCTCAAGTCGCTGCTGGTCTGCTATCTCGCCATCGAGGGCCTGCGCAGCATGAACCTGTTCGACGCGGATGTGCTTTCCCCGGACGAGCGGCAATTGCTGGTGTCGTCGCTGCTGGAAATCGCCGGATCGCCCGATGTCGGTCCTGCCCGGGCCAAGCGACCCTGACGGACCATCAGGGCGATTCGGTTTCCAGGCAACTCCGGACCGACAACCGCCGAGCGCTTTTCCAGGATGTCGCCCCGCGTCATACAGGGTTCATCGTGCGGACATAGCATCATTCCCGGTTCTTTGCTGCAATGCAAAAGGAGCGGGACGTGGTGGACATAGTTTCAAACGAGGCAGGTATTCCGAGACCGGACCACCCGCTCGCGCAATCGGGTGGGGCCAAATGGTTCCTGCCCGTCTTCGGCGTGCTGGTGCTGGTCGGCATCGTCTATGTCGGCTACGCGCTCAGGCAGGACCTGGCTGCCGCCAAGACAGTGCCGTGGATCCTGCTCGGCATCGCCCTGCTGATCGCGCTCGGCTTCGAATTCGTCAACGGCTTCCACGACACCGCCAATGCGGTGGCGACCGTCATCTATACGCGCTCGCTGCCGGCCGAATTCGCCGTCATGTGGTCTGGCGTGTTCAACTTCCTCGGAGTCCTCACCTCCAGCGGCGCTGTCGCCTTCGGCATCCTGTCGCTGCTGCCCGTCGAACTCATCCTGCAGGTCGGCTCTTCCTCCGGCTTTGCCATGGTGTTCGCCCTGCTGGTCGCGGCGATCCTGTGGAATCTCGGCACCTGGTTCCTCGGCCTGCCGGCCTCGAGTTCGCACACCATGGTCGGTTCGATCATCGGCGTCGGCCTCGCCAACCAGTTCACGGCGCCCGCCGGCAGCGCCACCAGCGGCGTCGACTGGTCGCAGGCGACCAATGTCGGCACGACCCTGCTGGTGTCGCCGGTCGTCGGGTTCTTCGCCGCTGCCGCCCTGCTCTATGCGATGAAGCTTCTGGTGCGCAATCAGGCTCTCTATGAGGCGCCGAAGGGCAACACGCCGCCGCCATGGTGGATCCGCGCGCTGCTGATCTTCACCTGCACCGGCGTCAGCTTCGCGCACGGCTCCAATGACGGCCAGAAGGGCATGGGCCTGATCATGCTGATCCTGATCGGCGTGGTGCCGACGGCCTTCGCGCTCAACCGCACACCCGACATCAACTATCTCGAAGCCTATAAATCCGCTTCGGCCGGGGTCGAGCAGGCCCTGGGCAAATATATCAAGCCGGGAATCAGCGTCACGGATGCGAAGGCGACTGTGCAGGATGCCGTTCGCACACGCACCTGGAACGACCAGACGACGGTCGCGCTGCAGACCTACATCCACAACACCACCGCCGGGCTGCAGCCCTACGCCTCGGTCGAGACGGTGCCCACCGACCTCGTCAGCAACGCCCGCAACGACATCTACCTGATCGGCGAGGCGCTCAAGCTGATCGACAAGAAAAAGCTGCTGCCGATGGAGGGTGCCGACCTCAAGGCGGTCACCGATTATCACAAGGCCGTCGACAACGCGACGAAGTTCATCCCGCTGTGGGTGAAGATCGCCGTGGCGTTGGCGCTCGGCCTCGGCACCATGGTCGGCTGGAAGCGCATCGTCGTCACCGTCGGCGAGAAGATCGGCAAGAGCCATTTGACCTATGGTCAGGGCGCCGCGGCCGAACTCGTCGCCATGGTGACCATCGGCATGGCCGACAGGCTCGGCCTGCCGGTGTCGACGACCCATGTGCTGTCGTCCGGCGTCGCCGGAACCATGGCCGCCAATGGCTCGGGCCTGCAATGGTCGACGGTGCGCAACCTGCTGCTCGCCTGGGTGCTGACGCTGCCATGCTCGATCACGCTGGCCTTCGTGCTGTTCATCGTCTTTCGCCAGGTGTTCTGAGTCGGCGCAGCCACTTTCAGAAAAAAGGCAGCGCCGGTCGCCGGCGCTGCTTTTTTCTTTGCGCGAGGCTCTGTCATTGTCATGCTGCGACGCACAATTATATCGTCATCTTCCGTCCCACTTCTCGCGAGATCGCCATGGCTTCCCTGTCTTCGAAAAACGCCCTCGTCACCGGTTCGACCAGTGGCATCGGCCTGGCTATCGCCCGCGCCTTCGCCGCCGAAGGCGCCAATCTCACCATCAACGGCCTGGGCAATGCCGCCGATATCGAGCGGGAGCGCGCCGGCATCGAGAAGGATTTCGGCGTCAAATGCCGCTACTCCGATGCCAACATGATGGACGGCGCGGCGGTCAGCGCCATGGTGCATGAGGCGGAAGAGGCGTTCGGCAGCCTCGATATCCTGGTCAACAATGCCGGCATCCAGCATGTCGCGCCGATCGACGAATTCCCCGACGATAAATGGGAAGCGATCATCCGCGTCAACCTGCTGTCGGCCTTCTACGCGATCAAGGCGGCGCTGCCCGGCATGAAGAGCCGCAAATGGGGCCGCATCATCAACACGGCTTCCGCGCATGCGCTCGTCGCCTCGCCGTTCAAATCCGCCTATGTCTCGGCCAAGCACGGCATATCAGGCCTGACCAAGACGGTGGCGCTGGAAGTCGCGCAGGACGGCATCACCGTCAACGCGATCGCGCCCGGCTATGTCTGGACGCCGCTGGTCGAGAAGCAGATCCCCGACACGATGAAGGCGCGCGGCATGACCGAGGAACAGGTCAAGCGCGATGTGCTTCTGGCTGCACAGCCGACAAAGGAATTCGTCGCCGTCGAGGACCTTGCCGCCCTGGCGCTGTTCCTGTGCTCGGATTCAGCCAGGCAGATCACCGGCACGACCTTGCCGATGGACGGCGGCTGGACGGCACAGTAAAGCCCAGGCGAGGCGTTCTGTTTCTGGCTGATGCCTTCGGGAGCCGGCAGGCGGTTGCAAGTGGCACAGGACCGGTCGGTCCTCCTGTTTATGCACCACCCGCCGTTCCGCATCCACATGCCGGTGCTCTACGAGGTCAGGCTAACCGACGCCGATGCCCTTCAACGCCATGGCAGTGTCCGTCACATCTTCGCCGGACATGTCCACCGGCTGATCGCCAGCAACTGGCGGCATTCCGGTCAACACGATCATCCATGCCACGATTTTCCGGTTGGCTAGGCGCCGGGACGCGCAAGCGCGTCTTGAGCCCGAAGTTTTCCGGGCCCGAATGCGTCGAACCGTCGCGAGCCGTTTGGTTGTCGGATTTGCCGGCTTTCCCACCTTGCTCGTGATGCTGGGAAGTGCTGCAAAAGTGCTGCAAATCTGGACATTAGTCTTGACAGAAATACAGATGTTCAATACCCCGTCAGGTGATTGAATAGCAGCATTACGGGAGGAATGAGCGATATGGCTTCCAATGTTTCGTTGACGGGCCTTGCCCGTGATCTCGAGGTGCGGGCCAAGTCGGGCAAGCCAATCCGCATCGGCTTGATCGGTTCGGGCGAGATGGGAACCGACATCGTTACCCGCGTCGCCCATATGTCCGGCATCGAGATCGGCGCCATTTCCGAGCTGAACCTGCCGGCGGCCAGCAAGGCCGTGGACATCGCCTTCCAGGAAACCGGGCATGCGCGCGAAGTGTCGAACGCCGCGGCGATGACGGCCGCCATGGAGGCCGGCAAGGTGGCGGTCACCAACGACGCCAGCCTGGTCATCAACAATGACCTGATCGACGTCGTCATCGACGCCACCGGCGTTCCCGCCGTCGGCGCGGAGATTGGCTTGCGCGCCATGGAGCACGGCAAGCACCTGGTGATGATGAATGTCGAGGCCGACGTCACCATCGGCGCCTATCTCAAGAGCGAGGCCGACCGGCTCGGCGTCACCTATTCGCTGGGCGCCGGCGACGAGCCGTCTTCTTGCATGGAGCTGATCGAGTTCGTCTCGGCCATGGGCCATCCGATCGTCGCCGCCGGCAAGGGCAAGAACAATCCGCTCAACATCGACGCCACGCCGCCCGACTATGAAGAGGAAGCCAAGCGCCGGCACATGAACGTACGCATGCTGGTCGAGTTCGTCGACGGCTCCAAGACCATGGTCGAGATGGCGGCGATCGCCAATGCCACCGGGCTGGTGCCCGACAAGGCCGGCATGCACGGTCCGGCCGCGACGCTCGGCGAATTGTCCAAGGTGCTGGTACCGCAGAAGGATGGCGGCGTGCTGTCGAAGGTCGGCGTCGTCGACTATTCGATCGGCAAGGGTGTCGCGCCCGGCGTGTTCGTCGTCGCCGACATGTCGCATCCGCGCATTTCGGAGCGCATGGAAGATTTGAAGATGGGCAAGGGGCCGTACTTCACCTTCCATCGGCCCTACCATTTGACCTCGCTCGAAGTGCCGCTGACCTGCGCCCGCGTCGTGCTCTACGGCAAGGCCGACATGGTGCCGCTGGCAAAGCCGGTGGCCGAAGTCGCAGCCGTGGCCAAGAAGGACATGAAGCCGGGCGAGAAGCTCGATGCGATCGGCGAATATTGCTACCGCGCCTGGATCATGACGGCGCCGGAAGCGCATGCCGCCAGGGCTATTCCCTGCGGCCTGCTGCAGGGCGGTTCGGTGACGGCGCCGATCAAGAAGGGCGAGCTCATCACCTACGCCAATGCCGCCCCGGCCCCGGGTTCCAAGATCGCCGAACTGCGCGCGCGCCAGGACAAGCTCGTCTACGGAACCGTGGAGGCGTGATCATGGCCGCAGCCAGCAAAGCCGTCGCGGACAGCCGCGCCAACCTGCCCTTCGTCTATCGCCAGTACAGCGCCGAGCAGCTCAGACAGGTGCTCTACAAGATGTACCTCATCCGCCGCTTCGAAGAGGGCGCGGAGGAGAGCTACACGCGCGGCCTCATCCACGGCACCATGCATCTGTCGATCGGCCAGGAAGCCAGCGCCATGGGCATCTGCATGCCGCTCGGCGAGGATGACCAGATCACCTCGACGCATCGCGGCCACGGCCACTGCATCGCCAAGGGCGCCGAGGTCAAGCGCATGTTCGCCGAGTTCTTCGGCAAGACCACCGGCTACTGCAAGGGCCGCGGCGGCTCTATGCACATCGCCGACGTCGCCAAGGGCAATCTCGGCGCCAACGGCATTGTCGGCGGCGGCATTCCGATCGCCGTTGGGGCCGCACTCTCCTCCAAGATGATGAAGACCGGCAAGGTCGTGGTCTCCTTCTTCGGCGACGGCGCCAACAATGAGGGCGCTTTCCACGAGGCGCTCAACATGGCGGCGATCTGGAAGCTGCCGGTGATTTTCGTGTGCGAGAACAATGGCTACGGCATGTCGACGTCGACGGCCCGCTCGACCGCGGTCAAGAACATCGCCGAGCGCGCCGCCGCCTATTCGATGCCCGGCATAATCGTCAACGGCAATATTTTTTCGGAGGTCGCTGAGGCGTCCTACAGGGCCGTCGAGCGCGCACGCGCGGGCGAGGGGCCGACGCTGATCGAGTCCAAGACCTACCGCCATCGCGGCCATTCCAAGAGCGACCGCAACCGCTATCGCACCAAGGAGGAGATCGAGGACTGGATGTCGAACCGCGATCCGATCACCCTGTTCGAAAGCGAACTGCGCGACTTCGGCTTCATCGACGAGAAGGGCATCGAGGCGATCCGCGAAGCGGTGGCGCAGGAAATCGCCGACGGCATCGAGTTCGCCAAGGCGAGCCCGTCGCCTGATGTCAGCGAGACCGGAAATTACGTGTATACGGAGCAGGCGTGATGGACGCGATGGTGCGTGAACTGAGCTACGCCCAGGCGATCCAGGAAGCCATGGCGATCGCCATGGACATGGACGAACGCGTCTTCCTGATGGGCGAGGACATCGGCGTCTATGGCGGCGCCTTCCAGGTGACCGGCGATCTGGTCGAGCGCTACGGTCCCGACCGGGTCATGGACACGCCGATTTCGGAACTGGGCGGCGCGGGTGTCGCGGTGGGTGCCGCCGTCACCGGGATGCGGCCGATCTTCGAGTTCCAGTTCTCCGACTTTGCCACGCTCGCCATGGAGCAGATCGTCAACCAGGCGGCCAAGATGCGCTTCATGCTGGGCGGCGAGGTTTCCGTTCCCGTGGTGATGCGCTTTCCTGCCGGTTCCGGCACCGGTGCCGCCGCGCAGCACAGCCAGAGCCTGGAGGCCTGGCTCGGCCATGTGCCGGGCCTGAAGGTCATCCAGCCGGCGACGCCGCACGATGCCAAAGGCATGCTTTTGGCTGCCGTCGCCGATCCCGATCCGGTGATGATCTTCGAACACAAGCTGCTCTACAAGATGAAGGGCCCGGTTCCGGAAGGCTACTACACGGTGCCGATCGGCAAAGCCGATATCCGCCGCGAAGGGCGCGATCTCACCATCGTCGCCACCTCGATCATGGTGCAGAAGGCGCTCGACGCCGCGGCCGCGCTGGAGGCGGAAGGCATCGACGTCGAAGTCGTCGACCTCAGGACGATCCGGCCGATGGACAAGCAGACCGTCATCGACAGTGTCAAGAAGACGTCGCGGCTGATGTGCGTCTACGAAGCAGTCAAGACGCTGGGCATCGGCGCCGAGGTCAGCGCCATGATCGCCGAGAGCGAGGCGTTCGACTATCTCGACGCGCCGATCGTGCGGCTGGGCGGCGCGGAGACGCCGATCCCGTACAATCCGGAGCTGGAGAAGGCGACGGTGCCGCAGGTTCCCGGCATCATCACCGCCGCGCGCGACCTCGTGAGAGGGGTTCGCTGAGACATGCCGACTGAAGTCATTCTTCCCAAGGTCGACATGGACATGGCGACCGGACAGATCTCGCGCTGGTTCGCCGAGGAAGGCGCCCGGGTCAAGAAGGGCGACGTGCTGTTCGAGATCGAGACCGACAAGGCGGCGATGGAAATCGACGCGCCGGCCAGCGGCATCCTGCGCGATGTCTCCGGCAAGGAAGGCGTCGATATCCCCGTCGGCGCGCCGGTTGCGTGGATCTATGCCGATGATGAAAGCTACGCGGACAAGCAGGACAAGGCGCCAATCTCCCCCCTTGAGGGGGAGATGTCGACGAAGTCGACAGAGAGGGTTGCCTCAGAAGGCACCGCCCTCGCGCTGAGCCCGGTCGAACCGACCCCACCCGACCGGCCTTCGGCCGGCCACCCTCCCCTCGAGGGGGAGGGGAAAACCCGCGCTACACCCTTGGCGCGTCGATTGGCTCGTGAAGCAGGACTGAATCTCTCCGGCATATCAGGCACAGGCCCACATGGCCGCGTCGTGAAGGCGGATATCGATGCGGTACTCTCCTCCCCCCTCGAGGGGGAGGTGTCCGCGAAGCGGACGGAGGGGGTCGTCTCAGGAGGCACCGCTTTTGCGCCGAGCCCCGTCGAAGCGACCCCACCCGACCGGCCTGCGGCCGGCCACCCTCCCCTCAAGGGGGAGGGGGATGTGCTGCGCCTGTTCGAGGAAGGCTCCTATGAACTCGTCCCGCACGACAACATGCGCAAGACCATCGCGCGGCGGCTGGTCGAGGCCAAGACCACCATCCCGCATTTCTACCTGAC
>NZ_JAIUIH010000025.1:0-12762 GCF_020165515.1 Mesorhizobium sp. BR1-1-13
CCCCCGCCCGTCCCGACTGCGGTGCCCGATCTTCCGACGCCCGCGGCAGGGGAGGAAATCCTGCTCTACCGCGTCGAGGTGCCGGTCTATTCGGCGGTGCCGCCGGTGGCCGAGCATCTGGCGATGACCACGCTTGGCACTTTTCATGAACGGCGTGGCGAACAGAGCCTGTTGTCGAACACCGCACTTTCTCCGGTCTGGGGCCGTATCTTCGGGCAGGACGCGAAGATGGGTTGGTCGGGAACGGTTTCGCCGTCTTTCGACGGCACCCTGTTCGGGTTCCAGGGCGGCTTCGACGTGTTTGGCCGGGAAACCGCTTCAGGTGGCGTCGACCGTGCCGGCCTGTTCATCGCCTATGCCAGCATGAATGGCGATGTGCGCGGCCAGGCGCTGGGGCAGAACGATCTGGGCGTCGGCGACATCGATCTCGGCGGCACCAGCGTCGGCGGCTACTGGACCCGTATCGGTCCCGGGGGCTGGTACGTGGACGGCGTCGTCATGGCCACTTTTTTCAGCGGCGATGCGACCTCGACCCGCGACATCGGCATCGATGTCAAGGGAACCGGCGTCACCGCTTCGCTGGAAGGGGGCTACCCGATCGCGCTGGCGCAAGGCTGGACGCTCGAGCCGCAGGCGCAACTGATTTGGCAGCATCTGTCGCTCGACGATGCCGAGGATCGCTTCGCGTCGGTTTCATTCGATCTCGACGACAACGTCACCGGGCGTCTCGGCCTGCGCCTGCAGGGCGAGACGACATTGAACGGCACCGCGCTGCAACCTTACCTCAAGGCCAATCTCTGGCACGGTTTCGGTGGCACGGATCACGTCAACTTCGACACCACCGACATCTCGACCGAAAGCCGCTCGACCTCGTTCGAATTCGGCGGCGGCGTGATCGCCAAGGTGACGGACAAGGTCAGCCTCTTCGCCACCGGCGACTACACCACCAATCTCGGCGGCGACAAGCGGCGCATCCTCGAGGGCAATCTCGGCGTCAGCATCAAGTGGTGAGACGCGCTGTTTTCGTGCGCAAAGTCGGCGCTGCCCCTCATCCGCCGGCAGGCAGGTGAGGGGCAGCGCTGACGCTGTGCGTTGAGCGAACCCCTTTGTTCAACTCCCCGAACGCATTGCCACCGTGGCGATGCCGGCGCCGACCAGCAGCGTGCCGCCGGTGCGGTTGAAGACGCGGATGGCCCTGGGGTTGCGCACAAGGTTGCGCGCTCGCGACGCGATCAGCGCGTAGCCGAAGGCGTTGGCGAAGGCGAGCGCCAGGAAGGTCGTCTCGAAGATCAGCATCTGCGTCCAGAAATCGGCGTGCCGGTCAAGAAACTGCGGCAGGAAAGCGACGAAGAAGGTAATGCTCTTCGGGTTGAGCGCGGTGACCAGCCAGGCATGCCCCGTCATCCTGGCGGAGGACACGGCATCGGTGCGCGGCTCGGCCTTGAGCGCGCCGCCGGCGCGGAACAGTTTTACGCCGAGATAGACCAGATAGGCGGCGCCGATCAGCTTCAGGATCGTGAAGACGGTGGCCGAAGCCGCCAGCAGGGCGCCGATGCCCAGCATCGACAAGGTCATCGCCGTGAAGTCGCCCAGCGCCACGCCGACAGCCATCGGCAGTGCGGTGCGCCAGCCCTGGCCGAGCGCATAGGACACGACCAGAAGGATGGTCGGTCCCGGAATGACCAGGAGGATGGTTGACGCGGCAGCGAAGGCGGCCCAGTTTTCGAAGGACATGCTCGTCTCCTTTGAGCTCAAAGAAGAGGATAAATCCTTCGGTCCAAGAGAATGTAAAGCGGATTGTTTCCAGGCAATACCGGACGGAGAACGCCTCGCATTTTCCTGGAATTGCCGGCTCCAATTCCGCCATGGCAGCTCGCCACCACATCGGCAAGGCTGACATTGGCCCCGAGAACTGTCGCGGGGGCGACAATGGCCGCGGCAAAAAGCTTGATGTCGGTTTTCAAGGTCTTGCACATGGAGCCCCTCGCCGGTCACCAGGAGAGGTAGGAAGCACTGGCGCCGGGATTATGATCCGACCGAAGTGATTTTGCGCAGGCGACGCTGGTTCGCAGTCGACAGAGAGGGCGCAACGGCGCCCAGTCAGCCCGCAAATACAGACAGCGCAAGGCCTTCACGCTTTATCAACCATGAATGATGAAAATGCCCGTCATCCGGCCGGACCGTGCTTCCCGCCGACAGCGTAGGGTTTGGGTACATGCGTGAGTTGCCGCAAGGTCTGACGCCGCCGCGAAACGGCGACGCAATCGAAACCGACAGTCTTCTCTCCCGCCGCGCCGTTTTATCCGGGGCAGGGGCGTTGGCCTTGCTTGGCGCCGCCGGCTGCTCGACTTCGGGCGGCGGCCTGCCGGCGCTCGAGCTTGACGACACGGTCACCGGTTCGCTGCGGCCGATCCGGCCGAGCATCAGCGTCGACAAGAACATCACCAGTCCCGACCTCATGTACGCGTCCCTGAGCGACGGCGGCTTCAACGTGCCCGAGGTGCCCTACCTCAAGATCAAGCCGGAATTCCGTCGCCAGATCGTCGTCGACCAGACGGGCGAAGCGCCCGGCACCATCGTCGTTCATCTCAATGAGCGCATGCTCTATCTCGTTCAGCCGGGGGGCGACGCCATCCGCTGCGGGGTCGGCATCGGCAAGGACGGCTTCCGCTGGTCCGGCCGCGCCAACATTCAGTACGGAAGGGAATGGCCCACCTGGACCCCGCCGCCGGAAATGATCGCCCGCAAGCCGGAATTGGTAAAATGGCAGGGCGGCCAGCCCGGCGGCCTCACCAACCCGCTCGGCGCGCGCGCTCTCTACATCTATCAGGACGGCAAGGACACCGGCTATCGCATCCATGGCTCGCCCGAATGGTGGAGCATCGGCCAGGCCATGTCATCGGGCTGTGTGCGCCTGATCAACCAGGACATCATCGACCTCTACAGCCGCGTTTCCAAGAAGAACCCGGTCGTCGTCGTCTAGCTCAAGCCTCACCTCGCGGCCGCTGGCGCGGCCGGTCGTTTCTGCCGTTGCGCGATGGCCAAAGACAGGCGAAGGTACCTGAAATTCAATCGCCCTGGAGAATTTCACCAATGGCCGGTACTTTCGTCATCGCGCAGGGCGGCGGCCCGACGGCCGTCATCAACCAGACCGTGGTCGGGGCGACGCTGGAGATCCGCAAGCGGCATCCCGGCGCCAAGGTCCTGGGTTCCATCCACGGCGTGCGCGGTATCCGCGACGGCAATTATGTCGACCTCTCCGCCGTCCCGGAAGACCGCCTGCGGCTGATCGCCGGAACGCCGAGCGCGGCCCTTGGCTCGACGCGCGACAAACCGGATGCAGCCTATTGCGAGGTCGTCCTCGACGGCCTGAGGAAGGCCGGCGCGGATGCCTTCATCTATATCGGCGGCAATGACACGTCGGGCACGCAGCAGATCCTGACCGATGCCGCCGGCGGCAAGATCGCGTTCGTGCATGCGCCCAAGACCATCGACAATGATCTCGAGGAGAACGACCACACGCCGGGTTTCATCTCGGCGGCCGAGTTCGTCGCCGGCGCTTTCCTGTCCGTCGATCTCGATTTTCGCGCTCTGCCCGGCATCTATGTCGGCATCGTCATGGGCCGGCACGCCGGCTTCCTCACGGCCGCGGCCGCGGCCTGGCAGCTCGATCCCGACAGTGGTCCGCATCTCGTCTACGTGCCGGAGCGGCCGTTCTCGGCCACAGCCTTCATCGAGGACGTGCGCGCCACGCTCGACCGCCACAAGCGCTGCATCGTCGCCGTCTCGGAAGGGGTCAGCACCGCCGACGGCAAAGCGCTGGTTGAAAGCCTGGTGCCGCCGGAGAAGCTGGAGCGCGACCAGCATGGCAACGTCAAGCTATCGGGCAGCGACCTGCCGGCGGCACTCGAGCGGGCGCTCGCCGAAGGGCTGCCTGGCAAGCGCGCCCGCGTCGATGCGCTGGGCTACATGCCGCGCGGCTATGTCGGCGCTATCAGCGCCGTCGACGCGCAGGAGGCGTTCGACGCGGGAGCTTTCGCGGTCACCGTGGCCGAACAGGGCGGCGGCTCCGTGGCGCTGCAATATGACGGCGCCAAAACCGTGCTGAAGAAGGTGCGGCTGAAGAACGTCGCCGGCAAGACCCGCCACATGCCCGAGAACTTCATGAAGCCGGACGCCAACCATTTGTCCGACGCCGGCATGGCTTACCTGAAGCGGCTGGTGCCGGAAAAATACAAGGTCGGAAAGCCCTTCGTCTGATGTCGGGACCATACTTGATCCCAGGCTCACACCTGATCCCAGGCTCACACTTGATGCCAGGCTCACGTTTGATGCCGGGCCGCTTCTGATGGAGAACTGGTTCAGCAGGAGCATCGTCGACGACAAGACGACCATGCTGACCGAGCCGTTCGTGCATGACTATGTGCGCGCCAACATCTGGCATCTCACCGGCCGGGACGCCGACCTTTTGGTCGATACCGGCATGGGCATCTGCCCGCTGGCGCCGGAGATCGAAACCCGGGCCGGCAAACCGCTCATCGTCGTCGCCACCCACATCCATCTCGACCATGTCGGCTCGCTGCATGAATTCGCGCTGCGGGCGGGACCGAGGATGAGCGCCGCGCAGTTCGAGAACATGGATGAGGCGGCGACTTACGCCTACATGTTCCATGACCTCGACGGCGCCGTCTCGCGACTGCCGGTGCCGGGCTGGAAGGCTGCGGATTACAAGATTCCGCCAGCGCCGCTGACGCGCACCCTCGACGAGGGCGACGTCGTCGATCTCGGCGACCGCCGCTTCCGCGTGCTGCATCTACCCGGGCATTCGCCGGATTCGATCGCGCTGTTCGACGAAGCAGACGGCCTGTTCTTCAGCGGCGACGCCATCTATGACGACCGGCTGATCGACGACCTGCCAGACTCGGACAAGTCGGCCTATTGCCTCACCATGCGGCGCCTGCTCGACCTGCCGATCCGCATCGGCCATGGCGGTCACGGCCCGAGTTTCGACGGCGAGCGCATGCGCGAGATCGCCTCGGCCTATCTCAGCCGAGCGGCTAGTCCATAAGCCAGCTCTAAAATTAAATCTTCGTAAGGTCGCCCGAAAACCCTAAATCGGGCCAATCCGCGCCCTAGATGCTGGTTTGTCGATCCGGCCGGCTGCCATGCGCGGCGAGACAGGCAATCCGGCTGTCGACAGCCGACGGGTGTTTTTCCCCGAACCATCCGCGGCCCAAGTTCAACTCTCGCCCGGACAGAACGACCATGTCACCCATAAGCATTCTTCATAGACATCGCGTCGCGGCCCTGCTGGGCGCTGCGCTGATCATTTCTCCCATCGTAGCCTCCTTCGCCGAAAGCCCGAACGACGTCCGCAACGCCGTCGGTACGACACAGACTCCCGTAGCCGGCGTAACGGCCCCGAACGGCTCCTTTGCCCCTATCGTGGCAGCCGACAAGCCGGCCGTGGTGACGGTTACGACCGTCATGAAGGGGCAACCGGATGTCATGAGCGATGCCTCGCCCCTGGACGGCGGCGGCTCGCCTTTCGACGACTATTTCCGCCAGTTCTTCGGCGACCAGGGCATGCCCGGACCGAAAGCGCCACCGCAGCAGTCGCAGCGCGCCGAAGCGCTCGGATCCGGCTTTATCGTCGGCGCCGACGGCACCATCGTCACCAACAACCATGTCATCGACGGTGCGAGCTCGATCAAGGTGACGCTTGACGACGGTACAGAGCTTCCCGCCAAGCTGGTCGGCCGCGACGCCAAGAACGACCTTGCGGTGATCAAGATCAAGGCCGACAAGCCCCTGCCGACGGTGAAATGGGGAGATTCCGATAAGTTGATGCCGGGCGATCAAGTGCTGGCCTTCGGCAATCCGTTCGGCATCGGCACCACGGTCACCTCAGGTATTGTCTCGGCGCGCGGCCGCGATCTCCACAGCGGGCCGTTCGACGATTTCATCCAGATCGATGCGCCGATCAACCACGGCAACTCTGGCGGTCCGCTGGTCGATGTGAGCGGCAACGTCGTGGGCATCAACACCGCGATCTATTCGCCCAATGGCGGCAGCGTCGGCGTTGGCTTCGCCATTCCGTCCGACCAGGCGCAAAAGGTGGTCGCCAAGCTGATGAAGGGCGGCGAAATCGAATACGGCTATCTTGGCGTCCAGATCCAGCCGGTGACCCAGGACGTTGCCAGCGCCATAGGTCTCGATCACCCCGGCGGCGCATTGGTCTCCTCGGTCACCGAGGGCTCGCCGGCGGCCGCGGCCGGCATCCAGACCGGCGACCTCATCACCGGCTTCGCCGGCCAGGAGATAAAAGACCCCAAGGACCTGTCGCGTGCCGTCGCCGATGTCTCGCCCGGCAAGAAGGAAACGCTCGACGTCTGGCGTAATGGCAAAGCCATGCAGCTTTCCGTCGACGTCGGCCGCAATGGCGACGATGCGCAGACCGCGTCGGTATCTGGTGATTCCGGCGCGCCGGGAAACGGGCAGGGGGCCCGCTTGCCGGCGATCGGGCTCGGCCTGATGGACATCACGCCCGATATTCGCCAGCAGATGAACCTCCCCGACAACCAGCGTGGCGCGGTGGTCGCCGCCGTCAATCCCGACAAGGCCGCGGCGGCTTCCGGCGTCCAGCCCGGCGACATCATTATCGCCGTCAACCAGATGCCGGTGAAGAGCGCCAGGCAGGCCACGCAGGCGATCGCGCAGGCCGGCAAGTCAGGCCGCAAATCGGTGCTGCTGCTGGTGGAACGAGGCGATGCCCAGATCTATGTCGCCGCGCCCATCAAGATTCAGGTTGCCCGCCACCGCGTCTTCGAGAACACTGCGCAAGGCCGACACATGGCCCGACATCTGGGCCCGATGCAGGGGAATTGCCGCAATGGTCACGCGAGGTTTCTTTTCAGGTCGGCGTCCACCGACGGATGGCGACGCGCGCATCCCGCCCGGCCAATATCTCGAGCAAGGATTTCCGGTGCTGTCGGCGGGGCCGACGCCGCGCCTGCGCACCGAGGATTGGTCGTTCACGCTGAAGCACGGGCCGCGCCCGATCAAGAAATGGAATTGGGCCGAGTTCAATGCGTTGCCGCTGACCAAGATGACGCGCGACATCCATTGCGTGACCGCCTGGACCAAGTTCGACACGCTCTGGCAGGGCGTGCTGGTCGACGATATCCTTGCGGATGCCGGCATCGAGCCGCCGACCGCCTTCACGCTGGCGCTATCCTTCGACGGTTACACCACCAACGTGCCGACAAAGGATCTCACAACCGGCAAGGCGATGGTGGCGCTGCTCTACGAAGGCAAGCCGATCACGCCCGACCATGGCGGCCCGGCGCGGCTGCTCGTCCCGCATCTCTATTTCTGGAAATCGGCCAAATGGCTGAACGGCCTGCAGTTCACAGAACGCGACGAGCCCGGCTTCTGGGAGCTGCGCGGCTATCACATCTATGGCGACCCCTGGCGCGAACAGCGCTACACGGACGATCCATGAGCGAGGTGCCGTCGGCACAATCACCCGGGCAAACACTGTCGCCCTGGCAGACAGCCAGGATCGTCCGCATGGAAAAGCGCACGCCGCGTGTCACCAGCTTCTTTTTCCAGCCGTCGCGGCCGTTTGCCTACCGGGCCGGACAGCATGTCGATGTCAGGTTGACCGCGCCTGACGGCTATCAGGCGCGCCGCGCCTATTCCATCGCCTCCGCGCCGGAGGTCGGTCCGGTGATCGAACTGGCGATCGAAAGGCTCGAAGACGGCGAGGTCTCGCCCTTCTTCCACGAGGTCGCCGCGGTCGGCGACGAGATCGAATTGCGCGGCCCGCTCGGCGGACATTTCATCTGGCCCGATGGTGATGAGCGACCGCTTCTGCTGGTCGGCGGCGGTTCCGGCGTCGTGCCCTTGATGTCGATGGTCCGCCATCGTGCCGCGCAGAAGTCGACGATGCCGGTCATCCTCGTCTTTTCGGCGCGGCTGTGGGACGAAGTCATCTTTCGCGACGAGCTGATCGGCCTCGACGATCGCGACGACGGCTTCGGCCTTGTGCTGACCCTGACGCGTGAAGCCGCGCGCCGGCCGACGGATTATTCGCGGCGGATCGACGTCGCCATGATGATACAATCCATGGCGCGGCTGCGCCGCCCGCCCGGCCTCGCCTTTGTCTGCGGCTCCAACGCGTTCGTGTCCGCCGCCGCCCAGGCGCTGATCGATGCCGGCATTCCAGCGGCTATCATCCGGACGGAGCGCTACGGCGTCTGAGATCTCCGGCTGCCGCCGCTCCTTGGGTGCAGCGGCGCGCAGATGGGGTTGTCGGCCGTCCCACAGCCTTGCAGCAGGAAAGGATCAAACACTTGACCCCTCCTTGCAAGAAAGAGCGGCCAGGCCAGCGGCTCTCAGGCCTCGATGTCAAGCGCCGAGAGCGGCTTGGAGCAGCAGGCGAGAATGAAGCCGTCCTCGATCTCATGATCGAGGATGCCGCCATTGTGGCTCATCTCGACCTCGCCTGAGAGCTTCTTGACTTTGCAGGTTCCGCACAGGCCGAATTCGCATGCGGCGGGGATTCTGACTCCCGAGGCGCGCGCCGTCTGCAGCACCGTCTGGCCGGCGACGCATGCGGCATCGACATCCGAAATCGAGAACCGGATCGGCGTCGCGGCTTCGACAGGAATGGCTGCGCCGTCTCCAGTCGGCGAGGCGAACGGCGCCGGGATTTCCTCCACCAGCGGCGCTGCAAAGCTCTCCTGATGGTATCTCGCCATGTCGAAGCCGGCGGCTTCGAGCATGCCGCGCACGGCACGCATGAAGGGGTCGGGGCCGCAGCAGAAGATTTCGCGCTCTCGGAAATCGGGCGCCAAAATCGGCAGCCGGATGGCATCGATGCGGCCCATATGGCCGAACCAGCCCTCCCGGCTCGACCGCTCCTCGATCATGAAACCGAGCGACAGGCCGGGCATGTGGCTGCCGAGCAATTCCAGCTCCCTGCGGAAGATGATCTCTTCGGGGCGGCGGGCGCAGTTGACGAAGCCGACATCGGTCCATGGCGCGCAGTCATTCAGCCAGCGCAGCATCGACATCATCGGCGTCACGCCGGAGCCGGCCGAAATGAACAGATATTTGGCCGCCGGGTGGCTGTGCAGCGAAAAGTCTCCGGCCGGCCCATACGCCTTGACGTGCGAACCAGGCCTCAAATGGTCGAACATCCAGCGCGTGCCAGTGCTGCCGGCCTGCGCCTTCACCGTCACCGCGATCGAGAACGGCCGCGAAGGCGAAGACGACAGCGTGTAGGTGCGCATCAGCAACCCATCCGCTGTCGGCAGTTCCAGCGTCACGAACTGGCCCGGCTTGTAGCGGAACCAGGTCTGGTTGTCGGAGCGGAAGGTGAAGGTCTTTACATCAGGCGCCTCGTCGCTCACGCCGATCACTTCCAGCACCTGGAGCCTGTCGTTCCAGGGCGCCATCTGATCGAGATGGCGATAGAGGCCGAGATCCGTCATCGCATTCATCCCTCACCTCTCAAGCAACGCTGCGCAGGGCCGGCCGGCCGTCTTCGGCGAGCCGCGGACCGATGAAACGCGCGTACCAGTCGACGAACTGGAGGACGCCGCCTTCGTGCAGTTCGGAATAGGGACCGGGTTCATAGGCCGGCGACAGGATGCCGAAGGCGTTTTCCTCGACGATGCGGCGGTCCTGGTCGTTGGTCTCGGTCCAGACATGGGTGAGTTCGGCGAGGTCATAGTCGACGCCCTCGACCGCGTCCTTGTGAACCAGCCATTTGGTCGTCACCGCGGTCTCAGTGGCGCTGATCGGCAGCACGCGGAAGGTGACGGCGTGGTCGCCGAGGATGTGGTTCCAGGTCGTCGGATAGTGATAGAGCAGCAACGAGCCGATGCGGTCGGTGGCAACGCTGTCGGACAGGTTCTTCTTGACCGCGCGTTTTCCCGTCATCGTGTAACTGACGGCATCGCGCAGCAGCGGCGCGCGGGTGGCACGGTATTGTCCGGCCGGGTCGATGCGGAACTCGCTCGGCAGGCCGGCGGCCTCGCATTTGGCCCAGTGCGCCAGCATCTCCGGGTCGCTGTCGGCGCCTTGCACGCCGGTCACGGTCGGCGCCTCAGGAAAGGTCTTGCAGAGCTCCGGATGGTTGCCGGCGCAATGATAGCATTCGCGGTTGTTTTCCCAGACCAGCTTCCAATTGCCCTTCTCGACGATGGTGCTCTCGAAGGCGACCTTTGCTTCGCGCAGCCGGTGCGGCGCCAAATAGGGTTCGATCATCGTCCGCATCGGCGCGAAATCCGCCGGCTCGTCGGCGAGGCAAATGAAGATGTAGCCGCCGACGCTTTCGCAGGCGACCGGCTTCAGGCCGAACTGGCTCTTGTCGAAGCCCTCGGCCATCTGCCTGGCGAACAGCAGCCTGCCGTCCAGTTCATAGGTCCACTGATGGTAGGGGCAGACGAGCTTCGCCGCCGTGCCCTTGTCGGTGTTGCAGACGCGGCTGCCGCGATGGCGGCAAGAATTGTGGAAGGCGTTGATGTTGCCCTTCTGGTCGCGCACCAGCACGACAGGATAGTCGCCGATCTGCACGGTGATGAAGCTGCCGGGCCTGGGCAGTTCGCAATCATGGCCGATGAACAGCCAGTCGCGGTACCAGATCAGCTCCATGTCGAGCTTGAAGTAATCGGCGTCGGTATAGAAGGGCTGCTCGAGTGAGAAGCCGTCCCTGCGGCCTTGCAGCCGTTTCAGCATGTCGTTGCGCGCATCCATGTCCTGTCCTCGCATTGAAGTCCTGTCCTCACATTGAAGGACTGAACGGAGGGGAGAGAGGAAGGATCAAGCCGCGCGCCGGCTTGCGCCGGACATGCACCATCCGCCTCTTGACCGCCCGCCGCGATCAGTCGAGTCCAACATCTCAGGCTGGTTTCCGGGCTCTGGAGCTGTCCTTGCGGACTGTCGCGACACCTTCCCAGGCCTTTGCCCAGTGGTCTCCCGTTGCGACCTGAACTCCACCACCGTTGCGGGGGCAGCGCCGGATTCTGACCGGCTTCCCAATTCTCCGCCTCGTCGTCACGCGGCGGCACCTGAGATGGCAGGATCTAACCATGATCGCCGACTTGTCGTCGGCATGAAAACGACATCGCATCCATGCCGCGCGACACGCATGGGAAACGGTGCGGCCGTCGTTGAAGGGGCAGAAAGGCTCGGCTCGCCGCCTCGGAATTCAACTCGTGGCGGACCAAAAAAGGTTAACAGTTTCGAAAAGTGACTATTAGCGTCCACTAAAATCGAACCGAACGGTTCGTTTCTGTTGACGATGCGTGCAGGACGGTGTGAACACTGGGCCTTCGACACAGTTGGTGATCGCACGGTCTGTTAAAATAAGTACTTGATAATAAAGGGAAAAAAACGAATGTAGAAGGCCTTGGCACAATTTCAAGTAGTGGAAACTTGGTCCACACGGAAAAACTTCGTGATTGGAAATGGCGCCATGGCTTTCCCACATCGGGGCTGTCCGAACGACGCGATTTCCTCCCAAGACACGCCGCTAGACGGACGGAAAAATACTGGAGTATCAAAAAATGAAAAAGATCATTCTCACTGCCGCCGCCCTTCTGGCTGTTTCCGGCAGCGCCTTCGCTGGTAGCGACCACTATGGTTCGAATGCCCCTGCGGCCACCGCCGTCGACAGCTCGTACACCGCTTCGACCAAGAAGTCGGAACCGGCTGCCCAGACGCCTGTCCAGGGCGCCGATCGCAACCTCTTCGGCAACAACTAAATAGCCGATCTCCAGTTGACGGCGGGCCTTCCGCCGTCCTGGCGGAATTTGAGAATTCAGGAGACTTGAAATGAAGAAGATCATCCTTGCTGCCGCCGCCGTTCTGGCCGTTTCGGGCAGTGCTTTCGCCAGCAGCGACAACTATGGCTCCAATGGCGCCAACCAGCCTACCGTCACCTCGACCGACAGCTCGTACACCGCTTCGACCAGGAAGTCGGAACCGGCTGCCCAGGCCCCTGTTCAGGGTGCCGACCGTAACCTCTTCGGCAACAACTAACAGCCGATCTCCAGTTGACGGCGGCCTTCCGCCGTCCTGGCGAAATTTGAGAATTCAGGAGACTTGAAATGAAGAAGATCATCCTTGCTGCCGCCGCCGTTCTGGCCGTTTCGGGCAGCGCTTTCGCCGGCAGCGACAACTATGGCTCCAATGGCGCCAATCAGCCCGCGGCCACCTCGACCGACAGCTCGTACACCGCTTCGACCAGGAAGTCGGAACCGGCTGCCCAGGCCCCTGCTCAGGGTGCCGACCGTAACCTCTTCGGCAACAACTAACAGCCGATCCTTCAGCAGCTGGCGGGTAAGCCCGCCACTGCGTGGAATTTGAGAATTCAGGAGACTTGAAATGAAGAAGATCATCCTTGCCGCCGCCGCCGTTCTGGCCGTTTCCGGCAGCGCTTTGGCCGCCAGCGACAACTACGGCTCCAATGGTGCCAACCAGCCTGCCGTCACCTCGGTCGACAAGTCGCACACGGCTTCGATCCGCGACAGCGGTTCGCCCGTCTACAAGCTGCTCAATTCGTCGGGTGACGTACAGAAGTCCGCCCCTCAGGGCAGTGACCGGAATCTCTTCGGCCACTAACGGCCGAAGCTGATACCAAACAGGAGCGGGGGGGGGGGGGGGGGGGGGGGGGGGGGGGGGGGGGGGGGGGGGGGGGGGGGGGGGGGGGGGGGGGGGGGGGGGGGGGGGGGGGGGGGGGGGGGGGGG
>NZ_JAIUIH010000026.1:0-3943 GCF_020165515.1 Mesorhizobium sp. BR1-1-13
CTACGCCCACCGCGCCGTTACCGGTCGCCTTGATGCCCTCGGCGAGCGTGCCGGTGACCGTGCCATTGGCGGTGACGGCAATCGCGCCCGTGCCGCTGTTGGTCGCCTCGATGCCGGTCGTGCCCGAGACGTTGCCCACGGTCACGTCGATAATGCCCGAGCCGGCAATCTTGGCCTGCCGGGCGATGATGGCGGTGTTGCCGACGGACGTCACGTCGCCCGCGGTCACCGTGACGGCGCCGCCGGCAGACCGCGCGAAGATGCCGTTGCCGCCGGTCGCAGTGACCGGACCGACGGTGGTCACCGTGGTCGAGCCCGAGCCGAAGTTCTCGGCGTCGATGCCGAAGCGGGCGTCGATCGAGCCGTTGGCGGTCACGTCGATGTTGCCGCTCGCGCCAGTGTTGAGGAGCCCCGCCACCATGCCGGCATTGCCCGCCTTGATGTCGCCATTGGCGACCTCGGTGATGTTGCCAGTCAGCGAGATGGACTGGACGTCGATGCCGTCCTTGCCCGCCGTCAGCGCGGTGACATTGTTGGTAATCACCGAAATGCCGGTGTTGGTCGCGACGTCGCGGACGGTGATGCCTTCGCCTGCCGCCGAAAAGATATTGCCGGAGGCGTTAATGTCTATCAAGCCGACACCCCCGGTCTGCGTCACGTCGAACGCGTTGCCGGTGCCATTGTTGGTGATGCTCCCGCCCGTGTAGGTGATCGTGCCGCCGGCCCCAAAGACCGACAGGGCCGCCGTGCCGCCTGCGGTCGGCGCGTTGCCGGCATCGACGCTGATTGTGCCATTGTTGGTAACAGTTACGCCACCGGGGCCGAGGTTGGAAACCGCAAGGCCATTCCCGCTTATCGTCGTTCCCGCATCGACGGTCACGTCGAGCGGCACGCCTAACAAGCCCTGATAGGCACGATCATTGGGTGGGTTGGCGGGAGACGTCGTGTTGGTGGTGGAGGTAGTGTCGCATTGGACAGTGACGGCGCCGACGAGGCAATCCGCCCAGGCCTGTCCCGGAGTCAACAGGCTCGCGCACGCAGCGGCGGCGATACCGATGGCGGATCGCAGCGCAAGCTGGCTCGCCTGCGAGCGCAGGCTGCCGCGTAGGGCCGAATTCGTCGAAACCAGCCCGGTCCAATGACCGGCCGAGTTCTGAACACACATCATGAGTCTGCCCCCCGGTGCAGCCAATTGGTGCGATCCCAGATCTACTCCAAGCCACCTCTTTTATTTACGACATGTTAGTACTGTGTCAATTGTGGGGGTTAACAGGGCTGAACCCAAAGACCGGCGTTTTTTCTTATCTGTGGCCGTTAGCGGTCAAGCTGCCAACCCCCTCCGGGAGGAGATTGGCAGCTCCGAACCTCAGATCAGCTTCTCCAGCGTGATCGGCAGATCGCGGACGCGCTTCCCCGTCGCGTGGAACACCGCGTTGGCGATCGCCGGCGCCACGCCGACGATGGGCAGTTCGCCGACGCCCTTGCCGCCGAGCACCGAGGAGTGCGGGTCGGGGATGCCGACCGAGATCACCTCGATGTCCGGGATGTCGGCATTGGTCGGCACCAGATAGTCGGCGAGGTTGTTGTTGACGATGCGGCCGTGGCGGCGGTCGATGATGCCTTCTTCCAGCAACGCCTGGCCGATACCCATGATGATGCCGCCCTTCCACTGGCTTTCCGCCAGCTTCGGATTGTAGAGCCGTCCCGAATCCAGCGCCGACACGACGCGCGAGACGCGCACCGTGCCGAAATCCTCGTCGACCCGCACCTCGATGAAATGCGCGCACCAGGAGTGACGGGAATAGTCGCCTTCGGTGTGCGGCAGCGCCATGGCGATGGTGGTGTAGTTCCTGTAGCGGTCCTCGGCGCTCGAATTGGCCGGCATGGTGTCGCCTGTCGCCTCGATGCGGTCGCGGCCGACGCTTTTGAGGAGCTCGGCTATCGACACATCGGGACCGTCGCCGCGCGGCGCGGTGATGCGGCCATTGGCGACGACCAGCGTGTTGGCCTGCAGCGCATGGAAGGGCGAGCGCGGGTCGCTGATCGCCAGCCCGACCAGCTGGTCGAGCGCCGAGGTGGCGGCCTTGTAGACGGCACCGGTCATGACGCCGGCTAGGCGCGAGCCGCCGGCGACGCCGGCGCGAGGAAAGCGGGAATCGCCCAGCTTCACCACGACGTCGTCAGCCGGCACGCCGACCGTCTCGGCCGCCGTCTGCGCCAGGATGGTGTAGGTGCCCTGGCCCATGTCGATCGAGGAGCTTTCGACCTCGACCGAGCCGTCGGCCAGGATGCGCACGATCGCCTCGCCATAGGCGCGCCGCACCGGATAGGTGCCGGCGGCCACGCCCCAGCCGATCAGCTGGTTGCCGTCGCGCATCGAACGCGGCTCCGGTGTGCGCCTGGCCCAGCCGAAGCGCTCGGCGCCTGTGGCAAAAGCCTCGCGCAACTGTCTGGTGGACCAAGCTTTTTTCACTTCCGGGTCCTGCTCGGCATAGTTCCGCAGCCGGATCTCCAAAGGGTCGATGCCGACCTCGTAGGCGAGCTCGTCGATGGCGCTTTCGATGCCGAAGGCCGAAGGGTTCTCGCCCGGCGCGCGCATGGCGCCCGGCACCACGGAATTTACCCGCACGACGTTCTGCCGAGACGAAAAGTTCGGCGTCGCGTACATGATCGAGGTAACCGAGGCCAATGGCTCGACCCACATGCCATCGATCGATGTCTCGTTGACGCCGCGATGCACGATCGACTGGATTTTTCCTTCCGCGTCGGCGCCGAGCGCCACCGTCTGGCGCGTCGCGGCGCGGCCGCCATAGCCGGTGAAGGTCTGCGGGCGCGTCATCACCAGGCGCACCGGCCGGCCGAGCATTTTGGCTGCACACGCCGCAACCGCGCCATGGCCGAGCGCCAGAGCCTTGGAGCCGAAGCCGCCGCCAATATAGGGCGAGACCAGCCGCACATTCTCGAACGGCACACCGAACCATTCGGCATAGGTGCGCGCCATGCCGTCGAGCCACTGGCTCGGCTCCCAAACAGTGAGCCGGTCGCCCTCCCAGCGCGCGATCAGGCCGTGCGGCTCAATCGGCGCCTGGTATTCGCGCGGCGTGTTGTAGGCGGCGCAGATCCGGACCGGGGCGGACGCAAAGGCATCCTGCGCGTCGCCCCATTCCTTGGTCATGGCGTCGATCGGTATGCCGTCGCCGGCCTTGACATCGTTGAGGTCGACGATGGCCGGCGTTTCGTCATAGTCGACCTTGACCAGTGCCGCTGCCGCGACCGCCTGCTCGAAGGTTTCGGCGACCACGGCGGCGACATGCTGGCCCGAAAAGCTGATGTCGCGCGCCAGCGGGCAATAAGGCTTGCCGGGCGGAGGCGTGCCGAACCAGTCCGACGCGGTTTTCAAGGCGATGATGGTGTCCGGCGTCAGCACTTGCAGCACGCCGGGCGCCGCCTCAGCCTGCGCCGTATCGATGGCGCGCACCTTGCCGGACGCGATCGTGCTGTCGACCAGTACGGCATAGGCCAGGCCTTCGAGCTGCTGTTCGACGGCGTATTTGGCCGCGCCGGTGATCTTGGCCGGGCCGTCGACGCGCGACAGCCGGCCGCCGACGGCTTGTGCCAGCACGCCGTCGGAGGCGTCGCCATGTCTTGCGATGTGAACGGTCATGCCGCTTCTCCCAGTTTGAGGATGGCGCGCGCGACGACGCGCGGCGCGAGCTCGATCTTGTAGTGGTTGGCGCCATGGTCGACGGCGCCCTCGATGGCGAGCAGGCTGGCCGCGCGGACAGCCTCAGGCTCCAGCGCCTTGCCTTTCAGCGCCTCTTCCACGGCGCGCGCCCGCCAGGGTTTGGTGGCAACGCTGCCGAGCGCGACGCGCAGGTCGCGGACGGTGCGCTCGTCGGCCTCGAGTTGGAGGGCGCCGGCGGCCCGGGCGGCGGGGCACGCG
>NZ_JAIUIH010000027.1:0-3187 GCF_020165515.1 Mesorhizobium sp. BR1-1-13
CATAGTGGGTGACAGCCCCGTACGCGTAATGCGATCAATCGTCCTCGAGTAAGGCGGGACACGTGAAATCCTGTCTGAAATTGGGGGGACCACCCTCCAAGCCTAAGTACTCGTGCATGACCGATAGCGAACTAGTACCGTGAGGGAAAGGTGAAAAGCACCCCGACAAGGGGAGTGAAAGAGTACCTGAAACCGATTGCCTACAAACAGTGGGAGCCCGCAAGGGTGACCACGTACCTTTTGTATAATGGGTCAGCGACTTAGTGTGACGAGCAAGCTTAAACCGCTAGGTGTAGGCGCAGCGAAAGCGAGTCTGAACAGGGCGTTCAGTTCGTCGCATTAGACCCGAAACCGAGTGATCTAGCCATGAGCAGGTTGAAGGTAAGGTAACACTTACTGGAGGACCGAACCCATAACTGTTGCAATAGTTCGGGATGACTTGTGGCTAGGGGTGAAAGGCCAATCAAACTCGGAAATAGCTGGTTCTCCGCGAAATCTATTTAGGTAGAGCGTCGACCGAATACCCCAGGGGGTAGAGCACTGGATGGGCTAGGGGTCCTCACCGGATTACCAAACCTAACCAAACTCCGAATACCTGGGAGTACTAGTCGGCAGACACACGGCGGGTGCTAACGTCCGTCGTGAAAAGGGAAACAACCCTGACCTACAGCTAAGGTCCCCAAGTTATGGCTAAGTGGGAAAGGATGTGAGGATCCCAAAACAACCAGGATGTTGGCTTAGAAGCAGCCATCATTTAAAGAAAGCGTAACAGCTCACTGGTCTAAATAAGGGTCTTTGCGCCGAAAATGTACCGGGGCTAAAGCCATACACCGAAGCTTAGGGTTCGTGAGCAATCACGAGCGGTAGCGGAGCGTTCTGTAAGCTGATGAAGCCATACCCGTGAGGGGTGGTGGAGGTATCAGAAGTGCGAATGCTGACATGAGTAACGTAAGGGGAGTGAGAGACTCCCCCGCCGAAAGACCAAGGGTTCCTGCTTAAAGTTAATCTGAGCAGGGTTAGCCGGCCCCTAAGACGAGGCGGAAACGCGTAGTCGATGGGAACCACGTTAATATTCGTGGGCCTGGAGGTAGTGACGGATCACACAAGTTGTCCAATCTTATCGGATTGAACGGGCAGCGGAGTGGTTCCAGGAAATAGCTCCTCCTTATAGACCGTACCCGAAACCGACACTGGTGGTCTGGTAGAGTATACCAAGGCGCTTGAGAGAACTATGCTGAAGGAACTCGGCAAATTGCACGCGTAACTTCGGAAGAAGCGTGACCCTTTTCTGCGCAAGCAGAGGAGGGTGGCACAGACCAGGGGGTAGCGACTGTTTATCAAAAACACAGGGCTCTGCGAAGCCGCAAGGCGACGTATAGGGTCTGACGCCTGCCCGGTGCTGGAAGGTTAAGAGGAGGGGTGCAAGCTCTGAATCGAAGCCCCAGTAAACGGCGGCCGTAACTATAACGGTCCTAAGGTAGCGAAATTCCTTGTCGGGTAAGTTCCGACCTGCACGAATGGCGTAACGACTTCCCCGCTGTCTCCAGCATAGACTCAGTGAAATTGAATTCCCCGTGAAGATGCGGGGTTCCTGCGGTTAGACGGAAAGACCCCGTGCACCTTTACTATAGCTTTACATTGGCATTCGTAGTGGCATGTGTAGGATAGGTGGTAGGCTTTGAAACCTGGGCGCCAGCTCAGGTGGAGCCACCCTTGAAATACCACCCTTATCACTATGGATGTCTAACCGCGGCCCGTTATCCGGGTCCGGGACAATGTATGGTGGGTAGTTTGACTGGGGCGGTCGCCTCCTAAAGAGTAACGGAGGCGCGCGATGGTGGGCTCAGAACGGTCGGAAATCGTTCGCTGAGTGCAATGGCATAAGCCTGCCTGACTGCGAGACTGACAAGTCGAGCAGAGACGAAAGTCGGTCATAGTGATCCGGTGGTCCCGCGTGGAAGGGCCATCGCTCAACGGATAAAAGGTACGCCGGGGATAACAGGCTGATGACCCCCAAGAGTCCATATCGACGGGGTTGTTTGGCACCTCGATGTCGACTCATCGCATCCTGGGGCTGGAGCAGGTCCCAAGGGTATGGCTGTTCGCCATTTAAAGCGGTACGTGAGTTGGGTTCAGAACGTCGTGAGACAGTTCGGTCCCTATCTGCCGTGGGTGTAGGAATATTGAAAGGATCTGTCCCTAGTACGAGAGGACCGGGATGGACGGATCTCTGGTGGACCTGTTGTGGCGCCAGCCGCATAGCAGGGTAGCTATATCCGGACGGGATAACCGCTGAAGGCATCTAAGCGGGAAACCCACCTTAAAACGAGTATTCCCTGAGAACCGTGGAAGACGACCACGTTGATAGGCCGGGTGTGGAAGAGCGGCAACGCTTGAAGCTTACCGGTACTAATAGTTCGATCGGCTTGATCGTTCTCATTCCTTATGCCCATCTGACAAAGTCAGATGGTCTTGCCAGCGCTCACGCATGAGCGGCCCTTACGGGCTTATGCTCCGCGAGGGCGCCGGACGACCGGCGACGCGCAGTCGCGCTTGCGGGCTTCGCCCGAAGCACCTGCAAAAAACGTCGCCTTGGCACAAAAACAGCTTCTCGAAAACAACGTGCGTTTTGCCGACCTGGTGGTTATGGCGGAGCGGCTGCACCCGATCCCATTCCGAACTCGGCCGTGAAACGCTCCAGCGCTGATGGTACTTCGTCTCAAGACGCGGGAGAGTAGGTCGCTGCCAGGTCTGCTAAACGCACGTTCAGTCTCACTTCCACAAATCGAAATGATTTTTGGATGCAGAGAAATCTTCTCTTCACGAACAGGCCCGCCAAGGGATCACGGGCCGCGAAAGCGGCCCTTTCATTTGGTGAGCCATCTACCTATTTGTAGGCCTCGGCCTACCGCCAAGGTGACGCGGGGTGGAGCAGCCCGGTAGCTCGTCAGGCTCATAACCTGAAGGTCACAGGTTCAAATCCTGTCCCCGCAACCAAATCAAAACAGCCCGGCTCACCCCGGGCTGTTCTTGTATCCGGCTGATCGTCCCCGGCTGATTTGAGAACCCTCCTCAGAGCCCAGCAAAAACCCAAACCGAAGCCCCGGGACAAAACCAAATCCCGCAACACCAAACACAATCCGCCCGCCAGAACCATACAAGCCAAGCCAAAGCGTCACGGAGCCAG
>NZ_JAIUIH010000029.1:0-1470 GCF_020165515.1 Mesorhizobium sp. BR1-1-13
CTGGCGCCGGCCATCGTCACCGGTTTCGCGCTGGCCTTCGCGCGCGGCGTCGGCGAATACGGCTCGGTCATCTTCATCGCCGGCAACCTGCCCTACAAGTCCGAGATCGCGCCGCTCCTGATCGTCATCCGGCTGGAGGAATACAATTACCCGGCGGCGACCGCCATCGCCGCGATCATGCTGGCCTTGTCATTCCTCATGCTGCTCATCGTCAACCTGGCGCAGACATGGAGCCGCAAGCGCTATGGCTGATCCGGAGATCAAGTCCTACGAGCCGCATCACGACAGCCGCTCGGCGGCGGTGACCGAAAGCCGCCCGGCGCAGGCCGTGCTGATGGCGATCGCCTTCGCCTTCCTCGGCATCTTCCTGCTGTTGCCGCTGATCATCGTCTTCAACGAAGCCTTCGCCAAGGGCGTCGGCGCCTACACCGAAGCGCTTGCCCATCCCGACACGCGCTCGGCGATCCGGCTGACGCTGCTGGTGGCGGCGATCTCGGTGCCGCTCAATGTCGTCTTCGGCATCTCGGCCGCCTGGGCGATCGCCAAGTTCGAGTTCAAGGGCAAGGCCTTCCTGACCACGCTGATCGACCTGCCGTTCTCGGTCTCGCCGGTCATCTCGGGCCTGGTCTACGTGCTTCTGTTCGGCGCCCAGGGGCTGCTCGGCGCCTGGCTGAAGGCGCACGGCATCGTCATCCTGTTCGCCGTGCCCGGCATTGTGCTGGCCACCATCTTCGTCACCTTCCCCTTCGTGGCCCGCGAGCTGATCCCGCTGATGCAGGAGCAGGGCAATGGCGACGAGGAGGCCGCGCTGTCGCTTGGCGCCAATGGCTGGCAGGCCTTCTGGTATGTGACGCTGCCCAACGTCAAATGGGGGCTGCTTTACGGCGTGCTCTTGTGCAATGCGCGCGCCATGGGCGAGTTCGGCGCCGTCTCGGTGGTGTCGGGCCATATACGCGGCCTGACCAACACCATGCCGCTGCATGTCGAGATCCTCTACAATGAATACAACGCCGTCGGCGCCTTTGCCGTCGCCTCGCTGCTGGCCGGCCTGGCGCTGGTGACGCTGGTCCTGAAGACACTTCTCGAGATGCGTTACGGCGCCGAGATCGCCGCGGCGCGTGGACATTGATGCATGTCGCCCAAAAGTGGGAACCGGTTTTGGGATAACGCCATGCAGCCACTACAAAGGGACTGTTGATGGAAGTTCGCGTTGCCAATGTGCGCAAGGAGTTCGAGCGGTTTCCCGCGCTCCATGACGTGTCGCTCGACATCAAGTCGGGCGAGCTGATCGCGTTGCTGGGGCCGTCGGGCTCGGGCAAGACGACGCTGCTCAGGCTGATTGCCGGGCTGGAGCGGCCGACGCGCGGCAAGATCTTCTTCGGCGACGAGGACGCCTCGCAGAAATCGATCCAGGAGCGCAATGTCGGCTTCGTCTTCCAGCACTACGCGCTGTTCCGGCACATGACGGTC
>NZ_JAIUIH010000003.1:0-633649 GCF_020165515.1 Mesorhizobium sp. BR1-1-13
TCGGTCCACGAGGCATTGGCATCCGGCACCGCCTTCAGGGCCATGGCCATCGCCTTGATCACCATGTCGTTGACCGAGAGCTTGTAGGCGGGCGCCTCGCCCTTGTCGGTCTTCTTTACCGGTGCGGCCGCATTGAGCTGCGTGCGCAGCGAAAGCAGCGCATCGAGCTCGCAGTCGAGCGTCAGGTAGAAATGCGGGATGGTGGTCTTGGCCTCGACCAGCCGCCGCGCGATGGTCTTGCGCATGTTGTCGTGCGGAACCAGCTCGTAGGAGCCTTCCTCGAACAGGCGCAGCACCTGATCGTCCGACATCGCCTTTACCGGCGCGGGAGCAGCGGCCGGCGCGCCAGCCGGAGCCTTGGCAGCGGGTGCTGCCTTGGCGCCGCCGCCGGCTATGGCGGCATCGACATCGGCCTTCACCACCCGGCCATGCGGGCCGGTGCCGGTCACGGCAGACACATCGACGCCCGCCTCTTTGGCAATACGGCGCGCGAGCGGCGAAGCAAAGGTGCGCCCTTCCAAGGATTGGCCGATCTCCCCACCCGTGGGGGAGATGCCCGGCAGGGCAGAGGGGGGCGTGACAGAATGCGACGTGGGAGGGGCAGCGCGCCCCTCTGTCGGCTTCGTCGACATCTCCCCCACGGGTGGGGAGATTGGCGCCTTCTCCTGCTGTGCCTCGGCTTTCGCCGGCGCGGCATCGCCACCGCTTTTCGCGGCGGCACTTGCGTCCTCGCCCTCGGCGGCAAGCACGGCGATCAGCGCATTGACCTTGACGCCTTCGGTACCGGCGGGAACGACCAGTTTCGCCACCGTGCCCTCATCGACGGCTTCGACTTCCATCGTCGCCTTGTCGGTCTCGATCTCGGCAATGACATCGCCGGGCGAAACCTTGTCACCTTCCTTGACCAGCCACTTCGACAGATTGCCCTCTTCCATGGTGGGCGAGAGGGCCGGCATGGTGATGTTGATTGGCATTGTGTCCTCCCGCCCGGTTCAGCGATATGAGACGGCTTTGACGGCCTCGATGACCTCGCCGACATTCGGCAAGGCCAGCTTTTCGAGATTGGCCGCATAGGGCATCGGCACGTCCTTGCCGGCAATGGTGATGACCGGCGCGTCGAGGAAATCGAAGGCTCGCTGCGACACCTGGTTGGCGATATGGTCGCCGACCGAGTTCTGCGGGAAGCCTTCTTCCACCACGACCAGCCGGTTGGTCTTCTTCACCGAGGCGATGATGGTGTCGAAGTCGAGCGGACGGATGGTCCTGAGATCGATGATCTCTGCGTCGATGCTCATGCCGCGCAGTTCCGCTTCGGCCTTGACCGTATAGGTCATGCCAATGCCGAAGGAGACGATGGTGACGTCCTTGCCTGACTTATGGATGCGCGCCTTGCCGATCGGCAGCACGAAATCGTCCAGCTTCGGCACGTCGAAGGACTGGCCGTAGAGGATTTCGTTTTCTAGGAAGATGACCGGGTTCGGATCGCGGATCGCCGCCTTGAGCAGTCCCTTGGCGTCGGCGGCGGTATAAGGCATTACTACCTTCAGGCCCGGTATATGGCTGTACCAGGCGGCGTAGCATTGCGAATGCTGGGCGGCGACGCGAGCCGCAGCACCGTTCGGCCCGCGGAAGACGATCGGCGCGCCCATCTGTCCGCCGGACATATAGAGCGTCTTGGCGGCCGAGTTGACTATCTGGTCGATCGCCTGCATGGCGAAGTTGAAGGTCATGAACTCGACGATCGGCTTCAAGCCCGCCATCGCCGCGCCGACCCCGACGCCGGCAAAGCCGTGCTCGGTGATCGGCGTGTCGACGACGCGACGCGGTCCGAACTCCTGTAGCAGTCCTTGGGTGATCTTGTAGGCGCCCTGGTACTCGGCAACCTCCTCGCCCATGACGAAGACATCGCCGTCGCGGCGCATTTCCTCCGCCATGGCATCGCGCAGCGCTTCGCGCACTGTGGTCGAGACCATCTCGGTGCCTGCAGGAATGTCAGGATCGGCGGCGACTTCAGTCTTCGGCGCGGCCGCCACAGGTGCCGCCGCCTCGCTCTTGGCTGCGGCGGGCGCAGGTGCCGGCGCCGCTGCTTCAGCCTTGGCGGGCTCTTCACCGATGCCTTCACCGGCCTTGTCGACGTCTTCGCCATCCACGGCCAGCACGGCGATCACCGCGTTGACCTTGACGCCTTCGGTGCCTGCGGGAACCACGATCCTGGCAAGCGTGCCCTCATCGACAGCTTCGACTTCCATCGTCGCCTTGTCGGTTTCGATCTCGGCGATGACGTCGCCGGCGACCACCTTGTCGCCCTCGTTCTTCAACCATTTGGAAAGATTGCCCTCTTCCATGGTCGGCGAAAGGGCGGGCATGAGAATTTCGATCGGCATGTCCTTGCCCTCCCGTTACAATACGATGTCGGTCCAGAGCTCGGACGGATCCGGCTCGGCGTCGTGCTGGGCAAACTCGGCGGCATCGGCGACGACGTCGCGAACCTCCTTGTCGATGGTCTTCAATTCGTCCTCGCTTGCCCACTTCTTCTGGATCAGCCGCGCTTTGACCTGCTCGATCGGGTCATGCTCGGAGCGCATCTTCTGCACTTCTTCCTTGGAGCGGTATTTCGCCGGGTCGGACATCGAATGGCCCCGATAGCGGTAGGTCTGCATTTCGAGGATCAGCGGCCCATTGCCGGCACGGCACCATTCGGTGGCGAGATCGCCGGCGGCCTTGACAGCACGCACGTCCATGCCGTCGACCTGGATGCCGGGAATCTTGAACGAGGCGCCGCGATTAGAGAAGTCGGTCTCCGCCGAGGAGCGCGATACCGAGGTGCCCATGGCATAGCGGTTGTTCTCGATAATGTAGATCACCGGCAGCTTCCAAAGCGAGGCCATGTTGAAGCTTTCGTAGACCTGGCCCTGGTTGGCGGCCCCGTCGCCGAAATAGGTCAGCGTGACATTGTTGTTGCCGCGATAGCGGTTGGCGAAAGCCAAGCCCGTGCCGAGCGACACCTGGGCGCCGACGATGCCGTGGCCGCCGTAGAAATGCTTTTCCTTGGAGAACATGTGCATGGAGCCGCCCTTGCCCTTCGACAGGCCGCCTCGGCGGCCGGTCAGTTCGGCCATGACGCCACGCGGCGAGAGTTCCATCGCCAGCATATGACCGTGATCGCGGTAGGCGGTGATCATCTGGTCACCGTCGAGCAGCGCCATCTTCATACCGGTGACGACCGCTTCCTGGCCGATGTAGAGATGGCAGAAGCCGCCGATGAAGCCCATGCCGTAAAGCTGGCCGGCCTTTTCCTCGAAGCGGCGAATAAGCATCATGTGCCGGTAAGCGGCAAGCTCCTCGTCCTTGGTGAATTCCACTGGTTTGGGCGCGGAAAGGCCCGATTTGCCGTCGGATTTCGACTTGGCAGGCGCTTTCCTGGCTGCGGTTGCCATGCATCACTCCCTGTTGGCGGCTCTTCGCGGACATTTCGAGCAAGATAAAAATCTGCTCGAGCAAGATGAAATCTGCTCAGGGGAGATCAGCTCTCCCCACTGATTTTGGGGAGGCTAACACGTGAGAACGTGTTCCGCCATGTCGAAATTGCATAGCTGGCATGCGACTAAGCAATTAGAATCATTGAAAATATTGGTGATTAACCTGATATTGGTTACTTTGCCGAGACCGGCAGCATGATGGTGATCTCGTCGGCCTGGGACAAATTCAGCGCCTTACGCGCCTGCTCGTCGAGCATGTCCTTCTCCAGCGTGCCGTCGTGCATCAGCTTGACGCGCCGTTCCAGCTCCATCCTGCGCGCCTTGATCGCATCGAGCTGGGCCTGCAGGGCAACAGTCTCGGCCTCGAGCTGGTATTTCGAATTGATGCCGAACTCGCCGTGATAGGCATGAAAGCCGAAATAGGCCAGGAACACCGCGCAGAGCGAGGGAATTATCAGCCGGCCGGTGTTTCTCTGTTTGTGCTGACGCGTCCACATCGCCCGATCCCTCGCAGTCGCGAACTCAGGCGACCACGGTCTTTTTCGCTCCATTGTGCTTAACGGACGGTTACGGATGACGCGTCCACAGGCGCTCCAACGAAAAAGGGCGGGAATTCCCGCCCCTCGCCGCCATCCCTGTGTCCGATGCTCCGGCTCAGCCCTTCAACATCGACTTGCCGGCGTAGCGCGCCTGCTTGCCGAGTTCTTCCTCGATGCGGATGAGCTGGTTGTATTTGGCCATGCGGTCGGAGCGTGACAGCGATCCGGTCTTGATCTGCCCGCAATTGGTGGCGACGGCGAGGTCGGCGATGGTCGAATCCTCGGTCTCGCCCGAGCGATGCGACATGACGGCGGTGTAGCCGGCCTTGTGCGCGGTCTCGACGGCGTCGAGCGTCTCGGTCAGCGAGCCGATCTGGTTGACCTTGACCAGGATCGAATTGGCGACGCCCATGCGGATGCCGTCGCGCAGGCGCGCCGTATTGGTGACGAAGAGATCATCGCCGACGAGCTGCGTCTTCTTGCCGATCAGGTCGGTCAGATATTTCCAGCCTTCCCAGTCGTCCTCGGCAAGGCCGTCCTCGATCGAAATGATCGGATAATCGGCGGCGAGTTTGGCCAGGTATTTCGCCTGCGCCTTCGGGTCGCGTGTCTTCTTCTCACCTTCATAGACGTAGTTGCCATCCTTGAAGAATTCCGTCGCGGCGCAATCGAGGCCGAGCGCAATCTCTTCGCCCGGCTTGAAGCCGGCCTGCTCGATCGATTCCATGACGAAATCGAGCGCCACCGGCGCGCTCTTCAGGTTTGGGGCAAAGCCGCCTTCATCGCCGACATTGGTGTTGTGGCCGGCGTCCTTCAGCTTCTTCCTTAGCGTGTGGAACACCTCCGAACCCCAGCGCACGCCTTCGCGCAGCGTCGGCGCACCGACGGGCAGGATCATGAATTCCTGGAAATCGATCGGGTTATCGGCATGGGCGCCGCCATTGATGATGTTCATCATCGGTACCGGCAGCAGATGCGCCTTGGTGCCGCCAACATAACGATAGAGCGGCAGGCCGGCGGCTTCGGCCGCGGCCTTGGCCACCGCCAGCGACACGCCGAGAATAGCGTTGGCGCCGAGCCGGCTCTTGTTGGGCGTGCCGTCGAGTTCGATCATGGTCTGGTCGATGTGGATCTGGTTTTCGGCTTCCATGCCGCCGATCGCCTCGAACAGTTCGCCGTTGACCGCCTCGACGGCCCGCAGCACGCCCTTGCCGAGATAGCGGGCGCCGCCGTCGCGCAGTTCGACGGCCTCATGCGCGCCGGTCGAAGCTCCAGACGGCACGGCCGCGCGGCCCATCGAACCGTCTTCGAGCACCACATCGACCTCGACGGTCGGATTTCCACGGCTGTCCAGGATTTCACGCCCGACAATGTCGATGATGGCGGTCATTGCGATGTCCCCGATTGATCTGACGAAACGTCGCGCCCGTCTTAGCCAAAGCGGCGCAAAAGGCAATCGGGCCACCGGCAATTATTGCCGCCGGCGCGATTCACGAAGCGCAAATTCCTGTCATCATAAGTCATGCGCCATAGGGTGGCCGCCGGTCTATGATGGCAACTGCGCGGGGCGAAACAGGAGGAGTTTCGCCATGTCCGAGTTGAGCGGTATCGTGAGTTTGTTCCTGATCGCGGCGGCGTTCTTGACGTCCTGCGACAACCAGCAGCCTCCACAGGGCGCGGTGCAACTGTCGACCCTCCGCAGCGCGGAGTAGGCACTGCAGGCGATCATGTAAAAGGCCCCCGCTGCGTTTGCGGGGGCCTTTTCACGTCAGGCTGGCCGGTCAGTGCCAGTAAGGCTCGACCTTGTAGTAATTGTAGGAGGCGTCACGTGCGGCCTCGCCATCGGCGCCCGTCAGCTCGTTGATCGAATAGGCGGGAGCGGCTTTCAGCTGGTCCTTGGAGAATGGCACGACATAGCCGCCCCGGTCCTCATCGTAATCCAAACTCGCCCATGGGATGGCGTGATATTTTTCACCCATGCCGAGAAAGCCGCCAAAACCGATCACAGCGAACATGATGCCGTTGGACAGCTTGTCGAGCATGACGTCCTCGATGCTGCCGATCTTCGTGCCTTCGGTGTTATAGACGGATGTGCCGATAACCCGCGAAGCAGCGATAGCCTCTGTGTGTCCTGCCTGGGTTGTCATGATGTGCTCCTCATTGTCGTTGCTCTGGACTTTCACAATGAGGGGCGAGATCGAAGGTTCCCGACTTTTCCGCCGGTCTGTTCGACTTTTTTCGCCTGTATGAAGGTGACTTCTTACTGACGTGGCAGACCGATATATGTCCTCCGCGGCGACAACCTTCAGCTGCGCCGGGTCAGCGGGCCTTCGCCACCCGGTCGAACGCCATCAACCTTTCCAGAAGTGCCGGCATATCCTTCAGCGGCACCATGTTCGGTCCGTCGGACGAGGTCGAATTATCCGGATCCTGGTGGGTCTCGATGAAGACGCCGGCAACGCCGACAGCGACAGCCGCGCGGGCCAAGGTCTCGACAAAGCGGCGTTCGCCGCCGGAGGAACCGCCCTGCCCGCCCGGCTGCTGGACCGAATGGGTGGCGTCGAAAATAACAGGCGCGCCGATGTCGGCCATAATGGGCAGGGCCCGCATGTCGGAGACAAGCGTGTTGTAGCCGAACGAGGCGCCGCGCTCGGTGGTCAAGACATTGGCGTTGCCGGAGCCGGTGATCTTGGCCACCACGTTCTTCATGTCCCAGGGCGCGAGGAACTGTCCCTTCTTGACGTTAATCACCTTGCCCGTCCTTGCGGCGGCAACCAGCATGTCGGTCTGACGCGACAGGAAGGCCGGGATCTGCAGCACGTCGACATGCGGCGCAACGATGGCGCACTGTTCCTCGGTGTGGACGTCGGTCAGAACCGGCAAGGAGAATTCCTTGCGCAACTCGTCGAAGACCGGGAGCGCCGCTTCCATGCCGGCACCTCGCGTTGCCGACAGGGAGGTGCGGTTGGCTTTGTCGTAGCTGGTCTTGTAGACGAGGCCTATGCCCAACCTGCCTGTCAATTCCTTCAGCGCGCCGGCCATGTCGAAAGCATGCTGGCGTGATTCAAACTGGCAAGGGCCGGCGATCAGCGACAGCGGTGCTGCGTTGTCGAAGACGACATTGCCGACGGTTACCGATGAATTGGGCGCCAAGGCGTTGCTCATTGTATCTCCCGAAAGATGAAGGCCGCGCCCTGCCCGGATGCCGGCTGCACGACGATATCATTGCCCGACATATCGTATCTGATGGAATTGGCTGCAAGCAGACCTGCCGCGACAGCGGCACGCTGAACCGAAAAGACGACTGCCGCGAAGCGGAGTTGCGTCGGCTTACCGGCGGGCACGCCAAAGCGTGCCGTGAAAGAGGCCGGGTCGAGCACAGTCAAGACAGCGTTAGGTAGACGAAAAATGGAGGCGCGCGCGTCAGCGGTCGGATCGTTTGCTGCCACGGAAATCAGCCGACGCTGCTCGGCGGGCTCGTCGCTGATTGCCACGATCTCGACAATTCCCGTGGCACCGTTGGCGTGAGCCTGCAGCGCTGTGCGGTCCACTTCCGGCGCGTTGACGCGCTGGCAGGCGAACAGGAACGCATCGGTTGAACCCCCGGACGACGCGAAGGCCAGTCTGAATGACGCCATGTCGCTTTTGCCCGAGGCATCGGTGAACGCGCGCGAAAAGCCCAGCATGTCCCCGCCCGACAGGCTCGCATCGACATAGCGTGCATGGTCCGCATCGGCATCATCCGTGGCCAGGACCACGGCGGAAAAACCTTCCTTGCCATTGCGGTCACGATAGAGTCGGTCACGCGCGACGAAGACATTGCCCTGGCCGGCGGCCCTCATCGCGGCCTGGTCATCGCCGACAGCCAGCGGTTCGAGATAGGTGCCGTCCGCGAGGAAGACGCAGCAATTTTCCGTGCCGAATGGATGGATGCCTGTCGGCGCGACGATGAAGCCGAGGGCCGTTAGCCGCGCCCGCGCCACATCCAGGCTCAAGGTCGGCAGCACGAGGTGGTCCAGCGGATGAGTGCCTGTGGATGGTGTGTGGATCATGCCGGCGCGGTGTGCCTCATTCCGCAAAAGGGTTCAAGAGTGTCGGATCAGCTCCCCGCCACCACATCGGCGGAATAACGCAATTCACGCAACGGTTTGACCCTGCTGGTGGTCTGCGCATAGAGCGGATGCGCCTTGTAGGCGGCCAATGCGGCGGCATCCGTGAATTCGGCATAGACGACCACGTCGATTTCATCCGACAGCGGATCGACCTTGGTGTTCAGCGTCACCTCGAACAGGCTGGAATGGGGAATGCCGCCGAGCGCCAGCAGCCCCGAGCGCACTGCCTCCACATCCTCGCCGCGCCGCGCGCTGAAGAAAACGATATGCCGGATCAAACCCGCCTCCTTGATCAAAATCCGGGGTCTTTTGTGACGACGAAACCGTCAGGTCAACCGTTCAGGGTGCCGCGCGTCCTTGCGACGCGCCCAGGATGCGCCAAATCTAGGCCTTGCCGGTGACGTAACGCACCACGTGAGAGACATTCCTCACCGTCATATCGAGGTACCGGCCCTGGTTGTAGAGACCGTCCCAGATCAGGAAAAACGCAACGGCGGCGATGACGATGACATAACGCATGGCTAATCTATCGCATAAGCCCGGCTGTGCTCCTAGACGTTTCTGCCAGGCAAAAACAGGTCCGTGTCGACCCTCGTCCGGTGTGTGAGCTCTCGGCACCTGGAACTGGCAAATCAATGCCGGCGCGCCTTTGATCTCGTCGCCGGGCGACTGGCCGGGCATGCCCCGAAACGGCCCGCGGCCCAATTGCGAGTGGCGATCAGAGAAGGATTCGGTATTTCGCGAATCCTGCCTCGCCTTCGCCAGCCGGCTCGATCTTCAACGACTTCACTTCAGCGATGAAGTCCTTCGCCTTGGGCCCTGTCTCGAACACGACGCTGGTTCCGGGCAGCGGCGCGAACGACCAGTTGCCGTCCGCCGACGGGTTTATCGTGCCCTGCTTGACGATGTAGCGGACGATGACATCGCGGTTGGTGTCCGGCGCTTCGTAGATGATCCTGGAAGCATCAATGTCAGGGAAATTGCCGCCGCCGCCGGCCCGGTAGTTGTTCGTTGCAACCACAAATTTCTGATTGGGATCAATTGGTTTTCCGTCGAACATCAAGTCGACGATGCGATTGGCGCCGGCATTGGCAAGCCCGCCCTTGGCATCGTATTTCGGCGGCTGGGACAGATCTATTTTGTAGGTGACGCCGTCGATAACGTCGAAATTGTAGGACGGAAAGTCGGTGTTGATGAGCGCCTGGTCGGCCTTGCCAAGTTCGATCCGGTTGAAGATGCCGGCCGACATTTCCAGCCATTCCTTGACCTGCGCTCCGGTGATCTCAACGGCCCGCACGGTGTTGGGATAAAGGTAGAGGTCGGCGACGTTCTTGATGGCGATGTCGCCTGCCGGCACATCGGTGTAGTAGTCGGCGCCGTTGCGCCCGCCGGCCTTGAAGGGGGCTGCCGCCGACAGCAGCGGCACGTTCTTCCATTGGGTGTTTTTCAGGATGTCCTGCAGGTACCAGGTCTGCGCCTGGCTGACGACCTGAACCGACGGATCGTCGGCGACCAGCGCGAAATAGGAATAGAGCGGCGCTGCGGTCTTGCCGACGGGACGACGCACATAGGCGAGCGTTGCCTGGTGGTCCTGCTCGAGCGCGGCGATGATGCGGTTGTCGTCCGCGACAGTCGGCTTGTTCTTGTTATCGACACGCTCGAAGATCGGCCGCGCCTCCGAGGTAGCGGAAACGATCTTCCATTTCGATCCGTCGCGCTCCAGCATCAGATCGATCAGGCCCATATGCGAGCCCCAGAAGCCGCCCATGACGGCGGGCTTGCCCTGTAGCGTACCCTTTTGCGCATCGACGCCTTCGAGCGCCTGAAAATCCTTCTTCCCAGGGAACACCAGATGCTGGTGACCCGTGAACACCGCGTCGATGCCTTCGACGCCGGCGACAAAGAACGATGCGTTCTCCATCATATCGCCCTGCTTGATGTCGATGCCAGAATGCGAGAGCGCGATGATAATGTCGGCGCCGTCCTCCTTCATCTGCGGCACCCAGGCCTTGGCGGCCTCGACAATGTCGCGCGTTCTGACATTACCTTCGAGGTTCTTGAGATCCCAGACCATGATCTGCGGCGGCACGAAGCCGATGATGCCGATCCTGATCGGTTGCTCGGTGCCTGAACCGTCCTTGATCTTCTTGTCGAGGATGACGTAGGGCTTGAGGTAGAGCTTGTCGTCGCGCGGGTTCGCGGCAAGCTTGGTGCCGCGGATCAGGTTGGCGCAGACGAAGGGAAAATTGGCGCCGGCCAGAACCTTGTCCATGAACGACAGGCCATAGTTGAATTCGTGGTTGCCCAGCGTCGAGCACTCGTAGCCGAGCAGGTTCATGCCTTTCATGACCGGATGAAGGTCGCCGTCCTTCATGCCCTTTTCATAGGCGATGTAGTCGCCCATCGGATTGCCCTGCAGCAGGTCGCCATTGTCGATCAGCATCGAATTGATAGCCTGCTTGCGCACCGCGTCGATCAGCGAAGCCGTGCGCGACAGTCCCATCGTGTCATTCGCTTTGTCGGCGTAATAGTCGTAGGGCAGCACATTCACATGGATGTCGGTGGTCTCCATGATCCGGAGATGCGCCTGGTTAGCCTGGGCGCGGGCGGAGAAAGGGTGAAGCGCAATCAGCGCGCCCGTGGCGCCGGCGCCCGCGAGGAGACTGCGGCGGGAGACGGAATGGAGCGGCTGCGACATGTTTTCTCCTTTTCGACGACACGAAAGCCCTGCCCCAAAGCGAACTTCGCGCTGAAACCTATTCGAGTCCATTCAAGAAGTTGCGCGCATCGGAGCTCTCAGTCGATCAGCAACTGATGACGCGCGGATGAACGGGCGCAAGCGCGGAAGATCAGCCCTTGTCGTCGTCGCCCTGCGTGATCAGGCGGGCGCTGCGTTGGCCCGTGACGTAGATCCATAGCCAGCTCAGCGACACCGCGAGCCGGTTGCGGAAGCCGATCAGGAAATAGATGTGCGCCAGTCCCCACAGCCACCAGGCCGGCCAGCCGGTCAGCCTGATCCAGCCGAAATCGATCGCTGCGGCGCGCTTGCCGATCGTGGCCAGGTCACCGGCATGCTTGTAGTGGAACGGCCGTACGCTCGGGTCGCCGGCAAGCCTGGCCTTGATGGTCGCGGCAACATGGCGGCCCTCCTGCTTGGCGGAAGGCGCCACGCCGGGAACTGGCCGTCCATCGGGCCGCAGCACGAGAGCGGCGTCGCCGATGACGAAAATCTCGGGGCTGCCCGGGACGGTGAGATCGGGTTCAACCAGCACCCTTCCCGCCCGATCGGCGGCGGCGCCCAGCCATTCGGCTGCCGGCGAAGCGGCAACGCCCGCCGCCCACAATATGGTCCTCGCCGGCAGATGCGTGTCGCCGAAGACGACGCCCTCGGCGTCGCAGCGCGTGACCGCCCGGCCGAGTTCGATCGTCACGCCGAGCCGCTTCAGCGCCTTTTTGGCATAATCGGACAGTTTCGGCGCGAAATTGGCCAGTATGCGGTCGCCAGCCTCGATCAGCACCACACGCGTCTCGCGCGTGTCGATGTTGCGGAATTCGCCGCGCAGTGTGTCGTGCGCCAGTTCGGCAATGGTGCCGGCAAGTTCGACACCGGTCGGACCGCCGCCGACGATCGCGATGGTCAGCAGCGCCTGGCGCCTGGCGGGATCGGTTTCCCGCTCGGCCTGTTCGAAGGCGAGCAGAATGCGCCGTCGAATGGTGGTGGCGTCCTCCAGGGTCTTCAGCCCTGGCGCGAACGGCTCCCATTCATCGTGGCCGAAATAGGCGTGTCGGGCACCGGTGGCGAGCACCAGCGTGTCGTAGGCGACGGTGCTGCCGTCATCGAGCAGCACGCGTTTTCCGGCTCGGTCGATGCCGGTGACATTGGCGAGCAGCGTCGTCACGTCCTTGCGCTTGCGCAGCAGGTGGCGGATCGGCCAAGCGACCTCCGAGGTCGCCAGCGCCGTCGTCGCGACCTGGTAGAGCAGCGGCTGGAAAAGATGATGATTGCGTTTGTCGATCATGGTGATGCGCACGGGCGCTCCGGCGAGAGCGCGGGTGAATTCGAGGCCGCCGAACCCCGCCCCTACGACGACGACATGGTGATTGGCTTGATCCATCGCGTTCACCCTGACGAGCAATATCGCCTGCCTTTGATGTAGGAGCTTTTGTGCAATGCAGCAACACAAAGGCCGTGCCCGAGACTCGTCGTTCCATGTCGTGAATGCACATGTCGCATCCCGCCGCCGGGTATAGCGTTATGGAAAACAGCGATGAGGTGAAGCATGGCCAACGATCACGACGACCAGGGTCCCGCGCAATATTCCTCGCCGCCATGCTTCATGCACGAACTCGATCCTGCGTTTCACGCGCCCATAGCCGATTGGACCGACGTCAGACGATGGCGCAAGGCCGAACGGGAACGCCTGATCGCGGCGCGTCTCGCGGTTTCCGCCGATGCGCGAACGGCGATGTCGCAGAGCATCGCCGGAGCCCTCGACGCGGTGATCGGCAATATCGCCGGCCGCATGGTCAGCCTCTATTGGCCGTTTCGCGGCGAGCCGGACCTGCGGCCATGGATGGCCGCCATCAATGAACGAGGCGGGCGCACCGCGCTGCCCGTCGTCGTCGAAAAGGCACAGCCGCTGATCTTCCGGGCCTATGTTCCGGGCGACCGGCTGGAGAAGGGCGTGTGGAACATTCCGATTCCGGCCGAGGGCGAACCGGTCTTGCCCGACATCGTCATCTCGCCGATCGTCGGCATCGATTCCGGCAATTATCGCCTGGGCTATGGCGGCGGGTTCTATGACCGAACGCTGGCGGCGATGCCGTTCAAGCCGCTGGTCATCGGCGTCGGCTACGAATTGCAGCGCATCGCCACCATCTACCCGCAGCCGCACGATATCCCGATGGACCGGATCGTGACGGAGGCTGCCAAGGCGTAGACGGCTGAAGGCGTGGAAGGCTGAGAACGCTCAGGCCATTTCGGGCTTCAGACCCATCGCCGTCCGGTCGACGATTTCGCGCAGGGCAAAAGACGAATTGATCTTCGTCACATGCGGCATCGCCGACAGCCACTCCTTGTGGATGCGTTCGTAGTCGGCAAGGTCCTTGGCCGCGATCCTGAGGATGTAGTCGTACTCGCCCGACATCAGGTGACAGGACAGCACGTTGGGGCAGCGCTTGATCGCAGCCTCGAAATCCGACAGCGTCTTCTCGAACTGGCCCGACAGCGATATGTGCACGATCGCCGTCATCTGGTGACCAAGTGCTGCATTGGAAAGCCGGGCATGATAGCCGCGGATGGTTCCGGATTTCTCCAGATTGTCGAGCCGGCGCGAACAGGCCGACTGCGACAGGCCGACCCTTTCGGCAAGGGCGGCGTTCGGCATCCTGCCATCCTTCTGCAAGGTCTCCAGAATGGCGATATCAATCCTGTCGAGCGGCATTCTTCGTGATTCCTGCGAATTTTTGCGCATTCTACGCAACAATTATCGAATAGCGAACCCTCCTGCAAGTGCATTCGCAAACACTTACGCAACGATTCGTGGTTGACTGCGTCAATACAGGGAACGAGCCCGGAAGGGCCGTGTCAGGAGAAAAGAAAATGCGCGTCGGCTGCCCCCGGGAAATCAAGAATCATGAATATCGTGTCGGGCTTACGCCCGGCTCGGTCCGCGAATATGTCGCCCACGGACATGAGGTGCTGGTCGAGACCGGCGCCGGGGCTGGCATTGGCGCCGACGACAACGCCTATCGCGCCGCCGGCGCCACCATCGCCAAGACGGCGGCCGACGTGTTCGCCAAGTCGGATATGATCGTCAAGGTCAAGGAGCCGCAGCCTAACGAATGGGCCCAACTGCGCGATGGCCAGATCCTCTACACCTATCTTCACCTTGCTCCAGATCCGGAACAGACCAAGGGCCTGCTCGCTTCGGGCGTTACCGCCATCGCCTATGAAACGGTGACCGACGACCGGGGCGGCCTGCCGTTGCTGGCGCCGATGTCGGAAGTCGCCGGCCGCCTGTCGATCCAGGCCGGCGCCACGGCGCTGCAGAAGGCCAATGGCGGCCGCGGCGTGCTGCTCGGCGGCGTGCCCGGCGTGCTGCCCGGCAAGGTCACTGTGCTCGGCGGCGGCGTCGTCGGCCTGCACGCGGCCAGGATGGCGGCTGGCCTGGGCGCCGACGTCACCATCATCGACCGCTCGATCCCGCGCCTGCGCCAGCTCGACGACCTCTTTGCCGGCCGCGTCCACACCCGCTACTCGACCGTGGAGGCTCTGGAAGAAGAGTGCTTTTCCGCCGACATCGTCGTCGGCGCCGTGCTGATCCCGGGTGCTGCGGCGCCGAAGCTGGTCTCGCGCGAAATGCTTTCGGGCATGAAGAAGGGGTCGGTGCTGGTCGACGTCGCCATCGACCAGGGCGGCTGCTTCGAGACCTCGCACGCGACCACGCATGCTGAGCCGACCTATGAGGTCGACGGCGTCATCCACTACTGCGTCGCCAACATGCCGGGCGCCGTGCCGGTCACCTCAGCACATGCACTCAACAACGCGACTCTGCACTATGGCCTGCAGCTCGCCGACAAGGGCCTGAAGGCGCTGGTCGACGACCATCATCTGCGCAATGGACTCAACGTCCACAGAGGCAAGATTACCAACCGTGCGGTCGCCGAAGCGCTCGGCTACGAACTGGTCGAACCGAAGGCGGTTCTCGCGGCCTGATTCTCCTGAGAGGATACCGGCCTCCCGTCAGCCCGCCGGTCATTCCCGGCGGGTTTTTTCTTTCCGGATTGGCGGCTGTCAGGCCTGCACCCGGCTCGGGCTTAAAACATGTGCCGCAACCTGCGTCTCGGCGCCAATTGCAAGTTTAACTGAGCCCTCCAGGCAAATAGTCGAAGCCCATCGGCTTCTTTGCGCACAAACTTTCTGTGGGAGGTTCAGGCAAACAAAAAAGCGGAGCCAAGGCCCCGCTTCCTCGATGTCGAGATTTGCCGCCGGTTCATCCGCGGTCGACAAATCGATCGACGACTACCCGTGTACCGCACTGGTGTGACGGGAGTACGACAGCGCTCTGCTATCGCACCGCCCACATGCGCCCCTTCAGGTGCGTTCGATCCGGCATTGGTAGCAATTGTTGCGCGCCGAGCGAACATGGACGTAGGCAATGTCGTCGCGCTCCAAGAGAGCCTCGGCGCGCGCCGCGATCGCATCGGTCGCAATGACGCCGCCGCTGCCATAGACGATGCGGTCATCCCTGCCGTAGCCGCGCACGATATAGTCCGGGCTTTCGAGAATTTCGGGAAGCGCCTGAGATTCCGCGGTGCGCTCGCATTCCTGCGCGTGAAGGAAGATCGGTCCGGTCTCGGCATAGGGCTGAAGTTTGGGGAATGGCCGGTAGGCCAGGATGAGATAGTCGTCTCCGGCGGAGATGTTCTTCAGGCAATGCCGGCATGGCATGCCGTCGCCGTCGGAGACTTTGCGCTCGGGCGTGTTTCCATACGCATCGGGTCCGCCGCGCTGAAGCGCTCGTACATCTTGTGTCGGCAAGGCTTTGAACTGGATGGTCATGGCGAAAATCTCCGATGTCGTTGATCGGAAGTTATGCGCTTCAGCCCCTGCCTCCCACCCGATTCCTGACAACCATTGGCCCTTGACCGGCATTTTCCAGCCGACCAAGGCAAGGCGAACTTCACCGGATTGTCGGAACTCCTCAGCGAATGAAGTCGTCAAAGCGACGGAGGGTGACCCGCCGGTTCCGCCAGTTTTCGTTCTGCGTCTGCACCAGCAGGAATTCCTCGCCATAACCGACCGTCTCCAAAGCATAGGCCGGCACGCCGAATTCGCGCACCAGGGTGCGCTTCAGCGAGGCGGCGCGCTGTTCCGACAGGATCTGGTTCGATTGGAAGGAGCCGACGGCGTCGGTATGGCCCTCGATGAGGACGCGCGCCCCGGGATTGCGGCGCAGGATACGCTGCAACGCATCGGCGATAGTGTCGATCTTGTCGTATTGCGAACTGGAAATCGCGGCCGAGCCGAAGGCGAAATTGATCGACTGGATGTCGATCGACCGGGCCATGCGGCGCAGGTCCGGCCGGCGCTTGAACTCACGGATGGTGACACGCTCGTTCGGGCGCAGCTTCACACGGGGTGCCGCCTCGAGCTTTCGTTCGATGGTTGCGGCCGAAGGTGTTGTCGCCTGCCCGGCGGCGAGACCGGGCATTGCGATTGCCGCGATCAGCGCGGCGGCAAGGGTACGGCGGGTCAGCATGTCTTTTCTCCTTCGGCCCGTATTATGTGCGGGCAAGATCGCAGAGACAGGCTGAAGCGCGGATGAACGAGAGGTTCAGCTTTTGTGAGGGCGTCGCTATGGCCGCATGACGCTGGCCGAGCGCTCGGCGAAGGGCAGAGGGTGCACGGTCTCCTTCTTCTGCGCCACCGGCGCGAAGCCGAGCTTCTGGTAGAGCGGCAAGGCAGCAGGATGGTCGAGCGTGCAGGTCTGCACCGTCACCCGTTTCGGTCCATACGACCAAGCCGCGGCGATCGCCGATCCCAGGAACCAGCGGCCGATGCCTTGCCCGGTGGCATGTTCCATCATGCCGAAATAGGCAAGCTCAACTTCTTCCGGCAGATGCGGCTTGAGGTCGAAAAACCCGGCGGGCGCGCCGTCGAGATAGAGCACCCTGATGTCGCGATCCTCGCGGTGGATGCCGGCAGAAAGCTCGTCGTCATCCAGCCTCAGCACATTGACCCAGTGCCATTTACGCCCCACCCGATCCATCAGGTACCGGTAGAAATGCAGCGGAATGTCCTTGGTTTTCAGGAGTGCGACCTGGCGGTTGTAGGGCATGGGCGGCGACACGGCCGGTGGTGCATGCATCTCGAGGAACGTCACCGTGACTTCGATGTCCTTCAGCTCGCCGTTTTCCATCGTCATTCCTTGCCTGTCACGACTGGTGTGTCGGAGAGACCGCCCCATTCGGTCCATGAGCCGTCGTAAAGCCTGTTGTCGGTATGGCCAAGCGTTTCCAACGCAAGCGTAATCACCGCTGCCGTAACGCCAGAGCCGCAGGAAGTGACGACAGGCTTCGACAGATCGAGGCCGGCGTCCTCGACCACCTTGCGCAACCGCTCCTTCGGCAGAAGCACGCCGTGTTCCGACAGCGCCGAATAGGGCAAGTTGCGCGCGCCCGGCATATGGCCGGAACGGACGCCCGCACGCGGCTCCGGCTCCGCGCCGGTGAAGCGTCCTGCCCCGCGCGCATCGGCAATCTGGCTCTCCCGGGTTTCGACGATGCGGCGCATATCGGCAAGGCTGGCGACCCGGCCGGCGTCGAAATCGGCGTGGAACACGCTGGGCGCGATTTTGGTCGGTTCGGCCGTCACTGGCCGGCCGGCCGCTTTCCAGCCATCGAAACCGCCGTCAAGGATATAGGTCTGGAAGACGCCCATCACCCGGAACATCCACCATGCCCGAGGTGCCGAGAAAAAGCCCGGGCCGTCATAGACGATAATCGTGTCATCGGCCGAAACGCCCATCGCGCCGACATACTGGGCAAAATGCTGCGGCGACGGCAGTGTATGCGGCAGCGCGGCGTCCGGATCGGAGACCGCGTCCTGATCCAGGAAGCGGGCGCCCGGAATGTGCCCGGCATCATATTCGGCCCGCGCGTCGCGGTTCTGCGCCGGGAGATACCAGGATGCATCGACAATCGTCAGGCCAGGCTGGCCCAGACGCTCCTGCAACCAGTCCGCGTCGACGGTGAAAGGACTGTCTTCAGCCATTGTGGTTCTCCTGCCGCCATTGACCAGACGTTGCCTTGCCGCATGATCTTGTCCGAAAACGTCGCAGCTTTCGAGATCATGTTTGAGGCATCAGTCCAAACCGGATGCGGAAGCGCCGGTTCTCACGTCCCTTCTTCTCGATCTTGCCGATATGGATTTCGCCGATCTCGCCGGTGCTTTTGACATGGGTACCACCGCAGGGCTGGCTGTCCACCGAAGCGTTCTCGCCGATGCAGACCAGCCGGATTTTGCCGGTGCCTAGCGGCGGACGGACATTTTTGGACTTCACCAGACCCGGATTGGCGGCCAGTTCCTCGTCGCTGATCAGCCTGGTAAAGATCGGATGATCGGCCCGCACCAAGCCCATCAGGCTCGCCGTCACGTCTTCCTTGCTGAAGCTGGCGTCGGGAATGTCGAAATCGACACGGCTGTCGTGTTCCGAAACCGCCGCGCCGGTGATTGGAAACGGGCAGACGACGGTGAGCAAATGGCAAGCGGCATGCATGCGCATCAAAAGGTGCCGCCGCTCCCAGTCGATAGCGAGCCTCAGGCGCTCCCCGACCGCAGGCGCGGCTTGTTCCGGCGCCGGCACGTGGATGATCTCGTCCTTTGTTTCCCCGGTGATGGTGGCGGCCAGCACGATGCGGCTGCCATCGGCGCGCTGGAGATGGCCGCTATCTCCCGGCTGCCCGCCCGAGGTGGCATAGAAGATGGTGCGGTCCAGAACGATGCCGCCGCGCTCGTTGACGGCGACCACCACGGCATCGGCCGTCCTGAGATAGGCGTCGTCGCGAAACAGCGCTTCGGTCTTGTGCGCCATCACACAACCTCTTCAAACGGCACGGAAATCTCTGATTTCTCTTCCATCCAGCCGGGCACCGGCAGCTTCTTTTCGCGCAGGAATTCGGGATTGAACAGCTTCGATTGGTAGCGTGTGCCGTAGTCGCAAAGAATGGTCACGACGGTATGGCCGGGGCCGAGTTCACGCGCCAGCCGGATCGCGCCCGCTATGTTGATGCCGGTCGAACCGCCGACGCAAAGGCCTTCCTCCTGGACCAGGTCGAAGACGATCGGCAACGCATCCTCATCACGAATCTGGAACGAGAAGTCGGGCGTGAACCCATCGAGGTTGGCTGTGATGCGCCCCTGCCCGATGCCTTCGGTGATCGAACTGCCTTCCGACTTCAGCTCACCGCTGGTGTAGAAACTGTAAAGCGCAGCACCCAGCGGATCGGCGAGGGCGATCTTGACGTCCCTGCTTTTCGCCTTCAGCCCGAAAGCGACGCCGGCCAGCGTTCCGCCCGAGCCGACCGCCGAGACGAAGCCGTCGACCTTGCCGCCGGTCTGGCTCCATATCTCCTGCGCCGTGGTGCGGATATGACCATCGCGGTTGGCGATATTATCGAACTGGTTGGCCCAGATAGCGCCGTTCGGCTCCGACCGCGCCATTTGCTCAGCCAGCCGCCCCGACAATTTCACGTAGTTGTTGGGGTTCTTGTACGGCACGGCCGGAACCTCGATCAGCTCGGCGCCGAGCAGCTTGATCGTGTCCTTCTTCTCCTGGCTCTGCGTCTCGGGAATGACGATGACGGTGCGGTAGCCGAGCGCCTTGGCGACCAGCGTCAGCCCGATGCCCGTATTGCCGGCCGTGCCCTCGACAATGACGCCGCCCGGCCTGAGCAGCCCACGCTCTTCGGCATCGCGGATGATGAACAGGCCGGCGCGGTCCTTGACCGACTGTCCAGGATTCATGAATTCGGCCTTGCCCAGAATCTCGCAGCCGGTCTCTTCCGAAGCCTTGTTGAGGCGGATCAATGGCGTGTTGCCGATAGCGTCGATCACGGAGCGGGGCATTCGGGAGTCCTTGTGTAGCTGCGGCGAAACCCTAGAAACCCGAAGCTTCGGTTTCAAGGCAAGAATTTGCCTGGTCCAGTCGCATTTTCCGCACTGCATTTGCGCCGGCGTCTCCCTGGTGCCGGGCGTATCCGCGCTGTTCATTTGCGACTGGCGTCGAAAACCGCTCTTTTCATTCGATTTCTTCGCGGTTAGAGCAAAAGCCAAGAACAATTCGACGGGGGCGCAGCATGACACTCTATCGGGCCGACCCGAAGCATGGCGTCGCCTGGGTCACGGGAGGCAGCAGCGGCATCGGCCGTTCGCTGGCCAGGGATCTTGCGTCCCAGGGCTATGCGGTGGCCGTAACGGCACCCGATGGCGATCCGATCGACACGCTGATTGTCGAGACCGCGCAGATGCCAGGCAAGGTGAAGGCTTTTCCCTGCGATGTCACCGACGAGCCGCGCATGGCGAGAACCGTCGCTGCGATCGAGAACGAGCTTGGCCCCATCGTGCTCGCCGTCTTAAACGCGGGCAATTACATTTCCACGCCTGGCGAGGCTCTCGTCGTCAGCGATTTTCGCCGCTCTTTCGAGGTCAACTATTTCGGCATCATCAACGGGCTGGTGCCGGTCGTCGAACGCATGCGCGTGCGGGCGCGCGGCCATATCGTGCTGGTCGGCTCGGTCACCGCTTATTTCGGCTGGCCGACGACGGCCGCTTATGGCGGCACCAAAGCGGCGATCAACATCCTGGCCGAATCGCTGAAATACGATTTCGACAAGATGAACGTGCGCGTCCAGGTCATGAATCCGGGCTTCATAGACACACCGCTGACCGAGAAGAACATGCTGCCCATGCCGGGGCTGATGCCGGTCAGCCGAGCGACGCGGCGCATGGTGCGGGGTATCAAATCCGGCGGCTTCGAGGTCACGTTCCCGCGCCGGACGAGCTGGCCCCTGAAGCTGCTCAGCCTGTTGCCGAGACCGGTGTACCGAGGCGTGATCAGCCTCATGACGAGCTGGAAGGCACGGCCGCTGAATTATGACCGCAAGCCGCCGAGCGAATAGAAGCCACCGGATCGGCGGCTTCATCGCCGGGCCGGTCGTTGCCTGTTCCCGGCCACCCCGGTGGGTTTGTTGTTGTTGCGTTTGGAGTCTGCGATGGGGCGACATATCGTGCTTGCTGTGCTGGGGTTAGTCGCCATCCTCGCACTGGCCTTCGTGCTCGGCCCGCGGGTTCCCGTCGACACCACGATCCGCTTCGATCCATCCGCAATCGGCGACGATCCGCAGGCCTACGTGGCCAGGACGGAAGCGGCGATATCCGGCATCCGTGACGGGCTGGAGAAAGAAATCATCTGGGCCAATCCGATGGTGCATGCCAGGACACCGCTGTCCATCGTCTATATCCACGGCTTTTCGGCGTCGAAAGGCGAACTCCGCCCGCTGCCCGACGAGGTTGCCGACCAACTCGACGCCAATCTGTTCTTCACCCGCCTCACCGGCCACGGGCAGGATGGCGCGGCCATGACGCAAGGCAGCGTCAACGCCTGGATCAACGATTATGAGGAGGCGCTCGCGATCGGTCGGGCCATCGGCGACAAGGTGATCGTTATCTCCACTTCGACCGGCGGCTCGCTGGCGGCCTGGGCGGCAACACAGCCGGGCGCTTCGGACGGCGTGGCGGCGATCGCGTTCATCTCGCCGAATTTTGGCGTCAAGGCGTCGGGCGCCGATATCCTGACCATGCGATGGGGCAAACAAATAGCCGAACTCGTCGCCGGCAAAGAGCGCAGCTTCATGCCGCGCAACGCGCTGCACGAGAAGTTCTGGACCACCAGCTATCCCCTTGCCGCGACGCTGCCGATGCAGGCGCTGACGGAACTTGCCTATGGCGCGCCGGTGGAGAAAGCGGTGGTCCCTGCCCTCTTCATCTTTTCGGATTCGGACAGCGTGGTTCGGTCTGACCGCACGCGTGAAATCGCCGGGCGTTGGGGCGCGCCGCACGAACTGGTTCCGGTCGACGACACCGGCGATGCCGACAACCACGTCATCGCCGGCGACGCCCTGTCGCCATCGACCACGACCTTCCTTGCACAAAGAATTGCCGTCTGGATCGAGGCGGTCGCGAAGTAGCCCGAGCTTCCATACGGAAAGGGCGACCGCAGCCTCACCGCGGTCGCCCTTTATCTCACTGGTGACCAGCCGGGCACGCAAATGCCCGGCCGATACGAAGCGGCCTGCCTACGCAGCCCGCGCCGCAGGACGCTTGCCGCCGAAGCGGCGTTTATTGTTGCCCTTGAAGGGCTTGGCGCCTTCCGGTTTGCGGTCGCCAGCGAAGGCCGGCTTGTCACCGAAGCGTTTCTTGCCGGAGCCGTTGTTCTGGCCGCCCGGCCGCCTGCCGTCCCGACGGCCATTGCGCTCGTTGCGGTCATTGGCAGGCTCGAAGCGCTCGTTCTTCTCAGCCGGGTTGCGCTGCGGATCGGGGCTGCCGAGATGGTCGGCGACAACAGGCAGCTTGGCGCGGATGATGCGCTCGACCTGGCGCAGCTTGCTGTTCTCGGACGGGTCGCAGAGCGTAATCGCAATGCCGTCCCGGCCGTTGCGGCCGGTGCGGCCGATACGGTGGACATAGCTCTCCGCCTCATCAGGCAGGTCGAAATTCACGACATGACTGATGCCGGGCACGTCGATGCCGCGCGCGGCGATGTCGGTGGCCACCAGAATGCGCACCGCGCCGTCGCGGAAATCATTGAGCGCCTTCTGGCGCGCATTCTGCGACTTGTTGCCGTGAATAACGGCGGCCTTGAAGCCGTCGCGCTCGAGGTCCTTGGTCACCCGATCGGCGCCGTGCTTGGTGCGCGAAAAGATGATGACGGACTTCATCGCCTCGTCGGCGAGCATTGTCGACAGCACCTGGCGCTTCTGCTTGGTGCGGGCAAGGACGACGCTCTGCACGATCTCGGCCGCCGTCGTGCTCTGTGGCGCGACTTCGACGCGAACCGGGCTCTTCAACAGGCCCTTGGCCAGCTCGGCGATCTCGTTCGGCATCGTCGCCGAAAACAGCGCCGTCTGGCGATCCGGCGCGGTCGCCTTGGCGATGCGCTTGACGTCGTTGATGAAGCCCATGTCGAGCATGCGGTCGCCCTCGTCGAGGACCAGCCATTTGGTGTCGGAGAGGATGAGGTCGCCCTCACGCACCAGGTCGGTCAATCGGCCGGGCGTGGCGATCAGTACATCGACGCCGGGAGCGATCTTCTTCACCTGGCTGAAGCGCGAGACGCCGCCCAGCACGAGCGCCGTCGAGACATGCGCGCCCTTGGCGAGGATCTTGATGGTGTCTTCGATCTGCACGGCGAGCTCACGAGTCGGCGCCAGAATCAGCGCACGGGTCGTCTTGGCACGCCGTTTGGTGCCGAGCGCGATGATCTTGGAGAGGATCGGCAGAGCGAAAGCCGCTGTCTTGCCGGAGCCGGTCTGGGCGATGCCGAAAATGTCACGGCCTTCCATCTGGGGCGGGATAGCCTGGACCTGGATCGGCTTCGGATCGGCGAAGCCGGCGGCATGGGTGGCCTTGAGCAGCGCACCCGTAATTCCCAGTGCCGCGAAACCGGAGAGTTCTCCAGTGTCGTTGCCGGGCAAAGTGTTTTCGTTGGTCAAAATATTCTTCTTTCACACGGCCTCTGGCCGCAAACATCAATGGCGGCAGGGCGCAACCCGCCGTCGGACAATTGTTATGGAACGACAAGGCGGCGGACGTGTCCGTCCGCGCGGCTGCGCTGTCGTGCCCGCAGGCATCATGCCACGGGGCTTTTTCGCCGCCTTGCTAACCAATCGGGGCCGATCAGCAGGAAAGAGGGAAAACAGACGCAACCAGTCTCATTCGAGGAGAAGGCCGGATCAATCCGGCCCAAGCGCCTATGCCGTGCATATGGCTGAGTTCGCTCTGAAATGCAAGGGCATCATGTTGCAGCGCAACAAAACGCCTCGAAAAAGCGACGCTTGCGCTCATCTGCGGGCACCATTACCACAAAGCAGCCCGCGCAGGAGATCGAGAATGAAGGACGTGCTGAAGGAACTCGAGCGTCGTCGCGAGATCGCCCGCATGGGCGGGGGTCAGGCCCGAATCGATGCCCAGCACAAGAAGGGCAAGCTGACCGCCCGCGAACGCATCGACGTATTTCTCGACGAGGGCTCGTTCGAGGAGTTCGACATGTATGTCGAGCACCGTTCGACCGACTTCGGCATGGAAAAGACCAAGATCGCCGGCGATGGCGTCGTCACCGGTTGGGGAACCGTCAACGGCCGTCCGGTCTATCTCTTCGCCAAGGATTTCACCGTTTTCGGCGGCTCGCTGTCGGAAGCGCATGCCGAGAAAGTCATCAAGGTGCAGGAGATGGCGCTGCGCAACCGCGCGCCGATCATCGGCCTCTACGATGCCGGTGGCGCCCGCATCCAGGAGGGCGTGGCCGCACTCGGCGGCTATGCCGAGATATTTCAGCGCAATGTGCTGGCGTCGGGCGTCATTCCGCAGATTTCCGTAATCATGGGGCCTTGCGCCGGCGGCGATGTCTATTCGCCGGCCATGACCGACTTCATCTTCATGGTGCGCGACACGTCCTACATGTTCGTCACCGGGCCGGACGTGGTGAAGACCGTCACCAACGAGACGGTGACCGCCGAGAGCCTCGGCGGCGCTTCCGTCCACACGACGAAATCCTCGATCGCCGACGGCGCCTATGACAACGACGTCGAGGCCCTGCTGCAAATGCGCCGGCTGGTCGATTTGCTGCCAGCCTCGAACACATCGGAGATCCCCGAGATCGAATGCTACCAGTCGGTCACCGATCACGATCTGTCGCTCGACCGTCTGATACCGGACAACGCCAACAAGCCTTACGATATCAAGGAGCTGATCCTGAAAGTCGCCGACGAGGGTGATTTCTTCGAGATCCAGCAAAGTTTCGCCAAGAACATCGTCACCGGCTTCGGACGCATCGAAGGCCGCACGGTCGGCTTCGTCGCCAACCAGCCCATGGTGCTGGCCGGCGTGCTCGATTCCGATGCCAGCCGCAAGGCTGCGCGCTTCGTGCGCTTCTGCGACTGCTTTTCGATTCCAATCGTCACCTTCGTCGATGTTCCGGGCTTCCTGCCCGGCACGGCGCAGGAATATGGCGGGCTGATCAAGCACGGCGCCAAACTGCTCTTCGCCTATGCCGAGGCGACCGTGCCGAAGATCACCGTCATCACCAGAAAAGCCTATGGCGGCGCCTATGACGTGATGGCTTCGAAACACCTGCGCGGCGATATGAACTATGCCTGGCCGACGGCGCAGATCGCCGTGATGGGCGCCAGGGGCGCGGTCGAGATCATCTATCGCAAGGACATCGGCGACGCCGAAAAGATCGCAGCCCATACAAAGGCTTACGAAGACCGCTTCCTGTCGCCCTTCGTCGCCGCCGAGCGCGGCTATGTCGACGAGGTGATCATGCCGCATTCGACCCGCCGCCGCATTGCCCGCGCGCTGCGGATGCTGCGCAACAAAGACATGCAGAACCCCTGGAAAAAGCACGACAACATTCCGCTGTAAGCTGAATGTCGCGGCCGGTCAGCGCGCGCCGCGAGCCGCCACCAGTTCACGCAGCACAGGCACCAGCGCCAGCGGCAAGTCCTCGGCGATCAGCCCCGGTCCGAACCGGCTGCCGGCCTCGGCATGGATCCATACCGCCGCGCAAGCCGCCTCGAAGGCCGGCATGCCTTGCGCCAGGAAGCCGGCCACGAGCCCCGAGAGCACGTCGCCCGAACCGGCGGTTGCCAACCATGGCGCGCCATTGGAGTTTATCGCAGCCCTGCCATCGGGAGCAGCGATTACGGTGTCCGCGCCCTTGTAGACGATCACGGCGTTGGCACGGGTGGCGGCCATACGGGCCCTGCTCAGCTTGGACGAAACGGCGCCGCCCGCAATGTCAGCAAACAGCCTGGCAAATTCCCCCTCATGCGGCGTCATCACAAGCGGCGGTGCGCCCGGCTGGCGCGCGGCTTCGAACAGGACGTCCGGCGCCTCGCGAAACGAGGTGATCGCGTCGGCGTCGAACACCAGGCCATCGACCCGGGCGGAAATGTTCCGGTGCTGGCCAGCGGCGAGCAGCGTGAGCGCAAAATTCTGCGCTCTTTCACCGACACCGAAGCCAGGCCCCAGCACAAAGGCGGAGGGCCGGCGTTCGCCGATGAAGGCGTCGATGTCGCCGCTGTCATTGGCCTTGCGCAGCATGATCGAGGTCAGATGCGCGGCATTGACCTGCATGGCGTTCGCCGGGGACAGGACGGTGACCGCCCCTGCCCCGCTGCGCGCTGCGGCAAGCGCCGCAAGCCGCGCCGCGCCGGTGGCGCTCGGGCCGCCGGAAAAGACGCCGACATGGCCGCGCTTGTATTTGTGCGTATCGACGCCTGGAATCGGAAAAGCGCTGAGCCAAAGCGCCGGCGAGTTCTCGAAGGCCTGGGGCCGAATCCGCGCAATGAGACCATCGGTGATCCCGATGTCGGCGAGTACGATCTCCCCGCACATCTCGCGCCCGGGCAGCAAAAGATGGCCAGGTTTTTTGCGTGCGAAGGTGACGGTGACCTCAGCCCGAAAAGCATGGCCGAGCACTTGGCCGCTGTCCCCGGAAACGCCTGATGGCAGATCGACCGCGACGACCGGCACGGCCAGGTTTGCCACAATGCCAACCGTTCTCGCCGCTTCCCCGGACAGCGGTTTGGACAGCCCTGCGCCGTAAAGGGCGTCGACGACGACAGCGCCGGCCTCGGCCGCGAAATTCGCCAGTGATCGAGGCTTCACCGGGCATTCACCGGCGGCGAGCGCGGCATCGCTGCCCGGCTTCGGCGTGCCCGACGCCCAGACCACCGTGTCGACACCAGCGGCTGCCAGGCAGCGGGCCACGACATAGCCATCGCCGCCATTGTTGCCGGGACCGCAAAGCACATGGACCCGCTTCGCCGCTGGATAGCGCCTGAAAATTTCGGCCGCAACGGCTTCGCCTGCACGGCGCATCAGGCCGATGCCGTCGATTGCGCCGGCGGCAATCGTCAACCGATCCGCCTCGCTCATCTCCCCGGGAGAAAGAAGTTCGTTGCTCATGGATTGCCGATCCGCATTCGATCAAGCATTGTCCAGTTTTCGGCTCGACGCAAACGCAGAGGAGTTGGCGCGGTCCCAGCCAAGCTGAGCGATGCCTACCAAATAAGCAATACGCCTAAATATCGGGCAGACATAAACACTGACGCCGCGTAGGTTTGCAGCCATCCGTCGCGCGCTGGATGCAGTGAACGATGCGAATTTGCATCTTCGTGCGGCATGGTTCTGGAATCGAATGACACCGCTTGAAATCCCGCCAATTGGCACAATTCGTGCTTGATGGAGGCGCAAGCGGGGCTCACAACCCGTTTTTTTGGCAGTGGAGGCCACTTTTTACATGAAAAAGATCGAAGCGATCATCAAGCCATTCAAGCTGGACGAAGTGAAGGAAGCGCTTCAGGAGGCCGGACTGCAAGGCATCACCGTGACCGAGGCCAAGGGTTTTGGACGCCAGAAGGGCCACACCGAGCTTTATCGCGGCGCCGAATATGTCGTCGACTTCCTGCCCAAGGTGAAGATCGAGGTCGTGCTCGGCGACGATGCGGTCGAAGGCGCCATCGAAGCCATCCGCAAGGCGGCCCAGACTGGGCGCATCGGCGACGGCAAGATCTTCGTCTCGAACATCGAGGAAGTCGTGCGCATCCGCACCGGCGAAACCGGCATGGATGCCGTCTGACACCTCGCCCATCTTCCGAAACGTCATTATTAAAAAACGTCACACAGGGATACATGACATGACGACAGCCAAAGACATCATGAAGCAGATCAAGGACAACGATGTGAAATTCGTTGACCTGCGCTTCACCGACCCGAAGGGCAAGCTGCAGCACGTGACGATGGATGTCATCGAGGTCGAGGAAGACATGTTCGCCGATGGCGTGATGTTCGATGGTTCTTCGATCGCCGGCTGGAAGGCGATCAACGAGTCCGACATGGTGCTGATGCCCGATCCTGAAACGGTCCATATGGATCCGTTTTTCGCGCAGTCGACCATGGTCATCCTGTGCGACATCCTCGATCCGGTTTCGGGCGAATCCTATAACCGCGACCCGCGCGGCACTGCCAAGAAGGCCGAGGCCTACATGAAGTCGGAAGGCATCGGCGACACCATCTATGTCGGCCCGGAAGCCGAGTTCTTCGTCTTCGACGACGTCAAGTACAAAGCCGATCCCTATAACACCGGCTTCAGGCTCGATTCCACCGAACTGCCGTCCAATGACGACACCGACTACGAGACCGGCAATCTCGGCCACCGTCCGCGCATCAAAGGCGGTTATTTCCCGGTGCCGCCGATCGATTCGGCGCAAGACATGCGTTCCGAGATGCTGACGGTGCTGGCCGAGATGGGCGTGCGGGTCGAGAAGCATCACCACGAGGTGGCCGCGGCCCAGCACGAACTCGGCATCAAGTTCGACACGCTGGTCCGCAACGCCGACAAGATGCTGATCTACAAATATGTCGTGCATCAGGTCGCCAATGCCTACGGCAAGACCGCCACCTTCATGCCGAAGCCGATCTTCGGCGACAATGGCTCGGGCATGCATGTCCACCAGTCGATCTGGAAAGGCGGTAAGCCGACCTTCGCCGGCAACGAGTATGCCGGCCTCTCGGAAAGCTGCCTGTTCTATATCGGCGGCATCATCAAGCACGCCAAGGCCATCAACGCCTTCACCAACCCCCTGACCAACTCCTACAAGCGTCTGGTGCCGGGCTACGAGGCGCCGGTGCTGCTCGCCTATTCGGCGCGCAACCGCTCGGCATCCTGCCGTATCCCGTTCGGCTCGTCGCCAAAGTCGAAGCGCGTCGAGGTCCGCTTCCCCGATCCGGGTGCGAACCCCTATCTCGCCTTTGCCGCCATGCTGATGGCCGGCCTCGACGGGATCAAGAACAAGATCCATCCCGGCCAGCCGATGGACAAGGATCTCTACGATTTGCCGCCGAAGGAGCTGAAGAAGATCCCGACCGTCTGCGGCTCGCTGCGTGAAGCGCTCCAGAGCCTCGACAAGGACCGCGGCTTCCTGAAGGCCGGCGGCGTCTTCGACGACGACCAGATCGACAGCTACATCGAGTTGAAGATGGCCGAGGTGATGCGCTTCGAAATGACACCGCATCCCGTCGAATACGACATGTACTATTCGGTCTGATTTTTTATCTCCCTGGACCCGGCGCACCCGGATCCAGCGGCTTCAATTCAGCCTGCAAATGCGGGGCCGGAAGATGAACCTCTTCCGGCCCTTTTGTTTGCACATGTCAAGGCTTCCATTCAGCCAAATCCGCGGACACTGACGCGTTCGATCGGATGCTGCCCGATCTAGCGACTGGAAAGGCGCACCGGCTGCTGGGTTCCGTCGGCTGGTCACGTCACACGTGTCGATTGCGCTGAGGCACTGGCCGGCTTGAGCCAGCCAAGCTGGGCTGCCAGGCGATCCGGCATGCGCTTTTTGCAAGTGAAGAGATAGGCCAGGAGCGAGCGGCACACTGCCTCAGGCTGCAATGCCCGCTCGTCCGGCGCCCCCGCCAATGCTGTCGTTCAAGAAACCCCGCCCCGTTCGAACAGCACCGCTTGGCGTATCCCCAATGCCTGCGAATACGCATGTTGCGCCGCAGCCTGTCAATGTCGCCCGCCGGGCGTCGAGAGGGTCGATTTTGGAGTATGAACAGGGGCTTATGAAAGGATCGGTCGACAGGCATTCTTGTCGGAATGGCCAGATTTCCGGGCTTTTTCGAGGATTTCGAAGCCTGCGGCCCAGCGCCAAGGCATGCTTTCGTCAGCCAAAAGCCGTCTTGTCGGGATGGGTTTGAACCGCCCTTTTCAACCTGACTTTTTTTGGGGGAATTTGCTTTGCCAGGCCAGGAGCCAGGAAGGCGAGGATCGGCGAACGGAAACAGCGGCATGCGATAGTGCCCGCCATCGTCATACGAAAAAGCCCCGGCAATTACCGCCGGGGCTCGCGTCATGGTTGTCGAGGATCTTGAGGCCCGACGTGAAATATCAAGCAGCGGCCGAAACCGATGCGCCGGTCGAAACCTGCGAGATCGTCTTCAGGACCTGGGAGGCGATCTGGTAGGGGTCGCCCTGCGAGTTCGGGCGGCGGTCCTCCAGATAACCCTTGTAGTCATTCTTGACGAAGGAATGCGGCACGCGGATCGACGCGCCGCGGTCTGCGATGCCGTAGCTGAATTTGTTCCAGGGCGCCGTCTCGTGCTTGCCGGTCAGACGCTTGTCGTTGTCCGGACCGTACACGGCGATATGGTCCATCAGGTTCTTTTCGAACTGCGCCATCAGGGCCTCGAAATAACCCTTGCCGCCGACCTCGCGCATATATTTGGTCGAGAAGTTGCAATGCATGCCCGAGCCGTTCCAGTCGGTGTCGCCGAGCGGCTTGCAGTGGAACTCGATATCGATGCCGTACTTCTCGGTGAGGCGCTGGAGCAGGTAGCGGGCCATCCACATCTGATCGGCGGCCTTCTTGGAGCCCTTGCCGAAAATCTGGAATTCCCACTGGCCTTTGGCCACTTCGGCGTTGATGCCTTCATGGTTGATGCCGGCGGCGAGGCAGAGGTCGAGATGCTCTTCGACGATCTGGCGCGCGATGCTGCCGACGTTCGAATAGCCGACGCCGGTGTAGTACGGGCCCTGCGGAGCGGGATAACCGCTCTCGGGGAAACCGAGCGGACGGCCATCCTTGTAGAAGAAGTACTCCTGCTCGAAGCCGAACCAGGCATCCTCGTCGTCGAGAATGGTCGCGCGGCTGTTGGACACGTGCGGCGTGACGCCATCGGGCATCATGACTTCGCACATGACGAGAACGCCGTTGGTGCGGGCCGGATCGGGATAAAGCGCGACCGGCTTCAAGACGCAATCGGAGCTACGGCCCTCGGCCTGCATGGTGGACGAGCCGTCAAAGCCCCATAGCGGCAGCTGGTCGAGCGTCGGGAACTCGGCATAATCCTTGATCTGGGTCTTGCCGCGAAGATTGGGGACCGGGGTGTATCCGTCGAGCCAGATATACTCGAGCTTGTATTTGGTCATTCTAGAGCCTCTCGTTGTGCTTGACCACCGCACGCGGTGTCGACGCATGGCCGGAGCAAGCCGACCTGCCGACTGGTAAAAAGCAATTCATATGCCACTCCGGCATCGACCGGTGCGACAAAATGGTCGCGAGATTCCTCTGAATTCGCTGCACCGCCACAGCAATGCGCTGGGATCGATCAGACGCAGAGATTGCGCAAACAATAGGCAATAACTGATCTTTTCATAAGCATATTGCCTAAATGAATCGCAGAACCTATTTTGAGGAAAAGCTGAATCAACTGACCCTCGGAGAAGAAAGGAGATCGCCAATGGAAGTCACCCTCGCCCGTCCATCGGCAAAGATCCTGATGTTCCCGCTTGCAGGCCGCGTATCTGCCTCAAATTTAGGCGCGAAGGCCAAGTTCGCGGCAGAGCTTGCCTCGCTGCGTAACACGTATGCCGATTTCGATGGCTGGTATCACGAGGCCGCTGTCGAGGAAGAAAACCAGCAGCCGAAGAGCTGAACGCATCTTCAGCCTCGATATGAAAACCCGGCGCGATCGCTCGCGCCGGGTTTTCTCATGCATGTGGATCCGACCCGTTACTGCTTGGTCTCCAGGTTCGTGCCCAGCGTGTCCTTGACGAAGATCATGCCGATGACGAGCGACATCGCCGCGATAATCACGGGATACCAGAGGCCATAATAGATATCGCCCCTGTAGGCACTGAGCGCGAACACGGTCGCGGGCAGCAACCCGCCGAACCAGCCATTGCCGATATGGTAGGGCAGCGACATGCCGGTGTAGCGGATGCGTGTCGGGAACATCTCGACCAGGATGGCCGCGATCGGACCGTAGACCATGGTCACGAACAGGACGAGGACGAACAGGATGGCGATCGTCATCGGCCAGTTCACGGCCGCAGGGTCGGCGAACATGGCGAAGGCCCCGCCGCCGGGTATGTTGTAGACGGTGACCTCAGGCGCACCGGCAGCCTCGTCGGCGGTCAAAAGCTTGTCCTTGATCGCCTGATCGGTAGGAACCGTCGCCTTCTCGCCGGCGCGGATGGCGGCGGCGTCGAGCTTCAGTTCGGGATTGGCAGCGACAAACGCGTCGAGCTTCTGGTCCGGTATCTTGATCGCAGCACGCTTCAGCGGATATCCGCCGTCCTGCAGCGACATGTTGACGGCCTTGACGAAGGCGGCCTCCTTGGCCTTGGCCTGGTCGCCCGCGGCGACAGCATCGTAGGATGCCACCGTCTCATTGCCGATCTTGACCGAAGCAGCCGTACCGGGTGCCGCCGTGGAGACGACGTCATAGGGCACCGAGTTCTTGGTCAGGAACGAGGTCGCGATGTCGCAAGACGTCGTGAACTTCGCGGTACCCACCGGATTGAACTGGAACCTGCAGTCGCCGGGTGCCGCGGTCACCGTCGCGCGGGTGCTCTGCTGTGCCTGGGCAAGGGCCGGATTGGCGGCCCAGGTCAATGCCTTGAACAGCGGGAAGGTGCAGACGATCGCCAGTGCGAGCCCGGCCATGATGATCGGCTTGCGACCGATCTTGTCGGATAGCCAGCCGAACACGACGAAGAAGATGGAACCCAGCGCAAGCGCGATGGCGATCATGATGTTGACCGACTGGGCGTCCAGCTTCAAAACGTTCTGAAGGAAGAACAGGGCGTAGAACTGGCCGTTATACCAGACCACGGCTTGGCCGGCCGTAAGGCCGAGCAGTGCCAGCAGCGCGATCTTGGCGTTCTTCCACTGGCCGAAGGCTTCCGAGAGCGGTGCCTTGGAACCCTTGCCCTCTTCCTTCATGCGCTGGAAGGTGGGCGATTCGGAAAGCGACAGCCGGATCCAGATGGAAATGCCGAGCAACAGGAACGACACGATGAAAGGAACGCGCCAGCCCCAGGCGGCATAGGTTTCCTTGCTCATCGAGCCCTGGACGATCAGGATGACGATCAGCGACAGGAACAGGCCGAGTGTGGCGGTCGTCTGGATCCACGACGTGTAGTAGCCGCGCCGGTCGTCCGGCGCATGCTCGGCGACATAGGTGGCCGCACCGCCATATTCGCCGCCCAGTGCCAAGCCCTGGAGCATGCGCAGGATGATCAGGATCACCGGAGCCGCGATGCCGAGGCTCGCATAACCAGGCAGCAAGCCCACCAGGAAGGTCGACAGGCCCATGATCGTCATGGTGACGAGGAAGGTATATTTGCGGCCGACAAGGTCGCCGATGCGGCCGAACAGCAAAGCGCCGAACGGACGGACGAGGAAGCCGGCGGCGAAAGCCAGCAGCGCGAAAATATTGCGCGTCGCTTCCGGAATGGTCGGGCTGAAAAAGGTCGAACCGATAAAGGCCGCCAAAGACCCGTAGAGATAGAAATCGTACCATTCGAAAACGGTGCCGAGTGAGGAGGCGAAGATGACCTTCTTCTCCTCTCGCGTCATGCCGCGGCTCTTTCCGCTGGCGGTCGATGCGATAGTCATTGAGATGCTCCTCCCGTGAGACCCTTGTCCGCGATGCTGCGCGGCTTACGTCCGCGTTCTCCTCCGAACGCGGACTCGCGGCAGCCATCGCGGAAAAAAATGACAGAAAGCACCCGCCAACGGCAGAGAGCCTTTGGGATTATGACTTTGGTATTAGATGCGGTGCGGTAGCCGCAGCATCAGGCTTCGAGCGCCTCGAGAAGGGCGACGGCAGCCATCATGTCGCGCTTGCGGGCGGAGCGGCGCGCGACCGCTTCCGCGTCCTGGCCCCAATGCTCGATCTGCCAGTCCTCGTCGACATGGCCGGCGGTCCAGGCCGCCTCGCCGTCGAGCTCGCCGAAGTCGACAGCCAGCGCCAGCAGCGCCGAACCGGTCAGCGACGTCATGACGTGGATGGCGGCCAGGCGCAGCGGCTCGGCGCGCTGGCTGAGATGGACGCCGAGCACCGTGATGGTTTCGCGCGGCTGCTCGACATGGATAATGCCCTCGGCAAGGTTGAAGCGAGCCCCAAGTGCGGTCCGCGCCCAGTCGAGAACCGGATCCCACTGCTCGTTCTGCCGCTCGACCAGCCCTTGCGGCGCATCGGCGCGATAACAGAGCAGATCTGACGAGGCAAAGCGCAATATGTCTTCCAATACCGCCTGCGGATCGCTAGCGACGCCATCGAGCGCGGTGTTGACGAGGCGCATCACAGGCATCGACACCGGATCGATGGTCTCCCCCTGGGCGGCGAATTCATCGGCGACCAGCGATGCCGCCTTTTCGGTTGGCAGCGCCAGCAGCGCCTTGCCCGGCGTGCGCACCGGTTTGCCGTCTAGATGGACGGCAAAGCCGCCATCGGCCGGGGCGACGGAGACAGTCTTGTAGAAACGCCTAGGCAGTGGCGTCTTCATCTGGATCTGGGCGCGGCGCACCGGGTCGGGATCGGAAAGCAGTTTTCCCGCTTCGAGATCGCTGAGGATATCGCGCATGTCAGCCTCCTTCGGCTGTCTGCTGGCGCGACGGCCTGTTGACGATGATCAGGCCGGCGGCAATGAGACCAAGTGCCAGAAAAATGCGTACGGTCAGCGGCTCGTTCAAGAACAGGGCGCCGCACAGCACGCCAAAGACCGGCGACAGGAAGGTGAAGCTCGACAGGCTGGAGGCGGGATAACGCCGCAGCAGCCAGAACCACAGGACGTAGGTGAAGGCGACGATATAGAGCGCCTGGAAAAGCAGGGCCAAGGTCGGCAACAGCGAGGGATCGCGCACGGATGGCCCCGCCAGAGGCAACGCCAGGACGCCGACAACGGCAGCGCCGGAGAGTTGGTAGAGCAGCAGCTTCTCGGCGCTCGTCTCCACCAGCTTCGAACGCTTGATGAGGATGTTGGTCAAGGCCCAGACGAATCCGGAGCCTAGACTCAGTAAGTCGCCGAACAGCATGTCCCCGCCGCCGAGCTTGTCGGAAAAGACCGCGGCAAGGCCGGCAAAGGCCAGCAGCAGGCCAAGGGCTTTGCGCAGGCTGATTGGTTCGCCGAGCAGGAAATGGCCACCCACCAGCATCCAGAATGGCATGGTGTTGACCAGCAGCGTGTTGCGGGCAACCGTGGTGTGCTCCAGCCCGACGTAAAGGAAGAGGAACTCGATGCCGAAGAGCACGCCCACCGCGATGCCGGCGCGCAAGGTGCCATCCCTGGTGAAAAGCGCTATGCCGCGCCAGCGGCACCAGAGGAAGACGCAGAGCCCGCCGATAGCCGAACGCGCGATCGACAGGAAAACCGGATCATAACCGGCATAAGAGATCTTGGCGGCAACGTAATTCAGCCCCCAGGAGAACGTCAGGCCGACCATGATGGCCGCGGCGGCCATGTCGACTGCGTCACGGCGATCGAGCGCATCGGCGGCGCCACTCACGGTCAATCCTCCGCGCTGGCGTCGTCGAAGCCGATCAGGTTCCAGCTCTGGCGCATGTGCGGCGGCATCGGCGCGGTGACGTCGATAAAACCCTTATCAGGATGAGGGATGACGATGCGGCGCGCGTGCAGATGCAGGCGGTTCTGCATCCCGCCGGGAAAATCCCAGTTGGTGTCGGCCTCGAAATATTTGGGATCGCCGATGATCGGGCAACCGATATGGGCGGCATGGACGCGCAGCTGGTGGGTTCGGCCGGTGTAGGGCTCCATCTCCAGCCAGGTCAGTGCCTGCGCCGCCTGCTCGACGATGCGGTAGTAGGACACGGCGTGGTCGGCGCCCTTTTCACCGTGCTTGGCGACGCGCACCCGATCACCATCCGGTGTCGCTTCCTTGATCAGCCAGGTCGAGATCTTGTCCTCGCGCTTGGGCGGCACGCCCTTGACCAGCGCCCAGTAAGTCTTCTTGGTTTCGCGTGCGCGGAACGCCTCGGAGAGCTTCATCGCCGCCAGCCTGGTGCGGGCAACGACCAGCACGCCGGACGTGTCGCGATCGAGCCGGTGCACCAGCCGCGGTTTCTCGCCCTTCTGGTTACGCCAGGCTTCCAGCATGTCGTCGACATTGCGGGTGACGCCCGAGCCGCCCTGCACGGCAAGGCCAGCCGGTTTGTTGAAGACGAAGACCTTGGGATCCTCGTGGATCAGCATTTTTGCCAGGACGTCAGCGTCGCCTTGGTTGCGGATCGAATGGCCGGTCAGCGAGCTGTCGCCCTTCTTGTCCACTTCCAGCGGTGGAACGCGTACCATCTGGCCAGGCTCGACGCGGGTGTCGGCCTTGACGCGGCCGCCGTCGACGCGGATCTGGCCGGAGCGCAGCAGCTTCTGCAGGTGACCGAAGCCAAGGCCCGGGAAATGGGTCTTAAACCAGCGGTCGAGCCGCATGCCCGCCTCGCCGGCCTCCACCGTGATCTGTTCAACGCCTGCCATGATTTCTTCGCTTATCCGTTTCCTGACAGGCCCAGGCCTGCTCTCGGCGCGGCAATAGCATTAAGGCAGGCTTCTTGCGAGCCAAAGACCCAAAAACAGGGCAATGATGGCGCCAATCACGCTGGCCAGCGCATATCCAAACGCCGGCAAGATGGCTCCCCGCTCCCACAAGGTCGCGAAATCGAGCGAAAAGGCGGAAAAGGTCGTGAAGCCGCCTAAGATGCCGGTGGCAACAAACAGCCTGACTTCGTTAGACCCGCCGCGGCGCGCCAGGGTGGCGATGAACAGGCCCATCGCGAACGAGCCGACGATGTTGATCGCCATCGTGCCCCAGGGATAATTGGGGCCGACAAGGCGCAGCGCGCCCATATTGGTCAGATGGCGGATGCCAGCGCCAATGCCGCCGCCGGCGGCCACGAGAAGCAGATTGAACATCGCCGTCTGTTGTCCCCGACTGTTCATACCTAGCCGGCGCGCCGGACACGTTTGAAAAACTTTCAGCTCAGGTGGTTTCGGCCTTTTTCGGCTTGGTCGAGCCGATCATCTTCCAGTTCTTGTAGAACATCGAATTGATGCGCTCGACGCTCACCGAGACGATGGCGAGAAGGCCGGCGATAAGCCTGGGGACCGGGGACGGCCTGATAATGTCCATGAATACGCAGTAGCGACGACCGTCATACTCATTGACCGACCGATGCAGCAGCGTGTCGTCGAAAATGAACAGCGGATTGTCGTGCCAGTAGTTCTTGACGTTGCCGCACTCGACGAAGATCTCTGACTTCACCGGAATGAGGTTGTAGAGGATGCGCAGGCTGAGCCGCAGCGGCCCGAAGTGCCAGGAAGTCGATTCGCGCTTGCTGAAAACGGAGACGGCTATGGTCTTGATGTATTTGAAATCCTTGTTGAACTCGGCGACGTTATCTATCCTGTGCTTGCCATACCATTGGTAGACATACATGCCGCGCCGGCCGGCGCCGAAATTGGCGTCGATGTCGGCGATGATTTCGGCCTTGCGCGCCTTGAAGACGTCAAGAACCTCGTTGACCTCGCGCTGATAATCCTGCGGGAACTGCTCCAGCTTCCACACGCCCGGATTTCTGTAGCACAGGAGATCGACCAGCAGGTTGAACGGCGAAAGCAGCCAGGTGAAGATGCCGTTGCCCAGGAAATAGCCGCTGAACAAGGACAGATTCTTGCGATCGTTGCGCAGCACGTCGATCAGGCCACAAACGACGAAAATCGTCGTGAGGATCGGAATGAAATAGAAGCCAAGGGCAAGGAGCGGGATGGCAATGGCGAATTTGCGAAGGGTCTTGCGAAGGGTTTTTGTCATTTTTCCACGCGCCGAGCGCGATCCTGTTGCGAATGAGATGCCCAAATCATGGCAACGGCCACCGCCCGACCGTGCGCCTTGATAAGGTTTTTTGGGTCACCGCACAACGGCCATGGTATCTGGCCGGGCTGGCTGCCTGGTGGAGCCTGCCGCGCTGTCAGTGCACCGCCGGCAAGCCAAGCTCGTCCCATTTCTCCCTGGCCACCGGATCGCCGACCAGGAACTCAAAGCCCATGACGCTTTCGCCGTCTGGTGCGAGCTGGCATTTGAATTTCAAACTGTACCAGTTTTTACGGCTGCGGAAAGCCGCGCCGTCGGCGGTGATCGTCGTGCCGGCGATTTTTTCCGCCGTAGTTGCGTAGGGCACCACCCGCTCCGGCTGGAAATCCGCACGCCATTGGCGGATCTGATCCATGGCCTCCAGATTACACAACTGCACCATGCGCTCGTCGGATGCGAAGGTCTTGAGATCGGCGCGGGCCTGCTTGCTGCGCGGATCGGCGAGCGTCTTGGCCGACAGCATTTGGGTCGGCCGGATCATGGCCGGTGCAGCGTGAGGTCGAGGCTGAACAGCGGCGGGAGCGGCCGGCGGCGATTCAGGCGCTTGCGTGGCCGGCACCTCCGGCTCATGCGGCCGAAGCGGCCTTGTCGAGACCTCGAACTGTCGCGGGGTCAGGATGTCGACCGTTACCTGCTCTTCCTCCGGTCGGGTCGGAAGCTTCGGCATTGGCATCGATAGAATCATGGCCGCGAGCAGCACGTGCAGAAGAACCGATGTGGAAATGCCCCAAGGCGAGGCCTCGTTTCGAACCGCAACCGCCACCGGCCGCCGCAAGCCGGCTATTCCCGCTCTTTGCGCAGCTTTGCCCAGTAGTCGAGCCGCTTCCTGATATCGCGTTCAAAGCCGCGTTCGGGTGGGTCGTAGAAGGTCTGGCGGCCCATCTTCTCCGGAAAATAGTCCTGGCCCGAAAACGCGTCCGGCTCGTCATGGTCGTAGCGATAGCCGGCGCCGTAATCCTCTTCCTTCATCAGCTTGGTCGGCGCGTTGAGGATGTGCTTTGGCGGCAGCAGCGAGCCATGTTCCTTGGCAGCGCGGGTGGCTGCTTTGAAGGCCGTGTAGACGGCGTTGGATTTAGGCGCGGTGGCGAGATAGACGGTCGCCTCGGCAAAGGCGAGTTCGCCCTCCGGCGAGCCCAGATAGTCATAGGCGTCCTTGGCGGCATTGGCGACGACCAATGCCTGTGGATCGGCAAGGCCGATGTCCTCCATCGCCATGCGCACCAGCCGGCGGCCGAGATAGAGCGGATCCTCGCCGGCGTCGAACATGCGCGCGAGATAGTAGAGCGCGGCATCGGGATCCGAGCCGCGCACCGACTTGTGCAGCGCCGAGATCAGATTGTAGTGGCCATCCTGGCCCTTGTCGTAGATCGGCGCGCGGCGCTGGACGATGCGTTGCAGTCCCTCCGGGTCGAACACCTCTCCGGGCTTGGCGGCGCGCCAGACTTCTTCCGCCAGCGTCAGGGATGCACGGCCGTCGCCGTCGCTCATGCGGATGAGCATCGTCCGCGCCTCGTCATCGAGCGGCAGCGCCCGGCCCTCCGTCTCTTCCGCCCGCGTCATCAGCTTGGCGATGCTCTCCTCGCCCAGCGAATGAAAGACCATGACGCGCGCACGCGACAACAAGGCTGCGTTCAGTTCGAAGGACGGGTTCTCGGTCGTGGCGCCGACCAGGACGACCGTGCCGTCCTCCATGACAGGGAGAAAGGAATCCTGCTGGGCGCGATTGAAGCGGTGGATCTCGTCGACGAACAGCAGGGTCTGGCGACCGTTGGCGCGGCGCAGCTTGGCCGCTTCGAACACTTTCTTCAGGTCGGCCACGCCGGAGAACACGGCCGAAATCTGCTCGAAGGCAAGGCTGGTTTCGCCAGCAAGCAGACGCGCCACCGTGGTCTTGCCGGTGCCGGGCGGCCCCCAGAAGATCATCGAGCCGAGCGAACCGGAATTGATCAGCCGGGTCAGTGCGCCATCGGGGCCGGTCAGATGCTCCTGGCCGACGACCTCGCCAAGGTTTTTCGGGCGCAACCTGTCTGCCAGAGGGCGGCCTGGCGGCGTCTTTTCCGGTTCATCGACACTGAACAGATCGGCCATGCACTTCTTTTGGGTTTGGAGCGCGATCTCTTCAGCGATCGAACTCAGTAACGCAACACCTGGCGCAGTATCTGCCCGCCGCGCTCGACGGTAAAGCGCCACCAGCGTGTATCCTGCTGGGAAGCCTGCGCCAGCGTCGCCGCCGAATCGATGGTCGTGCCGTTGACCTCGCGCACGATATCGCCCGGCTGGAAGCCGAAATCGGCGGCCGGCGAATCGCGATTGATGTCGACCACGGTGACGCCCTTGACGTCGGTGCGCAGGCCGAGCTTCTGAGCCAGCCGCGGCGACAATTCCGCGACCTTGGCGCCCGAGAACGGGCTGCGGCCATGCAGCGTCACCTCCGAGGGTTTTGCACCCTCGGGCGCGCGTTCCAGCGCGATGTCCATCGCCGCCTGCTGGCCTTTGGTCAGCACCGCGAAATTGGCCTTGGTGCCGATCGACAGCGTCGCCATACGATAGTCCAGCGCCTCGATGCTCTCGACCGGCTTGCCGTTGATCTGCAGGACCACGTCGCCAGGCTTCAATCCGGCCTTGCCGGCCGGCCCGGCCGCGTCAACGGACGAGACCAGCGCGCCGGCCGGCTTTTCCATGCCAAGCGATTCGGCGATCTGAGGCGTCACCGCTTCGAATTCGGCGCCTATGTAAGGCCGCTCGAAGAAATCGAGACCGGCCTTGGCGGCATCGGCGAAAGCGCGCACCATGTTGGCGGGAATGGCAAAGCCGATGCCGATCGAGCCACCGCTGCGGCTGAAGATGGCAGTGTTGATGCCGACCAGCTGGCCGCCCATGTTGATCAGCGCGCCGCCGGAATTGCCGGGATTGATGGCAGCGTCCGTCTGGATGAAATAACCCGAATCCGAAACGCCTATATGGCTGCGGGCAAGTGCGGAAACGATGCCGCTGGTGGTGGTCTGCCCGACGCCGAAAGGATTGCCGATGGCCAGCACCAGGTCGCCGACTTCGAGCGCATCCGAATCGCCGATGGCGATGACCGGGAATGGCTTGTCGGATTCGATCTTGAGCACGGCAAGATCGAGCGTCTCGTCCTTGAGCATCACCTTGCTGGTGAATTCGCGCCCGTCGGCGGTCGCGACCTTCACCTCGTCGGCATCCTTGATGACGTGGAAATTGGTGACGATGACGCCGCTCGGATCGACAAGCACGCCCGAGCCCAGCGAGGACTGCGCGCGCGGCTGCGCGCGACCGAAGAATTCTTCGAAGAACGGATCGCCTTCGAAAGGCGAAACCACCTTGGCCGTTTGCGAGGCATAGACATTGACCACGGCCGGCGCCGTCTGCTTGACCAATGGCGCGAACGACAACTGTACTTCCTCACGGCCGAACGGCACGCGCTTGTCGGGGCCTGAGGTGGCGTTTTCACCCTCGACGCCGTGCAGCAAGTCGGTCAGTACGTCGGAGAGACCCGGATCGGCCTTGGGGGCATCCTCGGCCAGTGCCTGCCGGACTGTCGACATGGTTGCGAACACCATGAAGGCGCAGAGCAGAACCAGGGACAGTCTTTTAGCGCGCATTGCGAATCCTCCGAGCGAGTTCGGGCGCATTGTCCCGACGAATGTGCAAAATAAAAGGCTAAGCCGCTGAAATCCGAATATTTTCACGCCGGCAGCCCAGTACGAGCGCGCCTGACACACGTAGACAAGCAAAAGGGGCCCGCAGGCCCCTTTAAATCATTTGGAAGACGAAGCCTTACGCGGCCGCGGCTTCCTCGTTGGCGCCCTCGGCTTCGAGGCGAGCGCGGTCGCCGGCGCCCTTGGCGTCCGTGTCGCGGTCGACGAACTCGATGACCGCCATCGCGGCATTGTCGCCGTGGCGGAAGCCTGCCTTCATGATGCGCAGATAGCCGCCATTGCGGGTGGCGTAGCGCGGCGCGATGGTGTCGAACAGGCGCTTGACGACGCCTTCATTGCCGATCTGCGCGATCACCTGGCGGCGGGCGTGCAGGTCGCCGCGCTTGCCGAGCGTCACCAGTTTCTCGACGATTGGACGCAGGTCCTTCGCCTTCGGCAGGGTGGTGACGATCTGCTCGTGCTCGAGCAGCGACACGGCGAGGTTGGCGAACATTGACTTGCGGTGGCTTACGCTGCGGGCGAAGCGACGGCCTTTGAAACCGTGGCGCATGGCTCTTTTCCTTCTTCAGTTGTTCAAGAGGCCACGGCCCCTGATGATTTTCTGCATGACCGTCGGATCGAGCGGCTCACGCCGCCGATCCTTGGAATTCATGCTCAATATTGATCTTCGTAACGCTTGGCGAGGTCTTCGATGTTTTCCGGTGGCCAGTCCGGCACCTCCATACCGAGGTGCAGGCCCATCGCCGCCAGGACTTCCTTGATCTCGTTCAGCGACTTGCGGCCGAAGTTCGGGGTGCGCAGCATCTCGGCTTCGGTCTTCTGGATGAGATCGCCGATGTAGACGATGTTGTCGTTCTTCAGGCAGTTGGCCGAACGCACCGAAAGCTCGAGTTCGTCGACCTTCTTGAGCAGCGCCGGGTTGAAGGCGAGCTCGGTGACGGCTTCGGTGGCGACTTCCTTCTGCGGCTCGTCGAAATTGACGAACAGGCCAAGCTGGTCCTGCAGGATACGGGCGGCGAAAGCCACCGCGTCCTCGCCCGAGATCGAACCGTCGGTCTCAATGGTCATGGTCAGCTTGTCGTAGTCGAGAACCTGGCCCTCGCGGGTGTTCTCGACCTTATAGGAGACCTTCTTGACCGGCGAATAGAGGCTGTCGACCGGGATCAGGCCGATCGGCGCATCCTCGGCGCGGTTGCGGTCGGCCGGCACGTAACCCTTGCCGGTGTCGACGGTGAATTCCATACGGATTTCAGCGCCTTCGTCCAGCGTGCAGATGACGTGGTCGGGATTGAGGATCTCGACGTCGCCCACCGTCTGGATGTCGCCGGCGAGAACCGCACCCGGGCCCTGTTTGCGAACGACCATGCGCTTGGGACCGTCGCCTTCCATGCGGATGGCGATTTCCTTGATGTTGAGGACGATGTCGGTCACGTCCTCGCGCACGCCGGCGATGGACGAGAATTCATGCAGAACGCCGTCGATCTGTACGGCCGTGACTGCCGCCCCGCGCAGCGAAGACAGAAGCACGCGACGCAACGCGTTGCCGAGCGTGAGGCCGAAGCCGCGTTCGAGCGGCTCGGCCACCAGCGTGGTCAGCGTCTTCTTCTTCGACGAGAACTCGATCTTGTTCGGCTTGATCAGTTCCTGCCAATTTTTCTGGATCATGATGCTTTCCTTCCGTTGACCCGCCACCATCCAATCGTGGCGGGCGACCTGGAAAACCGCGGAGGAACGCTTCTGGCGTTCACGCGGCGTTCGGTAATTCCTTAGACGCGGCGCTTCTTGCGCGGGCGGCAGCCATTGTGCGGGATCGGCGTCACATCACGGATCGAGGTGATGGTGAAGCCCGCCGCCTGCAGGGCGCGCAGCGCCGATTCACGGCCGGAGCCAGGTCCGCAGACCTCGACCTCGAGCATGCGCATGCCATGTTCCTGGGCCTTCTTGGCAACATCCTCGGCAGCCATCTGGGCAGCGAAGGGGGTCGACTTGCGCGAACCCTTGAAGCCCTGGGCACCGGCCGACGACCAGGCGATCGAATTGCCCTGCGCGTCGGTGATGGTGATCATGGTGTTGTTGAAGGTCGAATTGACGTGGGCAACGCCCGACGAGATGTTCTTGCGTTCGCGACGGCGAACACGAGCGGCTTCCTTGGCCATGGTATTCCTTTCAGTTGATCTCTACACCGCCGTAATGCCAGCGGCTCCACCTAGGAAAGGCAGTAGGGGAGTAGGGCAGTAAGGGAATAGGGAAAACAATCCCTACTGCCTTACTGCCCTATTCCCTTACTCCCCTAAATTACTTCTTCTTGCCGGCGATCGACTTGGCCGGGCCCTTGCGGGTGCGTGCATTGGTGTGCGTACGCTGGCCGCGAACCGGCAGCGAGCGACGGTGACGCAGGCCGCGGTAGCAGCCGAGGTCCATGAGCCGCTTGATGTTCATCGACACTTCGCGGCGCAGGTCGCCCTCGACCTGGTAGTCGCGGTCGATCGTCTCGCGGATCTGCAGCACTTCCGCGTCGGTCAGCTGGTTGACGCGGCGCTCGGCCGGGATGCCGACCTTGTCGACGATTTCCTGGGCGAACTTCTTGCCGATGCCGTGAATGTACTGAAGCGCGATGACAACGCGCTTGTTGGTCGGAATGTTGACGCCGGCTATACGAGCCATGTTCTTCTCATCTCCATATGGGCCGGACGAACCGGCGCTGTCTGCGTTGCCCCGCGTCCGGTGGAGGCCGGCCCTTGCGGGAGTTTCCTGGTCAAAAACAGCTGCCCTGCCCTTGCGGGCAAGCAAACTCCATGCCTGACAGGAAGACGGGCCGCCATACCCCAGCGGACCGCTTCAGTCAAGCACAATCTCTATTTGGCCGCTGCGGCCTCTTTCACCGTCGCCGCGAGCACGGCTTCGATCTCCGACGTCACGGCATCGATACCAGCCATGCCGTCCACGCTCTTCAGCCGGCGCTTGGCATAATAATAGCCGATCAACGGAGCGGTCTTCTTGTAATATTCCCGCAGGCGCTCCTCGAACACCGCCGGATTGTCGTCCTTGCGCACCGGCTGACCGGCTGCCTTGGCCTCATCGGCGCGCTTGACGATACGGCCGACCAGCGCCTTGTCGTCGACGACAAGCTCTATGACGGTGTCGAGCGCGATGCCACGTTCGTCAAGCATCGATTCAACCGCATCAGCCTGCACCAGCGTACGCGGGTAGCCGTCGAGGATGAAACCATTGGCGCAATCGGGCTGGTCAATGCGCTCGGCCACGATGGCGTTGACGATGGCATCCGAGACCAGCTCGCCGGCATCCATGACCGCCTTGGCGCGCTTGCCGACTTCGGTACCGGCCTGGACTGCGGCGCGCAGCATGTCGCCCGTGGAAAGCTGGGGAATGCCGTGTCTCTCTACCAGTCTTTGTGCTTGTGTCCCCTTGCCCGCTCCTGGCGGCCCAAGCAAAATCAACCTCATCTGGCTTTCTTCCCCCCGCGCAGCTTCGACTTCTTGATCAGGCCTTCATATTGGTGCGCGATCAGGTGGCCCTGAATCTGCGCAACCGTGTCGAGCGTGACACTGACCACGATCAGAAGCGATGTGCCACCAAGGTAGAATGGTACGCCAGTCGCCGAGATCAGGAACTCCGGCAGCAGACAGACCAGCACCAGATAGATGGCACCGACGACAGTGATGCGGGTAAGAACGTAGTCGATATAGTCGGCGGTGCGCTCGCCCGGACGGTAGCCGGGGATGAAGCCGGAGTGCTTCTTGAGCTGGTCGGCGGTGTCCTTCGGGTTGAAGACGATCGCGGTGTAGAAGAAGGCGAAGAACACGATCATCGCCGCGTAGAACAACATGTAGAGCGGCTGGCCATGGCCGAGCGAGGCCAGGATGGTGCTGGCCCAGGCCGGCATGTTCGTGGTCTGCGAGAAGCCGGCGACGGTCGCCGGCAGCAAGAGCAGCGACGAGGCGAAGATCGGCGGGATGACGCCCGACGTGTTGAGCTTGAGCGGCAGGTGCGAGGTGTCGCCTTGGAACATGCGGTTGCCGACCTGACGCTTCGGATACTGAATCAGCAAGCGGCGTTGGGCGCGCTCGAAGAATACGATGAGCGCGATGACGACGATGGCCAGCACGATGATCGCCAGGATCAGGCCGGTCGACAGCGCGCCGGTGCGGCCGAGTTCCAGCGTGCCGGAGATGGCATGCGGCAGGCCGGCGACGATACCGGAGAAGATGATCAGCGAAATGCCGTTGCCGATGCCGCGCGCGGTGATCTGCTCGCCGAGCCACATCAGGAACATGGTGCCGCCGACCAGCGTGACGACGGTCGAGATGCGGAAGAACATGCCGGGATCGCTGACGATGCCGTTGCCGCCTTCAAGCCCGACCGAAATACCATAGGCCTGCACCAGCGCCAGGAGCACCGTGCCGTAGCGCGTGTACTGGTTGATGACCTTGCGGCCCTGCTCGCCTTCCTTCTTCAGCGCTTCCAGCGACGGGATAACCGATGTCATCAGCTGCATGATGATGGAGGCGGAAATGTAAGGCATGATGCCGAGCGCGAAGATCGCCATGCGTTGCACGGCGCCGCCGGCGAACATGTTGAACATGCCGAGCACGCCCTTGCTCTGCGAGGAGAAGGCCTGGGCGAAGGCGTCGGGATTGATGCCGGGAAGCGGGATGTAGGTGCCGAGCCGGTAGACGAGCAGCGCGCCGACGGTGAACCAGATTCGTTTCTTCAGGTCCTCCGCTTTGGCGAAGGCCGAGAAATTCAGATTCGAGGCTAGTTGTTCAGCAGCCGAAGCCATGCCCGATTCTCCGCTTGGTCACGCTTGATGGCCCTAAGGTCAGGCGGCGCGTGTCACCGAAGCTCACGAGATAAGCTCCGGACTGTAAACATGCAAGCGGCCGCGTTGACGCGGCCGCCATATTGAACAGGTCGAAGCGCGATCGAAAGCAAAACCGGATCCGGCCTTGCCGAGCGCGCTTCAAATTGCTGTTACTCGGCGGCCGCCTCTTGCGGCAGCTTGACCGAACCGCCGGCCTTTTCGATCTTCTCGATCGCGGCCTTGGAAGCGCCGGCCACATCAAAGGCGAGCTTCGCCTTGAGATCGCCATCCGACAGCACACGCACGCCGTCCTTCACGCGACGGATGACGCCGGCGGCGACCAGCGCCTCGGCCGTCACGGTCGCCTTCGCATCGAGCTTCTTGGCGTCCACAGCGGCCTGGATACGGGCCAGCGAGACGACAGTGAAGCTCTTGGCGAAGATGTTGTTGAAGCCACGCTTCGGCAGGCGCCGATAGAGCGGCATCTGGCCACCCTCGAAGCCGTTGACGGCAACGCCGGAGCGCGCCTTCTGGCCCTTGACGCCGCGACCGGCGGTCTTGCCGGAACCGGAGCCGATGCCGCGGCCGAGACGCTTCTTCGAATGCGTCGCGCCGTCCTTGTCACGCAGATCGTTGAGTTTCATCTTGCTTCTCCTGCGCCTGTGCTCAGCCCTCGTCCACGACGCGGACGAGATGCTGGACGGCAGCGATCATGCCGCGCACGGAAGGCGTATCTTCCAGCGTGCGCTGCTTGTGCATCTTGTTGAGGCCGAGGCCGACCAGCGTCGCGCGCTGCTCCTTCGGGCGGCGGATCGGCGAACCGATCTGCTCAACGGTGATGGTCTTGGTTGCTTTCTTGGCCATGGTCAAAATCCCTGGTCAGATCGACTATTCTTCAGCCGCAACGGCGGTGCCGCGGCGGGCCTGAAGGGTCGAATACTTGATGCCGCGCGCGGCAGCCACATCCTTGGGATGCATCTGGCTCTTCAGCGCATCGAAAGTGGCGCGAACCATGTTGTAGGGGTTCGACGACCCCATCGACTTGGCGACCACATCATGCATGCCGAGCGTCTCGAAGACGGCGCGCATCGGGCCGCCGGCGATGATGCCGGTACCCTGCTTGGCGGCGCGCAGCAGAACGCGGCCGGCGCCCCAGCGTCCCTCGACGTCGTGGTGCAGCGTGCGGCCCGAGCGCAGCGGCACGAAGATCATGTCGCGCTTGGCCGATTCGGTCGCCTTGCGAATGGCTTCCGGCACTTCGCGCGCCTTGCCGTGACCGAAGCCGACGCGGCCCTTCTGGTCGCCGACGACGACGAGTGCTGCAAAGCCGAAGCGGCGGCCGCCCTTGACGACCTTGGCGACACGGTTGATGTGGACAAGCTTGTCCACCATGCCGTCATCGCGCTCTTCACGATCGCGGCCGCGGCCGCCATCCCTACGTTCCTGTGCCATATCCTGTTCCTTGTTCTTTTCCGGAAGCACGGGTTGCTGAATGCCGACGCCTCATTGCGGGTCGCCGACGGTGAAATCATCATTCCCTTGCATGATCCTTTCCGAAAAGTCTGCAACTTTCTGCCGACCTTCGGTCCGGATCAGGCTTAGAAGCTCAAGCCGCCTTCACGAGCCGCCTCGGCCAGCGCCTTGACGCGGCCGTGATAGATGTACGGGCCGCGGTCGAAGACGACTTCCTTGACGCCTGCCTTGGCAGCGCGCTCGGCGATCAGCTTGCCAATCGCGGCAGCGGCAGCGGTATCGGCGCCGGTCTTGAGCGAACCCTTGAGGTCCTTCTCGAGCGTCGAGGCCGCAACGATGGTGTGGCCCTTGGCGTCGTCGATGACCTGGACGTAGATGTTCTTCGACGTGCGGTGAACCGACAGGCGCGGACGCTCGCCGGCGACCTTCTTGATCTGGCGGCGGACGCGCTGCGCGCGGCGCTGAGTTGCTTCCTTGGTACCCATGATGGTCTTCCTTGCCTTCAGAAAACGGGGGCCGCCCTGTGCGGTAGGCGAAAGCGCCTCCCGCGACCGCTCCCCGCGGCGTTACACTTCCTGGCTTGGCCCCTTCCGAAAAGTCTGCACCTTCCCTGGGCCAAACCCACTACTTCTTCTTGCCTTCCTTGCGGACGATCTTCTCGCCTGCGTAGCGGACGCCCTTGCCCTTGTAGGGCTCGGGACCACGGTATTCGCGGATCTCCGCGGCCACCTGGCCAACCTGCTGCTTGTCGATGCCGGCCACGGTGATTTCGGTCGGCTTCGGGACGGTGATGGTGATGCCTTGCGGCGTCTCGTAGACGACGTCGTGGCTGAAGCCGAGCGCCAGCTGCAGGTTCTTGCCCTGCAAGGCGGCGCGATAGCCGACGCCGGTGATCTCGAGCTTCTTCTCGAAGCCGTCCTTGACGCCCTGCAGGATGTTGACGATCTGCGTGCGCGACATGCCCCACTTGGAGCGGGCGGTCTTGGACTGGTCGCGCGGCTCGACAGCGATCTCGCTGCCTTCCATCTTGACCAGCACTTCGTCGTTGACCACGAACTTCAGCTCGCCCTTGGGGCCCTTCGCCGTCACGGTCTGGCCGTTGACGGTCGCGGTCACGCCCTGCGGCAGCGAAACGGGTTTCTTTCCAATACGAGACATTTTGTTGTCCTCGTCACTTCTCTTGTTTCAGGTCTCTGTCTTCGGAACGATCCGAAGACCGGATTCCATTTTTTCGGGATCACGCTGCCGGATCAGAAGATCTGGCAGAGGATCTCACCACCGACGTTCTGTTCGCGCGCTTCGTGGTCGGCCATCACGCCCTTGGGCGTCGAAAGGATGGCGATACCGAGGCCGTTGGCGACATGCGGGATCGACTTGGCCGAAACGTATACGCGGCGGCCCGGCTTCGAGACGCGGGCGATTTCGCGCACGACCGGCGCTCCGTCGAAATACTTCAGCTCGATCTCGATTTCGGACTTGCCGTTGTCGAAGTCGGTCTGGCTGTAGTCGCGGATATAGCCTTCAGCCTTCAGCACGTCGAGGACGCGGGTGCGCAGACGCGAGGCCGGCGTCGACACGCTCGACTTCTTGCGGCCATAGGCGTTGCGGATGCGGGTCAGCATATCGCCGAGAGGATCGCTCAATGACATGTTATGTCCTCCTTACCAGCTCGACTTGACCAGGCCCGGGATCTGGCCGTTATTGCCGAGATCACGAAGCGCGATGCGCGATACTTTGAGCTTGCGATAGTAGGCACGCGGGCGGCCGGTGACTTCGCAGCGGTTGCGGATGCGGATCTTGGCCGAGTTGCGCGGCATGGCGGCAAGCTTGAGCTGAGCGCGGAAGCGCTCTTCCATCGGCTTGGACTGGTCCATGATTATCGCCTTCAGGGCAGCGCGCTTGGGACCGTACTGGTCGGCAAGCTTGCGGCGCCTGTTGTTCTTCTCGACTGAGCTGGTCTTTGCCATTTCAGATTTTTCCTTTTCTCGCTGCCGTTACTGGCGGAAGGGGAAGTTGAAGGCCTTGAGCAGTGCCCTGGCTTCGTCGTCCGTCTTCGCAGTCGTACAAACGATGACGTCCATGCCCCAGATCTGATCAACCTTGTCGTAGTTGATCTCCGGGAACACGATGTGTTCCTTGATGCCCATGGCGTAGTTGCCACGGCCATCGAAGCTCTTCGGATTCAGTCCACGGAAGTCGCGGACGCGCGGCAGCGCGATGTTCACGAGGCGGTCGAGGAACTCGTACATGCGTTCCTTGCGCAGCGTGACCTTGGCGCCGATCGGCATCTTCTCGCGGACCTTGAAGCCTGCGATCGAATTGCGGGCGCGGGTGACGACGGCCTTCTGGCCGGCGATCATCGCCAGATCCTCGGCCGCAATCGAAGGTTTCTTCGAATCGCCGGTCGCTTCGCCAACGCCCATGTTCAGCACGATCTTGTCGATGCGCGGAACCTGCATCTCGTTGTCGTAGCCGAACTGCTCCTGCAAGGCCTTGCGGATGGTCTCGTTGTAGACCTGCTTGAGGCGCGGCGTGTTCTGGGCAGTCGCCTGCTTGGTTTGAGCCTTAGCCATTGATGACTTCTCCCGAGCGCTTGGCGACGCGCACCTTCTTGCCGTCCTTCTGGAAGATGAAGCCGACACGGGTCGGCTTGCCATCCTTGGGGTCGGCCAGCGCGATGTTCGACAGCTGGATCGGCGCTTCCTTGGTGATGATCCCGCCCTCTTGGGACTGGGACTGCTTCTGGTGACGACGGATCATGTTGACGCCGCGCACCAGCGCGGTGTCGTCCTTCGGCTGCACCGACAGGACTTCGCCCGAACGGCCCTTGTCCTTGCCGGCCAGCACGACGACCTTGTCGCCTTTTCTAATCTTCTGCATTGGTCGGCTCCTTACAGCACTTCAGGCGCGAGCGAGATGATCTTCATGTGGTTCTTGGCGCGGAGTTCGCGCGGAACCGGTCCGAAGATACGCGTGCCGATCGGCTCTTTCTTGTTGTCGACGAGAACGGCCGCGTTCTTGTCGAAACGGATCACGCTGCCGTCCGGGCGGCGGATGTCCTTGGCCGTGCGAACCACGACCGCCTTCATCACATCGCCCTTCTTCACGCGGCCGCGCGGGATGGCTTCCTTGATCGACACCACGATGATGTCGCCTACGGAAGCGTATTTCCGCTTCGAGCCGCCCAGCACCTTGATGCACATGACACGACGGGCGCCGGAATTATCCGCGACGTCGAGGTTTGTTTGCATCTGAATCATGACTGGCCGCCTTCTTCTTTTCTAACGGGACGGGTGCTTCACCCCTCCCCGGTCTGTCCAAAATTCGGTTTCTTACGCCTGGTCCGAAGACACGACGATCCAGCGCTTGTCCTTGGAAATCGGCTTCGATTCCTGGATGAACACCTGATCGCCGACCTTGTGGGCGTTGTTCTCGTCGTGCGCCTTGTACTTCTTGGTCATGCGCACGGTCTTCTTCATCACGGGATGCGTGAAGCGCCGTTCGACCTTGACGACAACCGTCTTCTCGTTCTTGTCGCTGACGACGGTGCCCTGCAGAATGCGCTTTGGCATGGTTTTCGTCCTTAAGCCTTCTTAGCCGCGGACTTTTCCGCAGCGATGGTCTTGATACGCGCAATGTCCTTGCGGACCTGCCTCACGCGCGCGGTCTTTTCGAGCTGGCCGGTCGCCTTCTGGAAGCGCAGGTTGAACTGCTCCTTCTTCAGGCTGGCCAGGTCGTCGGTCAGCTGGTCCTGGGTCTTGGTCCGGATGTCTTCGGCTTTCATGATCAGCCCGTCCTTATTCTGCGATGCGCTGTACGAAGCGCGTCCTGACCGAGAGCTTGGCCGCGCCGAGACGCAGTGCCTCACGGGCGGTTTCTTCATTGACGCCGTCGATCTCGAACATGATCCGGCCCGGCTTGACGCGCGCCGCCCAGTAGTCGACCGCGCCCTTGCCCTTGCCCATGCGGACTTCGGTCGGCTTCGAGGTGACCGGCAGATCCGGGAAAATACGGATCCAGACACGGCCGGCGCGCTTCATCTCGCGGGTGATCGCGCGGCGGGCCGCTTCGATCTCGCGCGCTGTGACGCGGTTCGGCTCAAGCGCCTTCAGCCCGAAACCACCGAAATCCAGGTTGGTGCCGCCCTTGGCGGTACCGTGGATGCGGCCCTTGAACTGCTTGCGGAACTTTGTGCGCTTTGGCTGCAGCATCGTTCTAACTCCAAATTCCTAAATGTCTCAGGCGTTTTCGCGACGACGACCGCGTTCGCGATCACCACCACCACCGCCATGCGCATGATCGCCCTCGGTCGCGCGGCGCTCCGAAGCCATCGGGTCGTGCTCGAGGATCTCGCCCTTGAACACCCACACCTTGACGCCGCAGATGCCGTACGCCGTATTCGCCTCGGCCGTGCCGTAGTCGACATCGGCGCGCAGCGTGTGCAGCGGCACGCGGCCTTCGCGGTACCATTCCATGCGCGCGATTTCGGCGCCGCCGAGACGGCCCGAGCAGTTGATGCGGATGCCTTCGGCACCGAGGCGCATCGCCGACTGCACGGCACGCTTCATGGCGCGGCGGAACGCGATGCGGCGCTCGAGCTGCTGGGCGATCGACTGCGCGACCAGGGTCGCGTCGATCTCCGGCTTGCGCACTTCGACGATGTTCAGGTGCGTCTCGGACTTGGTCATCTCCATCAGCTTCTTGCGAAGCTTCTCGATGTCGGCGCCCTTCTTGCCGATGATCAGGCCCGGGCGCGCGGCATGGATGGTGACGCGGCACTTCTTGTGCGGACGCTCGATCACGACCTTGGAGATGGCAGCCTGCTTGAGCTCCTTCTCGAGGTACTTGCGGATCTTGATGTCCTCATGCAGCAGCTTGCCGTACTCGCCGGTGTTCGCGAACCAGCGCGAATCCCAGGTGCGGTTGATGCCGAGGCGAAGACCGATCGGATTGACTTTCTGGCCCATTATGCGGCCTCCCCTTTTTCTTCGACTTCACGAACGACGATCGTGAGGTGCGAGAACGGCTTCTCGATACGGCTGGCGCGACCACGGCCACGAGCGTGGAACCGCTTCATGACGATCGACTTGCCGACATAGGCTTCCGCCACGATCAGCGCATCGACGTCGAGGTCGTGGTTGTTTTCCGCGTTGGCAATCGCCGATTCCAGCGTCTTCTTGACCGTGCCGGAAATCCGCTTGGCCGAGAATTCGAGGTCGGAAAGCGCTGTCGCGACCTTCTTGCCGCGGATCAGCGCGGCAACCAGGTTCAGCTTCTGCGGGCTGATACGGATCGTGCGCAGAACGGCGCGCGCTTCGTTGTCAGCAAGCCTGCGCGGAGCTTTGGCCTTGCCCATGATTATTTCCTCTTCGCCTTCTTATCCGCGCCGTGACCGTAGTAGGTCCGCGTCGGAGCGAATTCACCGAACTTGTGACCGACCATGTCCTCGTTCACCGAGACGGGAACATGCTTCTGGCCGTTGTAAACACCGAAGGTGAAGCCGACGAACTGCGGCAGGATGGTGGAGCGACGGCTCCACATCTTGATCACCTCATTGCGACCACCTTCACGAACCTTGTCCACCTTCTTGAGAAGGTAGCCGTCGATGAAGGGGCCTTTCCAAATAGAACGAGTCACTTGGCGTTACCTCTTCTTAGCTCTTGCGCTGATGGCGCGAGCGCAGGATGAACTTGTCGGTCGCCTTGTTGGACCGCGTCTTCTTGCCCTTGGTCGGCTTGCCCCACGGCGAGACCGGATGACGGCCACCGGAGGTGCGGCCTTCACCACCGCCATGCGGGTGGTCGACCGGGTTCATGGTCACGCCGCGATTGTGCGGGCGCTTGCCACGCCAAACCGTGCGGCCGGCCTTGCCGTCGTTGATGTTGCCGTGGTCCGGGTTGGACACGGCACCGACGGTGGCCATGCAGGAGCCGTGAACGACACGCTGCTCGCCCGAGTTGAGGCGCAGGATCGCCATGCCCTGGTCGCGGCCGACGAGCTGGGCGTAACCGCCAGCCGAACGGGCGACCTGGGCGCCCTTGCCCGGCTTCAGCTCGATATTGTGGACGATCGTGCCGACCGGCATCGAGGCCAGCGGCATTGCATTGCCCGGCTTCACGTCGACCGCTTCGCCAGCCACGATCTTGTCGCCGGCGGCAAGGCGCTGCGGGGCGATGATGTAGGACAGCTCGCCATCGTCATACTTGATCAGCGCGATGAAGGCGGTGCGGTTCGGATCGTATTCAATGCGCTCGACCGTGCCGACGACGTCGAACTTGCGGCGCTTGAAATCGATGATGCGGTACGAACGCTTGTGACCGCCGCCGATGAAACGGGCAGTGATGCGGCCGTAATTGTTACGGCCTCCCGACTTGGTCAGGCCCTCGGTCAGGCCCTTGACGGGCTTGCCCTTGTAGAGGCCCGAGCGGTCGACGATGACCAGCTGACGGGTGCTCGGCGTTATCGGGTTGAATTTTTTAAGTGCCATTGTCCTGTCCTCGCGGCCTTGCTCAGAGACCCGTCGCGACGTCGATCGACTGGCCATCGGCCAGTGTCACTACCGCCTTCTTGACGTCGCTCTGGCGGCCGATCGTGCCGCGGAAGCGCTTGATCTTGCCCTTGCGGACAAGCGTGTTCACGGCCATCACCTTGACGCCGAACAGCGCTTCGACGGCGGCCTTGATTTCCGGCTTCGACGCCTTCTTGGCGACGTTGAAGACGACCTGGTTCTGCTCGGAAGCCATGGTCGACTTTTCGGTGATCGCCGGGCTGACGATTACGTCGTAGTGACGAAGGTCGGTCATTTAAAGCGCTCCTCGAGAGCCTCGACGGCGGCCTTCGAAAGGACCAGCGTGCCGCGGCGCAGAATGTCGTAGACGTTGATGCCCTGGATGGGCAGCACGTCGATGTTCGGGATGTTGGTCGCGGCCAGTTTGAAGTTCCGGTCGAGCTCGGCGCCACCAATCACCAAGGCGTTCGTCAGGCCCAGCGTCGCGAAATTCGCGATCAGCGCCTTGGTCTTCGCCTCGGTCAGCTTCAGCTCGTCGATGACGATGATCGACGCGCTCTTGGCCTTGGCAGAGAGAGCATGCTTGAGGCCGAGCGCGCGAACCTTCTTCGGCAGCTCATGTTCGTGGCTGCGAACGACTGGCCCGTGAGCCTTGCCGCCGCCGCGGAACTGCGGAGCGCGTGCCGAATGGTGACGGGCGCGGCCCGTACCCTTCTGCTTGTACATCTTGGCGCCGGTGCGCGCGATCTCGGCGCGGCCCTTGGCCTTGTGCGTGCCCTGCTGCTTCTTGGCGAGTTGCCAGCGCACGACGCGCTGCAAAATGTCCTCGCGCGGATCAAGGCCGAAAATCTCCTCGGAGAGTTTCACCTTGCCGGCGTCCTTGCCGCCCAGCGTTGTGATCTTGAGATCCATTATTCCGCTCCCTCTGTGGCCGGAGCCTCATTCTTCGTGCCCATACCGGCAGCAACTGGGCGGATCGCGGCGGGCTTCGGCGCATTGGCCGGAAGCGCCACCTTGGCGGCGTCGCGAACCAGGATCCAGGCACCCTTCGACCCGGGAACCGCGCCGCGGATCAGGATCAGGCCGCGGTCGGCATCGGTCGAGACGATCTCGACGTTCTGCGTGGTGACGCGCGTGTCGCCCATGTGGCCGGCCATCTTCTTGCCCTTGAACACCTTGCCTGGGTCCTGGCGCTGGCCGGTCGAGCCGTGCGTGCGGTGCGAGACCGAGTTACCGTGGGTCGCGCGGCCACCACCCATGTGGTGGCGCTTGATGACGCCCTGGAAACCCTTGCCGATCGTCGTGCCGGTGACGTCGACCTTCTGGCCGGCGACGAAATGCTCGACGGTAATCTCGGCGCCGACATCGATCATGTTGTCGGCGGAGACGCGGAACTCGGCAAGCTTGGCCTTCGGCTCGACGGAAGCGGTCGCGAAATGGCCGCGCATCGCCTTCGACGTGTTCTTCACCTTGGCAAGGCCAACGCCGAGCTGAACGGCGGTGTAGCCATTCTTCTCCTGCGTGCGCTGCGCCACGACCTGGCAGTTCTCCATCTGGAGAACGGTGACGGGAACATGTTCCCCGGCATCGTTGTAGATGCGGGTCATTCCCACCTTCTTTGCAATCACACCTGAACGCATCGGTTCAATTCCTTTAGAGTTCCGGGCCAGGGGCACCGCCCCTTACCGCGCTCTCATTCCCTTAGAGCTTGATCTCGACGTCGACACCGGCGGCCAGATCGAGCTTCATCAAAGCATCGACGGTCTGCGGGGTCGGATCAACGATATCGAGCAGACGCTTGTGCGTGCGCATCTCGAACTGCTCGCGGCTCTTCTTGTCGACGTGAGGCGACCGGTTGACCGTGAACTTTTCGATCCGCGTCGGCAGCGGAATGGGGCCGCGGACGTTGGCACCGGTGCGCTTGGCCGTCGACACGATTTCGCGCGTCGAGGCGTCGAGCACCCGGTGATCAAACGCCTTCAGGCGGATGCGGATATTCTGTCCGTTCATGCGTCACTTCCTTGTTCTGGCGCGGCGCGGGCACCCGCGCCCGCGACAGATCGGTTTAAGTCCAAATTACTCTTTGATGGTGACGACGATGCCGGCACCGACGGTGCGGCCGCCTTCACGGATGGCGAAGCGCAGCTTCTCTTCCATGGCGATCGGCACGATCAGCTCGACGTCGACCGTGATGTTGTCGCCAGGCATCACCATCTCGGTGCCGGCCGGCAGCGACACGATGCCGGTCACGTCGGTGGTGCGGAAGTAGAACTGCGGACGGTAGTTGGTGAAGAACGGCGTGTGACGGCCACCCTCGTCCTTGGTCAGGATGTAGGCCTCGGCCACGAACTTCTTGTGCGGCTTCACCGAACCGGGCTTGGCCAGAACCTGGCCGCGCTCGACACCTTCACGGTCGACGCCGCGCAGCAGCGCGCCGATATTGTCGCCGGCCTGGCCCTGGTCGAGCAGCTTGCGGAACATCTCGACGCCCGTGCAGGTCGTCTTGGTGGTCGGACGGATGCCGATGATCTCCAGCTCCTCGCCGACCTTGACCACGCCGCGCTCGACGCGACCGGTCACGACCGTGCCGCGGCCCGAGATCGAGAACACGTCCTCGATCGGCATCAGGAACGGCTTGTCGAGCGGACGGACAGGCGTCGGGATGTAGGCGTCGACCTGAGCCATCAGCTCGCGGATCGCGTCCTCGCCGATCTTCTTGTCCGAATCTTCCAAAGCCGCCAGCGCCGAACCCTTGACGATCGGAATGTCGTCGCCGGGGAACTCGTTCTTGGTCAGCAATTCGCGAACCTCGAGCTCGACCAGCTCAAGCAGCTCGGCGTCGTCGACCTGGTCGACCTTGTTCAAGAACACCACGATCGACGGCACGCCGACCTGGCGGGCCAAAAGGATGTGCTCGCGGGTCTGTGGCATCGGGCCGTCGGCGGCCGACACAACCAGGATCGCGCCGTCCATCTGCGCGGCGCCGGTGATCATGTTCTTCACATAGTCGGCGTGGCCGGGGCAGTCGACATGGGCGTAGTGACGGTTCTCCGTCTCGTACTCAACGTGAGCCGTCGAAATGGTGATGCCGCGCGCCTTCTCTTCCGGCGCCGCGTCAATCTGGTCATAGCGCTTGTATTCGCCAAAATACTTGGTGATCGCTGCCGTCAACGACGTCTTGCCATGATCAACGTGGCCAATCGTGCCGATGTTCACATGCGGCTTGGTGCGCTCGAATTTACCTTTTGCCATGTGATGTCTCCATTCCTGCTCGCCCGTACGGGCTCTTAATTAAGTTGCCGCAGCACCCTGCCGGGTTACGCGTATTTCTTCTGGACTTCCTGGGCGACCGCGGTCGGGACCGGCTCGTAATGGTCGAACTGCATCGTGTATGCCGCACGGCCCTGGCTCATCGAGCGCAGGTTGTCGACGTACTTGAACATGTTGGCGAGCGGCACCATCGCGTTGATGACGACTGCCACGCCGCGGGCTTCCTGGCCCTGGATCTGGCCACGACGGCCGTTGAGGTCGCCGATGACACCGCCGACATAATCTTCCGGCGTCACGACCTCGACCTTCATGATCGGCTCGAGCAGTTGCACGCCGAGCTTCGGCGAAGCTTCCATAAAGCAAGCGCGGGAAGCGATTTCGAATGCGAGCACCGAAGAGTCGACGTCGTGGAAAGCGCCGTCGATCAAGGTTGCCTTGACGCCGATCATCGGGAAGCCGGCAAACGGGCCGGAACCCATCTTGCTCAGCAGGCCCTTTTCGACACCCGGGATGTATTCCTTCGGCACAGCGCCGCCGACGATCTTGGATTCGAACACGAAATCCTCGCCATCGGGGTTCGGCTCGAACACGATCTTCACGCGAGCGAACTGCCCGGTACCACCGGTCTGCTTCTTGTGCGTGTAGTCCTGCTCGTGCCTGCGGGTGATCGTCTCGCGATAAGCCACCTGCGGCGCACCGACATTGGCCTCGACCTTGAACTCGCGGCGCATGCGGTCGACGATGATGTCGAGGTGCAGCTCGCCCATGCCGGAAATGATGGTCTGGCCGCTTTCCTCGTCGGTCTTGACGCGGAAGGACGGATCCTCGGCAGCCAGGCGATGCAGCGCCAGGCCCATCTTTTCCTGGTCGTTCTTGGTCTTCGGCTCGATGGCGATCTGGATAACCGGATCGGGGAATTCCATACGCTCCAGGATGACCGGATGCAGCGGATCGCATAGCGTATCGCCGGTGGTCGTGTCCTTGAGACCTGCGAGAGCGACAATGTCGCCGGCATAGGCCTCTTCAACGTCGGCACGGGAATTCGCATGCATCTGCAGCATGCGGCCGATGCGCTCTTTCTTGCCCTTCACGGTGTTGTCGACCGAGATACCCTTGGTGAGCTTGCCCGAATAGATGCGGGCAAAGGTCAGCGAACCGACGAACGGGTCGTTCATGATCTTGAACGCCAGCATCGACAGCGGCTCGTTGTCATCGGCGTGACGCTCGATCTCGGCGTCGGTCTTGGCATCGACACCCTTGATCGCGGGCACATCGGCCGGCGACGGCAGGTATTCAACGACGGCGTCGAGAAGAGGCTGCACGCCCTTGTTCTTGAATGCCGAGCCGCAGAACATCGGGAAGAACTTGACCGCGATGGTGCCCTTGCGGATCAGCGCGCGGATCTCGTCATTCGACGGCATCTTGCCTTCGAGGTAGTTTTCAAGAGCCGTCTCGTCCATCTCGACGGCGGCCTCGATCATCTTCTCGCGATATTCCTCGGCGCGGGCCTTCAGGTCGGCCGGGATCTCGACGACATCCCAGGCAGCGCCCAGTGTCTCGTCGCGCCAGACCAGCGCGTTCATCTCAACCAGGTCGACGACGCCCTTGAATTCGGTCTCGGCGCCGATCGGCAGCTGCATGACGACAGCCTGCGCACCAAGGCGCGAGCCGATCATCTCAACCGAGCGGTAGAAGTCGGCGCCGGTCTTGTCCATCTTGTTGCAGAAGATCATGCGCGGCACGCGGTACTTGTCGGCCTGGCGCCAGACGGTTTCCGTCTGCGGCTCCACACCGGCATTGGCGTCGAGCAGCGCGATGGCGCCGTCAAGCACGCGCAGCGAACGCTCGACCTCGATGGTGAAGTCGACGTGTCCGGGCGTGTCGATGATGTTGAAGCGGTGCATCTTGCCGTCACGACCCTTCCAGAAGGTCGTGGTCGCGGCCGACGTGATCGTGATGCCGCGCTCCTGCTCCTGCTCCATCCAGTCCATGGTCGCGGCGCCGTCGTGCACTTCGCCGATCTTGTGCGACTTGCCCGTGTAATAGAGGACGCGCTCGGTGGTCGTCGTCTTGCCGGCGTCGATATGCGCCATGATACCGAAATTGCGGTAGTCTTCGATTTTATATTCGCGGGCCATCGTAACTGCCTCTCAGTCTCGTTCGCGCTTTACCAGCGGTAGTGCGCGAAGGCGCGGTTGGCTTCAGCCATCTTGTGGGTGTCTTCACGCTTCTTCACGGCGGTGCCGCGGTTGTTGGCCGCGTCCATCAGCTCGCCGGAAAGGCGGTCGACCATGGTGGTCTCATTGCGGTTGCGGGCCGCGGCGATCAGCCAGCGGATGGCCAGCGCCTGACGGCGCTCGGGGCGCACGTCGACCGGAACCTGGTAGGTGGCGCCGCCGACGCGACGCGAACGCACTTCCACATGCGGCGCGACATTGTCGAGCGCCTGATGGAAGACAGTGACCGGCTCCTGCTTGGTCTTCGACTGAACCTGGTCGAGCGCGCCGTAGACGATGGTCTCGGCAACCGACTTCTTGCCGTCATACATGACGGCGTTCATGAACTTGGTGACGATCAGATCGCCGAACTTGGGGTCCGGATTGATCTCACGCTTTTCTGCACTGTGACGACGGGACATGGCTTTTGTCTCTCAATCTCTCATAGCCCGGCGCAGTCAAAAAAGCGCCGAAGCCGGAAAACCTTACTTCGGACGCTTGGCACCGTATTTCGAACGGCGCTGTTTGCGGTTCTTCACACCCTGCGTGTCGAGCACGCCGCGGATGATGTGGTAACGGACACCCGGAAGGTCCTTGACGCGGCCGCCGCGGATCATGACCACGGAGTGCTCCTGAAGGTTGTGACCTTCGCCGGGGATGTAACCGATCACCTCGAAACCATTGGTCAGGCGGATCTTGGCCACCTTGCGCAGCGCCGAGTTCGGCTTCTTCGGCGTCGTTGTGTAGACGCGCGTGCAGACGCCCCGCTTCTGCGGGTTCTGCTGCATGGCCGGGACCTTGTTGCGCTTCACCGGCGCAATGCGCGGCTTGCGGATCAGCTGGTTGACGGTAGGCATTAAACCCTCTTGTCTCTCAATTCCGTGTCTCGTGCCGGTCAAGGCTCGCTCAAAGCGTCATTTCCATACGCAAATTCGGGCCACAAACCGCGCCTTGCGGTCTTGCCCGAACAAATCGCAGAGGAAGCGGATACCGCTTCGTGCACGCCGGAAATGTCTTTTCGCTCGTAAAACGAACCCTGTTTGAGGCAAACTCCAAAGCGTGTCGCTTCGGAAGGGAGAGCCTCACATCGGTTCTGACTGGGCGGCTTCTACTCGCAAGCCCGCGTACCGTCAACCCCGGAGCGGCAAATATTGCATTGAAGCCGGGGCTTGGCAGCCATGCGTAAACCGCATGTAATTTTCTTTCGTCATTTTGCAAGGGCGAGGAAGAAAGTGCCAAGCCTTTAGCAAAGTGAATGGCGTTTGGCTGTTGCGCGGCGCGGCTTCATGCGAAAAAGCCGCATGAACAGTCAAAGCCCCTCGCCGCGAAGGAATCGGCCCGTGAACGACAACGAGGAACGCCCGGTCACCATCATCACCGGCCGGGTGTGGAAGAGAAAAGGCGGCAAGCCGGAAGGCGTGCACGTCATGCTGGTTGCGCCCGATGACGATTCGGCGGTGCGCCGTGCGCTCGAATCGCTGGCGGCTGAGGGTTACGCCGAAGCCGAGCTCGACCAGATCGGCGACATGGAGGGCGAGCCCGACGAGGAGCCGCATCTTTCGGCCTTCCAGGGCGCGCTCGAAGGCGAAGTGTCGATCGTGACCTTCGATGTGCCGATCTGAAAGCATGCCGGCCCTCGTCGTTCGAATCGGCGCTGGAGCCTTCCAACGAGTGAAAGGCCGGCGCTGCAGCTCCGGCAAAGCCGGAGTTGACCCTTCGGCTCCGGCTTGCCCAGGGCACGTGTTCTGATAAGAAGCGCTCACCATCACACAGCAGACGGAGCGGCCGTGTCCCAGCCCATCAAGATAGGCATTGTCGGTGTCGGCAAGATCGTCCGCGACCAGCACCTTCCGGCGCTCGCCAAGGACCAGGACTACCGGCTGATCGCGGCGGCCAGCCGCCACGGCAAGGTGGACGGCATCGCGAATTTTCCCGATATCGAGACGATGCTTGGCGCCGTTCCCGAACTCGACGCCGTCTCACTCTGCATGCCGCCGCAATTCCGCTACGCTGCGGCGCGCACCGCGCTCGAGGCGAAGAAGCACGTGTTCCTGGAAAAGCCGCCCGGCGCCACGGTCAGCGAGGTCGAGGACCTGAAGGCGCTGGCGGCGAAACAGGGCGTGTCGCTGTTCGCCAGTTGGCATTCGCGCTATGCCCCGGCGGTGGAAGCGGCACGGACATTCTTGGCATCGACGAAGATCAGATCAGCGGCGATCGTCTGGAAGGAAGACGTGCGCCGCTGGCACCCGAACCAAGACTGGATCTGGCAGCCTGGCGGCTTCGGCGTCTTCGATCCAGGCATCAACGCATTGTCGATCGCGACCTACATCCTGCCCGCCATGTACATCACCTCGGCCGCGCTCGATTTCCCGGAGAACCGCGACGCGCCGATCGCCGCCCAGGTCGCCTTCCGCGCGGCAAATGGTTCGGCGGTGACGATGGATCTCGATTGGCTCCAGACCGGACCGCAGAGCTGGGACATTCTCGCCGATACCGATGCCGGCAAGATGGTGCTCTCGGGCGGTGGTTCGAAGCTCGCCATCGACGGCCGCGTCGTCCATGAAGAACCGGAAGCGGAATATCCTGAACTCTACAGGCGTTTCGCCGAGATCGTGCGCGCCGGTATCTCCGATGTCGACCTGGCGCCGCTCCAGCATGTCGCCGACGCCTTCATGCTCGGCAAGCGCAATGTGGTCGAAGCGTTCTTCGACTGAACAGCGACTGTCGCCCGGATCTCTGATCCGGCCGCCATCGCAACAACTCAATCGACAATCGCTATGGCAAACCCGTCATAGCTCTTGGCGCCGACAGTCTGGATCGCGGTGCCGTCCAGGCGCTTGTCGCCGCCGATGAAGGAGAATGCAGCGCGTGCACCTTCGACATTGGCGTCGTTGCCATCCTCATCGAGCACCGCGCCGTCACGGATGACGTTGTCGCAGACGATGACCGTCCCTGAGCGCGACAGCCGCATGGCCCAGGAGAGATAGTTGGGGTTGTTCGGCTTGTCGGCGTCAATGAAAACGAGGTCGAACGGCCCGGCATTCTCGGCGCCCAGCGCAGCGAGCGATTGCAGCGCCGGCCCGACCCGCAGATCGACCCGTTCGGAAACCCCTGCCCGCTCGAAATTCGAACGCGCGACCTTGGCATGGTGCGGATCGAGTTCGAGCGTCACGATCTTGCCGCCGGCCGGCAATCCCCGCGCCATCCAGATGGTGGAATAGCCGCCCAGGGTGCCAATCTCGAGCACCTTTTTCGCACTGCTGATGCGCACCAGCAGCGAGAGGAGCTTTCCTTGCGCCGCCGAGACGTCGATCGCCGGCAAGCCACCGTCGCGGTTGGCCGCCAGGACCGCGTCGAGAACGGGATCCGCCTCGAAGAGCGAGGAAACGATGTAGTTATCGACAGCCGTCCAGGTTTTCGTGCTCATCTGTCTTCCTCTCTCGTTCGTTGAAACGAAAAAGCCGCCGGGTTGCCCCGGCGGCCTTGTTGCCTGAGATTTCGTGCCGCCGCGCTTACTGCGCGGCGGTTGTCATGTCGGCCAGCATCGGCTCGGCGACTTCGACACCGGAGGCCTTGCGGCGCTCGTCGATGATCAGTTCGTCGCGCGAGGTCGCGATGCGGCGGATCTGGCTCATCGTGCCGCCGGTACCGGCCGGGATCAGCCGGCCGACGATGACGTTTTCCTTCAAGCCCTGCAGCATGTCGGTCTTGCCGGCAACCGCGGCTTCCGTCAGCACCCTGGTCGTCTCCTGGAAGGAGGCGGCCGAGATGAAGGACGGCGTCTGCAGCGAGGCCTTGGTGATGCCGAGCAGCACCGGCTGACCTTCGGCCGGCTTCTTGCCGTCCTCGACCAGGCGCTCGTTGACCTCTTCCAGTTCGATCACGTCGACGTGGTCGCCCGGAATATAGGTCGAGTCGCCCTGCGTGGTGATCTCGACCTTCTGCAGCATCTGGCGAACGATCACCTCGATGTGCTTGTCGTTGATCGACACGCCCTGCAGACGGTAGACCTCCTGGATCTCGTTGACGAGGTAGGACGCAAGCGCCTCCACGCCCTTGATCGCCAGGATGTCGTGCGGCGCCGGATTGCCGTCGAGGATGTAGTCGCCCTTCTCGATGACGTCGCCGTCCTGGAGATGGAACGGCTTGCCCTTCGGGATCAGGTATTCGACAGGCTCAAGCGTCGAGTCATGCGGCTCGATGATGATGCGGCGCTTGTTCTTGTAGTCGCGGCCGAAGCGGATCGTACCATCGATCTCTGCGATGATGGCGTGATCCTTCGGACGACGGGCCTCGAACAGCTCGGCAACACGCGGCAGACCGCCGGTGATGTCCTTGGTCTTGGCGCTTTCCATCGGGATACGCGCCAGGACGTCGCCCGGGCGAACCTGAGCACCCGGCTCGACCGAGAGAATGGCCTCGACCGAGAGCAGGAAGCGGGCATCGCCGCCCTTCGACAGCTTGCCGACCTTGCCCTTGGCGTCCTGAACCACGATCGCCGGCTTCAGGTCGTTGCCGCGCGGCGTCGAACGCCAGTCGATGACCTCACGCTTGGTGATGCCGGTCGATTCGTCGGCCGTTTCCTGGACGGAAATGCCGTCGACCAGATCCTCGAACGCCACCTTGCCCTCGATTTCGGTGAGGATCGGGCGGGTGTAAGGATCCCACTCGGCGATGCGCTGGCCGCGCTTCACCTTGTCGCCATCGTCCACGAAGATGCGCGAACCATAGGTGACGCGGTGCGTTGCGCGCTCCTTGCCGGCCTCGTCGAGGATCAGCACCGCCATGTTGCGGCCCATGACCATCTGCTGGCCGTCCGAGTTGCGCACCACGTTGCGGTTGCGGATCTCGACCTTGCCCTCATAAGAGGCTTCAAGGAACGAGCTATCCACCACCTGCGCCGTACCGCCCATGTGGAAGGTACGCATGGTGAGCTGGGTGCCCGGCTCGCCGATCGACTGCGCTGCGATGACGCCGACGGCCTCGCCCTGGTTGACCGGGGTGCCCCGGGCCAGATCGCGTCCGTAGCAGACCGCGCAGACGCCGACCCTGACTTCGCAAGTCAGCGCCGAGCGGATGCGGACCGACTGCACGCCGGCCTTTTCGATCTGCTCCACGTCGCGCTCGTCCATCAGCGTTCCGGCCTTGACCAGCAATTCGCCGGTCACCGGATGGTTGATGTCGTCGAGCGCGGTGCGGCCCAGCACGCGCTGGCCGACCGAAGCGACGACCTGACCGGCATCGACGATCGGCTGCATGGTGAGGCCCTTGTCGGTGCCGCAGTCCACGGAGTTGACGATGCAGTCCTGCGCCACGTCGACCAGACGACGGGTGAGATAGCCCGAGTTCGCCGTCTTCAAGGCGGTGTCTGCCAGACCCTTGCGGGCGCCGTGGGTCGAGTTGAAGTACTCGAGCACGGTCAGGCCTTCCTTGAAGTTCGAGATGATCGGCGTCTCGATGATTTCACCCGACGGCTTGGCCATCAGGCCGCGCATGCCGGCGAGCTGGCGCATCTGGGTGGGCGAGCCGCGCGCACCGGAGTGCGACATCATGTAGATCGAGTTCATCGGCTTTTGACGGCCGCTGTCCTCGAACTCGACCGCCTTGATGCGGGCCATCATTTCGTCGGCGACCTTTTCCGAGCACTTGGCCCAGGCGTCGACGACCTTGTTGTACTTCTCGCCCTGCGTGATCAGGCCGTCATTGTACTGCTGCTCGTATTCCTTGGCCAAGGCCTCGGTGTCCGACACCAGCTTGATCTTGGTGTCCGGGATCAGCATGTCGTCCTTGCCGAACGAAATGCCGGCACGGCAGGCATGAGCGAAACCGAGAGCCATGATGCGATCGCAGAAAATGACCGTCTCCTTCTGACCGCAATGGCGGTAGACGGTGTCGATCATCTTGGAGATGTTCTTCTTGGTCATCTCCTGGTTGGCGGTCTCGTAAGGCACGTTGACGTTCTTCGGCAGAAGCTCGCCGATGATCATGCGGCCAGGCGTGGTGTCGTAGATCTTCGACACCACCTTGCCCTCGGCGTCGACCGAGCGGAAGCGGCCCTTGATCTTGGCGTGCAGGGTCACCGCCTTGGTCTCGAGCGCGTGCTGGAGTTCGCCCATGTCGGCAAACACCATGCCCTCGCCCGGCTCGTTCTGGTTGACGATCGAGAGATAGTAGAGACCCAGAACCATGTCCTGCGACGGCACGATGATCGGCGCGCCGGAAGCCGGGTGCAGGATGTTGTTGGTCGACATCATCAGCACGCGGGCTTCCAACTGCGCTTCCAGCGACAGCGGCACGTGGACCGCCATCTGGTCGCCGTCGAAGTCGGCGTTGAAGGCCGTGCAGACCAGCGGGTGCAGCTGGATCGCCTTGCCCTCGATCAAGATCGGCTCGAACGCCTGGATGCCGAGGCGGTGCAGCGTCGGCGCGCGGTTCAAGAGCACCGGATGCTCGCGGATGACCTCGTCGAGGATATCCCAGACTTCCGGACGCTCCTTCTCGACCAGCTTCTTGGCCTGCTTGACGGTCGAGGAGTAACCCTTGGCGTCGAGGCGGGCGTAGATGAAGGGCTTGAACAGTTCGAGCGCCATCTTCTTGGGCAGGCCGCACTGGTGCAGCTTGAGCTCCGGACCGGTGACGATGACCGAACGGCCGGAATAGTCGACGCGCTTGCCGAGCAGGTTCTGGCGGAACCGGCCCTGCTTGCCCTTGAGCATGTCCGACAGCGACTTCAGCGGACGCTTGTTGGCGCCGGTAATGACCCGGCCGCGGCGGCCGTTGTCGAACAGCGCGTCGACGGCTTCCTGCAGCATGCGCTTTTCATTGCGCACGATGATGCCGGGGGCACGCAACTCGATCAGCCGCTTCAGACGGTTGTTACGGTTGATGACGCGTCGATAGAGATCGTTGAGGTCCGACGTCGCGAAACGTCCGCCGTCCAGCGGGACGAGCGGGCGCAGGTCCGGCGGGATCACCGGAACCACCTTCATGATCATCCATTCAGGACGGTTGCCGGATTCCATGAAGTTCTCGACGACCTTGAGCCGCTTGAGATACTTCTTCTGCTTCAGCTCGGACGTGGTCGAAGCCAGCTCCGAACGCAGATCGCCGGCGATCTTCTCCAGGTCCATGCCGGCCAGAAGGTCATGAATGGCCTCGGCGCCGATCATGGCGGTGAAGCTATCCTCGCCATATTCGTCGACGGCGATCATGTACTCTTCCTCGCTGAGCAGCTGGTGCTCCTTCAGCGCGGTGAGGCCGGGTTCGGTAACGATGTAGTTCTCGAAGTAGAGGACGCGCTCGATGTCCTTCAGGGTCATGTCGAGCAGCGTGCCGATGCGCGAGGGCAGCGACTTCAGGAACCAGATATGGGCGACGGGTGCCGCCAGCTCGATATGGCCCATGCGCTCGCGGCGAACGCGCGACAGCGTGACTTCGACGCCGCACTTTTCGCAGATGACGCCCTTGTACTTCATGCGCTTGTACTTGCCGCACAGACATTCGTAGTCCTTGATCGGGCCAAAAATGCGCGCGCAGAACAGACCGTCACGCTCCGGCTTGAAGGTGCGGTAGTTGATGGTCTCCGGCTTCTTGATCTCGCCGAACGACCAGGACAGAATCTTCTCAGGGCTGGCGAGCGATATCCGGATGGAATCGAACACCTGCGCCGGCGCCTGGGGATTGAAGAGATTCATGACCTCTTGGTTCATGCCGTTCTCCTTTCGGGGTCCTCGAAAACCCCTTGCATCTGATGCGGGGCGAATGCCCGCTGAGTGGTCGGCCCACCGGCCGAAGAATTTGGTGCACCCGGTCGCGGAAGCCTCTCCCGCGACCGGGTGTCTTGTTTATTCCGCTGCGTCGGGCAGCCGAACCGGGGCTTCGTCGAGCTTGGTGTTCTCCAATTCGACGTTGAGGCCGAGCGACCGCATCTCCTTGACGAGAACGTTGAAGCTCTCGGGAATGCCGGCCTCGAAGGTGTCGTCACCGCGGACGATCGCCTCGTAGACCTTGGTGCGGCCGGCGACGTCGTCCGACTTCACCGTCAGCATTTCCTGCAGCGTGTAGGCGGCGCCGTAGGCTTCCAGTGCCCAGACCTCCATTTCGCCGAAGCGCTGGCCGCCGAACTGCGCCTTGCCGCCCAGCGGCTGCTGGGTGACCAGCGAGTACGGACCGATCGAACGCGCGTGGATCTTGTCGTCCACGAGGTGGTGAAGCTTGAGCATGTAGATGTAGCCCATCGTCACCTTGCGATCGAACGGCTCGCCGGTGCGTCCGTCATAGAGCTGCGACTGACCGCTGGTGTGCAGGCCCGCCTGCTCCAGCATGACGTTGATGTCGGCCTCGTGCGCACCGTCGAACACCGGGGTCGCGATCGAGACGCCGCGGCGCATCTGCTCGCTCAGGCGAACGATGCTCTCGTCGTCATACTCGCGGACCGGCTCATTGCGGTCGTTGGCGGGCATGAAGCTCTCCAGCGTCTTGCGCAGCGGCTTGATGTCGCCGGCAGACTTGTAGGCGTCGATCATCTCGCCGATCTTCCTGCCCATTCCGGCGCAAGCCCAGCCCAGATGCGTTTCCAGAATCTGGCCGACATTCATGCGGCTCGGCACACCCAGCGGGTTGAGCACGATATCGGCATGCGTGCCGTCCTCGAGGAAAGGCATGTCCTCGACCGGAACGATGCGCGACACGACACCCTTGTTGCCGTGACGGCCGGCCATCTTGTCGCCCGGCTGCATCTTGCGCTTCACCGCCACGAAGACCTTGACCATCTTCATGACGCCTGGAGGCATTTCGTCGCCGCGCTGCACCTTCTCGACCTTGTCCATGAAGCGCTGTTCGAGCGCCTTCTTGGAATCGTCGTACTGGCCGCGCAGGGCTTCCAGTTCGCTCTGAAGCTTTTCGTTCTCCACGGCGAACTGCCACCACTGCGAACGCGGATACTCGTCGAGCGTATCCTTCGACAGCGTCGAGCCCTTCTTAAAGCCCTTCGGTCCAGCGATCGCTTCCTTGCCGACGAGCACGTCGGAAAGGCGCGCGTAGACGTTGCGATCCAGGATCGCCTGCTCGTCGTCACGGTCCTTGGCGAGGCGTTCGATCTCCTCGCGCTCGATCGCCATGGCGCGCTCGTCCTTCTCCACACCGTGGCGATTGAACACGCGCACCTCGACGACGGTGCCGAAGGTGCCCGGAGGCATGCGCATCGAGGTGTCGCGCACATCGGATGCCTTTTCGCCGAAGATGGCGCGCAGAAGCTTTTCTTCCGGCGTCATCGGGCTTTCGCCCTTCGGCGTGATCTTGCCGACCAGAATATCGCCCGGCTGAACTTCGGCACCGATATAGACGATGCCGGCTTCGTCGAGGTTCTTCAGCGCTTCTTCCGAGACATTCGGAATGTCGCGCGTGATTTCCTCCGGTCCGAGCTTGGTGTCGCGCGCCATGACCTCGAACTCCTCGATGTGGATCGAGGTGAAGACGTCGTCGGCGACGATGCGCTCGGACAGGAGGATCGAGTCCTCGTAGTTGTAGCCGTTCCACGGCATGAACGCGACCAGCACGTTGCGGCCGAGGGCCAGATCGCCGAGCTCGGTCGAAGGACCGTCCGCGATGATGTCGCCCTTGTTGACCCGGTCGCCCATGCGCACCAGCGGACGCTGGTTGATGCAGGTGTTCTGGTTCGAACGCTGGAACTTCATCAGCCGGTAGATGTCGACGCCGGACTTGCCCGGATCGAGATCTTCCGTTGCGCGGATGACGATACGCGTCGCGTCCACCTGGTCGACGATGCCGCCGCGGCGGGCGCCGATGGCGGCGCCCGAATCGCGGGCGACGATCGGCTCCATGCCGGTGCCGACGAACGGCGCTTCGGCGCGCACCAGCGGCACGGCCTGGCGCTGCATGTTCGAGCCCATCAGCGCGCGGTTGGCGTCGTCGTTCTCAAGGAACGGGATCAAGGCCGCGGCCACCGACACCATCTGCTTGGGCGAAACGTCCATCAGGTCGACGTTCTCGCGGGGCGCCATCATCACTTCGCCGGCACTGCGGCAAATGACGAATTCGTCGACAAAGCGACCATCCTTGTCGAGCTCGGCATTGGCCTGCGCGACATGGTGCTTGGCCTCTTCCATCGCCGACAGATAGACGACGTCATTGGTCAGCTTGCCGTCGACGATCTTGCGGTACGGGCTCTCGATGAAGCCGTACTTGTTGACGCGCGCGAAGGTGGCGAGCGAGTTGATCAGGCCGATATTCGGGCCTTCCGGCGTCTCGATCGGGCAGATGCGGCCGTAATGCGTCGGGTGCACGTCGCGCACCTCGAAGCCGGCGCGCTCGCGGGTCAGACCGCCCGGTCCAAGCGCGGAGAGACGGCGCTTGTGGGTGATCTCCGACAGCGGGTTGGTCTGGTCCATGAACTGCGACAGCTGCGAGGAACCGAAGAACTCGCGCACGGCGGCAGCCGCCGGCTTGGCGTTGATCAGGTCCTGCGGCATGACCGTGTCGATCTCGATCGAGGACATACGCTCCTTGATCGCGCGCTCCATGCGCAGCAGACCGACGCGATACTGGTTTTCCATCAGTTCGCCGACCGAACGCACGCGGCGATTGCCGAGATTGTCGATGTCGTCGATCTCGCCCTTGCCGTCACGCAGTTCGACCAGCGTCTTGACCACGGCCAGGATGTCGTCCTTGCGCAATACACGCACGGTGTCCTCGGCCTTGAGTTCGAGGCGCATGTTCATCTTGACGCGGCCAACCGCGGACAGGTCGTAGCGCTCGCTGTCGAAGAACAGCGAGTTGAACATGGCTTCGGCGGTTTCGAGCGTCGGCGGCTCACCGGGGCGCATGACACGATAGATGTCGAACAGCGCGTCCTGGCGGCTCTCGTTCTTGTCGACGGCGAGCGTGTTGCGGATGTAGGCGCCGACATTGACGTGGTCGATGTCGAGGATCTGGATCTCCTCCTCGCCCGTACCGAGCAGCACCTTCAGCGTCTTGTCGTCGATCTCGTCGCCAGCCTCGAGGAAGATCTCGCCGGTGGCGTAATTGACGATGTCCTCGGCGAGATAGTTGCCAAGCAGGTCCTCGTCGGTCGCCTTGATCGCCTTCAGGCCCTTTTCGCCGAGCTGGCGGGCCTGGCGGGCGGTGATCTTCTTGCCGGCCTCGACAACAACCTCACCCGTGTCGGCATCAACCAGGTCGCCGACGGCCTTCAAGCCGCGGAAACGATCGACGTTGAACGGAATACGCCAGTGATCGCCGGCGCGCTTGTAGGTGATCTTGTTGTAGAAGGTCGACAGGATCTCTTCGCCGTCCATGCCGAGCGCCATCAGCAGCGACGTCACCGGAATCTTGCGGCGACGGTCGATGCGGGCGTGCACGACGTCCTTGGAATCGAACTCGATGTCGAGCCACGAACCGCGATAGGGGATGACGCGCGCGGCAAACAGGAGCTTGCCCGACGAGTGCGACTTGCCCTTGTCATGGTCGAAGAAGACGCCCGGCGAGCGGTGCATCTGCGAGACGATGACGCGCTCGGTGCCGTTGACGATGAAGGTGCCGTTCGAGGTCATGAGCGGCATGTCGCCCATGTAGACGTCCTGCTCCTTGATGTCCTTGATCGACTTCGCGCCGGTATCCTCGTCGATATCGAACACGATCAGGCGCAGCGTCACCTTCAGCGGCGCGGCATAGGTGAGGTCGCGCTGACGACATTCGTCAACGTCGAATTTCGGTCCTTCGAACTCGTACTTCACGAACTCCAGCATCGAGGAGCCGGAAAAATCGGAGATCGGGAAGACCGACTTGAAAACAGCCTGCAGTCCCTCGTCCGGACGTCCGCCCTTGGGCTCGTCCACCATCAGGAACTGGTCATAGGATGCCTTCTGAACCTCGATGAGGTTCGGCATCTCCGCAACTTCCGGGATCTTTCCGAAGAACTTGCGTACGCGTCTGCGGCCATTGAAAGTCTGGGTCTGGGCCATCGTCGCTCCTTAGCTCTAAACTCGGGGCGAGCCTCGCCGCGGCTCGCCTTGCATCCGAACCGCCTGGGCAGCGGCTCTCTGTCTGTTCTCCGGCCCCATTACCAAACTACTTGGCGGCGGCCGGCTAAAACGGGAGAAAACCCGTTTCCTGAGGGCCGGTTTTCGGCCCTCAGGAAAGAGGTTTTCGTACATCTCGCGCTACGCAGCCTCCCCACCCGAGGGAGTGGCGGACGGCGCGAGGCCGCCCGCCGCTTGTTACGCTTACTTCAGCTCGACCTTGGCGCCGGCTGCTTCCAGCTGGGCCTTGAACTTGTCGGCGTCGGCCTTGGAAACGGCTTCCTTGACCGGCTTCGGAGCCGCTTCGACCAGATCCTTGGCTTCCTTGAGGCCAAGGCCGGTGATGGCGCGGACTTCCTTGATGACGTTGATCTTCTGAGCGCCGGCGTCGGTGAGGACGACGTCGAATTCCGTCTTTTCCTCGACCGGAGCAGCGGCAGCGGCAGCGCCGCCGGCAGCGGCAACCGCCACCGGAGCAGCAGCCGAAACGCCCCACTTTTCTTCCAGAAGCTTCGACAGCTCAGCCGCCTCGAGGACGGTCAGCTTCGAAAGGTCGTCTACGATCTTCGCGAGATCAGCCATTGTTGTATTCCTTCATAAGGTTCGAACGTGTGTTTGTGATAGCGAGGAACGGCCTCATGCCGCCTCGTCCTTCCGGGCGTAAGCGCCGATGACACGCGCGACCGAAGCCGCGGGCGCATTGACGATCTGGGCGATCCGGGTTGCCGGCGTGGCGATCATGCCAACCAGCTTGGCGCGCAGCTCGTCGAGCGACGGAAGTGTGGCGAGTGCCTTCACACCGTCGGCGTTGAGCGAGGTGGTGCCCATTGCGCCGCCGAGGATGACGAGCTTGTCATTCCCCTTGGCGAAATCGGACGCGACCTTCGGCGCCGCAATCGGATCCTCCGAATAGGCGACCAGCGTCTGTCCCTTGAACAGATCGATGATCGACGCGGAGTCCGTGCCCTGAAGAGCGATTTTGGCGAGACGGTTCTTCGCGACTTTAACGGTGCCACCGGCAGCGCGCATTTTCGACCGGAGGTCGTTCATTTGCGCGACGGTGATACCGGCATAGTGGGCCACGACCACTGAACCCGCGTTCGAGAACGCATCGTTCAGGCCCGTGACGAGTTCGCGTTTTTCCGCTCTGTCCACTGCCTATCTCCAGTTGACCCCCATCCTGCTAACGGGAACATTCCCATTCACGAGGACAGGCGTCGGGTTGCCTTTTGCCGGCCGGGCCATCCAGTAACGGATCTCCCGAACAGCGCTCGAGGATCCTGCCCCCTTTCGCCACATCGCCGGCATGCCGGACGATGCGCAGACAAAAGGCAAACACGGTTCGAACCTTTCATTGGAGCGCTTGCTCCATTGTCAGGTCTTCACCCGTCTCATGCAGGCCCACATGAATTAAGGCCCCCCTTTTCAATCAAGGCCGGGCCGCCTGCAATCTCGGACAGGATGTCCGGAAGCCTTTCGGCTCCCGGTACCGGGCCCAGAACGATCCGGGCCCGGAATTCACTTGCGGATCGACCTTCCAGCGACCGATCCAAATGGTCTTAATCAGGACGCTGCGAGCGTCGAGACATCGAGCTTGAGGCCCGGGCCCATCGTCGAGGTGACGGACACCTTCTTGACGTAGTTGCCCTTGGCGCCAGCCGGCTTCGCCTTGGTCACCGCATCGGCGAAGGCGCGGACGTTTTCTTCCAGCGCCTTGACGTCGAACGAGACCTTGCCGACGCCGGCGTGAACGATGCCGGCCTTCTCGACGCGGAACTCCACAGCGCCGCCCTTCGATGCCTTGACGGCGGCCGCGACGTCGGTGGTGACAGTACCGACCTTCGGGTTCGGCATCATGCCGCGCGGGCCGAGCACCTTGCCCAGACGGCCGACGAGCGGCATCATGTCCGGCGTGGCGATGCAGCGATCGAAATCGATCGTGCCCTTCTGGACGATGTCGACCAGGTCCTCCGCGCCGACGATGTCGGCGCCGGCGGCCTTGGCTTCCTCGGCCTTGTCGCCACGGGCGAACACGGCGACGCGGACCGAGCGGCCGGTGCCGTTCGGCAGGTTGACCACGCCGCGGACCATCTGGTCGGCATGACGGGGATCAACGCCGAGATTCATCGCGACTTCGATCGTCTCGTCGAACTTGACCGTGGAGCGATCCTTGAGCAGCTTCAGCGCGTCACCCAAGGTATAAGCCTTGTTGGGATCGATGCCTTCGCGGGTCTTCGATACACGCTTTGCAATCTTTGCCATGATCTCAGCCCACCACTTCCAGACCCATCGAGCGGGCGGAGCCCTCGACCATGCGCATGGCCGCCTCGACGTCGTTTGCGTTCAGATCCTTCATCTTCTGCTCGGCGATGGCGCGGACCTTGTCGCGGCCGATCGTGCCGGCCTTGACCTTGCCCGGCTCCTTGGAGCCCGACTTCAGGTTCGCGGCCTTCTTCAGGAAGTAGCTCACCGGCGGCGTCTTCATGACGAAGGTGAACGACTTGTCCTGGTAGTAGGTGATGACGACCGGAATCGGCGATCCCTTTTCCATTTCCTGGGTCTGCGCGTTGAACGCCTTGCAGAACTCCATGATGTTGATGCCGCGCTGACCAAGCGCCGGGCCGATCGGGGGCGACGGCGTAGCCGAGCCCGCGGCGACCTGGAGCTTGAGCTGGCCTGCAATTTTCTTAGCCATCTCTATTCCTGCCTTTGTCTATGCCGGTCCCACCATCTGGGAAAACACCGGCTGTTGCAGTCTGGTGGTGCGGTTCCTGCGGCCGGCTAAAGCCGCATTCGCCTCCCACCGTTCTCAGGCCGCGCGTTGCCGCGCCGCCTCCCCTGACCACCGGAACGGCGCCAGGGATTTCGGATCAGCCTTTTTCGACTTGTCCGAATTCCAGATCGACAGGCACGGCGCGCCCGAAGATCGAAACTTCCACCTTGAGCCGCGCCCGCTCCTCGTCCACTTCCTGGACGAAGCCGTTGAAGGACGCGAAGGGGCCATCCGAAACGCGGATCGCCTCGCCGATCTCGAAAGTAACCGAGGGCTTCGGCCGCTCGACGCCTTCCTGCACCTGGTTAAGGATGCGCTGCGCCTCGGCCTCGGTGATCGGCACCGGCTTGGAGTCGCCCAGGAAGCCGGTGACCTTCGGCGTATTCTTGACCAGCGAGAACACGGCGTCAGTCAGGTTGGCCTTCAGGAGCACATAGCCCGGAAAGAACTTGCGCTCGGCGTCGACCTTGCGGCCGCGACGAACCTCGACGACCTTCTCGGTCGGCACGACGATCTGCTCGATATCGGCGGACAGGCCCTTCTGCTTGGCCTTGTTCTCGATGTCCTCGGCGACCTTCTTCTCAAAGTTCGAATAGGCGTGGACGATGTACCAGCGCGTAGTCATTTCACGACTTCTCCGTAATCGCCGGACTTAGCGTCCAATGCCCAGAATCTGTTCGACCGCGAGGCCCATGAGCTGATCAGCGGTGAAGAAAAAGATCATCGCGATCACAGCGAAGGCCAGAACCATCACCGTCGAGATCATCGTTTCGCGTCGCGACGGCCAAGTCACCTTGGCGGTCTCCGCGCGAACCTGCTGGAGAAAGACGAAAGGATTTGTGGTTTTCGAAGCCATATGCCGCTCTGTCTTCAAGACCCGTTGGCCGGGTCTCCTGGATGATCCCGCTGGCCGGGACGTGCCGCCTGGGCCCATTTTCGCGCCGAATCAGCGCAATCATTTCGCCCATGCAAATCAGACGCGTAAAGCCGGCTTCCCAGCTCCACGCGTCGCGTGTCTGTTTCGTCTACATAAAACCGATTCTTGATCCACGCAAGTGGCAAGTGTCCGCTTTATGACCAAACGCCGCCTCGGAACCATCCAGTCGTTCCGTCCCGGCTATGGCGCCCTTATGCCTCAATCAGCCTAATATGGCAAGCCGGTCGCCGATTTTCAAAGGGCAGCCTGCAAAATATCGTTTCGATGGCCATTTTGGAAACGGCTGAGTTTTTGTCTTGACGTGCCATTTCTTGAAATGGCACGGGCAGCAGGGCTCGAACCTACGACCTGCGGTTTTGGAGACCGCCGCTCTACCAACTGAGCTATGCCCGTACACGTGCGCCTCGGCGCAGCAGGGGCTTCCTAAAAGCTTCCGCGCGCTCTGTAAAGAGCGGTTTGCAAGCAATCGCGCCTTCATCCCCTTTACTGGAAATCGGGATGGCCGACGGCCAGCCCGCCGCCATCGGTCTCAAGCTCGCACGTAAGATCGCCGGCATGCCCTTGGCGGAGATGACCCCGCCTGCCGCCGTGCATCTTGAACGCTATTTTGCCTCCGGAACGCGGTATGGTCCGCCGGGCACGCCCCAACCCCAGGCCGGCATCGGCTCGGTCTCCGGGTCGCAGGTTTCGCCGAGATTGGAGTTCATCCTGGCCAGCCGCGATCCCCATTCGATATAGCCCATGAAGGCGGAACGGAACTCGGGATCGTCAGGCAGGCCGACGGCATCCGCCGCATCAGCCAGCAGGTTGATCCAGCGGCGGCGCTGCTCTTCCGTCAAATGCTTGCCCAGGTGATGCATCACCATCTCGCGGTGGCCGCCGAATTTTTCGCTGTAGGTTTTCGGGCCGCCGAAAACCTCGCCGATAAAGGCCGCGACATGGGCGGGGTGGTCGGGCGACATATGCTTGAACACCGGCCCGACGACCGGATCCCGCGCCACCTTGTCATAAAAGGTCTGCGTCAGCCGGTTCAGCGCCTCGATACCGCCGGCCCATTCATACAGTGTCGGAACATCCTGGCTCATACTTGACCTCCGCCCAGCGCCGCCTGCAGCGACGATAGCGGAAAAATCGAGCAAGCCTCAACCTGCCTCGATGGCCAGTTCGATGACGCAGCTGCCGTTCGACCGCGTGTCGGCCCCGGCATGCCAATGGTTGATCTTCAGTCGCCAACAAAAAGGGCGGCCCGCGGACCGCCCTTTCCTTCTCGATCCGGCTGATGCCGGTGTCGACTATTCCTTGATGGTGACGACGATGCCGGCACCGACGGTGCGGCCGCCTTCACGGATGGCGAAGCGCAGCTTCTCTTCCATGGCGATCGGCACGATCAGCTCGACGTCGACCGTGATGTTGTCGCCAGGCATCACCATCTCGGTGCCGGCCGGCAGCGACACGATGCCGGTCACGTCGGTGGTGCGGAAGTAGAACTGCGGACGGTAGTTGGTGAAGAACGGCGTGTGACGGCCACCCTCGTCCTTGGTCAGGATGTAGGCCTCGGCCACGAACTTCTTGTGCGGCTTCACCGAACCGGGCTTGGCCAGAACCTGGCCGCGCTCGACACCTTCACGGTCGACGCCGCGCAGCAGCGCGCCGATATTGTCGCCGGCCTGGCCCTGGTCGAGCAGCTTGCGGAACATCTCGACGCCCGTGCAGGTCGTCTTGGTGGTCGGACGGATGCCGATGATCTCCAGCTCCTCGCCGACCTTGACCACGCCGCGCTCGACGCGACCGGTCACGACCGTGCCGCGGCCCGAGATCGAGAACACGTCCTCGATCGGCATCAGGAACGGCTTGTCGAGCGGACGGACAGGCGTCGGGATGTAGGCGTCGACCTGAGCCATCAGCTCGCGGATCGCGTCCTCGCCGATCTTCTTGTCCGAATCTTCCAAAGCCGCCAGCGCCGAACCCTTGACGATCGGAATGTCGTCGCCGGGGAACTCGTTCTTGGTCAGCAATTCGCGAACCTCGAGCTCGACCAGCTCAAGCAGCTCGGCGTCGTCGACCTGGTCGACCTTGTTCAAGAACACCACGATCGACGGCACGCCGACCTGGCGGGCCAAAAGGATGTGCTCGCGGGTCTGTGGCATCGGGCCGTCGGCGGCCGACACAACCAGGATCGCGCCGTCCATCTGCGCGGCGCCGGTGATCATGTTCTTCACATAGTCGGCGTGGCCGGGGCAGTCGACATGGGCGTAGTGACGGTTCTCCGTCTCGTACTCAACGTGAGCCGTCGAAATGGTGATGCCGCGCGCCTTCTCTTCCGGCGCCGCGTCAATCTGGTCATAGCGCTTGTATTCGCCAAAATACTTGGTGATCGCTGCCGTCAACGACGTCTTGCCATGATCAACGTGGCCAATCGTGCCGATGTTCACATGCGGCTTGGTGCGCTCGAATTTACCTTTTGCCATAGTCTCTTTCCTTGGACGGCCTGGACCTTCAGTTCAGTCGAATGCGGGGCGATTAGCGACAAAGGCCAAAAAACACAAGCGTCTTTTGCCCGGGCGCCGTCTCACTCGGTCCGAACCCGTGATCCGATTGCAGGGATATAGCGCTGATATAGGAACGTGCCGCGCGAAATGGAATGGCCTAAACCCCTGCGCAATGGCGCCGGCATTGCGCGCGCCGCTCGTCGGTTGCTGTCGGATTGGTCGCCGCTCCATGGCCCATTGCGGCGGCGTTCCCGCTCTGATTTCCTGCACCGATGCATTTCATCCCGATAGCCGTTCGCGGCCCCCTGTTCATGATCGTCTCGACCGGGTCGTATCTCGTCAACGATACGATGATGAAGCTCGCCACGGCCGGCCTGCCGGCCTATGAAGTGCTGTTCCTGCGCGGCGCGGCGGCGGCGCTCTGGGGCTTTCCGCTGCTGTTTGCGCTCGGTTATGGCAAGCAGATCCCGCTGATCTTCGACAAGCGCGTGCTGCACCGCAACCTGCTCGAACTGGCCGCCATCCTTTGTTACGTCGTGGCGCTCGCCAACATGCAGATCGCCGATTCCACCGCGCTCGGACAGGTCACGCCGCTCTTGATGCTGGTCGGCTCCTCCATCCTGTTCGGCGAGCGGATCGGCGGCCAGCGCATGGCGCTGATCGGGCTCGGCTTCATCGGCGCGCTGATGGTGGCGCAACCGACCATGCAAGGCATTTCGGTGTATGCCTTGCTGGCTCTTGGCAACGCGGCGTTCGCAGCCGCCCGCGATCTGGCCGGCCGCAAGATCACAGCCGAGGTGCCCGGAATGATCGTGGCGATTTCAGCCGTCGTCGTGGTGCTGATCGGCGCCGGTGCGGCACACCTGGTTTCAGAGCGCTGGATCATGCCCGAAGCGCATCATCTGCTGCTCATGGCCGGAGCCGGATTTTTCCTGATCTTCGGCCATTTCTTCATCTTCATGGCCTATCGCGTCGGGCCGACCAGCGCGGTGGCGCCGTTCTACTACTGCTTCACCGTCTGGGCGGTGATTTCGGGCCTGCTGGTGTTCGGACAATTCCCAAACGCGCTGGCGGTCTGCGGCATCCTTCTGGTTGTCGGCAGCGGATTGGCCATCGTCTCGCTCGACCAGCGCAAGCGCCGGCTGGCCGCCGTCGCATAGGCCTAGCGCCCTGGCAGGCGCCCGCATATGCCCTTTCAGCAGATATTGCAGTAGCCAGATTGATCGTCTAATCGGCGAAGCATCGTCCGACCGACCAAGACATGATGATCAGCCAAGGGAGATTCCCCATGACCGATTTTGACCAGAACAGGCACTCCGACGCCGAGCACAAGGCGGCCATCCGCAAGTCGCTTGTCGGCTGGGCGGTGTTCATCGCGGGAACGCTGATCTTTTTCGCCGCGGCCGACGCAATCCTGATGCCATAGGCAAGCTTGCCGGGCATACCGGCCGGAAGCCGGTGTTGCCTCGGCGGAATTCGAAATATCAGACAGTTCGGCTGGCGCTTAGATCGTGCGTTTGCCGGCGAACTGGTGGTAGGCCCACAACACGACCACGGCCCCCACCACCGCGACGATCAGGCTGTATATGTTGAGGCCGGTCACGCCCGACGCGCCGAAAGCGCTGAAGATCAGGCCGCCGACAATGGCGCCGACAATGCCGAGCACGATATCCATGATCATGCCCTGGCCGCTCTTGTTGACGATCTTGCTGCCAAGAAAGCCGGCGATGACGCCCAGAATAATCCAGCTGATGATTGACATTTTTCCTCTCCAATCCCCTGCCACGTCCATCATTTTCATATGATTGTCAAAAGCTCAAGCCAGCTTGAAATTCCGCCCGATTGCGTCATTGTGAGGATGGGACGGGCTTGGTTGACAAGGAGATCCACGATGGGACTGTTTGACAATGCCGTTCCGGGCGGCAACATCACCAAACCCCTGATGATCGCGCTCGGCGCGCTGCTGGTCGGAAAGATGCTGAGCGGCAGGAGTACCGAACAGCCGGAGCAACCCCAACCTCCCGCACCGGCCGAGCCCAGTGAAACCGCGGCCGGCGATGGCGGCCTGCTTGGCGGACTGGGCGGCCTGCTCGACAAATTGAAGAACTCCGGCCACGGCAACGTCGCCGATTCCTGGGTCGGCACCGGCCAGAACCAGCCGATCAACGCCAACGACCTGGGCAACGCGATCGGACCGCAGGTCATCCGCGAGATCGCGCAGAGGACGGGGCTCGACGAGCAGGAACTGCTCAAGCAATTGAGCACGGCCTTGCCTGGCATCGTCGACAAGCTGACGCCGAACGGCCAGGTGCCGCAGCAACACCAAGTCGCGTCGGCCTTCAACAGCTGAAGCGAGCGGACAGCCATCCTCTGGAGCGCTGCGCGACTTGGCCGCGCAGTGTTTCAGCTTGCCGATGGCGTGGGTTGGAAATCTGGAGCGGGTAGCGGGAATCGAACCCGCATATTCAGCTTGGAAGGCTGCTGCTCTACCACTGAGCTATACCCGCGCCTTGCCCTGAAGTATCGGATTTCCCGGAAAAGCGCCATGCGCTTTTCGCCTCCGATGCTTTCACGTTTCAGGGCTTCCGGGCCGGCAGTGGTGGAGAGGGTTGGATTCGAACCAACGTAGGCTAAGCCAACGGATTTACAGTCCGTCCCCTTTAACCACTCGGGCACCTCTCCAGTCTGCCGCCGGAGCCATGCAACGAGGCATTCTTGCCGATCCGGACCCGAGTATCACTTCTCCGAAATCAGCGAAGCGCCTTATGGCGGCAAGGCCAGTGGGTGTCAACCGCGTGGGAAGGGTTTTTCGATGTTGTTCGCCGGCTGTGGCGACGGGCCATATCCCTGGCCGCCGGAGACCGCTATAGAAGCCGGCCATGAGCAACAAGACCGGCACCCCGAAAGACACCCACTACGCCAAGCTGCGCCGTGCGCACCGCGACGAGAAGAGCGGCGGCGCGCCGGCGTTCCGGCCGCGCCAGCCCGTGCCACCAGGCGAAAACGCAGGCGACGGCCTGGTGCGTCTCTATGGCCTGCACACGGTGCGGGCGGCGCTCGACAATCCGCGCCGCAAGATCAAGAAAATGCTGGTGACGCGCAATGCCGCCGAGAGGCTGGGACTGGCCGACCTCGCGGCCCTGCCTTTCAAGGCGGAGTTGGTCGAACCCAGGGACATCGACAAGATCACGGGTTCGGATGCCGTGCATCAAGGCGTGCTGATCGAGGCCGAGCCGCTGAAGTCCAAGCGCCTCGACGCTCTCGGCGATACGAAGCTGGTGCTGGTGCTCGACCAGATCACCGATCCGCACAATGTCGGCGCCATCCTGCGCTCGGCGGTCGCCTTCGATGCCGGCGCGCTGATCACCACGGCGCGCCACAGCCCGCAGGAATCGGGCGTGCTGGCGAAATCAGCCTCGGGCGCGCTGGAGCATATCGACCAGATCGAGGTGAAGAACCTCGCCGACGCCCTTGGCCAGTTGCACCAGGCGGGCTTCCAGACCATCGGCCTCGATTCGGATGGGCCGGCGGAACTGGAGACCAGCTTTGCCGGTGACCGGATCGCGTTGGTGCTCGGCGCGGAGGGCAAGGGCCTGCGCCAGAAGACGCGCGAGACGGTGACGACACTGGCCCGCCTCGACATGCCCGGCGCCATCCGCTCTCTCAATGTGTCGAACGCCGCGGCGGTGAGCCTTTATGCGGCACGGAAATTTTTAGCGAGTAGCGAGTAGCGAGTAGCGAGTAGCGAGTAGCGAGTAGCGAGTAGCGAGTAGCGAGTAGCGAGTAGCGAGTAGCGAACTCCAATCCCGGCTCTCCGCGGCTGCAACCCCTATTCGCTATTCCCTACTCGCTATTCGCCTCTGCCTACCTCATGTCCCGCCATCCGCTCCAGCGCCCTGACCAGGGCCGAGTGATCCTCCCTGGCGCCGCCGTTGGCGGCGCAGGAATTGAACAGTTGCTGGGTGGTCGACGTGTTGGGCAGGGAGACGCCGAGCGCCCTTGCGCCTTCCAGCGCCAGATTGAGATCCTTCTGGTGCAGTTCGATGCGGAAACCCGGCGCGAAGGTGCGCCTGACCATGCGTTCGCCATGCACTTCGAGGATGCGTGAGGCGGCCAGCCCGCCCATCAGCGCCTGCCTGACCTTGGCGGGGTCGGCGCCGGCTTTCGAAGCAAAAACAAGCGCTTCGGCGACGGCTTCAATGGTCAGCGCGACGACGATCTGGTTGGCGACCTTGGTGGTCTGGCCGACGCCGTTCGGTCCGACCAGGGTGATGTTCTTGCCCATCTTCTCGAAAACGGGCCTGGCGCGCTCGAAGGCCTCTTCCTTGCCGCCAACCATGATGGTCAGCGATGCGGCCTTGGCTCCCACCTCGCCGCCCGAGACCGGCGCATCGAGATAGTCGCAGCCCAGTTCGTTGATTTTTTTGGCGAAGGTCTTGGTCTCGATCGGCGAGATCGAGCTCATGTCGATGACCAATTTGCCTTTGGAAAGACCTGATGCGACGCCGCTGTCGCCGAACAGCACCTCGGCCACCTGCGGTGTGTCGGGCACCATGGTGATGATGATGTCGGCGGCCTTCGCCACGGCGGCATGGCCGGTGACCGACTTCAGGCCCCTGGCGACGAGATCGGCCGGCGGCTTGGAGCGATGGTCGCTGGCGATGACCGTGTAGCCGGCGTCCAGCAAATGTCCCGCCATCGGCGCGCCCATGATGCCAAGGCCGATGAAGCCGATGGTTTCCATTGTGGTTCTCCGTCTTGTTGAGGTTGCGTTCCTTCACGCCCCCTCTGGCCTGCCGGCCATCTCCCCCACAGGTGGGGAGATTGGCAGTTTCGGCGCTGGCCCCAATTTTCTCGGTTTAAAATTTAGCGAGGCCGCCGGTGACATCCGATCTCCCCTTTTTGGGGGAGATCGCCGGCAGGCCAGAGGGTGGCGCCGTAGAGCGCGAGTTCAAATTCCTACTGCTAAGCCGCCGCACTCCCTTGCCCAGCCAACTCTTTGAACCAGCCCAAACCAGCCTCGGTCCCCGCCTTCGGCTTGTATTCCGCCCCGACCCAGCCGGTATAACCAATGCGGTCTATGTGCTCGTAAAGGAAGGGATAGTTGATCTCGCCCGTCCCCGGCTCGTGACGGCCGGGATTGTCCGCAAGCTGGATATGCGCGATGCGGCCGAGATTTGCCTCGATGGTACGGGCGAGATCCCCCTCCATGATCTGCATGTGGTAGATGTCGTATTGGAGGAACAGGTTCTTCGAGCCGACGCGGTCGATCAACGCCAGCGCCTGGTCGGAATAGTTCAGGAAGAAGCCCTCGATATCGCGCGTGTTGATCGGCTCGATCAGCAATTTGATACCGGCCTGCTCCAGTTTCTCCGCGGCGAAGGCGAGGTTCTCGGCAAACACATCCTCGAGCACGTTGCGGTCGACACCGGCGGGCGCGATGCCGGCCAGGCAATTGACCTGTGAGCAGCCGAGTGCCTGCGCGTAGGCGATCGCCTTGGCGACGCCCTGGCGGAATTCCGGCACGCGGTCCGGCAAAACGGCGATGCCGCGCTCGCCCTTGCCCCAATCGCCCGCCGGCAGGTTGAACAGCACCTGTGTCAGGCCGTTCTTCTTCAGCCGCGCGGCCACCACCTCGGGGGCATGGTCGTAGGGGCCTATATATTCGACGCCTTTGAAGCCCGCGCGGGCAGCTGCATCAAAACGTTCGAGGAAGTCATGCTCGCCAAAGAGCATCGAAAGATTGGCTGAAAAACGCGGCATTCTTTTTCTCCTAGTCCAGCATCACGATCGCCGTCGGCGCGTCTTCCTGATGTTCGGCAAGGTCCTCGAATTCGGTGATCTTGTCGATCTCAGTGCCCATCGAGATGTTGGTGACGCGTTCGAGGATGAATTCGAGCACGACCGGGACCTGATGCTCCTTCATTAGCCCCTGCGCCTCCTTGAAGGCGCCGGCGAATTCTTCCGGTTTGCGCACCCTGACCGCCTTGCAACCCATCGCCTCGGCAACAGCGACGTGGTCGACGCCGTAGCCGGCCTCGGGATCGTCCGACCGGTTGATATTCTCGAAAGCGAGGCTGACCTCGTAATCCATGGAGAAGCCGCGCTGCGCCTGGCGGATCAGGCCGAGATAGGCGTTATTCACGACGACGTGGATGTAAGGCAGCTTGTGCTGCGCGCCGACCGCCAGTTCCTCGATCATGAACTGGAAATCGTAGTCGCCCGACAGCGCCACGATGGTGCGCTCGGGATCGGCCGCGCGAACGCCAAGGGCTGCCGGCAGTGTCCAGCCGAGCGGGCCGGCCTGGCCGCAATTGATCCAGTTGCGTGGCTTGTAGACATGCAGGAACTGCGCGCCGGCGATCTGCGACAGGCCGATCGTGGTGACGTAGGTGACATCGCGCCCGAACGCCTTGTTCATCTCTTCATAGACGCGCTGCGGCTTCAGCGGCACCTGGTCGAAATGCGTCTTGCGCTTCATGGTCTTCTTGCGGTCCCGGCATTGCTTCGCCCAGCCCGACCAGTCGCGCAGTCTTCCGGCCGTTTTCCACTCGGTGGCGACGTCGAGCAGCATCTTCAGCGCGGCCCCCGCATCCGAGACGACGCCGAGATCGGGTGCGAACACACGGCCGATCTGCGTCGGCTCAATATCGACATGAATGAACTTTTTTCCCCTGGTGTAGACATCGACGGAACCGGTGTGGCGGTTTGCCCAGCGATTGCCAATGCCGAACACGAAGTCGGCCTCGAGCATCGTCGCGTTGCCGTAGCGGTGCGATGTCTGCAGCCCGCACATGCCGGCCATCAGCCGGTGGTCGTCGGGGATCGCGCCCCAGCCCATCAGCGTCGGGATGACGGGCACGCCTGCTATTTCGGCGAACTCGATCAGCAGGTCCGAGGCATCGGCATTGATGATGCCGCCGCCGGCGACAATCAGCGGCTTTTCGGCGGCGTTGAGCATCGCCAGCGCCTTCACGGCCTGGGCGCGCGTCATTGCCGGCTTGAACGGCGCCAGCGGCTCATAGGCGTCGATGTCGAACTCGATCTCGGCCAATTGGACGTCGACCGGCAGGTCGATCAGCACCGGTCCCGGGCGCGAAGACCTCATCAGGTGGAATGCCTTCTGAAGCGCCATCGGCACGAGATAAGGCTCCATGACGGTGACCGCCCATTTGGCGACGGGCGAAGCGATGGTCGCGATGTCGACGGCCTGGAAATCCTCCTTGTTCAGCCGCGCCCGCGGCGCCTGGCCGGTGATGCAGAGGATCGGGATGGAATCGGCTGATGCCGAATAGAGCCCGGTGATCATGTCGGTGCCGGCCGGGCCTGACGTGCCGATGCAGAGCCCGATATTACCTGCCTTGGCCCTGGTAAAGCCTTCGGCCATGTGCGAGGCGCCCTCCACATGGCGGGCCAGCACATGACGGATGGTGCCCCTCGCCTTCAGGGCCGAGTAGAGCGGATTGATCGCCGCGCCCGGCACGCCGAAGGCGCAGGCGATGCCTTCCTTTTCGAGAACGAGAACCGCCGCATCAACAGCGCGCATCCTGGCCATTTTCCGGCCCTCCACAGGGGTTGTCATTGTTGGATGGCGGAGAATGTCAGCAGGCCGTCTATTTTTCAATTTTTTCAGAATATTTTTTCATTTCTAGGAAGCTGCCGTTGTCTCTTGATTTCATTTCTCTTTTTGTTTTCCAAAAAGTGGCAATGCAGAAGGCGTGAAAAACTTTTTTATTGTCCGCTCGGGAAAATCGGGCATGATGGCGCCATGGAAACCGCTGAAAAACGCCAGCGCGGCCGGCCGCGCGCCTTCAACGGCCCGTCGGAGGCGGCTTCGGTGCAGTCGTTGGACCGGGCCTTGCGCATCCTGGCCATCGTTGCCGAGGGCAGCGGCCTGTCGCTGAGCGAGATTTCAGCGCAAAGCGGGCTGGCCGCCTCCACCGCCTACCGCATGCTGACGACGCTTGAAAACCACGGCATGGTCGAGTTCGACAGCACGGACCAGCTTTGGTCGATCGGCGTCGAGACCTACCGGATGGGCGCGGCGTTCCTGCGCCGCCGCAAGCTGGTCGACCGCGCGCGCATCGTCATGCAGGAACTGATGGAGAAAACCGGCGAGACCGCCAATCTCGGCGTCGCCGAGGACGATTGCGTGGTGTTCGTCAGCCAGGTCGAGACGCACCAGGCGATCCGCGCCTTCTTCCGGCCGGGCACGCGCAGCCCCTTTCATGCTTCAGGCATCGGCAAGGCGGTGCTGGCGCATCTGGAACCCGCGCGCGTCGGAGCCATCCTGCGCAAGGCCGGCCTGCAGCGCTTCACCGACAGGACGCTGTCCGACATCCCTGCCCTCGCCCGCGATCTCGCGACGATCAAGCTGCGCGGCTGGTCGGTCGACGACGAGGAACGGCATCCAGGCATGCGCTGCGTGGCATCAGCCATCTTCAACGAATTCGGCGAGCCGATCGGCGGCGTCTCCGTGTCGGGCCCGACGGTCCGGGTGACGCCTGAGCGGCTGGCCGAGATCGGGCCGATCGTGCGCAATGCCGCGGCCGAGGTCACCAGGATGATCGGTGGCGTACAAACCGGATGATCAACCTGCCCCCGGCAGCGCGCTTCTGCTCGCAAGATCGAAGAAATCGAGCAGGATCGCCATGCCGACACCGCAGGCGGTGAAGACGAGGCCGATGATGAAGATGCGATTGGCGTGTTCATAGAGGCGCCGCTGCAGGCACTTTGTGTCGAGCAGAAGCGACAGTGCCCGCATCTGCAAGGCGATGCCGGCCAGGATCGGTAGCACGGCGACGAGATGATAGGTCTGCCACGGGATCGGATTGGCAGCCCAATGCGTGATGAAGCCCAGCGAAAACGCCAGCAGGATGCCGACGGCCGTGACCGTGCCGTTGCGGAAAATAATTTCGACCTGTTCCTCTTTCGGGTCCTGCTCGTCCAAGGATCACCCTCCCCCATATCTGCCCGCAGATCATCGCCAAGCAGATTAGGCCTTCGGGAAATGCCTGTACATTGCCGATCGCATTGATGATTCAAGGTTCAGGCTTGCCCTTGACAGTCGGCCCAATCCAACAAATGTCCCGCCGTCCAGAGCAGCAGAAAAGGGGCTCGCCTGAACCCCTCTTCCGGTGCTGAACGGTGCTGCTCCTCTCAAAGACGGCAATAATGACGATAGCCGTCGTAACCAATGTAGGTGTCGGAGTCCGGATCGTAGCTCGAATAGCGATCGAAGCAGCGGCGGACGTGCCACGAGCCGCCGTCCTCATCCACATAGACAGCGCGGGGCTGGGCAAGCAGGCTGCCCAGGACAAAACCGCCGACGCCGGCGGCAATGCCGATGCCGATGCCATGGTGGTGGTGATGCGAATGAGCCGCCGAAGGCTGGACGGTGCCGATCAAAGCGGTGGCGGCGACGGTGGTGGCGATGAGGCTGGAAACGAGTGCGCGCTTGAACATGATGATCTCCTTGCTTCGTTTGGAGAGGCGACCCATCCGCCTCTTGATCATCTGTCGTTCGGCACAAGAAAAAGGTTCGAATCTTTTTTTAACGTGAACCGAGGAGGTCGTGCTGACGGCGACCTAAGAGCTTGACGAGACATTCATGACCGCCCCGCTTCGCCCAACGAAAAAAGGCGGCCGAAGCCGCCCTTTCGGGTGAATTGGGTTCCTCCATCAAAGGAAAATGATCACCTTGCCGTGCTTGTGGTGATGATGGTTGTGGTGCTTCCACCAGAACTTCTTGAAGTGCTTCTTGTGATGGTTGTGGTGGTGATGGTGGCCGTGCATGCCGTGGGCCGACGACGTGCCGACGGTGCCGGCGAGCGCGCCGGTGGCGACGAAGATGGCAACGAGGCCTGAAACGAGAGTGCGCTTGAACATGATGATCTCCTGGATCTTTTGATCGAGGCGACCCATTCGCCTCTGACCATCAGTCGGCGCGGCGCGGGAAAAGGTTCGAAAGGTGGAGGAGATTTTTTCGGAGAGGTCGGGGGAGTGGTGAATAGTGAATAGTGAGTAGTGAACCCGCACGACCGACCTCGGGTTCACTACTCACTACTCACTACTCACCACCCACTCTTCACCACCCCAGGCCCGTGACATGGCGCAGCCAGAAGGCGAGCGCGATGAAGCCGATGATTGTGGTGACGCCGGTCCAGTCGATGTTGGCGTTCTTGACGTCCCTGATGAGCTTCACCAGCAGCATCCAGGCTATGACGACGATCGGCAGGATGATGACGAATCTGATCATGCGACAGCCTCGCCCAAGCGATTGCACCTGCCGTAGGATATAGGAAGCGAATTGGCCGTTTTCAGGATGGCGTGTCTGTTGCCCGGCAGCGTCTATGAGCGCCTCAAACCCGACATTTGTCTTTACTGGCGCCGCAAATATGGCTAACCGGTGCCGCATGCCCTTGTAGCTCAGCTGGTAGAGCAGCGGTTTTGTAAACCGAAGGTCGCGGGTTCGATTCCTGCCGGGGGCACCACCCTTCGCTCGAGCTTCGGGTGGCACGCCACCCAGAGCCCGTTATAAGAACACCAGATCTCGCGAAACGAAGAAGTGTCCTCCGAAGCCTGTCGCAGGAGGACTGCTCATGCGGAGAGGCGAAACCCAGCGGACTCTCGCTAGGCGGCCGTCGCAACCTGGCCGGCTGCCACTTCGCCGCCGAACGTATTCTTCACCCTGACGGACTTGTAGACGTAGGCGACCCAGGCCCCGGTGAGGATGAACGACAGAACGGGTGTCATCAGCGCATCTCCAGCGAGGATCTGGCTCACCGGGACGCCTAGGGTTGATGAGATCAAGATCGTGTCCACCACGAACACAACCGGTATCGCAATCCACTGGAACAGAAACAATTGTTGAAAGCGTCGGCTTCGCCGCAGCATCGAAATGAGCACAACCAGTTGAAGCGCCAGAAATGCCAGATTGAGGGCAACCTCGCTATACACCGCAACCGGCCCATTTGGCTGGGGCATGAGTTGCCGGTAACCCTCGACCGAATTGGCCAACGCGGCAAGCGTGCGCAGCGGCGACAACACCTGACCGATCGCCAGTAGCATAAACCAGCCACCGAATCCTACAAGAGCCGCCAGGCCCTGTGACGGCTTCACGGCTGAGCGAACCGCAAAGAAAACAGGCACGCCGATCATCAGCAGCACGATCGCCCAATGCCCGATTGAAAACGTCCCCATTGACCATCTCTCCCCTCTGTCTGCCCCTATAAGTTGTATCAGGTTTCAAACTCAACTCAAGAGGTGAACTCGCGCAATGAGGTCGATGCCGAAGCGGCGACTTTCTCCTGCCTGTTCCTGGCTCTCGAGCCGATAACCCGGAACCAAACCCGGCCGGAGGCGGTTAACGATCGAAGGGACCGCAAACTCTGTAGCGGAACAATGATCGAACTCTTGGACATGGAACTGGCCCAGGCCAGGCAGCGAATTGGCCGAGCTGAACTCGCCCTCAAACGCGCGGAAGAAATGTTGGAGCGAGACTGTGGCGTCGGCATCAATCTCGCGCTTTGCAGCAGGATAAGGTCCGCGCAGCGGCGCGTCACCGAAGCGCGAGAGCGCCTGACGAAGATCGATCCGACCGATCACTGATTCTTACCTGCGCCACTGCGGCCGCGCGTCTGCTTTCCCTCAGTCGATGCTTCGAACGGATCGCTGGTCAGGGCCGGCGGCTACGCTGTCAATCCCTGCAATGTCAAGCCGCTAGGTCATCCCGTGCACCGGAGTCCTGCGGTGTAGACGGATGCCGCCGTTGGCACTCATCGTCAGTCACGCTGGCAGCGGAAGCTGGCTTCATGCCGCGCTCCCTCCTCACACCCCGATCGCCGCCACCAGGATCCGGTTCTGCCGTCGGATCGCCGCGCGCAGTTCCACTATCCTTGCCTCTTCGCGCTTCACGAATTCGATGAACATCATGTTCATGTTGTTGAAGACCAGCTCACCCACCGCCTGCCCGTCGACGTCGCGCCGCACCAGGCCGATCTCCAGCAGCCTTGCGATCAGGGCGCGGATCTGTTCGGTCAAGGCGCGGTCGAGCGCCGTGTAGGCCTGGCCGAACGGGCTGTCGGGCAGTTGCGTCGAGATCGCCATCGCCTGGCGCCACATTTCCTTGCTGAGATAGTGCAGCGAGTGTTCGATATAGATGCCGATCAGCGTGTCCAGCGCATCGCCGACATTGGCCGGTGGGCTGTCCACCACGCCTCGCCCGGCATTCAGCACCTCGTTGACCTCCATGGAGACGATGGCGCCGAGGATGTCGCCCTTATTCTGATAGTAATTGTAAATCGTCCCGATCGACACTTCGGCCTGGGCGGCGATCGTCTCGATCTTCGCGCCTTCATAACCGGCCTCGCGGAAAAGCTCGGCCGCCGCCTCGATGATGCGGCGGTGCCGGTCGGCCTTTTGCCTTGCCCTCAATCCACTCATGCCGGCTGTCTGCCACAAAAACAGAATTGACTCAATTTTAGAATTGGTTCAACTTTTTGCAAGAAGCCACAAAGGCAAGGGAGAACACTCGATGTCCGCACGATCCGCAGCCAATAATCCGCTTTCAACCCTGAAGAGGCATCTGCGCGCCGCTTGCGGCGCCACGGCACTGATGCTCTCAGCAGCCGGCGCCAGCCAGGCCGCCGATCTTAACGCCCTGATCTGGTGCGATCACGCCGACCCGGCGCTGCTGCAGCCCTTCGAAGAGGCCAACAACATCAAGGTCAACGTCAAGGAATTCGAGGGCACCGGCGCGGGGCTCGCCATCGTCGAGCAGTCGCAACCCGGCGATTGGGACGTGATGGTGATCGACAGCATCGATGTGCCGCGCGGCGTGGAAAAGGGCCTGTTCGAGCCGCTGCCGGAGGACAAGCTGCCGTTGGGCGACCTCTTCCCGCAGGTGAAGATGGACAGCTCCACCGTGGTCGGCGGCAAGCGCTACGGCATCACCGAAAAGTTCGGCTACAACACGATCGGCTTCAACAAGACCAAGGTCGACCCGGCCGACATGCAATCCTTGGCGTCGCTGACAAGCGACAAGTACAAGGGCAAGGTCGCCATCTACGATTATTACCTGCCGGTCATCGGCATGGCAGCACTCGCCATCGGCAAGAGGACGGCTGAACTCACCGAGGCCGACCTTCCCGCCCTCAAGGCCGAGCTGCTCAAGATGAAGGCCAACGCCAAGCTGGTTGGCGAGGTGACCGCCAGCCAGACGGCGCTCGCCACCGGTGAGGTCGATATTCTGGTCGGCGGCGGCGAATGGGTGACGGCGGGCCTGGCCAAGGAGAACCCGGCGCTGGACTTCTCGATACCCAAGGAGGGAGCGGTCCTGTGGTCGCAGTCGCTGGCCATGTTCAAGGATTCCAAGAACAAGGACATGGCGTTGAAATTCATCCAATACATCATGAGCCCGGAGGGCCAGGCCCGGCTTGCCACCTCGTCCTGCTACTGGGGCATGCCGGCGAACAGCAAGGCGGCGCTCACCGACGACCAGAAGAAGATCCTGCGCTTCGACGAGCAGCCCGAATTCCTTGCCCGCGCCCAGGCCTATCCGGCGCCGAATGCCGGTCTCGACAAGAAGATGCAGGACATGTGGACCGAGATGCTGCAGGCGCAGTAGACGGGCGTCGTAAGCAGCCCCGCGAACAAGGCCCTGCCCTGGGCGCTGGTTACGCCGGCGCTCGGCTGGACCTTGCTGTTCTTCGTCTTGCCTTTCATTGCCATGGGGCTTTCCAGCCTGACGGCGCATGAGGGCGGCGGCTTCACATCAGCCAACTACAGCCAGTTCCTCACCAACCCCGCCTATCGGCAGGCGATGGTCAACTCGCTCCAACTCACGGCGATCGTCACCGTTGTCTCGGTGCTGCTCGCCTACCCCTTCGCCTGGATCCTGGCCGAACAGGTGCCGGAACGCTGGCAGCGGCTGGCGCTGATGCTGGCCGTGCTGCCCTTCTGGACCTCCTATGTCGTGCGCTCCTACTCCTGGCTTTTGGTGCTGGCGCAGAATGGCGTCGTCAACCGCGCGTTGACCGGTATCGGCGCGATCAGCGAACCGCTGCAACTCGCCAACACCCGCTTCGCCACCGTGACCGGCTTCGTGCACTTCTTCGTCATGCTTTTGACGCTGACGATCTTCGCCAATTTGAAGCAGCTCAGCCCGAGCTACCGCAAGGCCGCGGCCGATCTGGGCGCCGGGCCGGTGCGGACCTTCCTGCATGTCATCCTGCCGCTGACCTTGCCGGGCATCATGGTCGGTGCCTTCCTCACCTTCGTGCTGTGCATCGGCGACTACATCACGCCGCAGCTCCTGGGCGGCAACAACGAGCTGGTCATGCCGCAGCTGGTGATGATGCAGATCGGCCGGCGCGGCGACTTTCCGCTGGCCTCGGCGCTCTCGATCATCCTGATGGCGGTCGTCACGTTAGCCTATCTCGCCTGCGCCCGCTGGCTGAAGATCGAGCGGGCCTGAGATGGGCCGGATCGTCCGCATCGCTTCCTGTCTCTACGCGATCGCCATCTATGCCTTCATTTTCCTACCGGTGGTCGTGCTCGTGCTGTTCTCGCTGCAGGCAACCTCCTTCCCCATCCCACCCTTCACCGGCCCGTCGCTGCGCTGGTACCAGGCCGTCCTGTCCGATACGCGGCTGACCTCGGCGCTGGTGAACTCGCTGCTGGTGGCCGTCCTTTCGTCGCTCGCAGCCGTCACGCTCGGCTTCCTCAGCGCCTGGGCGTTCGCACGCTTCGTGCTGCCGGGTTCGGCCCTGCTGCGGGGATTGATCACCCTGCCGCTGACGGTCAGCTATCTCATCATCGGCATGGGGCTGCTGGTGCTGTTCAACTGGGCCGGCGTGCCGAAATCGCTGATGGCCGCCGGCATCGGCCATGTCGTGATCAACCTGCCGCTCTGCTTCGCCATCGTCTACAGCCAGATGGGCGACCACCAGATCAACATCGAGCGCGCCGCGCGCGACCTCGGCGCGCCGGAATGGAAAGTGCTGCTCTTGATCACCGTGCCTGTCATGGCGCCGGCCATCTTTGCCGGCTTCTTCCTCTCGATGACCTTCTCCTGGGACGAGTTCGTGATTTCCTTCCTGCTGACGCGCTTCGAAACCACGCTGCCGGTGGAAATCTGGAACCTCTTACGCTCCGGCCTCAACCCCAAGACCAATGCCGTCGGCTCGCTGGTCTTTGCCGTCTCCATCGTGCTGGTGGTGCTATTCGAACTGACGCTGCTGCGGAGAAAGCCGGCATGAGCGCGCCCCTGGTCGATATCCGCGGGGTCTCGCACCGTTTCGGCCAGTTGGCGGTGCTGAAAGACGTCTCGCTGCGGATCGAGCCCGGCAGCTATACCATCCTGCTCGGACCGTCGGGCTCCGGCAAGACGACGCTTTTGTCGATTTTGGGCGGCTTCGTCACACCGAGCGAAGGCAAGGTGTTCATACGCGGCGAGGACTGCACCGCGGTTCCGCCGGCAAAGCGCCCGACAACGACGGTGTTCCAGGATTATGCGCTGTTTCCGCATATGAGCGTCGGCGCCAATGTCGGATTCGGCCTGCGCATGCAAGGCGTCGACGGCGCGACACGCGCCGCGAAAGCGCGCGACGCGCTAGCGCTCGTCGGACTGGCTGCCGCCTTCGACAAGAAGCCGCACCAGCTTTCCGGCGGCCAGCGGCAGCGCGTGGCGCTGGCGCGGGCACTGGTGATCGAGCCCGCAGTGCTGCTGCTCGACGAGCCGCTCGGCGCGCTGGACCTCAAGCTGCGCCGGCAGATGCAGGACGAATTGAAAGCGATCCAGAAGCGCGTCGGCACCGCCTTCATCCATGTCACCCACGACCAGGAAGAAGCCATGGCGCTGGCCGACCACTGCGTGGTGATGAGTGACGGTCGCATCGAGGACGAAGGGCCGCCCGAACGCGTCTATGCGCGCCCAAAGACACGCTTTTCGGCGACCTTCATGGGCGAAAGCACCATTCTTCGCGGAACGGTGGCGGAGATGATGGACAGGACAAGCACTGTCGCGACACAGGTCGGGCCGGTCTCGGCGTCCGGAGCGTTGCCGGTGGGATCGGCGGTTGCCTTGGCCATCCGGCCGGAGCACCTTGCCCTGGGCGCGACCTCAGGCCCCACAAAGCTGGGAAAGGCGCAGGTCAGCGATGTCGTGTTCCAGGGCAGCTTCAAGCGCGTGCTCGCGGTCTCCGCTGAAGACCCCACGCTGCAATTCATCGCCAAACTGCCCGCGACGTCCGCCGTGCAGCCGGGCGACACGGTCGCGGTTTCCTGCGATACAGACAAGATCATTCTGCTGACGGATTGAGCCATGGCGAAGCTCCCAATCATCGACGCGCCGGACTGGTACGAAACCATCCGCATGGGCGACGACATCACGCTGATCCACGAGCCGTGGATCAAACCGTTCTTCCGCTGCAATATGTGGCATGTGCGTGGTCGCGACCGCGATCTTCTGTTCGATAGCGGGCTTGGCCATTTCAGCCTGCGGACACATGTGCCGCTGGTCAGCGAGCGCAAGCTCACCTGCGTCGCCAGCCATACGCATTTTGACCATATCGGCTGTCACCACGAATTTCCCGATCGCTGTGTGCATCGCGCCGAGGCTGAAATCCTCGCCGATCCGCGCAACGAATGGACGGTGGCTGACCGCTACGCCAATGAAGAGATGTTCGATCGCCAGCCGGAAGGTTGGGACACGGCGCGCTATCGCATCATGCCCGCCCCGGCGGACCGCCTGCTCGAACATGGCGATATCGTCGACCTCGGCGATCGCGCCTTCGAGGTGATCCACACACCCGGTCATTCGCCCGGCGGCATCGCGCTCTACGAGAAGAAGACCGGCATCCTGCTTTCCGGCGACATCATCTATGACGGCCCGCTGATCGATGACGTCTACCATTCCGATATCGGTGACTATGTCGAAACGCTGCTCTCCATGCGCGCGCTCGATGTCTCGGTGGTGCATGGCGGCCATTTCCCGAGCATCGGCAAGGTGCGCTATCGCCAGTTGATCGACGAGTATCTGGCACAGAAACGCCAGACCGGCTGCCATCTGCAACCGCGCTCCTAGCAATCAGCTTGTTTGACCTACAGCGCCCTTTGCGGACAAGGCATTCCGGCGGCGTCGCCGCAGCGCGAGGCCGTGGGCAATGGCCTCAGGCTTGTTTCTTCCGAGTGGCGCACCAGTTCGGCGAAGATAAGCGCGAAGCTTCCCAGCACGACGGAGATGATGATCAGGCGTGTTACCAGCAATATGTTGGCCCCGGCTGGCGCGTGTCCCCGAAATCGGCCTCGACTCTCGAAGGTTTCGCGCACGATCAAAAGTGCCACAGCGTCTTTCGTATCCTGAAAGGCATAAGATCGCTGCGGGCGCCCCCACGCCACCCATGCCGGCTAACATGATCGATGCGGCTTTACGAGAGTTTAAGCCCGACCTTAACCATCACATTGGCTCGTTCCCTGATATGATTCGCGACTGCCGGTTCGAACCGCACGGCTGCGAGCTCTCTTTGCACACAGGCCCGACCATGCTACCCCGGCCCAGCCGCCAACCGGTCACCGTCGGAGAGCCATGAGCAAAGCCGCCAGCAGCATCGCCTTCGTCTCGTCGGGCACGCCTGACGCCAAAGCGGCGCTGGAAAGCCTGTCGGCGCGCTATGGCCAGCATTCCGTCGCGGAAGCCGAGGTCGTCGTGGCTCTGGGCGGCGACGGTTTCCTGCTGCAAACTTTGCGCGATACGATGGGAACCGGCAAAAAGGTCTACGGCATGAACCGTGGCACCATCGGCTTCCTGATGAACGAATACCGTTCCGGAGGTCTCACCGAGCGCATCGCGGCAGCGGTCGCCGAAACGATCCGTCCGCTGGAGATGCAGACGGTCACCTCGGATGGCGAAACCGTCTCGGCGCTGGCGATCAACGAAGTGGCGCTATGGCGCCAGTCCTATCAGACGGCCAAGATCCGCATTACCATAGACGACCAGGTACGGCTCGAGGAATTGAATTGCGACGGCGTGATGATCGCCACGCCGGCCGGCTCCACCGCCTACAATCTTTCGGCACACGGACCGATCCTGCCGCTCGACGCGCCGCTGCTGGCGCTGACCCCCGTCAGCCCGTTTCGCCCGCGCCGCTGGCGCGGCGCTTTGCTTTCCAACAAGGCAACCGTGCGCTTCGACATATTAGAGGCGGAAAAGCGACCGGTGAACGCCGCTGCCGACCATACGGAAGTCAAGGCCGTGGCTTCCGTGACGGTGCGGGAATCAGCGACGGAGACCGCAACTTTGCTGTTCGATCCCAATCACTCGTGGAACGAACGCATACTGGCAGAACAGTTCCGTTATTGAGCCGATATTGAGCCGGCGCGCGGATAAGCGGTCGGATCAGACATAGCAATTAAGGTTACGACTTCACAATCGAGCCATTCCCGGCCGTTTGTGTTGACAAATCGCGGGCTTGCGCCTAGTTGCAGTGATGATCTTGCGGGCGCGCGGCGCCTGCCGCGACGGATGCCGTTGCGCTTCCCCGAACAGCCAAAGACAGCCAGAACTTGTCCTCAGACACCCAGACCGCTCAAGAAGCGTTGACTTTCGCGGACCTCGGCCTATCGCCGAAGGTCCTTTCCGCAGTCACCGATGCCGGCTACCTCAAGCCGACGCCGATCCAGGCCGGCGCCATTCCGCACGCGCTTTTGGGCAAGGATGTGCTGGGCATAGCGCAGACCGGTACCGGCAAGACGGCTTCCTTCGTGCTGCCGATGCTGACACGGCTGGAAAAGGGCCGCGCCCGCGCCCGCATGCCGCGCACGCTGATCCTGGAGCCGACCCGCGAGCTTGCGGCACAGGTCGAGGAAAACTTCATAAAATACGGCAAGAACCACAAGCTCAACATCGCGCTGCTGATCGGCGGCGTGTCGTTCGACGAACAGGACAAGAAACTGGAGCGTGGCGCCGACGTGCTCATCGCGACGCCCGGCCGCATGCTCGACCACCGCGAGCGCGGCAAGCTCTTGCTCAACGGCGTCGAGATCCTCGTCATCGACGAAGCCGACCGCATGCTCGACATGGGCTTCATTCCCGATATCGAGCGTATCTGCGAGATGATCCCCTTCACCCGGCAGACGCTGTTCTTCTCGGCGACGATGCCGCCCGAGATCACCAAGCTGACCGAAAAATTCCTGCACGCGCCGGTGCGCGTCGAGGTTTCAAAGGCTGCCTCCGCCGCCACCAACATCATCCAGCGGCTGGTGAAGTCCGGTTCCAAACCCTGGGATAAGCGCGAGACGCTGCGCAACCTGATAAAGGCCGAGGATGCGGAGCTGAAGAACGCCATCATCTTCTGCAACCGCAAGATCGAGGTGTCGGAGCTGTTCCGCTCGCTGCTGAAATATGATTTCGACGCCGGCGCGCTGCATGGCGACATGGACCAGCGCGCACGCATGCAGATGCTGGCCAATTTCCGTGACGGCAAGCTTCGGTATCTGGTCGCCTCCGACGTGGCGGCGCGCGGCCTCGACATTCCCGACGTCAGCCACGTCTTCAACTATGACGTTCCGATCCACGCCGAGGATTACGTCCACCGCATCGGCCGTACCGGCCGCGCCGGGCGCTCCGGAAAATCCTTTACCATCGCGACCAAGTCCGACACCAAGTATATCGACGCCATCGAACGGCTGATCGGCACCAAGATCGAGTGGCATGACGGTGACCTGTCGACGGTTGTGGCCAGCGAAGGCGAGGACGAAGCTCCGCGCCGTGGCCGCGGTGCGCCGCGTCGCGCCGGCCGCAAGGACGACGACCGCAAGGACAGGGGCGAGCGCAAGAGAGGCGGACGCCAGGCCAAGCACAGCGAAGACGCGGCACCGGAAACCGTGCGCGAGGAACAGCCGGTCGAGGAAACGGTCGCCGACATCGGTGAGCGGCGCACACGCAAGGACGCTACCCGCTCGGAAAATTCCGAGCGCAAGAACTCCGCGGCGCGCAGCGAGCGACGTGCACCGGAGCGTGGCGACACCAGGCCCCAGCGCGATGACCGTCGCCCTGCCCGCAACCGAGAAGACGAAAACGACGCCACCGTTGGTTTCGGCGACGATATGCCGGCCTTCATGCGGATCGTCGCCAAGGGCTGACCGACGAGTGGTTCCAAGACAAGACGGCCATCCGGCCTGCCCTACCGGCAAGCTCCTGGCTGGGCCGGCCGTTACATCGGCCCAGGCATCATCTTGGTCGGTTTCTCCAACATCGGAAACTCGGCCTTGTTGCATTTCACGTTCGGGTTCGTCGGACTGAACACGCCGTTCGGATTATCACCCAGCCAGGCGTGAAGATCGTAGTGGACGAACTCCCTCGGGATGAGCGGATAGTGTCCCTCCATCGGACCCATGAAGGTTTGGCCAAACAGCTTCGGCGGCTCTTTGAGGTCCGGCGTCAGTGGCACCAGCCATTCCGCCCCGACCAGGCGCAGACCGTTTTTCGTCGGCTCGTAGATCAGCACATTGGGGCGCATCGGGTCGAGTTTTTGGCCGACACTTGGGACGTTGACGAAGTGGATGCCCATGGCGCCTTTCGGGTAGTACATCGCTCCGGATATCTTTTCTCCGCTATAGTAGACGCAACCGACCGTCGACAGATAAAGGTCGCGGACGGCGGCGGTGTAGTCCTCATATTTGGCGAGCGACTTTTTCAAGGCCTCGATGTCAGCTTTGTTGGCATCCTCGGCCCGAGCCGCCGCGACGCCCAACCATGCGCTTACAAGGCCTGTTAAAGCGAGGACGCCGCAGCGCCCGAGGCTGGCTGTTCTTGTCATGCATTCCTCCCAGATTTTTTTGATCTGGCCGTGCAAGACCGAGGCTGAAAAAGAAATGCGTATTGCGCGGCCAGGTGTACCGCCTCATCCCCCCGGAACAGCGACGATGCTATTCCTTTCCATGGCTGCGGGAAAGCGGTTATTTAGGGCTGGCTAATTCTCCGGCACGCCAATCTCAATCTGAGAGCGGCCGGTCGCGGCCGGTGAAGCTGTTGCCGTCATCGCCGAGCGACGCCACCGTTGGCTTCGGCGACGACCCACCGGCCTTTCATGCGCATCGTTGCCAAGGTTTGATATCGTCGTGTGTTGCAAGGACGCACGGCCTCGCCGAAAATGGCGTGATGAAGCGTCTGGTGGAAGATTGGGTCTATGGTGGCGTGCTTGCCGGCCTCACTCTGTGTGTGGTGGCGATCGGGCTGGCCGGCCAATTGGAGACAGCCGAACTCGCCGTCTTCCTGCTGATCCCGATTTACATGCTCCACCAATACGAGGAGCATGCCGAGGACCGGTTCCGGCTTTTTGTCAACAAGATGCTCGGCGGCGGGGCGCCGCTGCTTACACGTTTCGATGTCTTTGTGATCAACGTACCAGGTGTATGGGGCATCTACTCCCTGGTTTTCACCCTCGCTGCCAAGGTCGATGCCGGAATAGGGCTGATCGCCGCCTACACCACCCTGATCAACGCTTTGGTTCACATCGCGCAGGCCATCAGAATGCGCAGCTATAACCCCGGGCTCATCACCGCGATTGTCTTGTTCTTACCCACATCCATCTGGTCGATCCTGACGCTTTCCGGTTCGGGAACGGGCTTCCATGTCCTTGGACTTGCGGGCGGGCTGCTCATTCATGGACTGATCGTTGCCCATGTCGTCCGGCGGCAGCGCCTGATCCAATGAGCGACGATCGATAAGCCGACCTCACAACGCGGGGCCGCAGGCCTGGCCATCGGCCGCATTCTGCAAACAAAAAACGGCCCCTTGCGGAGCCGTTTTGCATTCTGATCGATGCTGCTCAGGTGAGCGGCGAAAGCTGGATCTCGACGCGACGGTTTTGAGCGCGACCCTCGGCGGTGGCGTTGGACGCGACCGGACGGGTCTTGCCGAATCCGGTGACCGCGAAGCGGCGCGAATCGACGCCCTGGCCAGCCAGGTAGTTGGCGACCGCCAGCGCGCGGCGCTGCGACAGATCGAAATTGTGCTGGTCGCCCCCGGTCGAGTCGGTATGGCCGAACACGTCGACCGTGGTCTGCTTGAACTTCTTCAGCACCAGCGCGACCGAATTCAGCACCTGGTAGAAGCCGGGCTTCACCGCGTCCTGATCGACGTTGAAGGTGATGTCGGACGGCATATTGAGGATGATCTGGTCGCCGGAGCGGGTGACGCTGACGCCTGTGCCCTCCAACTGCCGGCGCAGTTCGGCTTCGTTCTGGTCCATGGTGGCGCCGATGGCGCCGCCGGCCAGCGCGCCGATGCCGGCGCCGATCAGCGCGTTGCGGCGATCATTGCCGCCGGCAAGCAGGCCAAGGCTGGCGCCGGCCAGAGCGCCGAGGCCGGCACCGGCCGCGGTGTTGGAAATCTTCTGGTCACCGGTATACGGATCGGTGGTGGTGCAGGCGCTCACCAGCACAGCCGTCGCCACGACGACGAGCACGGTCTTCTTCATAGGATTGTCCCTCTCCAAGTCACGCCTTGCGGTGGCGCCAAATCAGCCCTTCGCGCGACTTGTACCATGAAATGCGGCGAAAAACGGAACGGAAAAAGCGCCGGCCACGGCTTTTCCCCGGGGCACAAATTTCCCGATTGGGCATCCGGGAATCTACCAGAGATTCTTGCCGTCGATGACCACCACTTCCACCTTGTCCAGATCGAAATCGTCAAACAGCCGCGAGTTGACGCTGATCTTGGGATTGTCGAAATCCGGCTCTCCGCTCGACCAGTCCGGTGTTTCGGTGAATGTCCCGCAGCCGCAGGTGTCGCAAAAACCATGCTTAACGGTCTTCGATCCCCACAGATAGAAGGAAACATTCTTCTGCGGCGTGAGGAGCTTGAACTGCGCCGGAGTGTAGTAGGCCCAGAGCGAGCCGCGTTTCGAGCAGAACGAACAAGTGCACTGCGTCAGCGTCTGCGGTGCTTGCGAAACCTCGAATATCGTCGCCTTGCAGTGGCAGCTTCCCTTGATGGTCATGGACGTCACCTCTCCCTTGTCCGCCGCCCGCAGGCAACGCAACACAAAGGAGCGGTCCTGGCAACCGTCCGTCAGCAGGCCCCCGCCCATCGCGGTCCGGGCCGGTCGCCGCTGTGCCTCCCGGGCTTAGTAGGAGCGCGGCGGCACGAACAGGCAGATCGTCTTACCGGCGTCTAGACCCGCTTGATGCGCGCACCAGTGGAATTCGCCGTCCGGGCTGTCCTTCACACGCTTGTCGGTCATCGGGACAACTTCCCCCGTCCCGGCGATCACATAACCCTCGGGTTTTTCCAAAACCTCGCCTGTATGGGCCGTGCGGCAATCGTAGTTGGCACAGCATGCGAATGGATAACTCCAACCCAGCGGTTTCGCCGCTGTAGGCTTGGCATCGTGGGAGAAGGCAGGCGCCATGGGCAACGCAATCGCTGCGATTGCAAGCAGGCAGAGCATGAGTCGGCTCACCGCGGCTCGAGCCGATCTTGATGGGGCAGCAGACATGGAAGCGCTCCTTTCAAACGAGCATCAAGCGTTTCGCTTGCCCGTTCCTGAAACGTGACTTCCCAGTGGCCGGATCGTCAGCAGGCATTTCTGCCGCGCCGGCCATAGATGCTTTTGTCTCCCCTCGACCATGAATGGTGAGCCGATTTGTGAGTCGGCGCAAGAAACCACTGCATGCCGATGTGGCAGGGCTGAATGCCGCGCATCGGCAACAGAAAAACAGGCGCCGTCTCTCGATTGGATAGGCAGGCACAACCATGCCCAGCAGACGGGATCGCAGATAACGAGATTCAGCGAGAGAAGTTCCGGCCTATTCGCCAGCAGGTCCTGCGATCACGTGTTCGTCATACTGCGGCAGGCCGTCACTGATCGTGTACCACGGCGCCTTGGAACCTACGAAGATATGCTCGGTCGGGCGGATGCTCGGGTCGTCGACGAGCGTTCCCATCGCGACATGGACGAAGGCGCCCTCACGCACGACCGAATAGAGCAGCGAACCGCACCGCTTGCAGTGCGCGTCATGGCCATTGTCGTCGCCGAAGACCAGCAGCATGTCGTGGCCCTTGGTCAGGACAAACTTGGCGCGTTCGATGCCCGCGAAGGGCTTGAAAGCCGAACCTGTCGTGCGCCGGCAGTTCGAGCAATGGCAATTCGCCGCGTACAGGAACTCGTCAGCGACCGCATAGTGCACCGCACCGCAGAAGCACTTTCCAACAAGCTTGCGGGCCATAATCCAATCCAGATGTGTGGCACTGTAGGCGCCGGCCCTAATCCAGGTCCGGCACCGCTTCCCCAGCACCACCCTCGATGCGTTGCGACAGCGAGGCTTCCATGAAGTCATCGAGGTCGCCATCGAGCACGCTCGACGGGCTGGTGCTTTCGACGCCAGTACGCAGATCCTTCACCAGCTGATAGGGCTGCAGCACGTAGGAGCGGATCTGGTGACCCCAGCCAATGTCGCTCTTCGATGCTTCGGTGGCGTTGGCGACGGCTTCGCGCTTCTTCAGCTCTTCCTCGTAAAGCCGCGAGCGCAGCATCTCCCATGCCTTTGCCCGATTTTTGTGCTGCGAGCGTTCGGCCTGGCAGGCGACCGCGATGCCGGTGGCGAGATGGGTAATGCGCACCGCCGAATCGGTGGTGTTGACGTGCTGGCCGCCCGAACCGGACGAACGATAGGTGTCGATGCGCACGTCGGATTCGGAAACGTCGATCTCGATCGTATCGTCGATGACAGGATAGACCCAGACGCTGGCGAAGGATGTGTGCCGGCGCGCGTTGCTGTCATAGGGTGAAATGCGCACCAGCCGGTGGACGCCGGACTCCGTCTTTAGCCAGCCATAGGCATTGTGGCCCTTGATCAGCAGCGTCGCGGACTTGATGCCGGCCTCTTCGCCGTCATGCACTTCCAGCACCTCGACCTTGAAGCGGCGGCGCTCGGCCCAGCGCGTATACATGCGCAGCAACATCGAGGCCCAGTCCTGGCTTTCGGTGCCGCCGGCGCCTGCGTGGATTTCGAGATATGTGTCGTTGGCGTCGGCTTCGCCCGAGAGCAGCGTCTCGACCTGGCGAGCCTTCGCCTCGCCTTGCATCGAGCGGATCGCGGCCTCAGCCTCGGCAACGACGCTCTCGTCGCCCTCTTCCTCGCCGAGTTCGATCAGGCCGATATTGTCTTCAAGCGCCTGGGTCAGCCCCCTGACCGCCGCGATGCCTTCCTCGAGGCCCTGGCGCTCGCGCATCAGCTTCTGCGCTTCCAGCGGTTCGTTCCAGAGGCTGGCGTCCTCGGCGCGCACATTCAGGTATTCAAGCCGCTTTATGGCCTGATCCCAGTCAAAGATGCCTCCTCAGCAGGGTAATCGCCTGCCTGATCTCATCGACAATATTCTGCGTTTCCGCGCGCATGGCCTGCTGTTTTATCCTGTTGCTGAAAGTGACGCCTGGTCGGCGCGATACATAGGGACGCCGCCGCCGCCTGTAAAGCAAATTGGACCGGCCCTGGGCCGGCCCAATCCTGCATGCATACCTGTCAGTAGAGGCCGCCGCCGCCCGACTGGATGGCCTGGTTGGCCTGAGGCGACAGCGCGCCGCCGGAGGCATTGGACCCGTCGGCGCCCATGCCGATCACCCAATAGCTGTCGGCTGGGCCGGTGCCCGGCTTGAAGGCTTCGATGATGGTGCCGGGATCGCCCGAATTGGCCCGCATGCCTGTCTTGCGGTTGATGGCGACCAGATTCATGCCTTCGGGAACCTTGAAGTCGACGTTGGGCGTGCCATCCAGCGCCACGCGCATGAAATCCTTGAAGATAGGAGCGGCGAGGCCGCCGCCGGTGGCGCCATGGCCAAGGCCGCGCGGCGTGTCGTAGCCCATATAGAGGCCGACGACGAGGTTCGGCGTGTAGCCGATGAACCAGGCGTCCTTTTCGTCGTTTGTAGTGCCGGTCTTGCCGGCAATGTGGCGTCCGAGCTCGGCGATGGTGGCGCCGGTGCCGCGCTGGACGACGCCTTCCATCATCGAAGTGATCTGATAGGCGGTCATCGGATCGAGCACCTGTTCGGAGTTATCGACGAGCTCGGGTTCCGGCTGGTTCTGCCATTCGGCCGCGTTGCAGCCCTCGCAGCCGCGTTCGTCCTGCTTGAAGACGGTCTTGCCGTAGCGGTCCTGGATACGGTCGATCAGTGTCGGCTTGATCGACTTGCCCCCATTGGCCATGATCGAATAGGCCGAAACCATGCGCATCACCGTCGTCTCGCCGGAACCCAGCGCCATCGGCAAATACGGCGCCAGATGGTCATAGACGCCGAAGCGCTCCGCATATTCGACGACCAGCTTCATGCCCATGTCGTTGGCGAGGCGCACAGTCATCAGATTGCGCGACTTTTCGATGCCGGAGCGCAGGGTTGCCGGACCGGCGACCGTGCCGTCGTAGTTCTTCGGCGTCCAGGTCGTGTTGCCGCTCTGGATGGTGATCGGCCCGTCCATGATGACCGACGCCGGCGTATAGCCATTGTCGAGCGCGGCGGAATAGACGATCGGCTTGAACGAAGAGCCGGGCTGGCGCATGGCCTGGGTGGCGCGGTTGAACTCCGATTGCGCATAGGAGAAGCCGCCGACCATGGCCAGCACGCGGCCGGTGTGTGGATCCATGGCGATCAGGCCGCCTTCCACTTCGGGGACCTGGCGCAGGCTGTAGGCGTCGTCGGAGCCTTCATTCTTCTGGACGAAGATGACGTCGCCCGGCTTCAGCACATCGGCCGGCGACTTGGCCCTGACCGTCTTGCCGCCGACCACATGGCGCATGGCAAAGCCCATGTCTTCCTTGCTGACGGTGCCTTCGACGCGCTCCTTGACGATGTCGCCCGACGCCTGGCGTGCCGGCTGCAAGCCAATCGACAGGCCGGATGCCGAACTGTCGAGCACGACTGCGAGCTTCCATTCGGGAACGTCTTCCAGCCCCTTCACATTGCCCAGCGGCACACCCCAGTCGCCGGACACGTCGATCGTCTTCAGCGGCCCGCGGTAGCCGCGCAGCGTGTCGTACTTGATCAAGCCGTTCTGCATCGCCTTGCGGGCGATGAGCTGGATCTTCGGGTCGAGGGTGGTGCGGACGGACAGGCCGCCTTCATAGAGGGCGTTCTCGCCGTAGCGGGCGATGATCTGGCGGCGCACCTCCTCGGTGAAGTATTCGCCGGCGAACAGATAGGTGCCGTTGCGGCGCGGCGTGACGCCGAGAGGTTCCGCCTTGGCCTTGTCGCCTTCCTCGCGCGTGACGTAGCCGTTCTCGACCATCTGGTCGATGACCCAGTTGCGGCGCTCAAGCGCGCGGTCGGCATGCTTGAAGGGGTGATAATTGTTCGGCCCCTTCGGCAGCGAGGCCAGATAGGCGGCCTCGGCCACGGTCAGCTCGTTCACCGACTTGTCGAAATAAGTGAGCGCGGCACCCGCAACGCCATAGGCGCCGAAACCGAAGAAGATTTCGTTGAGGTAAAGTTCGAGAATGCGGTCCTTGGAATAGGCCTGCTCGATGCGGAAGGCGAGGATCATTTCCTTGATCTTGCGCTCGTAGGTCTGGTCCGAGGTCAGCAGAAAATTCTTCGCCACCTGCTGGGTGATCGTCGAGGCGCCAACCTGACGCCTGCCCGAGCCGAAATTCTGCAGGTTGACGATGATAGCGCGGCCGAGGCCGGTCACGTCAATGCCGGGGTGGTTGTAGAAATTCTTGTCCTCGGCCGACAGGAAGGCCGCCTTGACGCGGTCGGGGATGGCCTGGATCGGCAAATACAGGCGCCGTTCGCGCGCGTACTCGGCCATCAGCGCGCCGTCCGAGGCATGGATTCGGGTCGTCACCGGCGGCTCGTACTTGGCCAGCACCTCATAGTCGGGCAGATCCTTCGACAAATGCCCGATATAGATGGCAACCCCCGCCGCGACCAGCAGGGCCAGCGTCGTGCCGATACCGAAGAAATAGCCAATGAGACGAATCATGCCCGCTCCAGTCCTTGGTTCGGGAATTTCCTAAACGAAGCCGCCTTCCGCGCAAGCATTCGAGCCGGTCCCAACCCGTAATCGAAAACCCATGTCGCTACCATGTGGGCAAAATACGGCAAGGTCGGATTTCGCGGCTGTGAGGCGGAAATAAAAGCGTCGGGTGTTGTCGCCGCGCAACGCTGCCTGTGGTTGCAGGCGTCGTCAGGCATTTCAGCCCCCGGTTCCCGTTCCGGCACGCGCTGAAGCGAACAGCGCGACGGCGTTGGTGATGCTTTGCGCCGCCTTGTCGCGCCAGTCGGCGTTGAGCAGTTGCGCCTCGTCCTTGGCATTCGAGAGATAGCCGAGTTCGACCAGCACGGACGGGACGTCAGGCGCTTTCAGCACTTTGAATCCCGCGGAACGCTGGGGATTGTTGATGAGGCCGACGCTGGTCGACAACTGGCCGACCAGCGTGTGGGCGAAACTCATCGAGAAGGTGTGAGTCTCGCGGCGGATCAGGTCGATCAGGATATCGGTAACTTCCTTGTTGTCGTCCTTGATCTCCATGCCGGCGAACTGGTCGGAGAGATTTTCACGATCGGCAAGCGCCTGTGCTTCCGGATCCGAAGCCTTGTCGGAAACGGTATAGACGGTCGCGCCCCGGATACCCTTGAGGCTGATAGTGTCGGCATGGATGGAGATGAGCAGGTCGGCCTCATGCTGGCGAGCGATGCGCACGCGGTCGTCCAGCCGCAAATATTCGTCGGTGTCGCGCGTCATGAAGACATTGTATCTGCCGACGGCGGCGAGCTTGTCGCGCAGTTCCGTGGCGAAAGCCAGCGTGACGTTCTTTTCGACTGTGCCGTTCAGGCCCTCGGCACCGCCATCGACGCCGCCATGGCCCGGATCGATGACGACGGTGAAGCGATGGCCCGGATTGGAGACCGGCCCGGTACCGACCCGCCCGCCCTTGTCTGTCGAAACCGTGGAACCGGTGGTCAGCGCCTGATTGGCAAGGGCAGTGTCGAACTCGCGTTCGGAGGCCGCCGACATGTCGACGGCGATGCGGTAGCCCACGCCGTCCTCGTTCTTGAGCACGTCGAGCTTGTCGACCGCGAACGGCCCCTTGCCGGTGAGAACCAGCCGCGACACGCCTGCATCGAGTTCACCCAGGCGCACGCCCTTGACCAGCCCGCGTGGCTTCAAATCCTTGGCATCGATGGCCAACTTCGTATTCGCCAGATCGATGACCAGACGATTGGGCCCGCGCAAGAGGAACCATTTGACGTCGGGCTCACGGTCGAAATCCATGACGATGCGCGTCTTGGTGGCATCGCCCGCCATCTTGTAGCCGGTTGCCGTGAGCGGGGCATCGGCGGCGTTGGCGACCAACGAGATGGTCATCGACAGAAGGAGGCAGAAGATCGCGAGCAAACGGCCGCCGGCACGACTGCCCTTGTCTGTGAAGCCTGCCAATCCCATCTCTTTGCAGTCGCTCCCGGTTTGGCGCCGAGGCGCCCGGTCATGTGGTCGAAGTGCCGGTTAGGCCGCGAACTCGATTAACGATTGGTATCCAGAGAAGGTTAACCAAGCCTTTTCACGCGAGCCCCGGACTCGTGCTTACGTGGCGGAACCGCTTTTGCCGGCGTCGGAAATCGGGGTTGCCTTCCAACCCGCCAAATCATAAAAGCGATAGTGGATCACTGCAATCCTGGAACCGCCCTCCTCCGCAGCTTCCCGCTACAGGTGAGACGAAAGGCGGCTCCTTTCGCTCCATGCGAGAAGGGTTCAGGTGATCGCGACGAATTTCGCAGGTGTGCGCCCGTGGCGGGGGAATCGCCTGCGTGAGGAAAACGGCCGGGTTTGTCCCGCGCCGGCTCTGTATGAGCAAACAAGCTGGTCCGGTTTCCGGGCTTTGGTTCAAAAGGTTCTGCTGGTGACGATGGCTTCAAGCGCAATCATGGAAAGGTCCGCATCAAACCGCGCCAATATGGCTGCGGGCGGCACCGCCATGGCGCGCAGGCACCGTCCGGCGGACATTCAGACATCCGGCACCCACATTCATCCAGACACACAGCAGCGGCCCTTGCGCCGCAAGCTGCGGCTGACGGCTGCCGGGGGGAAACGAAATAATGCCCAACAAAATGCTGATAGACGCCTCCCACCCGGAGGAAACACGCGTTGTCGTCGTACGCGGTAATCGTATCGAAGAATTCGACTTTGAATCACAGGACAAGAAGCAGCTCAAAGGAAACATCTATCTCGCCCGCGTAACGCGCGTCGAACCCTCCCTTCAGGCAGCCTTTGTCGAATATGGCGGCAACCGTCACGGTTTCCTCGCCTTCAGTGAAATACATCCCGACTACTACCAGATCCCCGTCGCCGACCGTCAGGCGCTGCTGCGCGCTGAAGCGCAGGAAGCCGAGGACGAGGACGATGAGGACGGCGAAGGCGACGACCGCCAGAGCCGCGATCGCGGCCGGCGCGGACGCCGGCGCGGCGGCAAGGGCCGCGACCGCGCAGAACACAAGCGCGATGCGAGCGGGACCGATGCCGACGAGGCATCCGAAACGGCCGGCGAGGCAGGCGACGACGCCAATGGCAACGACGCCGTCTCAGAGAACACTTCCCGCGGTTCGGAAACCATCGAACATGCGGCCGATGCCCCGGAACAGGCCGCGGATGCATCCAATCATGGCGAAGCCTCCTCCGAGCAGAGTGACGAATCTTCCGGACAGAACGAAGGCGAGACCCGCGAGGGCGGCCCGACGTCGATCGCCGCCTCCGTCGACGCCGATGTGATTTCCGAACCCGTCCCGCAGACGGAACAGGGCAGTGAATCCAGCGACGATGATCGCGGCATGCTGGAAGAGGTTCAGTCTTCGCATCCGGACGATCACGAGGTCGAATCGGTCGGCGCCGAGGATGCCCTGGAGGAAGCGCGCAACCGCCGTAAGCCGATGCGCCGCCAGTACAAGATCCAGGAAGTGATCAAACGCCGCCAGATCCTGCTGGTGCAGGTCGTCAAGGAAGAGCGCGGCAACAAGGGCGCAGCGCTCACCACCTATCTGTCGCTTGCCGGCCGCTATTCCGTGCTGATGCCGAACACGGCGCGCGGCGGGGGAATTTCGCGCAAGATCACCAGTGCCGTCGACCGCAAGCGCCTCAAGGAAGTGGTCGCCGATCTCGAAGTGCCCCAAGGCATGGGCGTCATCCTGCGCACCGCCGGCGAGAGCCGCACCAAGGCCGAGATCAAGCGCGATTATGAATATCTGATGCGGCTTTGGGAGAACGTGCGCAATCTCACGCTCCAGTCCACGGCCCCTGCCCTCGTCTACGAGGAAGGCAGCCTGATCAAGCGTTCGGTGCGCGACCTCTACAACAAGGACATCGATGAGATCCTCGTCTCCGGCGAAGAGGGCTACCGCGAGGCAAAGGACTTCATGCGCATGCTGATGCCGAGCCACGCCAAGGTGGTTCAGCCGTTCCGCGATACGACGCCGATCTTCGTGCGCAATGGCATCGAGGCGCAGCTTGACCGCATGCTGCAGCCGCAAGTGACGCTGAAGAGCGGCGGCTACATCATCATCAACCAGACCGAGGCGTTGGTCGCCATCGACGTCAACTCGGGCCGCTCGACCAAGGAGCACTCGATCGAGGACACCGCGCTCCACACCAATCTGGAAGCAGCGGAGGAAGTCGCCCGCCAGCTCAGGCTGCGCGACCTTGCCGGCCTGATCGTCATCGACTTCATCGACATGGAGGAGAACCGCAACAACCGCGCCGTCGAGAAGCGGTTGAAGGATCACCTCAAGAACGATCGCGCGCGCATCCAGGTCGGCCGCATCTCGCATTTTGGCCTGATGGAGATGTCGCGCCAGCGCATCCGCGCCAGCGTGCTGGAATCGACCATGAAGCCTTGCCCGCATTGCGGCGGCACCGGCCATGTGCGCTCCGATTCGTCTGTCGCTCTGATGGTGGTCAGGGCGATCGAGGAGTTCCTGCTCAAGGATTCGCGCAGCCACATCACGGTTCGCACGCCTGCGGCGACCGCACTTTATGTGCTCAACCACAAGCGCGGCACGCTGGTGGAACTGGAAAGCCGCTTCGGGCTGACCATCACGCTTGAGGCCGACGACACGGTCGGTTCGCAGCATTATGCGATCTTCCGCGGCGCGCTGGCCGAAAAGCCGGAAGGCTTCGTCGAAGCGCGCACCCTGCCGGCCTATGTCGAACCGGAAGAGCCCGAGGATGAGATCCTCGCCGACGAGGGAGAAGAAGCACCGGCCCAAGCCGAACAGCCGCGTCAGCCTCAGCAAGGCCAGCACCAGCAGAGGCCCGGCGAAGAGGGCGAAGGCCGCGACCGCAAGCGCCGCAAGCGTCGCAGACGCCGCGGTGGCAAGGATCGCGATCGCGATCATGGCCACATCGACGGTGCTTCCGTGTCCGCGCAGGCCGACGAGTTGTCCACATCGGAAGGCCCAGTGAGCCGTGACGAGGCGGAAGCCGGCGACGAGGCCCCGGTCCCCGCGGCCGGAACTGCCGAAACGGCGGAAGCATCCGACGAAGGCCAGGGCAAGAAGCGTCGCCGCGGCAAGCGTGGCGGCAAGCGCAACCGGCGCGAGGACGGCGAAGGCGAGGCCGAGGCAAGCGTCGATGAAGCGACCGAGCCTTCCGGGATCGATGCTTCCGAAAGCGAGCCTGTGATCGAGCCGGTAGCCGTCGTGGCTGCGGAAGAGCCGGTGGCTCCGGTGAGCGACGAGGCGACGACCGCCGAGAAGCCCAAGAAGCCGCGGCGTGTAGCCAAGCCGAAGAAGGCAGCCGCCGAGGCCGTCGCCGAGGAGCCGATCGCTGAACTGGCCGTTCCGGCACCCGCCGAGACGCCAGCCACGGCATCGGACGAGGCAGCGGCGACGACCGCCGAGGACACACCGAAGGCCCGTCCGTCACGACGCAAGCCGGCGGCCATCGATGCGCCGGTCGTGCCGGTGGTTTCCTCGACCGTCGCCGAAGAGCCGGAAACCAAGACCGAAGAGAAGCCGAAGCGCGCCGGCTGGTGGCAGCGGAAAGGTTTCTTCTGAGATTTCAGCTCTTTGAACTGATTTCCTGAATAAAAAAAATCCCGCGCGGTCGAAAGACGGCGCGGGATTTTTCAGATCCGGTTTGCCGGAACGTTACGGCGCGAAGATCGACCAGTTCATCATCCTGGCGAGCTTTTCCAGGGCGATCGAGCCCAGCTTGGAATTGCCGTTGGCGTTGAGGCCGGGCGACCAGACGGCGAGCGAGGCGACGCCGGGCACGATGCCCAATATGCCGCCGCCGACGCCGCTCTTGCCCGGAATGCCGACGCGGAAGGCAAAATCACCGGAGCCGTCATAGTGGCCGCAGGTCAGCATCATGGCGCCGATGCGGCGTGCCCGCTCGACCGACACCACGGAATGTCCGGTCGCCGGATTCTTGCCGCCATTGGCGAGGAACCGGCCGGCCATCGCCAACTGCCGGCAGCTCATGGCGATGGCGCAATGGTGGAAATAGACGCCGAGCGCCAGCTCCGGCGCATGATGAAGATTGCCGAAGGATTTCATGTAGTTGGCGAGCGCGAAGTTGCGATAGCCGGTGGCGCGCTCCGACGCCGCGACCTCGCGGTCGATGATGATGGTCTCGTCGTCGGCGAGGAACTGGATGAAGCGCAGGATCTCGCCGATCGCCTCGCGCGGCTGATGACCGGCAAGCAGGATGTCGGAAATGACGATGGCGCCGGCATTGATGAAGGGATTGCGCGGAATGCCGTTCTCATGCTCGAGCTGCATGATCGAGTTGAACGGGTTGCCCGAGGGTTCGCGCCCCACCCTTTTCCACAGCGCATCGCCGACATTGCCCAGCGCCAGCGTCAAGGTGAACACTTTCGAGATGCTCTGGATCGAAAAGGGCTGGTCGGCGTCGCCCGCCATCAGCACGCGGCCGTCATTGGTGACGGCTGCGATGCCGAATTTCTTGGGATCAACCTTGCCGAGTTGCGGGATATAGGTGGCGACCTCGCCGCGATCGGTGCGTTCGGCCATTTCGGCCGCGACTTCGGCCAGGGCCTGCTCGAGTTCCGGCATGGATCTACCTCAGCCAGCGTTCGATGCGCGCCAATGCCTCGACCATGTCGTCATGGCTGCCGGCATAGGAAAAACGCATGGTGCGGTGCCCGGCCTGGGTGTCGAAATCACGGCCGGGCGTGGCCGCGACATGCGCCTCGGCCAGCATCTTGCGGGCGAAAGCCATGCTGTCATTGCTGTGCCGGGTGACGTCGCAAAAGGCATAGAAGGCGCCATCCATCGGTGCGGCCAGCGGAAAGCCGAGCTCCGGCAGACGCGTCATCAGGAGCTCGCGGTTCCAAACATAGCGACCCTTGACCGCTTCCAGCTCCTCGGTAGCGGCAAAGGCCTCGATTGCGGCGACCTGCGACAGTTCCGGCGGCGAGATGTAGAGGCTCTGCGCAATGCGCTCGATGGGCCGCACCAGCGCTTCCGGCAGCACCATCCAGCCGATGCGCCAGCCGGTCATGCAATAGTATTTCGAGAAGGAGTTGATCGCCGTGACACCGGTGCCAAAGGCGAGTGCCGTGGTGTCGGGCGCCGTATAGGCCAGCCGGTGGTAGATCTCGTCGGAGATGACGGCAATGCCGAGCGCCTCCGCCGTCCGGACCAGGTCCGCGAGATCATCGGCCGGAATGACCGCGCCGGTTGGGTTGGCGGGGCTTGCGAACAGCACGCCCTTGAGCGGTTTTTCGCTATGCGCGGTCTCCAGGTGAGCGGCATGAAGATAGGCTGCATCGCCGAGCTCTATCTCGATCACTTCGATGCCCAGCGCCGCCATGATGTTGCGATAAGCGGGGTAGCCCGGCGCTGCGATGGCGACGCGGTCGCCGGGATCGAACATTGCCAGGAAAGCGAGATTGAAGGCGGCCGAGGATCCCGTGGTGACCGCGATCCGGTCGGGCGCGACCTCAAGCCCATAGTGATCCCCATAGTGTTCCGCGATCGCCTTGCGCAATCCAGCCAGGCCCAGAGCATCGGTATAGCCAATACGCCCGTCCTGCAAAGCCCTGGCCGCCGCGGCACGAACGCGGGCCGGAGCCGGATCGGACGGCTGGCCGACGGCCATGGAAATGACCGGCGCGCCCGTCGCTCTCAGCCGGTTCGCCTCGGCCAGCACATCCATGGCGTGGAAGGGTTCGACATTGCCACGGCGTGAGAGCGAAACGACCATTTTGACCTCGATCCGGCGATTGAGCGCGCCACGTCCTGGCGCATGCGCCGCACAAATGCCCGATTGGTGTGAGGATCACAAGTTGAGGAAGTTTTTCCGGTGCCGACTTTTCATCTTTCGCCCGCTCGTCTACCAGTGGACACGTCATGTTGAGCCGACCCAAATCGATGGTTGCCCGGGCAGCGCGCGTCGTTGCGACGCTTTCGCTTGGCGTCGCCGTCGCGGTGTCTGGTTCCATCAGCGCCTTCGCCCAGAACGTGCCGGTCGTGCGCGATGCCGAGATCGAGGCGCTGGTGCGCGATTACGCCCGCCCGATCTTCAAGGCCGCCGGTCTGGCGAATGACGGCATCGACATCGTCCTGGTCAACGACCAGAGCTTCAATGCCTTCGTCACCGGACGCCGGCTGTTCATCAACACGGGCGCCTTGATGGAAGCCGAAACGCCCAACGAGATCATCGGCGTCATCGCTCACGAGGCCGGCCACATCGCCGGCGGCCACCAGCAGAAACTGCGTGACCAGCTCGAGCGCGCCAAAACGATGGCCATCATCGCGACCTTGCTGGGCGCCGGCGCCATGGTCGCCGGGGCGACCACCAACAGCCGCGGACTTGCCGGCGCCGGCGTGGGCGTGGCGGCTGGCGGCGGCGAGATGGCGCAGCGCAGCATTCTCGCCTATCAGCGCACCGAGGAAATGACGGCCGACCGCTCGGCGATCACCTATCTCAACGCCACCGGCCAGTCCGGCATGGGCATGCTGAAGACATTTCAGCGTTTCCAGACGGCCTTGTCGCTGTCGGGCGCGCAGGTCGATCCCTACCGGATCAGCCATCCGATGCCGCGCGATCGAATCTCCAACCTCGAAGTGCTGGTCAAGCAGAGCCCCTATCTCGACAAGGTCGATGCGCCGGCCCTGCAATTGCGCCACGACATGATGCGGGTGAAGATCGCTGTCTACATGGAAGGCCAGGCCGCCGCGTCGCGGCTGATGCGAAAGATGCAGGGCAGCCTTGCCGCGCAGTATGGCGAGGCCCAATCGGCCTATCTTTTCGGCAACATCGCCACCGCACTCGCCAAGACCAACGCCTTGATCAAGGCCCAGCCCGGCAACGCTTATTTCCAGGAATTGCGCGGCGATATATTGATGAAGGCGAACAAGCCCAAGGAAGCTGCCGACGCCTACGCCAAGGCAGTCAACCTCGACAAGGCGCGATCTGGATTGCTGCCGGTTTCGCTCGGCCAGGCGTTGATGGCGACGGGCACCCCAGACGCTCTGAAAAAGGCCGTGGTGCAGATCAACAACGGCTTGCGACGCGATAAGGAAAATTCCGTGGGATACCGCTATCTGGCGCAGGCCTATGGCGAATTAGGAGACATACCGGGCGCCGAGCTCGCCACGGCCGAGGGTCATTTCTATTCCGGTAACTACAAGGATGCGAAGATCTTCGCCATGCGAGCGCAGCAGCAACTCAAACGCGGCGAGCCGCGATGGATTCGCGCCCAGGACATCATAAACTACAAGCCGTCGGGCAAGGTATAATGAACCTTCCGGCCGTGCGCTGCGACGCAGCCAGACCGGAAAACAGGCAAAGGAACGGAACGATGAAAAAGGCACTGTTGCTGGGCACCACGGGAGTTGCGATAGCCCTTGCCATGCTGGCGTTCGGTTTTGTGGCCGGCAGCCCGCAAATCGCGGAAGCCGGTGCGGCGCAACCGCTTCAGACGGCCGCGGCCGATACCAAGATCGACCGCACCGAGGTCGAAGGCATCATCCGCGATTATCTCCTGAAGAATCCGGAAGTGCTGCTGGAAGTCCAGGATGCACTCGAGGCCAAGCAGAAGGAAGAGCAGCGCATTGCCCATCTCGGCGTCATCAAGGGCGCCAAGGAGCAGATCTTCAACTCCTCCTTCGACGGCGTGGTCGGAAACCCGAACGGCAAGGTCACGATCGTCGAGTTCTACGACTACAATTGCGGCTTCTGCAAACGCGCCATCGAAGACATGCAGGCGCTGACCAAGGCCGATCCGGACCTGCGTTTCGTGCTCAAGGAGTTCCCGATCCTCGGCCCGGATTCGCAGAAGGCCAGCGTCGTCTCGATGGCCTTCCACCTGATGATGCCGCAGAAGTATGGCGAGTTCCACAATGCGCTGCTCGGCGGCCAGGGACGCGCCACCGAGGCGGCGGCGATTAAGGTCGCGCTTTCGCTCGGCGCCGACGAAGCGACGCTGCGTGAAAAGATGAAGGACCCGTCCATCACCGAAGCCTTCTCCAAGACCTACGATCTCGCCAACAAACTGGCGATCACCGGAACGCCGTCCTACGTCGTCGGCAACGAGGTCGTGTTCGGGGCGCTCGGACAGGAAGTCCTGGCGGAGAAGATCGAGGCGGCGAAAGCCGCGCTTTGATCGGCCGCGGGTTTTCTTCACGGGCGCATTTCCGCCTGTTGTGGACAGTGAAAGAACGCACTTGCGCTCTTTCCGCGGGCGTCTATGCCCATTATAGAGGGCCCAACGCCGGTTGTACGCCGGTGCCGGGAAAGGTCAGCATTTTTTGAAAACGGTTTTCGTCCTGAACGGTCCCAATCTCAACGCGCTCGGCAAGCGCGAGCCTGGCATCTATGGCGGCAAGACGCTTGCCGCCATAGCGGAGGACTGCAGAGAGGCGGGCACGGCGCTCGGGCTCGAAATCGACTTCCGCCAGTCGAACCACGAGGGCGACCTCGTCGACTGGATCCAGGAAGCGGGCGACAAGGCCGCCGGCATCGTCATCAATCCCGGCGCCTATAGCCACACCTCTATCGCGATCCACGACGCCATCCGTTCCGTGGCGCCGCTGCCGGTCGCCGAGGTCCATCTTTCCAACATCCATGCGCGGGAATCATTCCGCCACGTCTCCATGGTCGCGCCGGTCGCTGTCGGCATGATCTGTGGCTTTGGGCCGCTCGGCTACACGCTGGCGCTGCAGGCGCTGGCCGCACGCCTATGACCGGCCAACAAACAGAAGGCTCGAAAATGTCGATAAAGAAGAACGGTGTTGACCAGCAGCTGATCCGCGACCTGGCGGGCATACTGAACGACACCAATCTCACCGAGATCGAAGTCGAGCTGGGCGACCTGAAGGTGCGCGTGTCTCGACAGGCGCCGGCCGTTCACGCGATAGCTGCGCCGCAGCCGGCCTTCGCGCCGGCGCCGGCGGCCCAACCTGCCACCGCAGCCGTTCCGGCCGCCGCCGACGTGTCGAAAAACGCCGTGGCCTCTCCCATGGTCGGCACCGCCTACCTGGCGCCCTCGCCGGATGCCAAGCCGTTCATCGAGATCGGCCAGAACGTCAAGGAAGGGCAGACGCTGCTGATCATCGAAGCGATGAAGACGATGAACCAGATCCCCTCGCCGCGCGCCGGCACGGTGACGGCGATCCTGTTCGAGGACGCACAGCCGGTCGAATACGGCATGCCGCTCGTCGTGATCGAGTAGAGCGGCCCTAATGTTCCAGAAGATTCTCATCGCCAATCGCGGCGAAATCGCGCTTCGGGTGCTGCGCGCCTGCAAGGAGCTTGGCATCCAGACGGTGGTGGTGCACTCGACCGCCGACGCCGACGCCATGCATGTTCGGCTCGCCGACGAGAGCGTATGCATCGGGCCACCGCCATCGCGCGACAGCTACCTCAATATCCACCAGATCGTCGCCGCCTGCGAGATCACCGGCGCCGACGCCGTGCATCCCGGCTACGGTTTCCTGTCGGAGAACGCCAAGTTTTCCGACATATTGGCAGCGCATAACATTACCTTTATCGGTCCGACCGGTGACCATATCCGCATCATGGGCGACAAGATCGAAGCCAAGCGCACCGCCAAACGCCTTGGCATTCCGGTGGTTCCCGGCTCCGACGGTGCGGTGACCGAGGAAAAGGAGGCCAAGCGCATCGCCGCGGAGATCGGCTATCCCGTAATCATCAAGGCGTCGGCCGGCGGCGGCGGACGCGGCATGAAAGTGGCGCATACCGAGGCCGACCTCGAAGTCGCCTTGCAGACGGCCCGCTCGGAAGCGGGCGCGGCCTTCGGCGATGACGCCGTCTATATCGAAAAGTACCTGCAAAAGCCGCGTCATATCGAGGTTCAGGTGTTCGGCGACGGCTTTGGCCGGGGCGTGCATTTCGGCGAGCGCGACTGCTCCTTGCAGCGCCGCCACCAGAAAGTCTGGGAAGAGGCCAACTCACCCGCCCTCAACGCCGAGGAACGCTCGCGCATCGGCGATATCTGCGCCAACGCCATCGCCGACCTCGGCTATTCCGGCGCCGGCACGATCGAGTTCCTCTACGAGAATGGCGAGTTCTATTTCATCGAGATGAACACGCGCCTGCAGGTGGAGCATCCGGTGACGGAGGCTATCACCGGCATCGATCTGGTGCATGAGCAGATCCGTGTCGCCTCGGGCGGCGGTCTTTCGGTCAAGCAGGAAGACATCCGCTTCCAGGGCCATGCCATCGAGTGCCGCATCAATGCAGAGGATCCGCGCACCTTCACGCCCTCGCCCGGCACGATCACCCATTTCCACACGCCAGGCGGTCTTGGCATCCGCGTCGATTCCGGCGTCTATTCCGGATACAAGATCCCGCCCTACTACGACAGCCTGATCGGCAAGCTGATCGTGCACGGGCGCAACCGCGTCGAATGCATGATGCGGCTGCGCCGGGCGCTGGACGAATTCGTCGTCGACGGAATCAAAACGACGTTGCCGCTGTTTCGCGACCTCGTCGGCAACGCCGACATCGCCAATGGCGACTATGACATCCACTGGCTGGAAAAATATCTGGCCAAAGGCGAATAGCCCCCCGACTTGCCGCTATAATGAAGCGATGACCCGCCCTTACGCGCCAGGCTATCGTATCCCGACCGACCTTCTGCTCAAGGCCTACGCCTCGGGCGTCTTCCCGATGGCCGAAAGTGCCGCCGACCCGGAAGTGTTCTGGGTGCGGCCGGAAACGCGCGGCATCATCCCGCTCGACCGCTTCCACGCACCGAAAAGTCTTAAGAAGGCGATTCGGCGAAACCTCTTCGACATCCGTTTCGACTTCGATTTCGAGGCGACGATCGATGGCTGCGCCGAAAGGCGCGAGGAGCGCCGTTCCACCTGGATCAACGCGCCGATCCGCGAGGCCTATGTGCAATTGCATCGCATCGGCCATTGCCATTCTGTCGAGGCCTGGCGCGAGGAGCGGCTGGTCGGCGGCCTCTACGGTGTCTCGCTGGGGCGGGTGTTCTTCGGCGAAAGCATGTTTTCCCGGGAAACGGACGCTTCGAAGATTTGCCTTGTGCATCTCGTCGAACGCCTGCGGGCGCGCGGTTTCGCGCTGCTCGACACGCAGTTCACCACCGAACACCTCAAGCGCTTCGGCGCAATCGACGTGCCGCGCGGCAAATACGAGAAGATGCTGGCCGACGCGCTGAAGGGTGAAGCGGTGTTTTTCCCCTGATGATCCAGCCCGTCAGCGGACCTTCGTTTCCAGCGGAGCCTGCGAATGGAACATCATCTTCCAGCCGTTGACGCGATGGACATAGCCGGTGCTGACCAGCGCCGCGTAGGCTTCGCCATTGCCCCTCACGGCATGCACTTCATAGGCCAGGATGACGATGTCGCTGCCTGGTTCGACCACGCCCTTGAGATCGATCTCGAGATCACGCCATCGCTTGGGATCGGCGGCGGTTTCGGCGAGATCGGCATTGCTCATGGTCTGGGCCATCCGCGGAAATGCCACCAGGCACTCGGTGTCGGCATTGGCCGCGAAAAATGCCGAATCGCCTGTCCAGAAGCCCTTTTCGAGCTCAAGCAGTTCCTTGATGCTGGCGGTGATCCGCTTTCTGGCAGACATCGGAAAATCCTCCCGGCGCGCATCGTATGGCCGTCAACGCCCAACGCATTGCCGTCAGCGCGGTTCCGAAGGATCAGTTGGTGCTGGTCGTAGGCGGTTCCGTGGCTTCCGGTTCGGCCGCAGCCGGAGCGGCCGTGGCATTCGGCTGGGCTGTATCGGGCTTGGCCCCATCGGTCTTGGCCGCATCGGGCGCTGGCACATCCGACTTCTGCTTGCAGGCCTTCAGCCAGACGTCATAGACGGCATGCTCGACGGCATTGAGACCAGGGCTTTCGGCAAACATCCAGCCAGTGAAGATGCGGCGGATCTTGCGGTCGAGCGTGATCTCGTCGACTTCGACAAAGGAATCGGTCTTCGGCTCCTCGTTCTGCGGCCGGGAGTAGCAGACGCGCGGCGTCACCTGCAAAGCACCGAACTGCACCGTCTCGTCGATATAGACGTCGAAGGTGATGATACGGCCGGTGATCTTGTCGATGCCGGCGAATTCGGCGACCGGGTTGGTGATTCGATCCGACCCCGGCGCCGGCGCGGGTGCGGCCGGCTCTGCCGAAGCGGCAAGTGCTGCGGTGCTAACGGTGAGCCCGGCGGCTACCATCAGTGCGCCCATCGATGTCAGGCTGGAAATGCTCATGCAGGGATACCGGTGGTTAGCGCCCGGGTGATTCTCTTTATCACAAAGGCTAGTCGCCGTTTTTTGATCAGCAAGCAGCTAAACACCAATTGTGGCGATAAAGGACCGACGCCCGCTTACGATCCGGGCGTCCAGGCGTCGTAGTCGCCGGTGACCTGCGGACGGTGCTGGTTGGTCAGCACCGAGCCCTTCGGACGATAGGCCGAGGGCGAGCCGGTCAGGTTCGGTTGATGCGGCTTCTGCCAGTCGCGCGGCTTGTAATCGTCGCTCGGCGGCGCGACGTCGACGCGGTGATGGATCCAGCCGTGCCAGCCGGGCGGGATAGAAGAAGCCTCGGAATAATCGCGATAGATGACCCAGCGGCGCGTGCGTCCTTCGGAATCGACACCGCCTTCGTAGTAGACGTTGCCCACCTCGTCCTGCCCGACCTTCCTGCCGTAGCGCCAGGTGTGCAGGCGCGTGCCAAGCGTCTGGCCGTTCCACCAGGTGAAAAACTGCGTAAGGAAAGTCTTCATCTTCAAAACCCTCGCGCCGATGGCGCCCGTTTCCTGCTTATGGCGTCAGCCCTTCGTGAAGGCAAGGGGCTTGCCGCCAAGAGGGCGCAAATGGCGCGCCGGTAAGGCGACACAAGCCGGTGATGCATTGCCGGCGCCTATGGCGCTTGCCAAGCACCCTCAGCCTTTCTAAAGCTCTGCGCGCGCGCCCCGTGCGGGTATCCTGCCGACCATTGGCCGAGGGAGGTGACGATTGGCCAGGGAATCGCCGACCGCCGACATTCGCATCGGCGCCGATGCCATTCGCCGCCGCAAGCGTGGCGTGCCGATCGTCTGTCTCACTGCCTATACCTACCCCATCGCCCGGCTGCTCGACGACCATGTCGATCTGCTCCTGGTCGGCGACAGCGTCGCAATGGTCCTGCATGGCCACAAAACGACGCTGGGCGCCTCGCTGGAGATGATGATCGCGCATGGGCAAGCGGTGATGCGCGGCTCCGCCAAGGCTTGCGTCGTCGTCGACATGCCGGCCGGCAGCTATGAGGATTCGGCGGCCCAAGCGGTGGCCTCGGCGCGGCGTATCGTTGGCGAAACCGGCTGCCAGGCAGTGAAACTCGAGGGCGGCGTCGGTATGGCCCGGCAGATCGCCGCAGTCGTGGATGCCGGCATCGCGGTCATGGGCCATATCGGCCTACTGCCGCAATCCGTCGAGAAGGATGGCGGCTACAGGATCAAGGGCCGGACCGACGAGAATGCGGCAGCGCTATTTGCCGATGCGCGCGCCGTCGAAGAAGCGGGCGCCTTTTCGGTGGTCATCGAGGGCACGGTCGAGGCGGTCGCGGCCGAAATCACCCACCGCATCGCCATTCCGACCATCGGCATTGGCGCCAGCGGCGTTTGCGACGGCCAGATCCTGGTCATAGACGACATGGTCGGGCTCACCGTCGATCGCGTGCCGAAATTCGTCAAGGAGTACGCCGATTTGCGCAGCGTGGTCTCGCATGCGGCCGCACGTTACGCCAGCGAGGTACGAGACAGGACATTCCCCGGCCCCGAAAATGTGTTTTCGGCCACCTTGGGCAAGGACAACCGATGAGCCGGCCCCTCGTCGTCGACACGGTCGCCAGCCTTCGCGCGCGGATCCGCGACTGGCGGCGCGACGGCCTTCGCGTCGCCATGGTGCCGACAATGGGCGCCTTGCACGAAGGGCACCTGTCGCTGGTCAGGATCGCGCTCGAACGAGCCGAGCGCTGCGTCGTCTCGATCTTCGTCAACCCGACGCAGTTCGCGCCAAGCGAGGATCTCGACAAATATCCACGTCAGCTCGCCCGCGATCTCGACCAGCTCGCTTTGGCCGGAGCCGATCTTGCCTACACGCCTGGGGTTGGTGAGATGTATCCTGCCGGCTTTGCCACCAAAATCTCGGTCGGCGGTCCCTCCACCGGGCTCGAATCGGATTTTCGACCGACTTTTTTCGAAGGCGTCGCCACCGTCGTGGCGAAGCTGCTCCTGCAGGCGTCGCCCAACGTCGCGGTCTTTGGCGAAAAGGATTATCAGCAATTGTGCGTCGTCAGGCAGCTCTGCCGCGACCTCGACCTGCCCGTCGAAATCATCGGCGCGCCGACGATCCGCGACGCGCACGGCCTCGCCATGTCATCGCGTAACGCCTATCTCGGCGAGGCCGAACTCCAGATCGCCCGCCGGCTCAACGTGATCCTGCGCAAGGCAGCCGCGGCGCTGGCAGCCGGCGCCGACCAGAACGGCGCGACAGGCGAAGCCAGCCGCGCCCTCCTCGCGGCCGGTTTCCAGAAGGTCGATTATGTCGAAGCTCGCGAGAGCCGGACGCTGGCGCCATGGCGCCGCGGACAGGAGGGCCGCCTGCTCGCCGCCGCCTGGCTGGGCAAGACCAGGTTGATTGACAATGTGGATATCTCCACCAGATAGGCCGCGGCTCGATCGCTGAATCCGACCGCCGGATTGCGCACCCGAAAAGCTCCGCCGCTATGCGGCAAGCAGCCTTTCATAGACGAGCGCCGGGATAGCGGAATGGGCCGAACCGCAATTGTCGGTGCGGCCGGTCTGGACGAAGCCGTTCGCCTGGTAGAAGGCAATTGCGCGCGTGTTCTTCTCTTCCACTTCCAGCCGGATGGCGCGGGCCTCGGGGAAGCTTTCAATGATCTCGTCGAGAAGCATGCCGCCGATGCCCCGGCCCTGCAGGCCGGGCTGCACGTAAAGCTGCTTCAGCATGATCAAGCCGCCGCTATCGACCGCTTCGGCAAATGCCATGCCGCCAATGCGCTGGCCATCGTCGGCGACGAGGAACTCGCTGTTCGGCTTTGCCAGCCGCGCCGTGAGCGACGCGATCGAATGCCACTCATCGGTGATCTCTGTCACCCGTTCGGCGCCGTAGATGGCGTCGTAAGTCGCATGCCAGGTCTCGACCAGCAGCGCCCGGATGGGGGCGAGGTCGCGATCCCCGGCGGTGCGCACGAACATAGCCTACTCGATGCCCAGCTTGGCCTTGACCAGGTCATTGACGGCTTGCGGGTTGGCCTTGCCGCCGGTCGCCTTCATCACCTGGCCGACGAACCAGCCGGCCATGGTCGGCTTGGCGCGCGCCTGCTCGACCTTGTCCGGGTTGGCTGCGATCACCTCGTCCACCGCCTTTTCGATAGCGCCGGTGTCGGTAACCTGTTTCATGCCGCGGCTCTCAACCAGCTGGCGCGGGTCGCCGCCCTCGTTCCAGACGATCTCGAACAGGTCCTTGGCAATCTTGCCGGAGATGGTGCCATCCTTGATCAGATCGATGATGGCGCCGAGCTGGTCTGGCGAAACCGGAGCGTTTTCAATGTCCTTGCCAGCTTTGTTCAATTGTCCGAGCAGGTCGTTGATGACCCAATTGGCGGCGAGCTTGCCGTCGCGGCCGGCGGCCGCCTTCTCGAAATAGTCGGCGATCGGCTTTTCCGACACCAGGATCGAGGCATCGTAAGTCGACAGGCCGAGCGAGGAGATCAACCGCGCCTTCTTGTCATCAGGCAGTTCCGGCAATTCCTTGGCCAGCGCTTCGACATAAGCCTGGTCGAACTCCAGCGGCAACAGGTCGGGATCGGGAAAATAGCGGTAGTCGTGCGCCTCTTCCTTGGTGCGCATCGAACGGGTTTCGCCCTTCACGGCGTCGAACAGCCGCGTTTCCTGGTCGATCGTGCCGCCATCCTCGATGATGGCGATCTGCCGGCGCGCCTCGAAGTCGATCGCCTGGCCGATGAAGCGGATCGAATTGACGTTCTTGATCTCGCAGCGCGTGCCGAATTCGCCGCCCGGCCGGCGTACCGAAACATTGACGTCTGCGCGCATGGAGCCTTCGTCCATATTGCCGTCGCAGGTGCCGAGATAGCGCACGATGGTGCGCAGCTTGGTGACATAGGCCTTGGCTTCGTCGGCCGAACGCATGTCCGGTTTGGAGACGATTTCCATCAGCGCCACGCCGGAGCGGTTGAGATCGACATAGGACATGGTCGGATGCTGGTCGTGCATCGACTTGCCGGCGTCCTGCTCCAGATGCAGGCGCTCGATGCCGACCTCGATGTCCTCGAACTCGCCCTGGCGGTCGGGACCGACGGAGATGATCACCGTGCCCTCGCCGACGATCGGCTGCTTGAACTGCGAGATCTGGTAGCCCTGCGGCAGGTCCGGGTAGAAGTAGTTCTTCCGGTCGAAAACGGACTTGTGGTTGATCTGCGCCTTCAGCCCGAGGCCGGTACGGATCGCCTGCTTGACGCATTCCTCGTTGATGACGGGGAGCATGCCGGGCATTGCCGCGTCGACCAGGCTGACATTGGCGTTGGGGGCGGCGCCGAACGACGTCGAAGCGCCGGAAAACAGTTTTGCTTCCGATGTCACCTGCGCATGGACCTCGAGCCCGATGATGATTTCCCAGTCGCCGGTGGCGCCGGGGATCAGGCGTTTCGCGTCGGGCGTGCGGGTGTCGATGATGCTCATTGTGGCCTGCGAACTGAATAATGGAAGTTGCATTAATGCACATTCTGATTTGCAACTTCGCTAGTGCAAACCGCATCACGAGACAAGCGTAAAGCCGTCCGCTGGCCTTTTCCGCCGCTTTCGCCTATAGGCCATCCATCCCAATGGAGAGTGGATGTCCACTTACGCTCAGTCCCGGTAAGGCCCTGACCTCGTAGCGAGGCAGGGCAGAAACCTGAAACCCCGTGCCGCGAAGCTTCGCGGCGGCGGCTTTTGTTGTTTTCCCGGAAAACTCTCCCATGGATATTTCGCGTATTGAACAACGCGTTCTGCACCTGCTCGCCCAGGGCGGGCGCATCGAGATCGAAAAGAGCGACAAGAAACGGATTGCCTCCGTCAAATGCCTGACCCGCGACGGCTGGCACTACCCCGGCGTCGATCTCGACCTGTTTCGGAAGCTGAAACGCAAGAAGGCGGTTTCGTCATCGGACGGCGGCCCCTACCGCATCACGCGGCGCGGACTCCAACTCGTCCGCTCCGAACTCGACAACAGGTAGCTATCGCCCGCCGGCCGTTGCGCGGCCGGCGGTTGCTTGCCGCTCAGGCGGTAGCGATATAGGCGCGGATTTCCTCAGCCTCGCGCTCGACATCCTCGATACGACGCTTGACCACGTCGCCGATCGAAACGATGCCGTCGAGCATGCCGTCCTTTTCCACCGGAAGATGGCGGAATCGGCCCCGGGTCATGATCTCCATCACCTCGTTGACGGTGTGGTTCTCGTTGCAGATCTTCACTTTCGGCGTCATCGCGGAACGAACGGCTATGTCGAGCGCGGCAGCGCCTTCCCTGGCGACGACGCGCACGATGTCACGCTCGGAGAGAATGCCGACGATCTTGCGATCGCCATTGGTGATGACCAACGCCCCGATCCTGTGTTCGGCAAGGATGCGGATGGCTTCGCTCAGTTTTTCGTTCGGCCCGAGCGTCAACACGTCGTGGCCTTTTTGCTCGAGAATGGCCTTAACCGTCATGGCGTCCTCCTCTACTTTGCCAACCGGTTCCTGCCCTGACCGGCTTTCACGTAAGAGTGAACATCGTGCGCCGCGATCGGTTGCATTTCAAGTGCGGTGGTCGGTCGTCTCCCAGTCGAGCGGCTGCCAACGTCTGTCGAACCAGCGCAAGCCGAAGAAGCCGGCGACAAAGCCGCCAATGTGAGCCTCCCAGGCGATCTGGCTGTCGATGCCGGGGGCGAAGCCGACAAGGCCGGTGACAAGATTGATCACCATCCAAACGGCAAGGAAGATCATCACGCCACGCGAGCGCAGCACCATTGCGATCGGCAGCACGGGGCCGGCGAAAGCGGCTTTGCCCGCCGAACGATCCGTACGGAAGCCAAAGCGTGCCGCCGCTCCCATCATGCCCGATATCGCACCGGAAGCACCGACCAGCGGCGCTTCGCCATATGGATGCATGGCCCAGAAAAGCGCCACTGAAGCCAGTCCCGTCGCGGCGAAGAACAACGCGAACCAGAACGCTCCGAGCCGATTGGCCAGCGGCGAGCCAAAGGCAGCGAGCCAGACCATGTTGATGGCGATATGGGCAAATCCACCATGCATGAAGGCATATGTGAAGGGCCGCGTGAACAGGAACCAGTCGAAGCCGTATTGGCCGGTGTAGAGGACAGGGATGAAGGCTCCGTCGTAAAGCAGTGTCATTTGCTGAGCATCACTCAGCACGTATTGCTGCAACAGGTAGACGGCCACGCAAATGGCGATCACCGCCAGCACGATCGGCGGCAGGTTGAAGACCGGCTCGCGACGCGGCTCGGGCTCGCGATCCGCCTGTTCCATTTCCGGTGGGCTTACAGGTTCACTCATGCGCACTAGCACTCGGTCCAGGATTCGTTGTTGCGAGCATCTAGACCACTGCCCGCCGGACCACAAAGGGCGAATCGCCGAGCGCGAATCAAAAGTGCCGAATCAAAAGAAAGCCGTCCAAGGTTTCCCTTGAACGGCTGTCGAGTCCCCTGTTCCCCCGAACTCTTGACTGAAGTGCTGCCGATCGTCGCGAAACGACCGCTTCTGGAGTGGTTTTTGTGTGCCACGCGGCTCGCCTGGGCGCAACGTAAACCACTTGTTAACCTTAACGGCCCCGACCCGTGAACAAGTGTTAACGACGCTGGCACGCTTCCTGCTCCGCAACGCATGTAGGTCATCGGAGGGCGCCCTTCTGTTCACCGATGGGACATCAGACGACAGAATGCGCGGAGCTGCTTAGCATGAACCAGAACGGATCGATCACGCTGTTCCAGTATTGGAACCGCTTGCGTGATGAACGCCCTGCTCCGAAGCGCTCGGAAGTAGAGCCGGCCGATATCAAGTCGCTGCTGGCCGACACGTTCATCCTGGAAAGGGACACACGTGGGCAAGCGGTGTTCCGGCTGGCCGGCACAAGGCTCTGCGCCTCCTACGGCCGCGAACTCAAGGGGTTCTCCTTCCCTTCGCTGTGGCGCGAGAAGGACCAGCGGCTGGTTTCGAAGCTGATCCATGGCGTGTTCGACCAGAAATCCGTCGTGCTGATCATATTCGAGGGCTTCAGCCGCAACGGCCGTTCCAACAAATTCGAATTGCTTGCCTTGCCGCTGGATGGCGGCGTCGAAAACCCGCGTTGCCTTGGCGTGATCAGCGCTGTGGAGAAGCCGTTCTGGCTGGGTGCCGACCCGATCACGGACGCTTTGATCGATTCGATCCGTGTCATCGATCCGGAAAAAGAGCTGCTGGCCAGCCGCCCGGCGATCGACGTTCCCTCGCTTGTTCCCGCCGAACTGGAGGCGCCCGAAACCATCTCGGCGCTCGGCCGCGCGCGCCGCATTCGCCACCTCGTCGTCTTCGATGGCGGGCGCGAGGAATAGTTGACGATCCTACAGCCCGCCGGCCCGTTTTTCCCCTTTGTTAACCCGCTTTGCTGTAGTTCTGGGATGAAGTCCCTGGCATCGGCGCGCGGGGATGCCAAACGGGGTGTAGGCAGTCATGAGGTCAGCGGCGGTCGACTACGCGCCGTCCCAAGCTGAGAGACGTAACTTTCAGCGCGTCCGGGTCAAGATATACGGGCGCTTCATGCTGGAAGACCGCACCGAACATCCTTGCCAGGTCGTCGATATGTCGCCGGGTAACGTCGCGCTTCGCACGGACCGCATCGGCATGCCCGGCGAAAAGGTCATCGCCTATATCGACCATATCGGCCGCATAGAAGGCGTCGTCACCCGCACCTTGCAGGACGGTTTCGCAATGACGGTGATTGCGTCGGACCGCAAGAAGGACAAGCTCGCCGCGCAATTGACGTGGCTCGCCAACAAGCACGAACTCGATCTGCCCGAAGACCGCCGCCACGAGCGCGTTGCCCCCCGCAACCCGACCAGCATCCTGCAGCTCACCGATGGCCGTCAGTACCAGTGCCGCATCATCGACCTGTCGCTCTCCGGCGCGGCGATCGAGATCGACGTCAAGCCGGCGATCGGCGTCCAGGTCATGCTCGGCACCATGCGCGGACAGATCGTGCGTCATTTCGAGGATGGCGTCGCCATCGAATTCGCCGTCATCCAGCGGCCTGAGACGCTCGATTCGGAATTCAACACGCCGCGCGCCTGAAGCCCCAACAGCGTCCAGATCAAAACCGGCCCTCGCGGCCGGTTTTATATTTCACGACAGCGCAATTCGAGGCACTTCAGTTCCCGAAACGTTAAACGATTGACCGTTCAAAAGTTTCAAATTTGATACTTATTCTAGGGGCGTTTTACTCAATATCTACTGCGCGCTTTTGCGTCGAATAAATCCACCTGTGGCAATGTCTCCTTCGAACGGGGAGACAAAAACAATGAAGAAAACGAGGGGCAAGCTGTTGCTGATGGCAATGGCGATGCAGCTTTCCGCTTGGGGATCAGCATATGCCGCGGGACCGGCCTATATGCACACCGGCGGCCGCACCACACAGCCTGTCGGCCACTATGAATTCTGCCGGCGCATACCGGGCGAGTGCAGCGAGCGGACACCTAAGGGGGCGCCGGTCGAATTGACCCGCAAGCTGTGGGCGACGATCGTCAGCATCAACAATTCGGTCAATACCCGCGTCAAGCCGCGCACCGACATGGAAAACAACGGCGTCGAGGAATATTGGGCCTATCCCGACAATGGCTATGGCGATTGCGAGGACTACGCGTTGGAAAAGCGCCGCGAGCTGATGGACGCCGGCGTTCCGGCCGGCAACCTGTTGATGACGGTCGCGCGCCAGCCGAACGGTGACGGCCACGCGGTGCTGACTGTGCGCACCAGCCTCGGCGAGTTCATCCTCGACAATCTGGAAACCAAGGTCCTGTCCTGGACGGACACCGACTACACCTACCTCAAGCGACAATCGGATACCAACTCCGGCGTATGGGTGACGATCAACGACGGCCGTGCCGACGCGGTCGCCAGCGTCCGCTGAGGCGTCGATCCATGCCGACCAACGCGCAGCTTTGGGGGACCGGCACGCTTGAACCAGAGACCAGGCGCTACGCATCAACGCGATGCGCCTAAGGAGAAACCCGGTCGAGTCCCCACCCTCCCCGTCCCAACGACCGGGTCTAAGGAGCCGGCCCCGTCCCCGGGCCGGCTCCGCCATTTCTGGCGGAGACTCAGACCTTCTTCAACGCCGCCTTGAACCGCTTGCCGTTGGCGACATAGTGCGCGGCCGAGGCCCGCAGCCTCGCGATCGCCGTCTCGTCCAGCACCCTGATCGCCTTGGCCGGCGAGCCGACGATCAGCGAATTGTCCGGGAATTCCTTGCCTTCGGTGACCAGCGCGCCGGCGCCGACCAGCGAATTCTTGCCGATCCTGGCGCCGTTGAGCACGATTGCGCCCATGCCGACGAGGCTGTTGTCGCCAATGGTGCAGCCATGCAGCATAGCCCGGTGTCCAATCGTGCAGCCTTCGCCAATGGTCAACGGAAAGCCGGGATCAGTGTGCATGACCGTGTGCTCCTGCACGTTGGTGTCGGCGCCGATCACGACAGGTTCATTGTCGCCGCGGATGACGACGCCGAACCAGAAGCCGGCATTGCGGCCGATGCTGATGTCTCCGATGAGCGTCGCATCGGGCGCGATCCAGTTCGAGTCCGCATCCGCGAAGCTTGGTTCGCTGCCATCGATCGCATAAAGCGGCATTTCCGGTCTCCGATTCGTCTCAAGCCTGGAAGTCGAACGACCCTAGGTTGGCAGCCCCCCAACACGCAATGGCGACGAGGACGACGCCGAGCGCCAGCATCCAGGCCACCGCCGTGCAGCCGCAGGAGATCAGCGCCACCGACGAAATGCGACCCTCGCGGCGGGCGTCCAAGGCATCGTTGAGCAGCATGAACGGCCCGGCGCACGCGGTGGCGGCGAGCGAACGCAGTACGTGCGCGGAGGACACATAAGGCTCGGTGAACGCGACCTTGCGCCCGGCAACCAACTCCATCGCCGATCCGACCAGCCCGCAAGCCGTCAACCCGACAAGAAAAGCGAACGCAGTTAGCTCAACCGGGCCCATCTTTACCTTCCGTTTACCATGAAATCGCACAGTCGCTGGGAGGACTGCAAGAGCCGTGCCGTGCGATGCGTGCCGTCACGGGACAGGAATCCGGGGACAGAGATGAAGCAGGCAGCGATCGCCGACGATCCCGAATTCACCGTGGTCGATTCCACGCTGATGAAGCGGGTGTTCTACGCCTTCGCAGCACTCGCCCTGCTGTCGGTCGCAATCAGCCTTGCCGGCAAATGGTTCGGCCATTCGATCGCCATGGCCGGCTACACGGATGATGCGACGATGCGCAAGGTGGTGATCGGCAACAATGTCATCGCCGTGCCGGCCAACTTCATCCGTTTCGAGCAGGCGCGGCGCGACGGCATCGCCTCGCGGCTCGACCTCTACCTGCGCTACCCCCAGATGGATGGCTACAGCGAAGCTGCCCGCCGCGATTTCAATCACACGGGGCCAACCAAAAGCATCGTCTTCCTATCCTTCGAACAGCAGATGATGTCTCGCGACATGAGCGGACGTTTCGGGCCGATCTACAGCGCGCTGATCGTGCAGCCCGGCACGGCAGGTCCGGGCGGCACGACGATTTACGGTTTCAACGCGAAATCAGGTTACCTCAACGAGGTGCTCGTTGTCGGCAACCGGCCCGGCAAGGACCCGTTCGTGGCCCGCTGCCTGAGTGGGCCGGCAGCCGAACAATCGCTGGCGCCTTGCGAGCGCGACATCCATGTCGGCGAGGATCTCAGCCTCACCTATCGCTTCCCGAAGGAATTTCTGGGGGATTGGCAGGCCCTTGACGCGGCAATCACCGCCGAGGCCGGGCGTGTCCTGAAGGCGGGACATTGACGGGAAGGCCGGCCGCGTTTGCGTCCGGCGTCGCCATGGGACGGTAGGATCAGCCCAGATCGATGTCGAGAATCGCCATCGAGAAATTGTAGTCGCCGTCATCCTCGTCCTTGAAGACGATGCCGAGGAATTCGTCGCCGACATAGACTTCGGCCGAATCCTCCTTGCGCGGCCGTGCCTTGACCTCGAGCTTGGGGTTCTGGAAGACGCGCTTGAAATAGGCGTCCAGCTTTCTGATTTCGTCAGGCTTCAACAGTCTTCTCCGATCATCGGGCTTGCTCGTTTGAACGGCGCTTCTGACACGTCGACGATGGCCATGTAAAGGCAAGCTCGCCGTATTGCACGGCAATCGAAGCCGCCGGCGCGAGCAGTGCGGAACTCCGCGACGCCCCGCGGTAAAAATCAGATGTCGAAGCTGACGACCTGGTCCATCGTCTGCGACGGCAGAAGCTGGTCCATCTGGCGCGATGGCTGGTCACAACCGGTCTCGCCGACGACGCGAGCCGGCACGCCCGCGACCGTCTTGTTGTGCGGCACCGGCGAAAGCACCACCGAACCGGCGGCGATCTTGGAGCAATGGCCGATTTCGATATTGCCGAGGATCTTGGCGCCGGCGCCGATCAGCACGCCACGACGGATCTTGGGGTGGCGGTCTCCGCCGGCCTTGCCGGTGCCGCCGAGCGTGACACCGTGCAGGATCGACACGTCGTCCTCGATGACCGCTGTCTCGCCGACGACCAGACCGGTGGCGTGGTCGATGAAGATGCCCTTGCCGATGCGGGCCGCCGGATTGATATCGGTCTGGAAGACCGAGGACGAACGGCTTTGCAGATAGAGCGCGAAATCCTTGCGTCCCTGGTTCCACAGCCAATGCGCCAGCCTGTGGGTCTGGATGGCGTGAAACCCCTTGAAGTAGAGCACCGGCATGATGAAGCGGTCGCAGGCCGGATCGCGGTCGTAATAGGCCTGGATATCGACACGCACCGTGGTCGGCCAATCCTTGTCGTCGGCCAGCATCGACTTGAAGGTCTGGCGGATGAGATCGGAGCCGATGTCCTGGTGCGCCAACCGCTCGGCCAGCCGATGGATGACCGCCTCCTCCAGGCTCTCCTGATTGAGGATGGTCGAATAGAGGAAGGCCGCGAGCAGCGGGTCGCGATTGACCGCGTCCATCGCTTCGTCACGGATCGAGCGCCAGATCGGATCGACCGGCTGCAACGCGCTGTGTCGGGAAATGCTGATGCTGTTCATCGACGTCGTCCTGCCGCCTTGCCTAATGTCGGGCCGCACATATAAGCCAGATCATAGCACGATTGAACTCAATTTTCCTTAGTGCTTTGTCAAATGGATTTGGTTCGCGGGAATTCAAGCCGCCATGGAAAATGAACGCTTGCTCGACGATGCCCTCAAACGCGAGCTTTCCACCCTCTACGAGGACAAGGACCGCCACTACCACAACCTTGCCCATATCGAGGCGATGCTGGCGCTGGCCAGTGAATACCGGGAGCTGCTCGGCGATCCCGAGGCCGTCGAGGCCGCGATCTGGTTCCACGACGCCGTCTATGACAGCCGGGCCAAGGACAATGAGGCGCAAAGCGCGGCGCTCGCGGAAAAAAAGCTCGCGGGCCGCATCGACGCCCAGCGCCTCGGCCGCATCAGCGCCATGATCCTTGCCACCGCGACACACCGGTTGCCGGTCTTCGAAGACATGACCGCGACGCACGACGCCGCCCTTTTCCTGGACATGGACCTGTCGATCCTCGGCGCCCCGCCAGATGCATTCGACGCCTATGAGCGCGCGATCCGCGCCGAATATCAATGGGTGGAGGAGCCGATGTGGCGGGCCGGTCGCGGCGCGGTGTTGAACAGCTTCCTCACCCGCCCGCACATCTTCCACAGCGAGGAATTCCGCCGGCGCTTCGAACCGCAGGCCAGGCTGAACCTTGCCCGGTCGCTCGAAGCGCTTAAGGAATAATTTAAACCCCGGGATCGCAAATGCCGTCTGGCTCAAGGCCCAACGCCGGACAATGACCGCTCAAAGCGGATTTTCGGCGTAGAATTCCAGTACACGCTGCTTGAAGGTCTTGTCGCCGACGGCCAGCATATGGTCCCGGCCCTCAATGTGGAAAGCTTTTGCGTTGGGCATCAGCGCGGCAAGCTCGTCGGGCGAGCCGCCAATATCGTCCGTGGTACCGACGGCGATCAGCGTCGGCTGGGCGATCCGGGCAATTTCGTCCTCGCTCAGCAACTCGCGGGACGTGGCGATGCAGGCCGCGAGCGCCCGGCGGTCGCTGCGGGTCTGGTCGGCGAAGGCGCGGAACGAACGGCCGCGGGGATGGGTGGTCTTGGCCGGATCGTCGGCAAGAAGGGCCGCCGCGATCGGATCCCAATCGCCGACGCCGTCGATCATGCCGATGCCGAGACCGCCGAAAACCAGCGTCGCGACCTTGTCGGGATCCGACAGCGCCAGGAATGCCGCTATCCTTGCGCCCATCGAATAGCCCATGACATGGGCGCGCTGGATGCCGAGATGATCGAGCAAAGCAGCCGCGTCCGAGGCCATCCGGGCCGGGGTGTAATCTGCCTCTTCGTAGCTTTTCGATGACGAGCCGTGGCCGCGATTGTCCAGCGCAATGGCACGGTAGCCGGCATCGTTCAGCGTCTTGAACCAGCCGGGCGAAACCCAGTTGACGTAATGGCTGGATGCAAAGCCATGGATCATCAGCACAGGATCGCCCCGGCCCGATCCCGGCTGGCGATCGAGGAAGGCGATATCGAACCCGTCATGGGAAAAAAACTGCATCGGCTATACTGTCCGCGTCCTCAACCGCCACCGCCGTTCGGCGCATCGCCATTGTCCGATGGCGGCACCCCGGGACCTGATATAGTGTCAACGGCCGGATGGCGCACCAAGTCGCCATACCCGATGCCGTTCCTGGCGGCGGTGCCCGCCTTGAGCTCGAGCACGAAGCGCACCGGGACGCCAGGCGAAATCAGGGCCTGGGATTGCGGCTCGCCGTGCTTGACCGCCCGGATCTTGCCATCCTGGCCGATAAAAACCAGGTCAAGCGGCATCGGCGTGTTCTGCATCCAGAAGTTGACCTGCTGCTGCATGTCGAAGACGAACAACATGCCGTGATCGTCTGCCATATCTTGGCGATACATCAAGCCGGCCTCGCGTTCAGCGTCGGTGTCGGCGATTTCGATGGAAAAGGAGCGATCTCCGCCTTTCGTCGCCACGACCAGCGGCGTCGGGTCCACCGGCAAGGTCATCACCCGGCTGTCGGCCGCCGTCGGTGCAGGCGAATAGAAATAGGCGCCCGCGGCGACGATGACGGCAGCCAGGACGCACATTGCGCCCGCCGTCAGCCAGTTCCTATGTGTCATGCGAAAATCCTCGGCAACCGCCCTAATGCGCGACCGGCAAGGTTCCCATATCGGGATGGATTTCGGCAGCCATAAGGCCTTTGTCGCCGCGCCCGAAGCGGACAAGCACGACCTGCCCCGGCCGAAGCTCGGTGATGCCGTAGCGGCGCAAGGTCTCCATATGGACGAAAATGTCCTCGGTGCCCTCGCCCCGCGTCAGGAAACCAAACCCCTTGGTGCGGTTGAACCACTTCACCAAGGCGCGTTCCAGCCCGCTCTCCGGCGTCACCGAGACATGTGTGCGCTGCTCCTGCATTTCCGCCGGATGGACAGCCGTGGTGACATCCATGGAGAGAATCCGGAAAGCCTGCAATCCGCGCTCGCCCTGCTTGACGAGGCAGACAACGCGCGCTCCCTCCAGAGCAGTCTGGAAACCATCCCGTCTAAGGCATGTCACATGGAGGAGGATGTCGCCTGAAACGCCGTCATCCGGGAGGATGAAGCCATAGCCCTTGGCTACATCGAACCACTTGATGGCGCCGGATATTTCGGTCAGATCGACAGCATCGCCGCCTTCGTCGCGCTTCATGGCGTCGCCAAGGGTTTCGGACCGCCCCGTCAAAGAGGCCTTTTCCCCCATAAGAATGCCCCCTTTTTTCAAGACCACCGCAACTGATTCTTGACACCAGATTAACACTGCGGCTTCCGGTGTGTGCAAGACCTGACGTGCCTTTTTTCACGGCTCATTATGCGAATGCCGGATTTGTTCTTTGGCGGCGCCGGCGGCCGCCTGGGATTTGCCCTTTGGACGGCCCACCCCTATGTTGCGCCGCAACCCAACAAGTCGAGGAAATCACATGCGCTATCTGCACACCATGGTCCGCGTCGCCGACATCGATGCTTCGCTCGATTTCTACTGCAACAAGCTCGGCCTGAAGGAAGTGCGCCGCTACGAGAACGAGCAGGGCCGCTATACGCTGATCTTCCTGGCCGCGCCGGAAGACGAGCAAAGCGGCATCGACGAGAAAGCACCGCTGGTCGAGCTCACCTACAATTGGGACCCGGAAGACTACAAGGGCGGCCGCAATTTCGGCCACCTCGCCTATGAAGTCGACGACATCTACGCCACCTGCCAGCGGCTGATGGACAGCGGCGTCACCATCAACCGGCCGCCGCGCGACGGCAACATGGCTTTCGTCAAGTCGCCGGACGGAATCTCGATCGAACTTCTGCAGAAAGGTCCGGCGAAGGCAAAGGCCGAACCGTGGGCGTCGATGCCGAACACCGGAAGCTGGTGATCGATCACCTTTTCGAGCGGTCGGCAGCCGGCCTATGGCGGCGGGCGAGGTTGCGCCTATCTATGCGGCGATAGCGCCCGCCTCGAAAGCGGGCGCCGTTTCGTGCGTTTCACCCTCGGAGATCCCTTCATGACGATCAGCCATGCCGATGTCACCACCGCACATGCAAGCCGTTATCTGCAGCAATTGTGCAAACATTGGGCCCACAAATTCCCCGTGGAATTCGATCCCAACCATGGCGCCATCGACCTTTCGCTCGGCCGCACCATCATGGATGCCGATGGAGCTGCGCTGCACATCACCGTATCGAGCGACGACCCCGGCTCTATCGAGCGCCTTGAAAGCGTCGTCGCCGACCACATCAAACGCTTTGCGTTTCGCGAGGAGCTGACGTTCGACTGGAAACGCGCCGAGGCGGCATAGGCTCTTCTTTGCGCATTACGGCAGGCATCAATCAGCCGCCGCCGGACTTGCCGGCCATCTCCAGCAGCGCCAGCACCGAGCGCCAGTTGCGGGCAGTGCCCGGTACCTTCAGCGTGCGTGGAATGAGATTGGCAAACACCGATTTGCCCAGTCCGTCGGGTGCATGCAGGTAAAGCACGTCGCCCTTGATCTCGAACCGCTCCGGACCCGTACATCTTTCGGCCAGCCGTGCCACCTCCTCGGCGGTCGGCGCGCGCTCCAGCGCATACGCGTGCAGCTTTGTCGGCTCCTCGGCAATCTCCGGATAGGGATTTTCCCTGACCAGCCGTTCGACCCAGCCGAGATCGCGCACCATGATGCGCGAATGGAACCCCCATTTCTTCTCGAAGGCTGCCTCGATCTCTTTCGTCAGCGTGGCAGCGTCCCCCTTCTCCGACCGAAACACGGCATTGCCGCTCTGCACGTAGGTGGCGACGTCGCAAAAGCCGAGATCCTCGAAGAATGCCCGCAAGTCCGCCATCCTGACGATGCGGTTGCCGCCGACATTGATGCCTGAAAACAGGGCGATGAAGACGTTTCCACTCATATGATGAACCCGGCCAATGTCTCGTTGTCCGTGATATCCTGATGCTGGACGCCTTCGGCCTCGAAATTCGCTTTCAGCAGGTCGAAATTGCGGCGATCCTTGGTTTCGATGCCGATCAGAACCGAGCCGAAATTGCGTGCCGACTTCTTCAGATATTCGAAGCGGGCGATGTCGTCGTCCGGCCCAAGCATTTCAAGGAAGTCACGCAGCGCGCCCGGCCGCTGCGGAAAGCGAATGATGAAGTATTTCTTCAGGCCTTCGAAGCGCAGTGCCCGTTCCTTGACGTCCGGCAGCCGTTCGAAATCGAAATTGCCGCCCGAAACCACGGCCACGATGGTCTTGCCGCGGATTTCCTTCCTGGAAAAATCCTTCAGCGCATCGATAGCCAGCGCGCCGGCCGGCTCCAGCACCACGCCCTCGACATTGAGCATCTCGATCATGGTCGCGCAGAGCCGGTTTTCCGGGATCAGCCGCACCGTCTCGGCGGCGAAGTCCTTGAGGTGCCGCAGGGGCTCACGGCCGATTTCGGCGACCGCCGCGCCGTCGACGAAATTGTCGACCTTGGCGAGTTTGAGTCGTTTTCCCGCCGCAAGGCTCTCGCGCAGGCTTGGCGCCCCTGCCGGTTCGCAAAAGACGAAGCGCGCCTCACGCCCCTGATCGGCGAAGTAGTGCGTCACCCCTGCGGCCAGACCTCCGCCACCGACCGGCAGCACGACAATGTCGGGCATGCCGCGCCGGGCATCTGGTCGGCGATCTCATAGGCGACCGTCGCCTGTCCCTCGATGATGTCCTTGTGGTCGAAGGGCGGCACCATATGAGCGCCGGCGCTTTCTGTGAATTCAATGGCGGCGCGATAGCAATCGTCGAAGAAATCGCCGATCAGCCTGATCTCGACGAAGTCGCCGCCGAACAGCCGCGTCTTGTCGATCTTCTGCTGCGGCGTCGTCACCGGCATGAACACAACGCCCTTTTTGCCGAAATGGCGGCAGACGAAGGCAAAACCCTGCGCATGGTTGCCTGCGGAAGCGCAGACGAACAGTTCGGCATGGTTGCCCTCGCCCAGAGCCTTGCGGAAGAAGTTGAAGGCGCCGCGGATCTTGTAGGAGCGCACCGGGCTCAGATCCTCGCGCTTCAAAAATACCCGCGCGCCGGTCTTCTTCGACAGATAATCGTTCTCCTGCAGCGGCGTTTCCGGAAAGATCCGGCGGATGGCGGAAGCAGCGGTGGCAACGCGGGAAGAGAAGCTGGTCATCGGGGCCACCTTGAACGCATGTCGTTTGGGAATGTCTATCATCGATTGACCACGGAACGACCGTTTGTCGCGAGCCTTGCCGCCGAGCAACCCGATTCCGTCTATTGCACAGGCGGCCCCGTGAAACCATTGCCCGGTCACTCATGTTCCCAAGTCGTCGGCGTTTCGTGATATATTTGCCGTTAGTTGGGGATGGTTGTTCATGTAATTCTTGAAATCCATGCGGGTGCCAAGGCCCGTCGGGGCCCGTCCTGATGCCAGTCTGGCTTTCGTGCAACACTGCGGCGGCGGTCGCCGTACGCCGACCGCTTTTCGGCTGGACACGACTTACTTCCGCCGCACTTGCCCTGTCGGGGGAGACTTGTGGAGGCGATTGGCCTTTTCGGGCCGGAGTGGAATTTCAGACGTGCCGTTGAAGACGATTTTTGCCATTGGCCTAGCCTTGCTTGTCGCGGGCTGCGCGGGACAGCAGACCCAGGAACTGCTCGGCAGCGCCATCGTGGCAGCGCCGGTGACCGAGATCGCCGGCAATCACAGCATCTTCATCGCCACCACGCGCAAGAAATCCGACGATCCGAACAAGGTCTTCGACGGCGAGCGATCGGCCACGCTGAACTACGCCCGCGTCAACGTCACCGTGCCCGGCATCCACCAGACCGGGCAGATCGAACGCCGCTCGCGCGGCAAGTCGAACGATCCGGCCAAGTATTTCATGGCCTCCGAGGTCGTCGGCTACGACACCCAGCCGAAATTCGCCAGTGCGCTGAGTGCTGACATCGCGGCGCGCGGCGACCGCGTCATGGTCTTCGTCCATGGCTACAACACCGGCTTCGACGACGCCGTTTACCGCCTGACCCAGATCGTCCACGATTCCGGCTATCCCGGCACGCCCGTGCTGTTTTCCTGGGCATCCGGCGCCAAGACTACCGACTATGTCTACGACAAGGAAAGCGCCAGCGCCGCGCGCGACCAGCTCGAAGTGACGTTGCGCATGCTGGCGCAGACCGGCGCGCGGCGCATCGATATCGTCGCCCATTCGATGGGAACCTGGGTGACCATGGAGACGCTGCGCCAGCTCGCAATCACCGGCGACCGTGATCTCGGCGGCAAGCTCGGCGACGTCGTGCTCGCATCGCCCGACATCGATGTCGACGTGTTCAAGAGCCAGATGCGCCGCTATGGCAAACCCAACAAGCCGTTCATCCTGTTGTTGTCCGATGATGACCGCGCGCTCCGGCTCTCTGGCCTGATCGCCGGCGCGCGGCCGCGCGTCGGCGACTACAAGGACGCCGCCGACCTTGCATCCTACGGCGTAACCGTCGTCGACCTCTCCAAGATCAAGGGAGCGGACAGTTTCAACCATACGAAATTCGCCGACAATCCCGCGCTGGTGAAGATGATCGGCCAACGGCTGCGCGAAGACGATGGATTTGCCAGCGACCGCGACGTGACCGACCGCATCAGCCTGCTCGGGCAATAGATGCATTGCCGCGGCTTGGCGTGGCCCGCTTGGCCTTGCGAAGGTGCCGACCAACTTTGAACTGGACCGCGCCGGCCTCTGGCCTTATCGAAATATCCAGCGACGTCACGCGTTGACGTCCTCCTTTGCGGGAGCCGGCGTGTGACGGTGCATTCGAAGAGTTTCGTCGTCATTGCGTTCGCGCTGCTGGTCGCAGGCTGCGCCGGCCGAAACACGCACGATCTGCTGAACAGGACTATGGTTGCCGTACCCGCGTCCGACATCGCGGCCACCCACGAGATATTCGTCGCCACCACCCGCCAGAAGGCGACGAAGGACCCGCGGCAGGTGTTCGACGGCGATCGCTCCTTGACCACCAGCTTCGCCCGGGTCGACGTCACCGTGCCGAAAAGCCACAAGGTCGGCATGATCGAGCGTGTCCGAGGGTCTGCCAACAGCAATCCAGCCAAGGACTTCACCGCCAAGGATGTCGCGTTCTATGCGGATGCGCCGCAATTCGCCAAGGCGGTCGGTGCCGACATCGCCATGCGCGGCGACCGTGCGCTGGTTTTCGTGCACGGGTTCAACAATGGTTTCGACGACGGCATCTACCGGCTGACGCAGATCGCGCACGACACGAAATATCCGGGCACGCCGGTGCTGTTCTCCTGGGCTTCGAGCGGCAAGACGACGGGCTACATCTACGACAAGGAGAGCGCCAACGCGGCGCGTGACGACCTCGAGGCAACGCTCAGGATGCTGGCAAAGACGCGGGCCAAGAGCATCGACATCGTCGCCCATTCGATGGGAACATGGGTGACCATGGAGGCGCTGCGCCAGCTTGCCATCACCGGCGACCGCGATCTCCACGGCAAGCTTGGTTATGTCATCTTGGCCTCGCCCGACATCGACGTCGACGTGTTCAAGAAACAGATGATCCGCTACGGCAAGCCGGACAAACCCTTCGCCATCCTGCTTTCCGCGGACGACCGGGCACTCAAATTGTCTTCCCTGATCTCGGGCGACAAGCCCCGCGTCGGCGACTATGGTGACGCGGCCGATCTCGCCAGCTATGGCGTGTCTGTGGTCGATCTCAGCCAGACCAAGGGTGGCGACCGGCTGAACCACGCCAAATTCGCCGACAATCCGATCCTGGTTCAGTTGCTCGGCGACCGGCTGCGGGCCCCGGCCGGCCTGGCGTCGGACGAACCCCCAGTGCAGCTCAACAACCTCGGCCAGGGCCTTGGCAAGGCCGTCGGCTCGGTTGCCGAGATCGTCATCACCACGCCGTTCAAGGTGTTGACGATCGCCACCGGCGGATGAGCGAAGCGACCGCAACTGCTCTTACACGAAGAGGTCGACCTTCTGGAAGGTCGTCACGTCTATCAGGCCGACATCGGAAATCCTGAGCTCCGGAATGACGACCAGCGCCAGCAGCGAGTGCTGCATGTAGGCGTTGTTCAGCGAGCAGCCCATCTGGCGCATGGCCTCGGTCAGTTTGTCGGCCTTGGCCGCGACGATTTCGGCCCGCTCGTCCGACATCAGCCCGGCGATCGGCATTTCGACCAATGCCAGTTCCTTACCCTTGGAAAACAGCACGACGCCGCCACCGACCTCGCCCAGTCGGTTGACCGCAAGCGCCATATCCCGCTTGTTGGTGCCGACGACGATGATGTGGTGGGCATCATGCGCGACGCTCGACGCCATCGCGCAATCGCCGATGTAGCCGAAGCCGGAGACAAAGGCATTGGTGATGCCGCCGGTACCCTTGTGACGCTCGACCAGTGCGATCTGGCAGATGTCGTTGCGGCGATCCATGGCGACCAGCCCGTCCTCGACGGCGAGATCCGCTTCCAGCGCCCGCGTCGGTGCCTGATTTTCGATGACCCCGATGACCCTGACGCGCACCTCGTTGGCGCCCTTGGGTGCCGCGACGTCGAAATCCGCGGCTTTGAGTTTCTTGCCAAGCTTGACCGTATTCTTCGCAGTCTCCGGATAATCGTAGGCCGGAATATCGATGTCGAGCTTGCCGCCCTTGGCCAGCCTGACGCCGCGCGCATAGACCTCGTCTATGGCCATTGCAGCGAGATCCGAGACAATCAGAAGATCGGCCAGCCGCCCCGGCGCGATCGATCCGATCTCGCGCTCCAGCCGGAAATGCTGAGCGGTGTTGAGCGTCGCCATCTGGATCGCTGTCACCGGTTTTAAGCCCTGGCTGATGGCGTGGCGGACCACGCGGTCCATATGCCCCTGGTGAACCAAGGTGCCGGAATGGCTGTCGTCGGTGCACAGGATGAAATTGCGCGGATCGATGCCGCCCTCGGTGACCGCCTTGATCTGCGAGGCGACGTCGTACCAGGCCGAGCCCAGCCTGAGCATCGCCTTCATGCCCTGGCGCACGCGTGCGATGGCATCCTCGGCGCGCGTGCCCTCATGGTCGTCCTCCGGGCCGCCGGCGACATAGCCGTGGAACGGCAGGCCGAGATCGCGCGAGGCATAATGGCCGCCGACCGTCTTGCCCGCCTTCACCGTAGCGGCGATCTCGCCCGACATCACCGGATCGTTGGCGGCGACGCCCGGGAAATTCATCACTTCGCCCAGCCCGATGATGTTTTCCCAGGTCATCGCTTCCGCCACGTCGGCGACCGTCAGCTCGGCGCCGGCATGTTCGAGCCCGGGGGCCGAGGGCACGCAGGACGGCATCTGGACATGCACGTTGATCGGCATGGCGACGGCCTCGTCATGCATCAGCCGCACGCCGGGCAGGCCGAGCACATTGGCGATCTCGTGCGGATCGATAAACATGGAGGTGGTGCCGTGCGGAATGACGGCGCGGCAGAACTCGGTCACCGTCACCATGCCGCTCTCGACATGCATGTGCGCGTCACAGAGGCCGGGCACCAGATAGCGTCCGCCGGCATCGACCACCTTGGTGCTCTGCCCGATCGCGTGGCCGGCATTCGGCCCGCAATAGGCGAAGCGCCCGCCGGCAATGGCGATGTCGGTGCCGGCTATGATCTCGCCTGAGTGAACATTGACCCAGCGGCCGTTGCGGATGACGAGGTCAGCGGGTTTCCTGCCCATGGCGACATCGACCAGATGCGTCGCCATTTCAGTCCATGGTCTGGGTTTGCTGCCCGACGGCGTGTTCGCCATGAAGCGACTCCTGTTTGCTCGACTGTGCCAAGCCGCCACGGTTTTGGCCAGCCTCACACTTTCTCCCGATTGTTCCAAGACCCGACGCAGAGAGCGTAAATCAGCCGCACAGAAATGCGATTCCGTTTTGCCGCAAATCGGGTTAGCGTGCCAGCCAGGATCTTCCAGCTCTTCGTTCGGGGAGTTCGATGCGTCGGCTAATGCTTGCAAGTGTCGGTTTTCTTGCCGCTCTGGCCGCACCGGCTTTCGCAGCCGAACCTGTGGCCGATGTGCCGATGACCGCGCCCGGTTTCGACTGGACCGGCTACTATGCCGGCCTGCAAGGCGGTTATGGCTGGGGCAGTTCGGACATTTCGGGAACCGAGGGCGAGCCGTTTGCCGCCTCGCCAGACCTCGACGGCGGTTTCGTCGGTGGCCATGTCGCCGGTCTGTGGCAATTCGACCAAGCGGTGCTCGGCGCCGAAGCAGAGCTCAACTATTCCTCGGCAAAGGGCGCCGAAGAACTGGGTGCGGGAAATCTGCTCGGCACGGATGTCAAGTGGTTCGGTTCCATCAATGCCAAGGCCGGCTATGCGATGGACCGGTTCCTGATCTACGGCATCGGCGGCATCGCCTTTGCCGGCATCGAAACCTCGCAAGATGCCGGTACCTTGTTCGACAACACGCGAACCAGCATAGGCTGGACGGTTGGCGCCGGCGTCGATTATGCGCTGACCGACAGGTTCGTCGTCGGGGCGCAGTATCGCTACTATGATTTCAGCAAGGAGCATTTCGATGCGCCGGACGATTTTCTCGATCGCGACCAGAATGTGAAGCTGAATACGGTCGGCATCAATCTGAGCTACAAGTTCTGAGCCCATCGCCACGTCCGGTCAACGGACAGGATCATGCTCGATCTCGCATGGTCCGCGACTGCAATTCTACGGCAATTCCAAGGACTGAGGGGCCGGCGTCCCCAGTGGGCGGGGGGATGGGTTGGGCCCGGTAGACGCCGGCCTAGACGGATCAGATCCGCCGCGCAAACACCGTATCATTGCCCGCGGCGCGCGGAATTGCGTGATCGCACCAGTATCACCATGCCCGCTTGTCTGAAAGCGACCGGCGCAGGAGCTGATGCCGCGTGTCGTCATGTTCCCTGCGTGCGAACATCGAAGAGTCGCATCGGGAAAACAGCCGTCGAGTGGCAAGCGCGACGAAGGTCCAAGTAAATCCGCAAGACCTTGGTCCGAATATCTGCGGCAGAGGTCCGATCAGCTCCCCTGCGAGGAACGTACTGGCATTCCTCCCATTTGTTTGATGGGTGCAGCAACGGTCCCTTCATGCGCCCATGAGAGCAGGGGTCACCAATCAACTCCGACCCAACCCGTTGGCGGCCCCTGCTCATTCCGCTGCAAAAGCCCAAATCGAGATTTCTTGCGACTTTGGCTGTTGTGAACGTATCCGAGGGACCGGGAAGATGGAGAACACTTATGAAAGCGATTCTGTTGACAAGTGCCATGGCGCTCATTTTCGTCGCAATGCCGGTTGTCGCGTCGGCGGCAGAGGCCGATGTCGTCATCAAGACCCACCGCCATCATCACCGCCATGTCGCGGTAATCAACGATCAGGGCCAGCGCCTCCATCATCGACGTCACGGCACCGTGGCCTTCTATGATCATGGTCGTCGGCATCATAGCCACGACACCGTCGTTGTTACGGGCTCAATCGAACGTCGCCACCATCGGCATCACCCAGCGGTGATCGACGATCGCGACTACTAATGCATGTTGCCCAAAGCGATCTGAAGCGCGTCGCATGAATTCCTTCAACGCGGCGCGCTTTTGATGTCCTGCCGCCAACCCGGGCTAGCGGAAGCCAAGTCTAACGAAAAACCAGGATCGCTCAACGAAGACGCGACCACCGGCAGCCAGATTTGCCACACGATGGGCCTCGAGGGCACCCCGGCTCAAGCTGCTCGTTCAAGAGGGCAAGAGTAAAAAATAAACACCGGCGACCAGTGTCGATGTCAAGCAAATCGCCATCAGCACGACCACCTTGGCAGCGAGGCGCTCAGCTTTCGCGCAAAGCACGTCGGCGAAGTCGTCGCTCTGGACAATGTCCAAGAGCGACTCGGTGGGAATATCGGCGCCAGCCATCTGATTGTCGTTAGCAGGAATCTCGGTACGGACGTGGCCATCAACTTTGATGGAACCAGGGGTCATGCTTTGCCTCATGATGCGTCGGATTGACATCAACCGCCGTTCGACGGCGCGGCTGGTGCTGCCGGCTTCGCCGGTGCGGGCGCGGAAGGCGCCTCGACCTTGGGAACGTCAACTTTGACGTCAATGTTTTTCCCCCCACCACCAAGATTTATCACGCCCGTAAAGATGAGCAGGACAACAATCGCGACAATTGCTAGAACTACCGCCACAGCAGTGCCGCCGCCGCCAGAATTTACCACAGTAGGGCCGTCGGCCATGATCAGTCTCCTTTTGAACATTAGTAGCAAACGCAACGCACGTTTCTGGGGAGCAGTTCCATTGCGGGGCTTAGGTCCTATTGAACATGCGACCAAAGTCAAATGACAGGACGCAAAGGGCCCAAACCCACCGTTGTTCGGAACTCATGGGTTTGAATGCAATTTGCCTGACAGGTCGTTCGAACGAGATCCCCTTGTCGGCGGCCAAGTTGGGCGCCTGCCAACTCCTGGCGATCTTGGGCGCGCCACTTCGTCTAGCGCAAAAGACTCGCGAGCGCTTCGCGCCAAGCTCAAAGAAGAAAGGAAGCAACATGAGAACCGATCTTACAGCCGTCGCAGCGGGAGTTTTGCTACTTGCCGGCATCGGCGCCGCCGCGGCACAGGACGTGGTCATTCAGCCGCAGGACGAGACAGTCATACAGGAGTACGTCAAGAAAGAGCCTCTGGCCTCAGTCAAGGTTCCCGGCGTGGAACTGAATGTCGGGACCGCTCTGCCCGACACGGTCGAACTCCATGAGGTTCCGAACGTCAAATATCGCTACGTTGTCGTGGACAATCGCACGGTTATCGTGGATCCCGGCACCCGCAAGATCGTAAAGATCATCAAGTAAGCGATTGAGCGCACGGTTCGCCGCTTCGGGCGGCGGACCGTGGCAACATCCAGCCGAGAGACCTGTGGAGGACGGCGCGCCTCGTTGCGCGCTCCCCGAGCCGCCGCTTAAAAGACCCCGACCGGTCCGGTGCACCTGCAGGCGCGGTTCGCGTATCTCCTCCACCTCATGCGCCGTCATCATCTGAAAACTCCCTGTTCCCCATGCCGCATCCCCTGCCCTTCGATGCAGTTCGGTGCAACACTTGACGCCGGTCATGATAGAGGCGTTGAGCGCCTGCCGGCTTGGACGAAAAAGATCGGCAAATCGGGTACAGGGGAATAAAACAGACCATGTTTTGCACAACGCTTTTTCGGGACTACATGACGCCGATTGACGAGACCGCCTAAGTAGTTGAAACGAAACGGGCGCGGACGTGGCGGAATTGGTAGACGCAAGGGACTTAAAATCCCTCGATCTCTGATCGTACGGGTTCGATTCCCGTCGTCCGCACCACCCTTCGCTCTTCTCGCTTCGGGGTGGCAGGCCACCCGCTCAGCCGACAATCGGGTTCAGCTTCAGATGCTGGATCAGAATAATGGTTTTGGCGTCGATGATGCGGCCGTCGGCGATGCCGGCAAGGGCCTCGTCGAGCGGCATTTCCAGCACTTCGATGTCCTCGCCTTCGTCTGCTGCGCCGCCGCCGGCCGAAATGCGGTCGGCGGGCGAATAGAGGGCGGTGAAGAACCAGAGCCGCTCTGTGACGCTGCCCGGGCTCATATACGGCGAGAACAGCCGCTCCACATGGTTCAGCCGATAGCCGAGCTCTTCCTCCGCCTCCTTGCGGATGCAGGTCTCCGGATCGTTTTCGTCGAGCAATCCCGCGCAGGCCTCGACCAGCGGCTCGCGGTGGCCGGTGACATAGGCAGGATAGCGGAACTGGCGCACCAGGAGCACGGTCGAACGCTGGGGATCATAGGGCAGGATCACCGCGCCATCGCCGCGATCGTAAGTCTGGCGGATTTGTGTCTCCCATTGTCCGTCGCGGCGACGGTAGTCGAGGACGGTCTTCTTCAGAACCGCCCAGTCGTCGGATAGGATTTCTTCAGAACGGATGCGTATACGATCTTCCATCGGCGGCCTCCACGTTATCCGGGAGGCGTAGCCGCGAACCGGCGTTCACGCAATCGGGGCGGCGGTTGGTCCAGCAAGCGTTTCACTCTCTCGTGTGTGGCATGGCGGCGATCGATTGCCTAAATAGCGCATCCTGTTCCCGGAGTTTCGTTGATGACCACATCGCTTTTCCAGCCGATCACGCTCGATGGCTTGAGCTTTCCCAACCGCATCGCCGTCGCGCCGATGTGCCAGTATTCGGCCGAAGACGGCTCGGCGAGCGACTGGCATCTCCACCACTGGATGAACCTCGCAATGTCCGGCGCCGGCATGGTCACGGTCGAGATGACCGATGTCGAGCGGCGTGGCCGCATCAGCCATGGCTGCCTTGGCCTCTATTCCGAAGACAATGAAGCCGCTGCGCGCCGCGCCCTGGACGCAGCAAGGCGCGTGGCCGCACCCGGCACCAAATTCGGCACTCAGCTTGCCCATGCCGGCCGCAAGGCCTCGAACCGCAAGCCCTGGGAGGGCGGCGGACCGCTGCAGCCGAACGAGGATCCCTGGCAGACCGTCTCGGCCTCGGCAATCGCCTACGATACCGGCTGGAACGTGCCGCGGGCGCTGGAGGACGAGGAGATCCTGCTGCTCATCGAGCGGTTCGCCGAGGCGGCAAGACGGGCTGAACGCGCGGGCTTCGACTTTATCGAGCTGCATGCAGCGCACGGCTATCTGATCTTCCAGTTCCTGTCGCCACTCTCCAACCAACGCGCGGACCGCTGGGGCGGCTCGCTGGAAAACCGCATGCGTCTTGTGGTCGAGATCGCCAAGGCGGTGAAAAAGGCAGCGCCAAAACTGATGCTGGGCGCCCGGCTGTCGGTCAAGGATTGGGTCGATGGCGGTTTCGACGTCGAGGATGCGATCGAAGTGGCGAAAGCGCTGAAGGCCGAAGGCGTCGCTTATCTCTGTTGCTCGAGCGGCGGCAATTCGCCCTTGCAGAAACTGCCCTCCGGCCCCGGCTACCAGGTGCATCTGGCGGAAGCCGTGCGCAGGGGCGCCGGCATCCCTACCCGCGCGGTCGGTCTGATCGATGATCCCAAGCAGGCCGAGGCGATCATCGCCGAAGGCCGCGCCGACATGGTGGCGCTGGCGCGCGCCTTCCTCGCCGACCCGCGCTGGGGATGGCGAGCCGCCGCCACATTCAGCGAGACGATCCATCCGGCGCCGCAGCTCGCGCGCTCGGTGACGACGATGCAGCACTGGATGAAGGCGACGGGCTGAACGGCCCTTCCGAGAAGGGCGGAACGCGTCGTCGGATGACCGCCGAAATAGAGCTTCCAAGGAGGTCTGGGGCGTTTGGGCGCAGGCTGAGGACACGGTTGCAACCAAATTGACTGCTTTGCGTTGCGCCCATGATGGACAACAAGCCTTTTGAAACACCGGTCGTGGTCGAACTCGGCCATGTCGGCAAATATCGCCATATCCGCAGCACCCAGGAGGCGGCGGAATGCCTGATGACGGTTTGGCCGCTCAATCGCGGCCCTCGTCATCGTGATGCTCTCGACACTTGCCTCAAAGTGCTGGAAGGTTATCGTTCGACAGCGGATGCGCGCCGGGCACTTATCGAAGCCGCCAGGGAATCGGAAGTGCTGGTGCCAGACGACAAGCTGTCCGACGACCGGCTGCATTGAGCGGACGGACCTTTAAACCGGAGGTTTTTTGATGGCGAAGCTGACTTACAAGATCGTCGAGCATGACGGCGGCTGGGCCTACAAGGTCGGAGCGACGTTCTCGGAGACGTTTCCCACGCATCAGGACGCGTTGCGGGCCGCCGAGATCGCTTCGGCCGAGCAGCAGGTCGCTGGGTCGACTGACGGCATTCAGTACGAGGATGCCGAGGGCAAATGGCATGAGGAACTGGCTGATGGACGCGACCGGCCGCAGACCGAGGTTTCCGACTGATCTTTCAGCCCAAAGCCCGATCGCCCCAATGGCCGGCTGCCCCGGAGCGCCGACCGAGGACGTAGGAGAGAAAACGTCCTACGGTCAGCAGGGAGCCTACGGCTGATTATTTGCCGCAGTACTGGTCATTGACGTTGCCCTGAGCATTGGCGTCCGGACCTGGAGTGTTGTGAGCACATGGGCCCATCCCACCGGTATTGCCTTGGGTGCTCAATCCGGAGCCGTATGCGTTGATGCTGCCGGTGGTGCTCTGGTCGATGGCTGATGAATCGTCATTGCCGAACAGCGACCAATTGTTCCCCCAATTGTCATGGTTGTAGTACCTGCCGTCCGTCGACTGCGCCATCGCCGATGTGGCAAGACCGGCCGTCAGAACGAATGCCGCAAGAAGTTTTTTGTACATTGGATCACTCCGTTTTGTCTTCGTCGCCTTGGGTGCGACACGGGGCAAACCAGTCATCAGCCGAATGGTTCCTTGAATTCCTTGTGAAGCATCGGTGAAGCGACGATCCACGGCGTGGACCACAAGCATCGCAAGCAGGAGTAACGCCGCCAGGCGCCGGCGGCACAACGATCAGCCGTGCAGCTTCGCGGCGATTTCGGCGACGCGCCCGCCCTGGAACTTCGCGCCTTCGAGTTCCTGCGCAGAAGGCTGGCGCGAACCGTCGCTATCGCTTGTGGTGGTCATGCCGTAGGGCGCCCCGCCACGCACGACATCGTTGCCCATCTGAGCCTGATAGGCATAGGACAGGGGAACGATGATCATGCCGTGGTGCTGAAGCATGGCCTGGGTGCTGATCAGCGCTAGTTCCGCGCCGCCGTGCTGGGTCGCGGTCGAAGACATCACCGAGCCGATCTTGTTGACCAGCGCGCCCTTGACCCATAGTGGGCCGGTCTGGTCGAAGAAGTTCTTCAGTTGCGCGCACATCATTCCGTAACGCGTCGAGGCGCCGACGATGATCGCGTCATAGTCGCGCAGTTCCAACGGGCTGGCGATCGCCGCTTCCTGGTCGAGCTTGTAGTGGGCTGCCTTGGCGACCGCTTCGGGCACAAGTTCGGCGACGCGCTTGATGGTCACCTCGGCACCGGCTTCGCTTGCGCCTTCGGCTGCGGCCTTGGCCATCTGCTCCATGTGACCCCAGCTCGAGTAGTAGAGAACAAGTACTTTCGCCATTTGCGTCTCCTTGACGTGATGATCCTCGGCCGCCCGGCCACGCCAGGGCACTTAGGGCGCGGATATTCGGGGAATACCGCGTATGCGGGCACAGTTTGTTCACCGGTCGGGTGGCATTGCCGCTGGCCGCGTGCCGCGCTATTTCAGGCGACCCGTTTTTGCCGGAGCCATCGATGTCCGAAATCGTTACCGCCGCCATGCTCGTCATTGGCGATGAGATCCTGTCCGGCCGGACCAAGGACAGGAATATCGGCCATCTGGCTGACATCATGACGGCCATCGGCATCGACCTGAAGGAAGTGCGCATCGTTCCCGATGAGGAAGACGAGATTGTCGCAGCGGTAAATGCAGTGCGGGCCCGCTATACCTATGTGTTCACAACCGGCGGCATTGGCCCGACCCATGATGACATCACAGCTGATTCGATTGCCAAGGCCTTCGGAGTGCCGTGCGAATACGATGCCAAGGCCTATGCCCTGCTGGAAGCAAGCTATGCCGCTCGCGGCATCGAATACACCGAGGCCCGCAAGCGCATGGCCCGGATGCCGCGCGGCGCCGACCATATCGACAATCCGGTGTCGGTCGCGCCCGGATTCCGCATCGGCAATGTCCACGTCATGGCGGGTGTGCCCTCGATCTTCCAGGCCATGCTCGACAATGTCGTGCCGACGCTGAAAGCCGGCACGAAAATGCTGTCGGCGGCGGTGCATTGCCCGTTCGGCGAAGGTCTCGTCGGCGGGCCGCTGGGCGATATCCAGAAAGCGCATCCGGATACGATCATCGGCTCCTACCCGAAATACGGCGACGGTAAGTTCTGGACCGAACTGGTGGTTCGTGCCCGCAGCCAGCAGGCCCTGGACGCCGCGCGCGCCGATGTCGAGGCGATGGTGGCCGGCTTTGCCAGCAGCGCGAGCTGACCCGGTCCAGGCCGGAACCAAGCACAACGCTGCGACGTTTCCTTGCCGCGGGCGGATCGCTCGCAAAATGAGGGGATCACGATGCGCTTCAAGACGATCGTCGCCATTCTGCAGAACGAGCAGGACGCAGAGCGCGTACTCGACTTCGCCATTCCGCTTGCAAACCGCTTCCAGAGCCATCTGATCGGCATCCACGCTGAAGCGCTTCCGGTGCCCTACACCTCGGCCACCGGCTTCCCCGACACCGAGTTCCTGCAGGTTTCGGCCGACATGAACCGCGAACGGGCCGAAAAGCTGCGGGCCGCGTTTCTCAGGCATATCGAGAATTCCGGCCTCTCCTTCGAATGGCATAGCCTGGAGAGTTTTTCCGGCGACAGCGCCTTGACCGGCATTTCAAGCGTGCGTGCCGCCGACTTGATAATCGCCGCCCAGCGCGAGACGGGCGGCGATGCGAGCGCCGACGTCGACACGCTGGTCTACGACGCCGGACGGCCGGTGCTGGTGGTGCCGCACCTGGGCCCACTGATCACCACTTTCAAGCGTGTGCTGCTTGCCTGGAACGGCAGCAAGGAGGCCGCACGCGCCGCCTTCGATGCGCTGCCCTTCATCATTGAGGCCGAGAAAACCGACATTCTGGTCATCGATCCGCCGGACACGCTCGATGAACGCCCCGAGGCCGCTGGAGCGGAAATCGCTTCCGCTTTGTCGCGTCATGGCGCCACCGTGAGCGTCTCGGTGCAGAGGTCGGGCGGCACCTCGGTCGACGAGATAATCCAGACCAGGATCGCGGAGACCGGCGCCGATCTATTGGTCCTTGGCGCCTACAGCCACTCGTGGCTTCGCCAGCTCCTGTTCGGCGGAGTGACGCGCTCCGTGCTGCGCACCGCGCCGGTAGCGGCTTTCCTGTCGCGGTAAGTCCACAATGATCGCTTGCGGTCGCTCTTGCCAAGCGCGAGGTTTTCCAGTTACTTCCGCGCGCATTCCCCTGTTTTCTGCGCGCGACCGCGCGTGCTGCGGAGTGCGCGAAAAATGTCCCTTCCCGAAAAAGCCTTTCCGGTCTCGTGGGATCAGTTCCACCGCGATGCGCGCGCGCTTGCCTGGCGGCTTGCCGGCACCAACAAGGCGCAATGGAAAGCCATCGTCTGCATCACGCGCGGCGGGCTGGTGCCGGCGGCGATCATCTCGCGGGAGCTCGGCATCCGCGTTATCGAGACGGTCTGCGTCGCCTCCTATCATGACTACAGCAGCCAGGGGCAGCTGCAGGTGCTGAAGGAGGTCACGCCGGCCCTGCTCGCCGACGACGGCGCGGGCGTGCTGATCATCGACGACCTGACCGACACCGGAAAGACGGCGGGCATCGTGCGCGCCATGATGCCGAAGGCGCATTTCGCCACCGTCTACGCCAAGCCGAAGGGGCGGCCGCTGGTCGATACTTTCGTCACCGAGGTCAGTCAGGATACCTGGATTTATTTTCCCTGGGATATGGGCTTCACCTACCAGAAGCCGATCGCCGACGATCACGCCGGCTGATTCGCGGCAAGCAACCTGCTGCAATCGAGCCGCAGGGAAGTCTCATCCACTAGGCAAAGGGGTCTCGCGAGGCAGGCTGGCGCGCGGAAATCGGCGTCTATTGGCGAAATCGGCCATCCTAATGAAAGTTTTTACTTTTATTGCCGATAATTAGCCGTAAGATTCGTGAGACGGCAAACGATTCTGGAGGCTGGGGCTAGCTTCTCCGATGCTGACGAGGCCAACGACGCACAACCATCTGGCCGAAAGGGTCCGGCGACTCTTCGGCACCGCGCCGTGCCGTCTGCAGGTAGCCGCCCTGCCCTGGCGTGAAAGCGGAAACAGCGTCGAGATCATGCTGATTACCAGCCGCGACACCGGCCGCTGGGTGCTTCCGAAGGGCTGGCCTGAGGCCAGGGAGCCGCTTTGCGAAGCCGCGGCGCGCGAGGCTGTCGAGGAAGCCGGACTGCGCGGGACGATCTCGCATCTCGAGGCCGGCCGCTATTTCTACGCCAAGGCCCTGGCCTCCGGCGAGGAGGTGCCATGCGAGGTATTGGTGTTCCCGCTGCATGTCGACAAGGTCGCCGACCATTGGAAGGAAAAACGCTCCCGCACCCGCAAATGGGTCAGTTCGAGCGAAGCAGTGCGCATGGTCAACGAACCGGATCTTTGCCAGATCATCGCTTATTTCTGCGCCGACCCGCGCCGGTTTGCCTGAACCGGGACCGGCCGCGCCACCAAGCAGCTCGGACGGGCGCGCCTGCCGGCGTGAATGCTTTTCTAATGAAGACGTCATAGGATCTCATCCGATCCTGGCGTTTCACCGATGACAAATCCCGCAAATCCCAATCCAGAGCGATCCGATGAGCACAAGCGCGAGCATCGCCAGCGCGTGCTCAAGGGCGGCACGATCATCACGGGCATCTCGAATTCGGAAGTTGGCTGCACGCTGCGCAATCAAAATGAAGGTGGCGCCGAACTCAAGGTTCCGCCCGAAGCAAGGATTCCGGATCATTTCCTTCTCTATGTGCCCGTCGACGGCATCGGCTATCGATTCGAAGTCCGCTGGCGCCGCAACGGCCGGATCGGGGTGCACTTCACTGGAACCGAGCCGAAGCCCAGGACGCATTAGGGCTGATCCGCGACGCCGGATGGGCCAGATGGTCTGTGTCTGGATCACGCCCCGGAGCCGTCGCGGAGCCTGACAAGCGCGTCTTTGTCCGCTCGGCCGGCGGCTACCGCGGCAGCTCCATTCTGTCCCCGTTATCCACATGTGTGACACACAAGATGTTGGGGTCACAAAACCTACGCAAACGAATCCTTGACGGCGCAAAACGAGTCGCCTTTTATAGGCCATGCGCTCCTGTTGAGAGCGCGACCGGAAAGTTCTGAGCCCGGTCATTTTCCCGGATTATGTGCGTTTTTTCCCGCATTTCCGCCTGTTTACGAGGCCGGCGGAAGCGTTGGGATGTGGGGGTCGTGGGACAGCGAAAGGGAGAATTGTCGGGCTGGAAAAAATGATCTGTTAACACTATATTTAGTGTTTGCAGGCAGGCTCGACGCTAGATAGTGTGAACTTCCCTCGATTGAGGGAATCGAAAAATTCAGTTTTGAGGGACCCGCGTGGTCGGCTGGCAGCCTCGGCAAAGTGCCCGGCAAGGCGTTTGGCCGTCCGCTGCTGCGGCGCCCGCGACGAGGAGATGCCGGCATCGTTCGAAATGCCGGCAAACGGCGGACTGCGCGTTTCACCTTTGGGGGCAGAAATCCCTTGGGAAAAGCGCTATATATAGACAAAAGGGACCGGACCAATGCGCATCGAGCGTCGTTTCACCAGACAGGGACAATCGGCTTACGCGGAGATCGAATTCCGCAAGGCGCTCTCCGAGATCAAGAATCCGGATGGCTCGGTGGTGTTCCGCTTGGACAATATCGACGTGCCGGCGCAGTTCTCGCAGGTCGCCGCCGACATCCTGGCTCAGAAATATTTCCGCAAGGCTGGCGTCCCCGCGCGGCTGAAGAAGGTCGAGGAGAACGATGTCCCCTCCTTCCTGTGGCGCTCCGTCGCCGACGAGGCGGAATTGGCCAAGCTGCCGGAAGCCGAGCGCTACGGGTCCGAGATCGATGCCCGCCAGGTGTTCGACCGGTTGGCCGGCACCTGGACCTATTGGGGTTGGAAGGGCGGCTATTTCAAGTCGGAGGAAGACGCGCGCGCCTTCCGCGACGAGCTTGCCTACATGCTGGCCACCCAGCGCGTGGCGCCGAACTCGCCCCAATGGTTCAACACCGGTCTCCACTGGGCCTATGGCATAGACGGCCCGAGCCAGGGCCACTTCTATGTCGACCCATTCACCGGCAAGCTGACCAAGTCGAAATCCTCCTACGAGCACCCGCAGCCGCATGCCTGCTTCATCCAGGGCGTGCAGGACGATCTCGTCAATGAGGGCGGCATCATGGATTTGTGGGTGCGCGAGGCGCGCCTGTTCAAATATGGCTCGGGCACCGGCTCCAATTTCTCGCTGCTGCGCGGCGAAGGCGAAAAGCTGTCCGGCGGCGGCCGTTCGTCCGGCCTGATGAGCTTCCTCAAGATCGGCGATCGCGCTGCGGGCGCTATCAAGTCGGGCGGCACGACGCGCCGCGCCGCCAAGATGGTCATCGTCGACGCCGATCACCCCGACATCGAGGAATTCATCGATTGGAAGGTCAATGAAGAGCAGAAGGTCGCCTCGCTGGTGACCGGCTCCAAGATCGTCAAGAAGCATCTCGAAGCGATCATGAAGGCCTGCGTCAACTGCGAAGGCCATGACGACGACTGCTTCGACCCCGCCATCAACACGGCGCTGAAGCGCGAGATCAAGGCGGCCAAGAAGGACGCGGTGCCGGAGAACTACATCTACCGCGTCATCCAGTTCGCCAGGCAGGGCTACACCTCGATGTCGTTCAAGACTTACGACACCGACTGGGATTCCGATGCCTACCTCACCGTGTCGGGCCAGAACTCCAACAATTCGGTGTCGCTGAAGGACAATTTCCTGCGCGCCGTCGAGGATGATGCCGACTGGCATCTCACCGCCCGCAAGGACGGCAAGGTGCTGAAGACGCTGAAGGCCAGGGATCTCTGGGAAAAGATCGGCTACGCCGCCTGGGCATCCGCCGATCCGGGCCTGCACTTCAACACGACGATGAACGACTGGCACACCTGCGCGTCCGCCGGTGCGATCCGGGCCTCCAACCCGTGCTCGGAATACATGTTCCTCGACGACACAGCTTGCAACCTGGCCTCGATCAATCTGCTGCCCTACCGCAACACCGACGGCACGATCGACATCGCGGCCTACGAGCACACGGTGCGGCTGTGGACCATGGTTCTCGAAATCTCGGTGATGATGGCGCAGTTCCCGTCGAAGGAGATCGCCAAGCTTTCCTACGACTACCGCACGCTCGGCCTCGGCTACGCCAATATCGGTGGCCTGTTGATGACGTCGGGCATTCCCTATGATTCCGACGAGGGCCGCGCCATCTGCGCCGCGCTGACCGCCGTCATGACCGGCGTCGCCTACGCCACCTCGGCCGAGATGGCGTCCGAACTCGGCGCCTTCCCCGACTACGACCGCAACGCGCAGAACATGCTGCGCGTGATGCGCAATCATCGCCGCGCCGCCTATGGCGACAAGGACGGCTACGAGAAGCTGGCCGTCAACCCTGTGCCGCTGGTCGCCTCCGACCTCAAGCAGCAGGAGCTGGCGACGCATGCCAAGGCTGCCTGGGACCGCGCCATCGAGCTCGGCGAGGAGCACGGCTATCGCAACGCCCAGGCGACCGTGATCGCGCCGACCGGCACGATCGGGCTGGTCATGGATTGCGACACCACAGGCATCGAACCCGACTTCGCGCTGGTGAAGTTCAAGAAGCTCGCCGGCGGCGGCTATTTCAAGATCATCAACCGCGCCGTGCCGGAAGCGCTGCGCACGCTGGGCTATTCGGAAAGCCAGATCGCCGAGATCGAGGCCTACGCCGTCGGCCACGGAAATCTCAACCAGGCGCCCGGCATCAATCCCGGCTCGCTCAAGGCCAAGGGCTTCACCGACGACAAGATCGCGGCGCTGAATGCCGCGCTGAAGTCGGCCTTCGACATCAAGTTCGTCTTCAACCAGTGGACGCTCGGCGCCGACTGGGTGAAGGAGACCTTTGGCTTCACCGACGAGCAGCTCAACGACTTCTCGTTCGAGATGCTGCCGGCACTGGGCTTCTCCAGGAAGGACATCGAAGCCGCCAACATCCATGTCTGCGGTGCGATGACGCTTGAGGGAGCGCCCTTCCTCAAGGCCGAACACCTCCCCGTGTTCGACTGCGCCAGCCCCTGCGGCAAGATCGGCAAGCGCTCGCTGTCGATCAACAGCCACATCCAGATGATGGCGGCCGCACAGCCCTTCATTTCCGGCGCCATCTCCAAGACCATCAACATGCCGAACGACGCCACGGTGGAGGACGCCAAGAACGCCTACATGCTGTCGTGGAAGCTGGCGCTGAAGGCCAACGCGCTCTACCGCGACGGCTCGAAGCTGTCGCAGCCGCTCAATGCCTCGCTGCTCGCCGATGGCGAGGAGGACGAGGACGAGGCGATCGAACAACTGGTCGCCGCGCCCGCCGCGCAGCGTGCGGTGCAGGTCACCGAAAAGATCGTCGAGCGCGTCGTCGAGCGTCTCTACCGCGACCGCGAAAAACTGCCGAACCGCCGCAAGGGGTATACGCAGAAGGCGGTCGTCGGCGGCCACAAGGTCTACCTGCGGACCGGCGAGTTCGACGACGGGCGTCTCGGCGAGATTTTCATCGACATGCACAAGGAAGGCGCGGCCTTCCGCGCGATGATGAACAATTTTGCCATCGCCATCTCGCTCGGCCTGCAATATGGCGTGCCGCTGGAGGAATTTGTCGAAGCCTTCACCTTCACCAAGTTCGAGCCGGCCGGCATGGTGCAAGGTAATGACGCGATCAAGAACGCGACGTCAATCCTTGACTATGTGTTCCGCGAACTTGCGGTCTCTTATCTCAACCGCCACGACCTCGCCCATGTCGATCAGTCGGATTTCGACAAGACGGCGCTCGGTCGCGGCATCACCGAAGGCAAGGCGACACCCTTCTCCAAGGGGCTCTATCGCGGTGCCTCGCCGGTCAAGCTGGTGTCCGGCGCCGAACCGAAGGGATTTGGCGGCTCTGGTCCGGCTACGCCCCCTGCCCGCATGATGCCGACGGCATTCTCCGGGTCCAATGTGCTGGCGCTGAAGCCGGCGAGCGACGAGGCCATCGCCTACAAGCGCGACTATGAGGAACGCGCCAGGGAGCTGGTCGAGGACATCGCCGAGGAGGAAGCCGAGACTGAGGGCGCCGAAGGGCTGTTCTCTGACGCCGCGGCGCACGAGGCCGCGGAAGCCAAGGCACTCGCCGCCACCCGGCGCCAGCAATCGCTGATGCAGGGCTATACCGGCAACGAGTGCTCGGAGTGCCATAACTTCACCATGGTGCGGAACGGCACCTGCGAAAAATGCGACACCTGCGGCTCGACGAGCGGGTGCAGCTGAGAAATTTGAAATTTGAGACGCATCGGCCCGGTCGCAAGATCGGGCCGATTTGTTTCAATGTCTCGGACCGGGGCTGTGATCGACCACAATCGAAGTGAGGGACAACGAGAGGAGTAAGCTCTTCTACGAGCAGGCTTTCGCGCCGTTAGACTATGGCCTCTTCTTCGGCCTCAATCCGCGTCCGCCACCATCTGCCGGCTGCCGGCCCAGGCGCGCCATTGCCGCTCGTCGCCGTGGAAGACGTTGAGGTCGATGCGGCCCGTCACGCCGTGCGAAAGGCCCGAGCCGGAATACTGCCAGAACAGCCATTTGCGGCCGGGATAGACCTTTGAGGGATGCTGCGCCACGGCGCGGAGCCAGAACGGGTAATCGAGGAATTCGCCCCTGAGATTGTCGCGGTAGAAATCGGGCGCTGTGTAAATGATGGGCCGCTGGCCGTAATGGCGCTCCAGCTTGTCCATGAACACCTGCATCTTCTCCAGCACCTTTTCGCGCGACGGCCGCCGCTTGCAGCTGGATTCGCCGTTCCACTCCACGTCGATCACCGGCGGCAGGGCGCCGTCGACCTTCGGCACGTTGCGGATGAACCAGTCGGCCTGCTCGCCGGCCGTGCGGCACCAGTAGAAGAAATGATAGGCGCCGCGCTTCAGCCCGGCGGCATCGGCGTTGCGCCAGTTCTTCATAAACATCGGATCGAGATGGTCGCCGCCGTCGGTCGCCTTGATGTAGGCGAAGTTGGCCCCCTGGGCGCGCAGCTTCTCCCAGTTGACGTTGCCTTGCCAGCGCGACACGTCGACACCATGCACGGCAAGACGGCGTGGCGAGGAGCGGCCGAAATTGATCGGCTTGGCATCGCGAAAGCTGTAGCGCGTGACCGGTCCGGCCAGCATGGGCGGTGCTGCCCGCGACAAAAGCTTCGGCGGCGATACCAGCGCCGCCGGTTCGACGACCGGCGGCTCGATGCTGTCCGGCAGGTCGGGCGCCGGAAACGCCACCGTCTCTTCCTCCGTCAGGCCGAAAGGCCGGACACTCTCGTCCTCCGGCGTGGCTTCCGCCACTCTCCGCTCGGCCTTTCTCACGGGGACGGATGCGATCGGTGCGCTTGGCCGCACCACGGAGCTGGTGATCTCGTTCGACGGCCTCTGCATGTCCAGCGCGTCCACGCCGGATGTCGACGAACAGCCGGCAAGGCACAGCGATGCGATCACGAAACTGATGACGCCTGGTAACCGCATCTGGACCTGTACTCAAACACAACAGACCGAAGGCGACGGCCGACGGACAAACCAGTTCGAGTTATGAACGAGAAATTACCAATAAAGATTGAATCAAGTTTTTAAGCATGTTGGAGCGGCTACTGTGGAGAGCGCGATGCGCCGACGGCCGTCAGCCCGGATTCCTGAACACGCCGATCATCGGCCCCAGATTCCAGTAGTCGTCATTGCGGCCGATGGCCGGCGCGAGCAGGCTCGATATCGACCCGTCGAGGAACAGCGCATTGTCGCAGCCGAGTCCGTCGCGAAACAGGCGTGCGAATGCATGGAATGTCACCGTGCCATTCGAAATGGCGAAGACGGCGACACCGTCCCTTCGCACCCCGACACCGTCGCGCGTCTTGCGCGAGGTGCCGTCGGCCCGGAATTTCTGGTGCAATCGGCCGTCGATCACCAGCATCGGCCCGGACTGCGTGGCATAGTCGGTGGGCGGACGCTTCTTTAGGAAATCCCTTGTCGCGCGGACCGCGGCCTTGCCGTCGCTGATGTAGAAGATGCCATTGGGCTGGAGCGAAAAATTGCCGCTTCCCGAACCGACCTTCGCCGAGGCCAGCTCCTGCCCGCGCTCGACATACAGGCCGACCGGCGCGAGGTTTGGATGGTACATTCCGGCATTGATGGCGAACAGCATCGTGCGCCCGGCCCGCCGCTGGGCGTCGTCGAGATTGTGCAGCGATTGATAGGGCTTGCCGGCCGGGTCCTTCCAGAACAATTCGATCCGGTATCGTCTGGGATCGACCTCGCAGACCAGGTAGCTGGTGGCCTCGAAGACGAAATCGCGGCATGGCGGCAACGAAGCGAGCCATTGGCCTAACCCCATGCCGATCGCCGCTGCCGACGGCAGCGCGGTCTTGATCAGCGCCAGCAGCAAAGGCGCGGACTGCAGGATAGTCAGAAGATCCATGCGCGCACCGGATTACCAGTTCCAACGGGCGGCCGCCAGCACTCACCGGCACGAAGCAAGGTCGTCCCCAAGGGAGGATGGATCAAACGGCTAAGGTCGAAATGCGGCTGCCGACACAAGGGACCGGCGACATCATTGAACAGAGCTGACGAGCCGCTCGTCGCCGCCAAGGATGGAAACCCAGCGACCGCTGTTGTCGCTAGCCTGTCTCTTCAGGTAGCGATAGCCGGTCTGGTTCCAGAGGCGAACCTTGTCGCTGAGATTGTCGAGGATGAAATCGCCCTTGTCGGTGCGCACCGTAAGTACGGCGTGGCCTTCGCCGTCCGGCTTGCGCACCACCGTCATCAGCAGATTGGATATGGCGATGCCGGCGGCCTTGAGCTCGCGCTGCTTTTCAAGCGCGTAGTCTTCGCAGTCGCCAAACCCGTTGTCGGGGTAGGCCCACCACTCGTCCTTGCCGTAATTGTCGATGTCGCTCATCGGCTTGACGCGCGTGTTGACCGTGAGATTTACGGCGGAAATCTCCCGCAACAGCTGGCCGGTCATGCTCTCCGGAGCGTTGGCGGGCGAGCGGATGGAGCATTCGGCAGAATGGACCTTGCAAAAATCATAGTGTCCGATCGGTTGGGAGGTTTGGCCGCCGATGGTCATGGAAAGCGACGCCGCATTCGCCAAACCCGCCGCCGAACAAGAAGTCGTCAGCGCAAGCGCAAACCCAAACCCCTTCGCCTTGCGGCGCCAACCCACCGAGGATGCCATACGGCCCCACCCATCTGTTTTTCTTAACAGAACATTAAAAGTGGATTTTTGCCCGAAGTCAATGAAGGCGGCCGATCACATCTTCGACGATCGACGCGTGGCTGCCCGGGGTTGCGCCGGCGCAACACCGGCACCCACGTTTCTGGAATTACCTTTTTATCCTTGTCTGACGAATTCCGGACGGAAAACCGCTACGCACTTTTCCTGGAATTGCTTTAGGAGCCGGGATCCTGCCAGCCCAGCACCACCGGAACGATGCGCATATGAGCGGTGGAGGAAATCGGCAGCAGTTCGGTGATGCCTTGGACCAGGCCGAGAAATGCGACCTTGGCGTATCCCAGACCGACAAAGCCGGTGTCCATGCCTTGCATGCAGATGTCGGCCATGACGAATTTCATATGTGAGAGATCGAGTGGGCGGAGGACGACCGCTGGCGATCGGCCCGGGCAAAGCCATACCGCCATGGGCCGGAAAATCAATTCACCGAGTGTGGAAGGCGTGTTCGAATATCAACACCGCGCCGCCTCGGCGCGCTGGCAGCGCCAGACCCGGCCCGTTGAGTCGGTCTGCAAAACTGGAGCAAATCACGATGCGATCAGGGGCAAAGCCAGAGTTTCTGGCACGTCCTAGCGATCACGTGCGCCGGCGGGACAACCGGCTCCTCGACGGAAGGCCGGCGCGCCCGTTCGAGCAGCATGCGCACCTGTTCCGGGCGCACACGATCGCGCTCCATCACAAGCAGGACCATCGGATCGCTCAAAAGCTCGTCCAGGGTGCTGATGCTGTCGTTCATCCGTCGTCTCCTCGAATGCCGGCCCGCACCGGTTAAATAGGGGGACAATGATGGCTCGCCAATGACGGTTTGCCGGCTTTCGCGTGACTGTTTCGGTTATTTCGTGACTGTTTCGATTAATTTTTGTCATGGTCGCGTAACGTCACCCTTCTGTTGGTCCGAAGGGTGGATGCGTGGCCATGCCGCACTTCATCCGGCACGGCTCATCGGTTTCGGCGCTCAAGCGCAGATTCATCTTCTTTCATAAGGCGTGAAGGAAGGCCGGAGGCCTCAGGCAGGCGGCGCGCCTTCGTGCTGCGGCAAGCCGTCATCGAGCACCACCCAGGACTGCTTGGAGACGATCCAGATGTGCATCTGTGGCTTGAAGACGGACGGATCGTCGAGTGACCCGGTGGTGACGCCTATAATGCCGGCGGCATCGCGCCGCGAAAACATCGTCGTGCCGCAGCTTGGGCAAAACCCCCGTTTAATATCCGGCGAGCTGTTCACGGTCGCCACCGGCCCTTCGATCGTCACATCGTCGATGCGAAACAGCACACGCGCATTGAAGGCGGCGCCGATTGCCTTTTGACAAAGCCGACAATGGCAGATGCGTTCGTTGACGGGCTCGACGTCGGCGCGATAACGCACCGCGCCGCACAGGCATCCGCCCTGATAATTAGCCATTGCCGTATCCATTCCTGAGAAGATTTGATGCGAGACTATCGACGCCCGACACCGGGTCAATTCAAAAGCATTGATACGATCGCATCGACTGCGGCGATAAAACTGCCAGCCGCCTCGAGGGAGACCGCCGGCAGCCAATGCCGGGCAAGCTATTCGGTTTCGCCGACCACCTCGTCCCAGCTCTTCACCTTGGTCTCACCGTTGAGGAACGGCAGCGCGGCGGCCGTCAGCTCTGGAGCGAAGAAGACGTCGTAGTGGGTTCGGTTGGGCAGGATCGCCAGGCGGTTCCGCGACAGGTTTTCACGCATCCAGCCCGCGTCCTTCAACCCGCCGCCGAGCATCTGGTAGAACTTGATCTCGTGCTCGAGCTTGTACATGTCGCTGTCGCCGTAGGCCAGCATGACCGGCATCTTTAGCCTGGGAACATCGGCCGAGTAGTCGTAGTTCTGGCGCATGAAGTTGCCGAGTGTGTCGAGCAGCTTCGGGAACTCCTCGGGATGCGGCGCCACCGCGACGTAGGATTTGTACATCGGCGTGTCCTTCATGAAATCGGCCGCTGCCGCGCTCACCTGCGCCTGCTGCGGGCGCATCTCGTCATAGAAACCGTCGGCGGCATAGCCGGTCGAAACCAGCACAAGCCGGCGCACCGTTTCGGGGTGCTGGACGGCCATGCGGAAGGCGACGCCGCCGCCCAGCGAATAACCCATGACGTCGACCTCGCCGTAACCAAGCCGTTTGACGATATCAGCCATGTCGTCGCCCATTGCTTCCAGCGTGAACGACCGGTCGCCAAGCGCAGTGCGGCCATGGCCTTGCAGGTCGACGGTGATGACAGTGCGATGCTCGGCAAGCTTCGGCAGGAGGGGGGCGAACATGTCCGATGTACCGAGACCGCCATGCAGCAGAAGCAGCGGCTCACCCTTGCCGTAGACGGCATAATAGTAATTCAGGCCGTTGATCGGCAGCAGGCCGGATTTTTCAGGCTTCGGCGGTGTCTTCGCTTCGGTCGTCATGGCAGATTTTACCTCTTTTGCGTTGGTGATGCCCGGACCGGCGAGAAGCGCCGCGGCCGAAGCAAGAATGGCGAAAAGCAGGGCTTTGGACATATCGATCTCCTCCAGTCTGTCCGTGTGTCGGTGCGTTCTTGAGATGGCTGGTGCATCGGCCCCAACCCGCGCGAAAACCGATCGAGAATATTGGTCTGACCCGGCTTCCGTCCCAAGGACGAACCAGCGAAATGCAGACCGACATCATCAAGGAGAAATTCTGGGGCTTTCCCGTGGATGGGGACCAACGGCGAAATCGAGGACGCGTCAGTGACGCTTGGCTTGCACCAGATAGGCATCAATCTCGGTCTCGCCGAGCCACTTGGCCGCTTCCAGCCGATGCAGGCCTTCTACCAGGATATGACGCTTGCCGTCGTGACGGACCTGGATCGGCATCTTCATGCCATTCTCCAGAATGTCCTCGGCGAGATGACGGACCGTCTCGGGATGCAGCGTCTTCTTGCGCGCCGTCGGCACGTAGATGTCGTCGACCTTGACCTTCTGCACTCTGAGCATGTCGACCCCCTGGGCGGAACGCCGCCTTGTCCTGAGATAGTCGCTTTGTCGACGAGGGCCAAGGGCATGGCGATGAATAGGGAGGCAAGCGGGTTTGTCTGCCGCCGCACATTCGATATTGCATATCAGCCTTTGTAGATACGGTCCTCGAGCGGCGTCTCGGCGATCAGCGTCTGCAGGCCCGACAGCAACGCCTTCTCGGCGCGGTTCATCGCCTTGTCCGGATTGACCAGCAGGAAGATATCGATGGCCGGCGGCTCATCATAGGGCGGCAGCCGCCACAGCGCGCCGTCCGCCACATCGCGCCGCGCTACATGCAGCGGCAGCGGGCCGATGCCGAGCCCGGCGACGATCATGCGCCGCACCTCCTCCAGGCTCGACGACACACCCACGACATCCGCGTTCAGCCGTGCTTCGCTGCGCAACAGCGCGACCGGCCGCAGCGCATCCGAAATATGGTCGGTCTGGAACGATACCGAGGGCTCGTCGCGGAGATCGGCCAGCGTCAGTCCGGTTTGCCCGTAGAGCCTGTGCCGCGGCCCGCAGAAGAAGCCGAAGAACTCGCGATAGACCATGTCGTATTGCAGCGCCGGATCGCGCTGGCTGACCAGGCAGACGCCAAACGAAGCACGGCGCTCCCTCACCTGCTTGGCCACTTCGGTGCTTGCCGCGACCGAAATGGTGATGCTGGCGCGCGGATAGTTGCGGTGGAATTCCGACAGCGCCCGGTCGAACAGCGGCGAGACCACATGGCTGGCGGTCGCGATCATGACATGGCCGGTAACATCGTCGCTGATGCCGCGCATCAAGAGCGGCAGTTGCGATATGGTGCCGAACACCTCGATGCTCTGCTCGTAGAGAAGCCGTCCAACCTCGGTGAGTTCGAAGCGCGTCGCATCGCGCTCGACCAGCCGTCTGCCGACCCGGTCTTCCAGCCGCCGCAGCGCATTGCTGACGCTTGGCTGCTTGAGGTTCAGCCTCTCGGCGGCACGCGTGATGCTCTTCACCTCCGCGATGACGACGAATGTCCGCAAAAGGTTCCAGTCCAGATCCCAGACCAGCCGTTCGGGGCGCGGCAATGCCATTCCTGATATCTATGCTCCCTATTTCCATTATCTATTTGCGCAATGCTACCGCAAAGGCAATCATTGCCGTCAGGAGGCGCCCCAATGCCTCCCAAGAACAAGCCTTCGCGCTCCATCCAGAGGACGGTTCAAATGAACAAGGTATTTTCCGGCATTGCCGTCGCGGCGCTGCTGTTTGCGTCTTTCTTCACTAACGTCTCGGCCAGGGCCGATGACCTCGAGAAGATCAAGGCGGCGGGCGAATTGAAGATTTCCATGAGCGGTCAGTATCCGCCTTTCAACTTCGTCAACGATCAGAACGAGGTCGTCGGCTTCGACGCCGATATCGGCAAGGCCATCGCCGAGCGCATCGGCGTCAAGGGCACCATCATCACCACCGCCTGGGACGGCATCATCGCCGGCCTGCTCGCCAACAAATACGACACCGTGGTCGGCTCAATGACGATCACGCCGGAGCGTGAGAAGGTGGTCGATTTCGTCGGCCCCTACTACCACGCCGGCCGCGCGGTTTTCGTCAACCAGGATTCCAAGGTGCAGAGCCTCGACGATCTCAAAGGCAAGACCCTTGGCGTGACGCTCGGCGAAACGCATGAGAAATGGGCGCGCCAACAGGGCGGCTGGGACATCCGCACCTATAAGGGGCTGCCGGAATTGCTGCTGGAATTGAAGGCCGGTCGCGTCGACGCCATCGTCGTCGACAACATTCCGGTCATGGTCGCCGTCAAGGAGACCGGCGAGAAGGTACGCAAGCTCGACACGCCGGGTATCGAAGGCGGCAGCGTCGCCATCGGCATCGCCATCCGCAAGGACAATCCGGAGCTCAAGGCCGCCATGCAGAAGGCGCTGGACGGCATGATGGCCGACGGCACCTACCAGAAGATATCCATGCACTGGGTGGGCAGCGACATCCGCTAATTTCGCCAAGGCTTCGACGGTTCAGGCCGCCTGAAGCCGAAAGCCACTGCGCCGGGCCATTTCATGGATTTCTCTTTGATGCAGCGCGTCTTCCCGTTCTTCGTGGAAGCCGCCTTGGTGACGCTGGAACTGACAGCGCTGGCCCTGGTCCTGGGGCTGGCCGCGGCAGCACTTGCCGCGACCGCGAGAATGTCGAGATCGGCGATCCTGCGGGCCGTCGGCACACTCTATGTGAGCCTGTTTCGCGGCACACCGTGCCTGATCCAGCTCTTCGTGTTCTATTTCGGCGGCCCGCAGATCGGCATCAATCTGGATCCGTTCGCGGCCGGCGTGATCGGCCTCGGGCTGAACATCGGCGCCTATATGGCGGAATCAATCCGCGGCGCCGTGGTGGCGGTCGACCGGGGCCAGACGGAGGCGGCGCGCACGATCGGGTTTGGCCGGTTCCAGACCTTGCGCAAGGTGGTGCTGCCGCAAGCCGCCAGGCTGATGATCCGCCCGCTCGGCGTCAACACGGTCGCGCTGCTGAAAGGCTCGGCCCTGGTGTCCACCATCTCGGTCGTGGAATTGACCTACACCGCCCAGCGCTTCATCGGCTCCACCTACAAGCCGTTCGAGATCTTCGGCGTCGCGGCCCTGCTCTACATGATCATGGTCTATGCCGTCGCCCGCATAGTCGACGTGCTCGACAAACGCTTCGCGATCGTCTGAGGGCAGAACACGATGCAAGACCTGGATTTCACCGTCGTCGCGCCCTACTGGGATCTTCTGCTGACCGGCGCCTGGTGGACATCAGTGCTGACGGTCTCGGCGGGAGCGATGAGCTTCGTCGTCGGCATCTTCTTTGCCGTTGTCGTACTCTACGCACCGGCAATCCTGGCCTACCCCGTGCGCGCCTTCATGTGGGTGTTCATGGGCACGCCGCTGCTGTTGCAGCTCTTCCTGATCTATTTCGGCCTGGTGCAGGTCGGTATCGACATCCCTGCGCTGGCGGCCGGCATTGTCGGCCTTGGACTGCATTTTGCCGTCTACAATGCCGATGTCATCCGGGCGGGCATCGTGGCCGTCGATGTCGGCCAGACGGAAGGCGCGCGCAGCATCGGCTTCGGCAAGTGGCAGACGCTGCGCCATGTCGTGATACCGCAAGCCATCCGCAACACGGCGCCACCGATCGGCAGCAATTTGATCGCGCTGTTGAAGGAATCCTCCATCGTCTCGGTCATCGGCATTGCCGAGCTGGTTCACTCGGCGCAACTGGCGATCAGCGAAACGTTTCGCCCTTTCGAATTCTACATCACTGCCGCGGCACTCTACTACATTCTCAACCTCGTGCTCGAGGCGGCCCTGCATCGGTTTGAAAGACATGTGGAGGTTTCCCGATGAGCACGCAGCGGCCAATGGTCGAGGTCCGCGGCGCACGCAAATCGTTTGGCGCCGTCGAGGTCCTCAGAGGTATTAACCTGTCGGTCGAACGTGGGCAGATCGTCGCCATCATCGGCCCGAGCGGCTCCGGCAAGAGCACGCTGCTGCGTTCCATCAACCATCTCGAGAGTTTGAACAGCGGTGAAGTCTGGCTGGACGGCCTGCAGGTCAACCAGAAGCTGCAGGGCCAGGCGTTCGAAAGGCACATCAACAAGGTGCGCCAGCAGATGGGCATGGTGTTCCAGCACTTCAACCTGTTCCCGCATTTGACCGTGATCGAGAACATCACGATGGGGCCGGTGATCCTGAAAAGCATGCCGAAAGCCGAGGCTCGTGCGCTGGCGCTTGGTCTTTTGTCCAAGGTCGGTCTCTCCGACAAGATCGACGCCTATCCCTCGCGTCTTTCGGGCGGGCAGAAGCAGCGCGTGGCGATTGCCCGCGCGCTGGCCATGCAGCCCAAGGTGATGCTGTTCGACGAGGCCACTTCGGCGCTCGATCCGGAGCTGGTCGACGAGGTCAACGCGGTGATGAAGCAGCTTGCCGCCGAGCACATGACCATGCTCATCGTAACGCATGAAATGCGCTTTGCCGGCGAAGTGGCCGACAGGGTGCTGTTCATGGATGGCGGCGTGGTGGTGGAAGAAGGCCCGCCGGGCGACATCTTCCGCGCCCCGCAAAAGGAACGCACCCGCACCTTCCTCAAGAAATACCTTTCAGCCTGAGCATGACAATGACCAGATTGACCACTGAATTCCCCGATTTCGGATTGACGCCAGAGCAACGCCGGCACGCGGTGCGCGGCCACTATTACGAATGGCCGGGTATGGATGGCGAGCGCGGTGAAATCTGGTGCTACAGCGACCGGTTTTCCTATCGCGCTGGCGAGACCGTGGCGCTGCATGTCAGTTCGACTGCACCGTCCTTCAGCATGACGATCGTCCGCGACGGCGGCACCGAAACAAAGGTGTTCGAGAAGTCCGGCATTGCGGCGCGTTGGCAGGAAAGTCCAGACCAGTGCTCGGCCGAAGGCTGCAGCTGGGAAGCCTCGTTCGAATTCACCGTCGGCAGCGACTGGCCGTCCGGCGCCTACCGCGTGACGCTGACCGCGGACGGCCGCGACGGCAAGCCGATCCTCTCCCATCATCTCTTCATCGTCGCGCCGCTGCCCGGCAAGAAGCCAGGCCGTGTGCTGCAGGTGGCGGCGACAGGCACCTGGCTCGCCTACAACACCTGGGGCGGCTCCAATCATTATCAAGGCATCACCGGGCCGGACCGCAACCAGTACTCGCCTGTTGTCTCGACGCAGCGCCCCTGGTGCCGCGGCTTCGTCGTGCTGCCCACGGAGGCGCCGCGCGTGCCGCTGGAGGTCGCGGTGCCACCCAGGACCGTGCCGCGCTATCCGCACATGGAATGGGCGCTTGCGACCGGCCATTCGAAGAAATACGCCTCGTCGGGCTGGGCGAGCTATGACAGCCATTTCTTCCGCTTCGCCGAACGGGCGGGCTACGCCGTCGACCTCGCCAGCCAGCATGATCTGCACTTCTCGCCTGAGATTCTCGACGGTTACGATTGCGCCGTCTTCGTCGGCCATGACGAGTACTGGACCTGGGAAATGCGCGATGCGGTCGACAGCTACGTCGAGCGCGGCGGCCATGCGGCGCGTTTCGCCGGCAATTTCATGTGGCAGACGCGGCTGGAGGATGAAGGCCGGCGGCAGGTCTGCTACAAATACCGTGCCCGGGCCGAAGACCCCGCCTATCGCGGCGGCGACGTCACCCGCGCCACCAACTCCTGGGAGGCGCCCGAGATCGGCCGGCAGGGTTCGGCGACCTTCGGGCTCAACGCCACACGCGGCCTCTATGCCGGCTGGGGCGGCTGCGCCCCACGCGGTGTGCGCGGCTTTCCCGTGTATCGACCCGAGCACTGGGCCTTTGCCGGAACCGGCATCTACTATGGCGACCTGCTTGGCGCCGACAGCCATGTCTATGGCTATGAGGTCGACGGGCTGGACTTCGAAATCCGCGGCGGCCTGCCCTACCCGACCGCGACCAGCGGCGCGCCGGATGGCTTGCAGGTTCTCGCGGTTGGCATGGCCAGCCAGGTCGAGGAAAGCGCCGATATCCCGATCGAGGATCAGTTTCTCACCGACGAGGATGGCCGCTTCAGCGCCGAGACGCTGTTTGGCGATCGGAGCGACGCCAGCCTGGAAAAAGTCAAACGCGGCAACGGCATGATCGTCAGTTTCCCGCGCGGCAAGGGCGAGGTCTTCCACGCCGGGAGTTGCGAATGGGTCGCCGGCCTGCTGAGGCAGGACCCGATGGTCGAACGCGTTACCCAGAATGTCCTCGATCGTTATCTCGGAAAGTCCTGACATGTCGAAAGCCCCGACCGCAGCCTTGGACACTGACTCCCGGCGCCAATCGCATCTGTTCTACCTCTCCAGCCTGCGCCGGCCGCTAATCGACCGCGCCGAGGGCATCTATATGTGGACGCAGGACGGCCGCCGCTTCATCGACGGATCGAGCGGCCCGATGGTCGCCAATATCGGCCATTCCAACCGCAATGTGCTCGACGCCATGAAGCGGCAGATGGATCGCGCTACCTTCGCCTACCGGCTGCATTTCGAGAACGAACCGGCCGAAGAGCTGGCGCGCGAACTCGCCGTCAAACTGCCCGAAGGCATGGATCGTATCTTCTTCGTCTCAGGCGGCTCGGAAGCGACCGAATCCTGCATCAAGCTGGCGCGGCAGTGGGCGGTGGCCACCGGCCAGGCCAGCCGCTGGAAGGTCATCACCCGCTTTCCTTCCTACCATGGCGGCACGCTGGGTTCGCTCTCGATCACCGGCGACGATGCGCTGGCCGAGACCTTCACGCCGATGATGCGGGTGATGCCGACAGTGCCGTCGCCTACCGCCTGGCGCGACCGCGACAATCTCTCGATGGAACAGCGCGGCGTCCGTTATGCAGACATGCTTGAGGAGAAAATCCTGGCCGAGGGGCCGGAAAGCGTGGTCGCCTTCATCATGGAACCGATCGGGGGTGCTGCCACCGCGGCGCTGGTGGCGCCGGACAGCTACTATGCGCGCATCCGCGAGATCTGCGACCGCTACGGCATCCTGCTCATCCATGACGAAGTGATGAGCGGCGCCGGCCGCACGGGAAAATTCCTCGGGGGCGACCACTGGAACTGCAAGCCAGACATCGTCGCGCTGTCAAAAGGCCTGGGATCGGGTTACGCGCCGCTCGGCGCGCTGGCGGCGCCGATGCGGCTGGTGCAGCCGCTGCTTGCCTCCGGCGGCTTCCAGCACGGCCATACCTATGCCGGCAATCCGCTCGCCTGCGCCGCAGGGCTGGCCGTGCTCGGCGAAATGGACCGCCTCGACCTGATCGCCAATGCGGCCGCCATGGGCGATGTGCTGATGGAGGGATTGCAGGGGCTCACCAAGCGCTTCCCGTTCATCGCCGACGTGCGCGGAAAGGGCCTGCTCACCGGCGCCGAGATGGTTGCCGACCCCGAAACGCTGCGGCCGATAGACCAGGGCAAAAAGGCCACCCAGCGCCTGCTCGACCTCGCCTATGAGCGCGGGCTGATCATCTATGGCCGCAAGGTCAAGGGCGGTGTCGACGGCGACAATTTCATGGTTGCGCCGCCAATGATCGTCACCAAGGAGCAGGTCGGCGAGATCGTCTCCATCATCGGCGACTCGCTCGAAGTTCTGGCTGCCGAACTCAACCTGCCGGTCGAAGGCCAGGGATAAAACAATGGCGCCGAGAAAGGTCATCATCACCTGCGCCGTCACCGGCTCGGTCCATACACCGTCCATGTCGCCTTATCTGCCGGTAACGCCGGATCAGATCGCGGCGGATGCCATCGCCGCGGCCGAGGCCGGCGCCTCCATCCTGCATCTCCATGCCCGCGACCCAAAAGACGGCCGGCCAACGGCTGATCCGGATGTGTTCATGCAGTTCCTGCCACGCATCAAGCAGGCGACGTCGGCGGTGATCAACATCACAACCGGCGGCTCCTCCCTGATGACGCTGGACCAGCGTCTGGCCGCGCCGTTGCGGGCCGAGCCCGAAATGTGTTCGCTCAACATGGGCTCGATGAATTTCGCGCTGTTCCCGATGCTCGACAAGCCAAGGGAATGGCAACACGAATGGGAACCGAAGCTGCTGGAAGCCACACGCGACACGATCTTCAAGAATACCTTCGCCGACATGGAGGGCGTTCTCGAGAGACTGGGCAAGGGCTGCGGCACGCGCTTCGAATTCGAATGCTACGATGTCGGCCATCTCTATTCGCTGGCGCATTTCCGAGACCGCGGGCTGGTGTCGGGGCCGCTGTTCATCCAATTCGTGCTGGGCATTCTGGGCGGCATCGGCGCCGATCCGGACAATCTCATCCACATGAAGCGCATCGCCGACAAGCTGTTCGGCGACAGCTACCAGTTCTCGGTGCTGGCCGCGGGCCGCCACCAGATGCCGCTGATCTCGATCGCCGCGGCCATGGGCGGCAATGTCCGTGTCGGGCTCGAAGACAGTCTCTACGACGGCCGCCAGCTGGCGAAGTCCAATGCCGATCAGGTGCGCCGTATCCGTGGCATTCTCGATGGACTGTCGCTGGAGGTTGCCACGCCGGCCGAAGCACGCGACATGCTGGCGCTGAAGGGTGGTGACAGGGTAGCGTTCTAGTGATGGTGATCCGAGATGCGCCTTCAATGACTGTTCCCACGCCCAGGATCGTCTTGCGCCCCGGACGGATCGAAGACGTCGAAACCATCCATGCCGCAATTCTGAAGCTCGGCACCCATATCGGCGCGCCCGAGGAAATCCTCTCAACGCCAGACGATCTCAGGACCTGGGGCTTTGGCGAAAGACCCGCCTTCTCGACCCTGATCGCCGAAGTCGATGGCGAATTCGCCGGACTGTGCCTCTATTTCCCGATCTTCTCGACCTGGATGGGGCGGCCCGGCGTCTATGTGCAGGACCTCTATGTCGAGGACCGGTTTCGCGGCCGCAGGATCGGCGAGCGCCTGCTGCGGCGCGTCGCGGCCGAGTGCCGCAAGCAAGGCGGCGCTTATCTCAGATTGTCCGTCGATACCGACAATGAGAGCGCAAAGGCGTTTTATGAACGGCTGGGCATCGCTTGGTCGAGCTACGAGCAGACGCAGAAGATCATCGGCGACGCTTTCTTCGCCTTTGCCTACGCGCCGGAGGAAAAAGAATGAAAGCCTTCTACGCGCAGGAGCAGAAGCGCCACGACCCCAAGGCTTTCCTTTCCAGCGGCGCCCCGCAGCCCAATCCCGAAAAGCCGGAGCGCGTCGAGAGATTGTTAGCAGGCGCAAAATCGGCCGGCTGCACGATCGAGCGGCCGCGCAATCACGGACTTGGTCCGGTCGCGGCGGTGCACACGCCCGAATATCTCGATTTCCTGGAGCATATCTACACGCGTTGGGAACGCATCGAGGGTGCCTCGGCGGAAGTGATCCCCAACATTCACCCGATCGCGCGCAACGGCTCCTATCCGGCCTCCGCGGTCGGCCAGGCTGGGTACCACATGGCCGACACGGCTTGCCCGATCTCGGGCGAGACCTGGCAAAGCGCGCTGTGGAGCGCGTGGAGCGCGGTCGAGGCGGCGGAAGCGGTGATGGCGGGCGCGCCGGCCACCTATGCGCTTTGCCGCCCGCCCGGTCACCATGCGTTCGCCGACGTCGCCGGCGGCTTCTGCTTCATCAACAATTCGGCCCTCGCAGCACAGGTACTGCGCCGCCAAGCGGCACGGGTTGCGATCCTCGATGTCGATCTGCATCACGGCAACGGCACGCAAGGCATTTTCTATGCGCGGCCGGACGTGCTCACCGTGTCGCTGCATGCCGACCCGGTGCGCTTCTATCCGTTCTTCTGGGGACATGCCGACGAGCGCGGCGAAGGGCTCGGTCTCGGCTACAATTTCAACCTGCCCTTGCCACGCAAATCCGCCGACGCGGCGTTTCTGGAAGCGCTTGAGGTGGCGTTCCAGCGCATCCGCGCCTTCTCGCCCGACGCGCTGGTCGTGGCGCTCGGGCTCGACGTGTTCGAGGGTGATCCGTTCGGCGGACTTTCGGTGACGACGCCAGGTTTCTCGCGCATCGGCGAGGCCATCGCCAAGCTCGGCCTGCCGACGGCAATCGTCCAGGAAGGCGGCTACCTCTCCGACGGACTCGGTGACAACCTCACCGCTTTCCTGACCGGGTTCGGCACCAAGGCACGCTGACCGGTCGATCTCGGGTCAGGGCCGCTGCTGCCTGAGCATGGCGATGATCCGATGCGCGCTCTCCAGCGTCTCGTCGATCTCGTCGGATGTGTTGTAGTGGGCGATGCCGATGCGCACGACGCCTTGTTCGGCCGGAATGCCGAGCTGGTGGACGATCTCCCAGGCGTAGTTGTGGCCGGACCAGAGGAAGATGTTCTCTGCGTTCATCTGCCGGACGATCGTTTCCGGCGCGATCCCGTCGACGGTGAAGGATACCGTCGGCACACGCTCGCCGATCCGGGCAGGATCGGTGATGCCACGGACCGTCAGCCCCTGGATATCCGACAGGCCTTCGATCAGCCTCCGGGTCAGCACATTCTCATATGGGATCGACACTTCGAACGCCTTGGCAATGCTTTGCCGCCGTGAACCGCCCTCGCCCGCCGCGGCACCGAGATCGGCGAAATAGTCGACGGCCGCCGTCAAACCGGCCATCAGTTCGATCTGCGGCGTGCCAAGTTCGAACCGCTCCGGCAGCCTGTCTGACGAGCAGCGGCATTTGTAGGGTTGCAAGTCATCGATGACATCGCGACGGCCCCACAATATGCCCATATGCGGTCCGAAGAATTTGTAGGCCGAGCAGATCAGGAAATCGCAGCCGAGATCCTGCACGTCGATCAGCCCATGCGGCGCGAACTGCACCGCATCGACATAGACCAGGGCACCAGCTTGTTTTGCGAGGCGCGTCAGAGATTTAACCCGGTTGATCGAACCGGTCAGATTCGAAGCGTAGTTCAACGCGACCATTCGTGTCTTCCCGGACAGAAGCCCGGTCAGCGCGGCCTCTTCGATCTGCCAACTCTTTTCATCGAAGGGCAGCCAGCGCACGACGAGACCAAGATCCTCAGCAAGCTGCAGCCACGGCGAAACATTGCCCTCGTGGTCCATGCGCGTGAGGATGATCTCGTCGCCGGGCTTCATCGTGCGGCCGAGCGTACGCGACATGTGGTAGGTCATCGTCGTCATGTTGGCGCCGATGATGATCTCCTCAGGGCCCGCGGCGCCAAGGAAGTCGGCCATTGCGTGATGCGCTTCGTCGACGACAGCTTGAGCCGCGATCGTCGTTTCGAAATAGCCGCCGAGATTGGCGTTGGTGGTCAACAGGCAGCGCGACACTGCGTCTGCCACAGCCTGCGGCACCTGCGTGCCGGCGGGATTGTCGAGATAGATGCGCCGGCGCCCTTTATCGGTCAGAGCGAGCGCGGGGAATTTTCCACGCACTGTTTCAATCGGAAAATCCACCATCATCTGCACCCCACTGTTATTCTTGGTTAATTCCACTCGCGAGCCAATCAAGGACAGGGATTGCCGACCCGCTGGTGAATGGCGTCCACCGCCTTCTGCATCTCTTCGGTCCAGACGACCTCGACTGAAGACAGCGCCATTTCCAGCTGCGAAATGGTCGTCGCGCCAATGATGTTCGACGTGACAAAGGGCCGGCTCGATACATAGGCGTTGGCGAACAGCGCCGGCTCCAGGCCGAAGGAGCGCGCCAGCTCGTTGTATTCAAGCTGCGCCTCGGCGGCATTGGGCGTCTCATAACGCTGGCCGCGGTTGAAGAGCTGCGAGCGCGACCCCTGCGGGCGCGCGCCGTGATCGTATTTGCCCGAGAGGTAACCCTGTGCGAGCGGCGAATAGGCAAGCAGCGAGACCTCTTCGCGATCGCAGACTTCGGCGAGGTTCACCTCGAAGGTCCGGTTGACCAGATTATAGGCGTTCTGGATCGAGGCGACGCGCGGACCAATGGCTTTGTCAGCCTCTGCAATGAAGCGCATGACGCCCCAGGAGCTCTCGTTCGACAGGCCGAAATGACGGATCTTTCCCGCCTTCATCAGTTCATCAAAAACGGCAAGGGTCTCCGCGATCGGCGTTTCCCCGGTCGGCGCCCCGACGGAATCAGTGCGGCGCGCCACGGCGCCGACGCGCGTCGGATTGGCGCCCCAGGGTATATCCCGCTCCGGCCAGTGGATCTGGTAGAGATCGACATAGTCCGTGCCGAGCCTGGCCAGCGACTTGTCCACGGCATCGAAGATATCGGCGCGCACCAGCTGCGACGGCCTGTCGCCGCGAAACCAGCTGTTGGCGGTGCGGCCGACGACCTTGGAGGCGAGTATCATCTTGTCGCGGTTGCCCTTTGCCTTCATCCAGCTGCCGATGATCTTCTCGGTCCGCCCCTGGGTCTCCGCCTTGGGCGGGATCGGGTAGAGCTCGGCAGTGTCGATGAAATTCACCCCGCGCGAAAAGGCCAGGTCCATCTGGGCGTGGCCGTCGGCTTCGGTGTTCTGCTGGCCCCAGGTCATCGAACCGAGGCATATCTGGGTGACAAGAAGATCGGTCCGACCGAGACGGCGTTTGTGCATGGAAGTGTGCTCCGGCGGGAAAAGCTTGCGCGGCTGCGCGGGGAAGGAAGTTTCATCCTACAAGAAAGCAGAGGCGCTCTCCAAGCCTCGGCAAACCGACTTTTGCGTGAACCAGGCTGCGCTAGCGGCGAGCCCCTGCCAGGGCGCGCCGCTTGGCCTCGTCGATCAGCATGTTGGCCACCTGCATGCGGATCATGGCGCGCTGGCGCAGGTGCGGCGCGACGCGATCGGGATGGTTCGAAAAGGCGAAGCTGCGGCGCATGCGGCCAAAATCGGCGACAGCCTTAGGCGTGTCCAATCCCAATTCCACGGCAATTGATTCGGGATCGATCGGTGGCAGTTTTTCTTCGGGCCTTGTCTCTTCGCCCGCAAGTGCCAGCTTCGCATGATCGAGCAGGGCCGCGAATTCTGCGGCGAGATCCGCGCCTGCCTCGCGATACTCGGTGGCAAATCCGCTGCCAGAAACCTTGATACGGCCGGAATGGAGCTCGTCGGCGACGGAAAGATAGTCAAATGGAATCGACGGGCGAGTGGCGGCCTCTTCGCCTCCCCCGTCCTTGTCGGAGGCGACGAAGAGATCATCGAGCAACGAAGCGAAATCCCGCTTGGCGCTGGTAACGATGTCTGCCTCCCCAGTCTCACGGTGTGTTCGAGACATCCACCTTAGGGTCGGCTCGTTAAAAATGCATGCCGCCGATTTTAACAATTGAAAGCGTTGGCGAGACTGGACCGCAGCCCCGTCACTCACAAAAGCCAAGCCGCACTTTCAGCAGTCCGCAATTCGCCAGAAGCGGCGAGGAAAAACCGGCCATGTGCCCAGCAAGAGGGATACGATTCGCGATCTGCGAAAGTTTCAGGCGATGCAGGATCATGGCAGAAAAATTTTGCAGAGCATGGCAGGCATGCAAATGCTGCACTGCACAATTGTCACGAATCCCCTATATTCCGACGCTGGGAGGTCCAACAGGGGCCTGGATTATGGGGTTCTTCACTGAAATGTTCGCGCGGCCACGGCCGCAGGAACATCTGCGTTATCGTGCCGCGCTCGCGCTGCTGCATTCCATGAGCAATGCGGACCGCGCCGACATCGGCGTCAAGCCCGCCGATTTCCCGCGCATCGCCCGCGAAATGTCCGTTCGCTAGTTCGCCCAGCCAGGATATTTCCGCTCCTGATGCGCAACGCCTTGACGGCGTGATCCGTCAACGCGAGCCCAGGAACGTTGCCTTGCCCAACGGCACACCATTGTGGCGAAGAATGTCGTAAGCGGTGGTGAGGTGGAAATAGAAATTGGGCATGGCCAGATGCAAGAGATACTGCAGACCGGCCATCGAGACCTCGCGCCCGCCGAGCCTGACCTCGACAATCCGCTCGTCCGAACCTTCGAGATCGGCCGCAGAGAACGTCGCCAGATGGTCAAGCGTCTTGGCGATGCGTGCCTGCAATTCGGCAAAGCTCGCCTCATTGTCCTCGTATTTGGGAATCTCCCGGCCGGCGAGCCGCGATGGGGCTCCCTTGGCATGGTCGGTGGCGATCTGCACCTGCCTGGTCAACGCGAACATGTCGGGCGCCAGCCGCGCCGTCAGAAACACCTGCGGGTCGATCTTGCGCTCGCCGGCGTTCTGTTCGGCCGTGGATAGCACGCTGGACAGCGCTTTCAACCGGGCCGAAAACACGGCTACCGATACTTCATACATGGATAGGGTCACGCAATTATCTCCCGGGGCAGTTGAGGCGCCGCGAGCGCGAACTAGCGCCTTCCCGGGCGATTCTTCAAGCGATACCCGCAAGGCGTCACCACGTCGCCGCAATCACCGTGGTAGAATTTCCGTTACCGCGTGGAGATTCCCGATGAGACACGCTTTTCTCGCAGCGACTGCCTTGTTCTCCCTTGCCTCGATCGCCCAGTCGGCACCTGCCGACGAGGCGCCCTACGTCGATGACAGGTCGAGCGCCGAGGCGGTTGTCCGCTCGCTCTACAGTGCCATCAACCGGCATGAATTCGCACGTGCCTGGGGTTACTATGGAGATACCAAGCCGGCCAAGGACTTCGACAGCTTCGTCAAGGGCTATGACGGTACCGACAGGGTGGATGTCAGGACCGGCGCCGTATCCAACGAGGGCGCGGCAGGCAGCATCTACTACAGCGTGCCGGTCGCCATCCAGGCAACCGACAAGAAAGGCGAGGCGAAGGTCTTTGCCGGCTGCTACACGCTGCGCCAGGTCAATGCCCAGATTCAGGCGCCGCCATTCCAGCCGATCTTCATCGACAGCGGAGCGCTGAAGCCGTCGAGCGCGGATTTCGAGGAGGCTGTGCCGGCTAGCTGTGGCGACGGCCCGCCGCCGCCGAAGAAGGATGCAGCCCTGGAGCAGGCCAGGAAGGCTTTCCTGGCCAGCTATAGCGATCAATGCGACAGGGATCTCGCGGCCAAGGAGCCGGAGATTTTTTCCATCAAATACAGGGACAAGGATGCGGCGGCCGGCGATCCAGACAAGGAAACGCGCCTGTTCCATTTTTCCTGCTCGGCGGCCGCATACAATGAAAGCTCGATCTACTACATGACCGACGAGGCGAACGGCGTCAGGCAATTGCAGTTCACCGAACCGGAGATGGACATCCGCTACGTGAACAACGACAGCGAAGGCAAGGTCGAATCCATGCACATCGTCGGCTTTCAGACCACCGGCTGGGCGATCAATTCCAGCTACGACCAGGACGCCCACACAATCACCACCTTCAACAAATGGCGCGGCGCCGGCGATGCCTCGTCAGCAGGCACCTATCTGTTCCGCAACGGCGATTTTTCGCTCGTCCAGTACGACGTCGACGCCTCCTATGACGGCGAGGAAAACCCGCAGACGGTTGTCGACTACAACACCGCTCCGTAGGGAAGACTCAATCAAGGACGCCGCGTTCGACCCGTCCTTCGCATTCACCTTCTCGATTCACGCCGCGAACGCATCGGCCGAAAGAAGGCGCGAATGTCCTGGACCAGAAGATTGGGTTCCTCCAGCGCAGCGAAATGGCCGCCCCGCGGCATCGGTGTCCATCGCTGCACGTCGAAGACCCTCGCCACCCAGGAGCGCGGCGGCATTGGCAGTTCGCGGGGGAAAAGCGCTACCCCAAGTGGCGGCGAAACGCGTTCCTGCGCCTTGAACGCAAGAGGGGACAGCCGATTCTCCTTGTAGAGCCGCAAGGACGAGGTGAGCGCATTGGTGAACCAGTAGAGAGAAACGTCCGTAAGGAGCGCGTCCATGCCAAAGGCGCGTTCCACGTCACCGTCGCAATCGCTCCAGGAACGGAACTTCTCGATCATCCAGGCTGCGAGACCGATCGGCGAGTCTGTCAGCGCATAAGCAAGCGTCTGAGGCTTCGTGCCCTGCAGATGGGCATAGGCACCCTCCGTTGCCGTCCAGGCCGCAGCCTTGTCCAGAAATGCCTGTTCCTCAACAGTGACAGGTGGCTCAGTTGCACCCAAGGGTGGCCGATAGCTCCCGGGAATGTAATTGACATGGACGCCAAGCACGTTTTCAGGAAGGAGCCGTGCCATCCAGGCGGAGACGCCCGCGCCGATGTCGCCGCCCTGGCAAGCGAAGCGGTCATAGCCGAGCCCGCACATCAACTGCACCCACAGCTCCGCGATGCGGCCGGAGTGGAAGCCTGGTTCCGTCGGCGCCTGCGAGAAGCCATATCCGGGCAACGAGGGAACCACGACGTGGAAAGCGTCGGCTGGGTCACCACCATGGGCAGATGGATCCGTCAGCAATGGAATGATGTGTTCCATTTCGATGAAGGAACCGGGCCAGCCATGCGTGATGATCAGCGGCAGCGGCGCCGGTCCGGTGCCTGGCTGGTGAACAAAATGGACGTCCAGGTTGTTCACCCTGGCCAGATATTGCGGAAGCCGGTTCAGCCGCGCCTCCTGCGCTCTCCAGTCGAAGCGATCTCGCCAGTAATCCGCAAGGCGCTCCATGAACGGCAGGTCGGCCCCATCGTTCCAGCCTGTTTCGATTGGCGGAACTGGCCATCGCGTTGCGTGAAGACGGCCCTGGAGATCCTCAAGTTGTCCGTTCGGAATCTGGATATTGAAGGGGCGAGCGTCCATCGCCGTGCTTCCGAGCCGTTGGATCATATCAGCCTACACCTGCAAGAGGATATCGGCCGAACGATGATAGCCAAACCCAACACACTTTGGCCGATATGCATCAAGGCGCCTTCGACAGCATCCAGTTGAGCGTGCCGCGCCAGTCGGTCATGCGGATCGGCGTACCATGGGTGCCGGTCTCGAAACGGACAAACCGCGTCGGATAGGGATAGGCTTTCGATCTCGCGATGATGGAGCGGAAGAACGCTTCCTGCTTTTCCACGGGGAAGACCACGTCATGGCTGCCCTGGCCGAAGAAGACCGGGACATGGCGCCTGAAGGCCGGGCTTGCGAGGAAACTCTCGTCCCATAGCGAGCCGAGCAGCAGCAGCCCGTTGATGCGCCGGCCGGTATCGTTGCGGGCGGCTAGTTTCCAGCACAGGGCGCCGCCCATCGAGCCACAGGCGACGAAGATTTTCGCGGCTGGCGATTGTTCGGCATAGTGATTGATCAGGGCCGCGACCTGCGCCGCGCCGGTGTCGCCGAAATCGGAAAAGTCCGGGCTGAGATAGAGGCCGCCATTGCCGGCCATCAGGTTTTTCAGTCGGTTGAAATTACCGCCGAAGGTGAAGTCGTCGACGCCCTGCTTGCGGCTGCCCCCCTGCCCGTGCAGGTAAAGCACGATGATGCCGGCGCCTTGCGTCTTGCCAACGGCAATGTGCCTGACATCACCGGCATCGGTCTTCAACAGCAGATCCTGCTGCACCTTGCGTACGCCGGTGTCGGTATACTGGGCGTGCACCCTTCGCTCCGGCACCTGGTCACGCTGGTTGATGTCACGCATCTCGCGGTAGTCGATGACCGTATAAGTGCCATTGGTGTCGGACGACAGCGTGGCCGGATAGGCGAAGAGGTCGTCTTTGAAGGGTTTTAGTTCCAGAGCGGCAGCGTGGGCGGCGACGCAAAAAACAAATGTCGCTGCCAGAAAGTGGAGTAAGGGCGCAAACGCGGAGGGAAGGAACCGAATAGCCATGCCCAAGGCATGCGTAATTCGGCTCGGGTTTGTCAATCCTGCAGCACGCCGCCGGCGCCTTCCAGCGCCTCGCGGGTGTCGACATCGACGGATGCACCCTCGCCGATCTCCACATCGATGACGTCGAGCCCCTCGGCCTCCACCAGATGACGTGCGCCGGTATCGCCTTCGAGATGGGCGATCGCCGGGAACAGCGCGCGCGGCAGAAGTACCGGGTTGCCGCGCTTGCCAAGGTGCGAGGCGCGGACCACCGAATTGCCTCCTGCCCCGCGAAACGCATCGATCAGCCGGTCGAGATCGGCGGACGAGACACCCGGCATGTCTCCGAGAACAATCATCGCACCGGCGGCATCTCCCGGCAGATAGGCCATACCGGCTTTCAGGGAGGTGGAGAGCCCATCGGCAAAATCGGGATTGTCGGCGAAGGTCACGTCCAGGCCCGACAACGCGCCGCGCACCCGCTCACGCTGGTGGCCGGTAACGACGATCATGCCCGAAGCTTTCGAGGCGAGCGCACGCTCGGCGGTGCGGCGCACCAACGGTTGGCCGTCGAACAGCGCCAGGAGCTTGTTCGGCCCGCCCATGCGACTCGAACGACCTGCTGCCAAAAGCACGATCCCAACCTTGAGCCGGCTTACGGCCGGCAGCGGTTCGCGCGGCTGCGGGCGTGTCGGGATTTCCATCAGCAGGCCGCCGACGCCCATGCCGGCGATGTCGGCCGCCGTTACGTCGAGGCCGGCGATCAGCCGGTCGAGCACCCAGTCGAAGCCATTCTCCTTGGGGCTGCGGGCGCAGCCCGGCGCGCCGATGATCTGCTTGCCGGCGAGTCTGCCGAGCACCAGCAGATTGCCGGGGTCGACCGGCATGCCGGCGCGGATGACACTACCGCCCGCTTCCTCGATCGCGGCCGGAACGACGTCGGCGAAATCGCTCATGGCCGAAGCGCCGAAGATCACCACCATGTCGTTATCGCGCGCCAGCGAGGCGGCCGCCTCGGCAACCGGCGCAACCTCGTGCGGCGTGCGGCGCTCGGCCGTCAGCCGCCCGCCCGAACGCGCCAACCGTGCCTCGGTGACGCGCAACGTCTTGTCGAGCACGCTCGGCTTGACGCCTGGCAAGACGGTCTGGATGACACCGACACGAATGGGCCGATAGGCATTGACGGCAAAGATCTCGCCGCCGGCGCAGATCTTCATGACCGCATCGACCAGCGCCGACCCGACGGCGAAGGGAATGATCTTCACTGTCGCTACCATCTGGCCCTTTTCAACCGGCGCATGCTGGCCAAGCGTGGCAATGGTGATGGTTGGATCGACGGCATTGATGGCGTCGATCATCGCGCTGTTGACGGTGAAGACGCCAGCGGCTTGGGCATGGAGGTTGACCCGCCCGGTCGCGGCAGGCTTGGCCGCGACATTGCGGTGGCGCATACCGGTCGCGATCCGTTCAGCGGCGGCGTCTTCGCCCAGATCGCCGGGAGAAAGCACGGCCGCAACGACTTCGCCGATGCCCGCCGCTTTCAGCAAGCCGACATCCTCTGCACTCAGCCGATGCGCTTTGCGGAAACGTCGCTCGCCGACCGTCGTCGCGTGCGCAAGCACGGCGCCCTCAGCCTGTTCGATAGGAACCGGGCCGAATTTCACGCTGCGGCGTCCCTGGCTTCAAGGCCGCGCAAGCGAAATGCGTGAATAACCTGCGCCAGCACGGCGACGGCGATCTCGGCCGGGCTGGCCGCACCGATGTCGAGACCGATCGGCGCATGGATGCGACCGATCTGCTCGGAACTGGCGCCCAGCGCCAACAGGCGCTCGACCCGCTTGGCGTGAGTTTTCCTGCTGCCGAGTGCCCCGACATAGAAGCACCTGGCGTCGAGCGCCGCTTTCAACGCGAAATCGTCGATCTTGGGATCGTGGGTGACGGCAGCGACCGCCGTGTAGCTGTCGAGTGGCTGTCGTTGCAGGACCTCCGCAGGCCATTCGGCGTGCAACGCGACGTCGGGGAAGCGGTCCGACGTGGCAAAAGCGGTGCGCGGATCGATGATCTCGACTGGATAGCCGGCGATCCTGGCCATCGGCGCCAGCGCCTGGCTGATATGCACGGCGCCTATCACCACCAGGCGCGGATGCGGCAGATGCGCGTTGAGAAAGAAGGTCCGCCCTTCCGCTTCGACCGAGCCGGAATTCCCGGTGCGGAACGCCTTGCTGATCGCGGCACCGAGATCGCCGGCGACCGCATCGCCTTCGCGCACGACACGGTCGCGGCCATCACCAAGATCGGTGACCAGGATCGCGGCGCGGCGGGCACGGCGCTCGGCGTTGAGTGTTTTCAGCGCATAAGGATCCATCGAAGATCAGCCTAGCCTTTCCACATAAACTTTGATGCGGCCGCCGCAGGAAAGGCCCACCTGCCAGGCGGTCTCGTCGGCGACGCCGAATTCCAGCATTCTGGGCTTGCCGGTGCCGATGACGTCCATGGCCTCCGTGACCACGGCGCCTTCGACACAGCCGCCCGAAACCGAGCCGTGGAAATTGCCGTCGGCGTCGATGACCAGATGGCTGCCGGCCGGGCGTGGCGCGGAACCCCAGGTCTCGACGACGGTCGCGATGGCGACATCCTTGCCGTCCTTCATCCAGCCTTCCGCGATGATCAGCGGGTCGCGGGCCTCGTCGAGATAAATGCTGTCGCTCATCGTTGCTTCTCTCAGGGTCTGTTTTTCCCGGAAATATGTGTCTTCAGCAGCATATGGCTACGCGGCGCGCCTCGCGCCACTCTCCATCCATCGCCGCGGATCGACGGCATATCCAGGCTTCCGGTCCAGCGAAGCGCAGAGATCGGCGAGCGCGTCGAGATTGTGCACGGCACGGAATTCATCGACATGCGGCAGCATCGCCCTGACGCCGCGGGCGCGCGCCTGGAAACCGTCGAAGCGCAGCAAGGGGTTCAGCCAGATCAGCCGCCGGCAGGATTTGTGCAGACGCTCCATTTCCTCCGACAGGCCGTCGACCTCGTCTCGCTCCAGCCCGTCGGTGATCAAAAGCACCACCGCGCCCTGTCCCAGCACGCGACGCGACCACATCAGGTTGAACTCGGCCAGTGTGTCGCCGATGCGCGTGCCGCCCGACCAGTCCTTGACCGCCGCGGAACAGTCGGCCAGGGCGGCGTCGGGATCGCGATGGCGCATCTGTCGGCTCAGATTGGTGAGCCTGGTGCCGAAAACGAAAGTGTGCACCCGCCGGCGCTTTTCCGTCAGAGCATGCAGGAAATGCAGGAAGATGCGCGTGTACTGGCTCATCGAACCGGAAATGTCGGCAAGCACGACCAGCGGCGGATACACTTCGCGGGGCGAGCGGAATTTCGGCAGGATCAGTTCGCCGCCGGTACGTGCGGCCGAGCGCATCATGGCACGCGGATCGATGCGGCGACCGTGCGCATCCGCCTTGAAACGGCGCGTCCGCACCATGTCGAAGGGCAACCGCAGTTCGGCGATCGCTTTCCTGGCGTCGGCCATCTCGGCGGCATTCATCTGAGCGAAATCCTTGGCCCTCAGCACCTCGTTGCCGGAGAAAGTAAAGCGCGCGTCGACCTCGATCTCGGGGATTTCCTGCGCCGGCTGGTTCCTGCTGTGGCCTTCGAACATGGCCTGGCTGACACGGCTTTCGGCCGCGCGTGGCTTCTGCTTCTCCCTGGTATCGGGCGCCACCGGCGAAAGCATCGCCAGCATCTTTTCGATCAGTTCACGCGACTTCCAGAATAGCCGGAAGGCTTCGTCAAAGATGGCATGGTCCTCATGCCGCGACACCAGCACGGCATGCAGCGTCCAGTAGAAATCGTCGCGCAAGCCTATGCCGGCGGCAAGTACCGCCTCGATGGCATCCTTGACCGAGGCCGGCCCGACGCGCATTCCTGATTTGCGCAAGACACGGGCGAAATAGACGATGTTGTCGGCGATGTGGCCGTCGACAGCCACCTCCTTGGGTTCCGCGCGAGGCATGACCATGACCCTACTCCGCCGCCGAAAGCTCGGCCTTCACCTCGTCGAGGATACGCCGGCCTTCACCCTCGCCGATGCGGGCAATGTCGTCCTGGTATTTCAGCAGCACGCCGATCGTGTCGGAGACGGTTTCCGGGTCGAGCGCGACCTTGTCGAGTTCGGTCAGCGCGCCGGCCCAGTCGATGGTCTCGGCAACGCCCGGCATCTTGAACAATTCGATCTGGCGCAGCTTCTGGATGAAGGAGACCACCTCGGCCGAAAGCCGGCTGTTCGCCTGCGGCACCTTGCGGCGCACGATCTCCAACTCCCGCTCGGCGCTGGGATAATCGACCCAGTGATAGAGGCAGCGCCGCTTCAGCGCGTCATGGATTTCGCGGGTGCGGTTGGTGGTGATGATGACGATCGGCGGCTCCTCCGCCCTGATCGTGCCGAGTTCGGGCACCGTCACCTGGAAATCAGAAAGGATCTCGAGCAGGAACGCCTCGAACGCCTCGTCGGTACGGTCGAGCTCGTCAATCAGGAAAACCGGGGCGGCGCCGGCCTTGCCGGTCAGCGCATCGAGCACCGGACGGCGTATCAGGTATTTTTCCGAGAAAACATTGCGCTCCATGTCGGACCGGTCAACTTTGCCGGCTGCCTCCTCCATGCGGATCTCGATCATCTGCGCGGCATAATTCCACTCATAGACGGCAGACGAGACGTCGAGACCCTCATAGCATTGCAGACGGATCAGCCGGCGGCCGAGCGCCTCGGCAAGCACCTTGGCGATCTCGGTTTTGCCCACGCCGGCCTCGCCCTCGAGGAACAGCGGCCGCTTCATGCGCAGCGACAGAAAAAGCACGGTGGCCAACGACCGGTCCGCCACATAGTCCGCGCCGGTCAGAAGATCGAGCGTCTCGTCGATCGTCCGCGGCACGGGGCGCGGTTTTAGCTCGGTCATTCCTTCTCCGTGGACGCCTCTGCCCCGCTTTCCAGAATGTGGTAGCCGCGGGCGTGATAGATCAGCGGCCGCAAATTATCGCCCATGCGCAGGCCTGTCACCTTGCCAAAAAGCACACGATGGGTGGCCAGGTCCTTGGTGTCGATCAGTTCGCAGTCGAACACCGCCAGCGCGCCCTTCAACGTCGGCGCGCCGGTGGAGATCACATCCCACTCGCCGAGCGCGAAACGTTCCTCGACCGGCAGGCCGGTCATGCCGGAAAAGCCTACCGACAGCGGCTCCTGGTGCGAGGCAAGCGTGTTCAAGGCAAACCTGCCGTTTTTCACGAACGGCTCGTTCTTGGGATTTTCACGGTTCAGGCAGACCAAAATGGTCGGCGGCGTATCGGAAACCGAACAGGCGGCGATGACCGTCGCGCCACGCTTGCCGGCCGGCCCGTCGGTAGTCACCAGATGGACGTGACCGGCAAAATGGCTCATCGCGTCGCGATAGGCCTGCGGTCCTATGTCGTTCTTCTTCAACACCGGAGATTTTCCATAGCCTGAACCCTACCGCTATATATGGCTAGATATGACATGCCACAAGCGAAGTGCTTGGCCCATATCCCGAAATTCGCGTGTTGCGCCAAGACCGGGCAGCCTTTAGGTCTTGGCGGGAGTGGCGCCGGGACCATCCGGGCTCGCTTGGAGGAAGTCTTCGACAGGATGCGACCCGGGGGAACGATATCTGCCGCGCTGGCCTGGCTGCTGCTGACCGGCGCCGCCAGCGCCCAGACGCTGCTTGTCGGCGTTGCCGCGCCGCTCTCCGGATCCTCGGCGATCCTCGGCAGGCAGATCGAGGCGGGCGCCGAGATGGCCCAGGTGAACGGCATCGAGCTCAAGACCATCGACGATGCCTGCACGGCCGAGGGGGGTGCCGCGGCAGCCCGGGAATTCGCGGCCGCGAAGGTCAATGTGGTGGTTGGATTTCTCTGTACGGAAGCGATCGAGGCGGCGATGCCGATCCTGAAGGACGCAGGCATCCCTGTCATCACTGTTGGCGTGCGAACCGAAAGCCTGACGGACCGCCGTCCCAAGACCGGCTGGCCGGTCTACCGGCTCGGACCGAGGGGCGACGACGAGCGCAACGCCGTCGCCGCCACCCTCACACGGCTTTGGCAGAATGAACTGTTCGCCGTCATCGATGACGGCACTATCTATGGCCGTGAGATCGCCGAGACGTTGCGGGCGGCGGCCGAACAGGCGGCGCTGAAACCGGTGTTCGTCGATACGTTCCGGCCGCAGCTCGACAACCAGATCGGTCTGGTTGGCCGGCTGAAGAAGGCGGGCGCGACCCATGTCTTTGCCGGTGGCGACGGCGACGACATCGCCATCATGGGTCGCGACGCCGCGCAACTCAACGCCGGCATCGTATTCGCCGGCGGTGAGAACCTGCGCACGCCGCCCGGCGCAGTGCCCTATGCCACGGGAACGCTGATGATCGCTCCCCCCGAATGGGCCGATGTCGCCGATCCCAAGGTGCTCGAGGCGTTTGCCGCGCAAAACATCGTGCCGGACGGCTACACGCTGCCGGCCTATGCGGCGGTAGAAACCGCCAAGGCGGCCATGGCGGAAGCGGCAAGCTCCGGCAGGCCGCTTGCCGAGGCCCTCATCCAACATGATTTCACCACGGCGATTGGGCCGGTGCGCTTTGATGCCAAGGGCGACCTCAGCCGGACTCCGTACCGCGTCTTCCGTTTCGATGGCGCCCGCTTCGTACCGCTGGAAAGCAACTGATGTTTCGCACCGGCCCGCGCAACCTGATCACAGACGTCGCCGGTCTCAGCGTCGGCAATGCCTCCGATGCCAGGCTGAAATCCGGCGTGACGACGATTCTTTGCGACGAACCGGCGGTGGCCGGCGTGCAGATCCTGGGCGGCGCGCCGGGGACCCGCGAGACCGACCTGCTGGAGCCGCACAATTTGGTCGAGGTGGTCCATGCCCTGGTGCTTTCAGGCGGTTCGGCCTTCGGTCTCGACGCCGCATCCGGCGTGCAGGCGGCACTGCGCGAGCGCGGCATCGGCGTTGAGGTGGGAGGCTTTCGCGTGCCGATCGTTCCGGCGGCGATCCTGTTCGACCTGCGCAATGGGGGCGACAAGGACTGGGGCCGTTATCCGCCCTACCGCGACCTCGGCTACGAGGCAGCGCAAAATGCCGCCGCCGATTTCCAGATCGGAACGGCGGGCGCCGGTACCGGCGCCCTGATTTCGGGCCTCAAGGGCGGCCTCGGCTCGGCTTCGACGCTGCTTGACAATGGCATCACCATCGGCGCGCTGGCGGCGGTCAATCCGACCGGCTCGGTGACCATTAGCCGAAGCCGCCATTTCTGGGCGGCTCCGTTCGAGATCGGCGACGAGTTTGGCGGGCTTGGCTATCCCTCGCCGATGCCGGACGACGCCAAAAGAATTCTTTTGAAGTTTCGCGACAAGGCCTTCACGGGCAAGGCGGATGCCGGCGGCAACACCACCATCGCCGTCATCGCCACCGACGCCGTTCTCACCAAGTCCGCCGCAAAGCGCCTGGCCATGTCGGCGCATGACGGTTTCGTGCGGGCCATATGGCCGACGCACACGCCGGCCGATGGCGATCTGGTCTTCGCGCTGGCGACCGGCAGGAGCGGTATCCGGCTCGAAGCCGACGCGGCAATCGACCTTTATGCCGCGGCAGGCGCCACGATGGCGCGCGCCATCACTCGCGGCGTTTTCGCCGCCACGCCCGCCGAGGGCGATCTGTTTCCGGTCTGGTCGTCGCGCTGACTTACAGGCGATCAGGTGGGGTCGGACTTTTCTTCCTCGAAAGTGACCGCGACGTCGGAATTCGCCGACAGCCAGACCTTCTTTCCCTCGACCTCCGCGACAAGACTCAGGGGAATGAAATGGTGGTGCCCCTTATGCGAGCCCATGCCGCTGTCGGACTTGGTCAGCTTGATCCGCTGCCCCTCGACCTTGTCGACGGTGCCGACATGAACGCCATCGGCACCGATCACTTCCATATGCTCACGAATTTTGCTGGTGTCGGTCATGGTGGTTCTCCATTGGGACTGCCGACAATAACAAACGAGGCCGCGATTGGATGCATGGCGCCTGCTTTATCGGACAGCGCGACGCCGGCGTCTTGCCGTGATAGGGAATGGCGATATCGTTGGCCCGGCGGAAAACCCTATGCAAAACCGTCTTCTGTTTGCCGTTTGCCTGCTTGCGCAGTTTTGCGCGCTCGTCGCCGCCCGGGCCGGGGATGTCGCCGAGCTTGAAATCCTGGGCTTCACCAAGGACGGCGGCGTCTTCGCGTTCGAGGAGTATGGCGTGCAGGATGGATCGGGATTTCCCTACGCCAATCGCTATTATATCGACACCAGCAACGACCGCTTTCTCAAGGGAACGCCTATCCGCATCCGGCTCGACGACGAGAACGCCACATTGGCGGCGGCTCGCGTTCAGGCCCGCGAGAAGGGCGAAGCGGTCGTCAGCCAGACGGAGTTGGCCGCGAACAAGGGCATTACCGCGGGCTTCAACCCGGTAACGGAGCTGTCCGCCGACCCGCATCGGATGGCGGTCAATCCGCGTCCGATCTTCTCGCCGGTCGACCAGCCGCTCGAGTTCCGGCTGGACGAGATCGGCATGAACGAGACTAAGGGCTGCGAGAGCCAGGGTGAGATCAACGGCTTTCGGCTGCTGCGCGTCGAGGCGCAAGCCGGCGGCGCGACGAAGCTGCTGCACGAGGACAAATCGATCCCCAAGAGCCGGGGTTGCCCGAACGGCTACCGCATCGGAGCCGTGCAGACCTTTTCGATGGACAGTCTCAGCGCCTATGCGGTGCTGATCGCGGTGCGCCAATATGGCTTCGAAGGGCCGGATTATCGCTGGATCGCGGTGACCGGTCGCCTGTGACACCGCTTGTCCAACCCGCCAGGCGTCTCCGCGCCCTGGGCCGCCTCCGCGGCGCCATACCGGAGCTGCGCACGGCGCTGCTCGGCGCTGTGCTGTGGGCCGCCACGATGGGCGCCAGCGCGCTCCTCAACCTGTTGCTGGAAAGCTGGGTGACGCCAGATAAAATCCGCACCGTGACGCTGCTGTTTGCAGGCGGCGGCGCTCTGGCCTTTCCTGTTGGCCTGTTCGCGGCACGGCTGGTCTCGCTCGGAAGGAGCCGGGAAGTCGCCTTCGCGGCCGCATTCGTGGGTCTCGCCGCCGCGACAATCGGCCTGACCGCCGGGCTGTATGCCTTGCAGTACCGGTCCTACTATGCCGAATGGCATGCACCCACCTTCACCCTCACCTGGGGGCTTCAGTTCATCTTCACGATGGCGGTGGCGCTCTACCAGTTCGCGGTGCTGGGCGTCCGGCTCTATTTTCCGCTCGGCTTCGTCGCCTTGTTTACCGCCAGCCTCTGGTTTGCGCGGTGGCGGCGTTGAGCATTTTGTCCGCCTCTGTTAGGACGCGGGCAAATTTCTCGACACGTCAGGACTGACCGATGATCCCTCGCTACTCCCGGCCGGAAATGGTGGCCATATGGTCGCCCGAAACCCGGTTCCGCATCTGGTTCGAGATCGAGGCCCATGCCTGCGACGCGCTGGCCGAACTCGGCGTCATCCCGAAACAGGCGGCGAAGACCATCTGGGAAAAAGGCAATGCCGCGAAGTTCGACGTCGATGCGATCGACGAGATCGAGCGCGTCACCAAGCACGACGTCATCGCTTTTCTCACCCATCTCGCCGAATTCGTCGGACCCGATGCCCGCTTCATCCATCAGGGCATGACATCCTCGGACGTTCTCGACACGTGTTTCGCGGTGCAGCTCACCCGTGCCAGCGACATGCTGCTGGCCGACATCGATGCGCTGCTTGCGGCGCTGAAGCGCCGCGCTTTCGAGCACAAGGATACCGTCACCATCGGCCGCAGCCACGGCATCCATGCCGAGCCGACCACTTTCGGCGTCAAGCTGGCGCAAGCCTATGCCGAATTTTCGCGCTGCCGCGAGCGGCTCGTGCACGCTCGCGAGGACATAGCCACCTGCGCCATTTCGGGAGCGGTCGGCACCTTCGCCAATATCGAGCCTTATGTCGAAGAGCATGTCGCGGCAAAGCTCGGGTTGAAGCCGGAGCCGGTATCGACGCAGGTGATCCCGCGCGACCGCCATGCCATGTTCTTCGCCACGCTCGGCGTCATCGCATCGTCGGTGGAGCGGCTGGCGATCGAGATCCGGCATCTGCAGCGCACCGAGGTGCTGGAAGCCGAAGAGTATTTTTCGCCTGGCCAGAAAGGTTCGTCGGCGATGCCGCACAAGCGCAACCCCGTGCTGACCGAGAACCTCACCGGCCTTGCCCGCATGGTGCGCTCCTTCGCGCTGCCGGCGATGGAGAATGTGGCGCTCTGGCACGAGCGCGACATCTCGCATTCCTCCGTCGAGCGCATGATCGGGCCGGATGCGACGGTGACGCTGGATTTCGCGCTGGCGCGACTGACCAGCGTCATCGACAAACTGCTCGTCTATCCCGACAACATGCTGAAGAACATGAACAAGTTCCGCGGCCTGGTGCATTCACAGCGCGTGCTGCTGGCATTGACGCAAGCCGGTGTCTCTCGCGAGGATGCGTACCGGCTGGTGCAGCGCAATGCCATGAAGGTGTGGGAGCAAGGCGCTGATTTTCTTGAAGAACTACTGGCCGACAAGGACGTCACCGCCGCCTTGCCGGAAGCCGAGATCCGCGAGAAATTCGACCTGGGCTATCACACCAAGCATGTCGACACGATCTTCCGGCGAGTTTTTGGAGAGGCGTGAGGGGCCTTCCTTCTCCCCGTCGCTATACGAAGAGAAGGTACCGTAGGACGTAACTGCCGATCACGCTTTGCCGGGAATGGTCCTGATCACCGTGCCCCACGGATCTTCGCGGGTCGTTTCATTGGTCACGTTGTCGGAACGCATCTCGACCCAGGCAAGGCCCGACCGGGCCGGATCGCGGCGGCCGGCGCCGGCGCTCTGCCACGCATTGGCGCCTATATGATGATGGTAGTGGCCTGACGACAGGAACACAGCCTGGCCGCCATACTTCGCCACCGTGTCGAAGCCGAATTCCTGGTTCCACCAGGCTTCCGCCTCTTCCGGCCGGCCGACGCGCAGGTGGACGTGGCCGACAATGCTGTTTTCAGGCGCTCCCTGCCAGCCCGCATCGCCAGCCGGCACTTCGGCGACGACCGAAGGAATGTTCAGCCGCTCGGTCGCCATCGCGATCTTGTCGCCGTTCCACGTCCAGTCCTGCGGACGGCGATCGGCATAGATCTCGATCCCGTTGCCCTCGGGATCGGTGAGGTACAGCGCTTCGCTGACCAGATGGTCCGAAGCGCCCTCTATGGCAATCTTGTCTGATATGGCGTGGTTGATCCAGCGGCCGAGATCGGCACGGCTGGGCAGCAGGAAAGCCGTGTGGAACAGGCCGGCGCTGCGCGGATCGTCAGGCGTGGCCGACGCATCCGGCTCCAGCACCAACAGCGGACGGTTAGCGGCGCCCAGCGTGATCGCGCCATCGGCGCGGCTCAATTCCTGCAAGCCGACAACAGCGCGATAGTAGGCGGCAAGGCCTTCGGCGTCGCGCGCCTTCAGCCCGACCCGGGCAACGCTCACCGGCGTGGTGGCGGCAAAGGGCAGTTCGCTCATCATTGTCTCCGTTGCGGCGACGCTTGGCATAAACCCAGAGGTCAGGAGCCCGGCGCCGGCGATCATTGTACGTCGTGTCAGCGCCCAAATGCGGTCCTTCACGGCGGTTTCTTTCCCGACGATAAATCGGGATCGTGATCGTTCACACAAGACAGCGAAAAGCGAACATGGTGTTCACCGTTGCAAGCAGGAGCGCGTCCATCGACGGTTGCATGAGGCAATCACGCTCGCTATCTCAGCGCCATGAAGGTCAGAGACGCAGATATTCTCATCATCCCGGGCTACACCAACTCCGGACCCGAGCACTGGCAGACCCGCTGGCAGTCGAAGCTGTCGACTGCGCGGCGCGTCGAGCAGGCGGAATGGTCTAAGCCGGTGCGCGAGGACTGGACGGCTAGCGTGGCCAGTGCGGTCAACGAGGCCGAGAGGCCCGTCGTCCTCGTCGCGCATTCGCTGGGCGTTGCCGCGGCGGTGCAAGCCATCCCGCAGTTCCGCAAGCCGGTCGCCGGCGCGTTCTTCGTGGCGCCGCCCGATGTCGCCAATCCGGAGATACGGCCAAGGCACCTGATGACCTTCGGCCCCTACTCGCGCGAGCCGCTGCCCTTTCCGTCCATGGTGATTGCCAGCCGCAACGATCCGTTCTGTGGCTTCGAGGTCGCCGAGGACATTGCCGGCGCGTGGGGATCTCTGTTCATCGACGCCGGTGAAGCGGGTCACCTCAACGCTGATTCAGGCTTTGGCCCCTGGCCGGAAGGTTCGATGACCTTCGCCAAATTCCTGACCGAACTGAAGGCCTGACGACCCCCACCGGATCATTGCTCTCAATCAGGCGCCGATCGAATCCTTGATGCCCCTCAAAAGCGCCTTCGCCCCCAGCGAAATCAGCGAGTGCTCGGACCCTGTGGCCAGCAGCCGGTAGCCCATCGCCACGACGCGGCCGGCGATGGCCGGTTCGATGACGTAGATCGCCGCATGTTTGCCGGCCTTGCGGGTACGCTCGGCGATCGAACCCACCGTTTCCATCATGCTTTCGAGCGTCGAATTGACGGTCGCGCCGTTCGACCAGGCAATCGAGAAGTCCGATGGCCCCAGGAAAATGCCGTCGATACCGGGTGTGTCGAGGATGCCGTCCAGCGCATCGAGCGCCGCCCGCGTCTCGACCATGGCGAAGGCCATGGTGCGCTGGTTGCTGTCGCGCAGCCATTCGGCATGATCACCCTTGCCATGGCGTGGGAAGGCATAGGTCGGGCCCCAGGAGCGCTCGCCCACCGGCGGGTATTTCATCGCCGCAGCGAACAGTTTTGCATCCGCCACCGAGTTGACCATCGGCGCGATCACCGCCTCGGCGCCGAAATCGAGCGCCCGGCTGGCCATGTCGAAACGGCCGACGGGAATACGCACCAATGCCGGCTTGCCGGTGGCAAGCACGGGCGCCAGGCCGCGCAACACGCTGTCTTCATGATGGCCGCCATGCTGCATGTCGAGCGTGACCGCATCGAAGCCCTGCCTGGCAAGGATTTCGACGGTCAGCGCGTCCGGCACGCCTGACCATGCGGTGACCAGCGTTTCATCGGCCGCAAGGCGGGATTTCAGGGACATCGGCTCTTTCCTCGCTAAGGAGCGCAGTTTCAGCTGGAAACGACGGGAAACGCAAAGAAAAACGCCCGGCTGGGCCGGGCGGTCGATTGGTCCAGTCGTTCTCTTATTTGCCGCAGGTTCTGTCGCAAAATTGTGGGACACTTTCGCGGAACCTGCTTCGGCTGGATCAGGTGTTCTTGATCTGCTCGATCGCCTGCGCCATCAATTCGTCCATGGTGCGGCGGATCTGATGGTCCGACTGGCTGACGCCGGCAGCGTCGAAATCCTTACGGATCTTGCGGAAGACGTCGTGATCGCCGGCTTCCTCGATATCGGAAACAACCACTTCCTTGGCGTAGGCATCGGCCTCGGCGCCGGATTTCCCGAGCTTTTCCGCGGCCCAAAGGCCGAGAGCCTTGTTGCGGCGCGCCGACGCCTTGAACCGAAGCTCCTCGTCGAACACGAATTTGCGCTCAAAACCCTCTTCGCGATCCTTCATGTTGCTCATGGCGTCCCTCCGATGGAAATCGATTCGCTGGCATTGATGAATATGTGATGGCGAAGCACAAACCAAAAGGCTGGCGGCCGGTCAATACGCTTCGTGGCTTGCTGCGCTGCGGCATTTCGGTCCCGAAAGCAGTTGATTGAAAGGATTTGCCGATTGAGCAAACAAGGCGATTACGATAGACACCGGCATTGAACGCCCCCGTCGCCACACTAATTTAGGCAGACGGACAGGAACTGGTCGCTTGCCGCCTGCCCGCAAATCCAGAGAAAAATCAAATGAAAAATCGCCGCCGCATTTATGAAGGCAAGGCCAAGATACTTTATGAAGGCCCAGAGCCCGGGACGCTGATCCAGTTCTTCAAGGATGACGCCACCGCCTTCAACAAGAAAAAACACGAAGTCGTCGATGGCAAGGGCGTGCTTAACAATCGCATTTCCGAGCACATCTTCAATCATCTCAACCGTATGGGTATTCCGACCCACTTCATCCGCCGGCTCAACATGCGCGAGCAGCTGATCAAGGAGGTCGAGATCATCCCGCTCGAAGTGGTGGTTCGCAATGTCGCCGCCGGTTCGCTGTCCAAGCGCCTTGGCATCGAGGAAGGCACGGTCCTGCCCCGCTCGATCATCGAATTCTATTACAAGGCCGATGCGCTCGACGACCCGATGGTCTCTGAAGAGCACATCACTGCCTTCGGCTGGGCGAGCCCGCAGGAAATCGACGACGTCATGGCGCTGGCCATCCGCGTCAACGACTTCCTGTCCGGCCTGTTCATGGGCGTCGGCATCCAACTCGTCGATTTCAAGATCGAATGCGGGCGCCTGTTCGAGGGCGATATGATGCGCATCGTCGTCGCCGACGAGATTTCGCCCGATTCCTGCCGGCTGTGGGACGTGGCGACGCAGGACAAGCTCGACAAGGACCGTTTCCGCCGCGACATGGGCGGCCTCGTGGAAGCCTACCAGGAAGTCGCCCGCCGCCTCGGCATCATGAACGAGAACGAGCCGCCGCGCCCAACCGGACCGGTGCTCGTCGCGTCCAGCGAACCGCCGAAGGGCATGAAGCACTAATTGCCCGCAACGGCTTGCCGGCAACGGCAGGTCCGGCGCAGGCCGATACCGATCATTCAGGAGCATCGATGAAAGCCCGTATCACCGTAACCCTCAAAAACGGCGTGCTGGACCCGCAAGGCAAGGCGATCGAGCATGCGCTGTCGGGGCTAGGTTTTGACGGCATCGGCTCGGTGCGGCAGGGCAAGGTGTTCGACGTCGAGCTCGCCGGGACCGACAAGGCCAAGGCCGAGGCCGACCTGAAAGCCATGTGCGACAGACTGCTGGCGAATACGGTGATTGAGAATTATAGCGTAACGCTTACCTGAGGTTGTGCCGGAGGCACGGATGCCCGAAGTCACGAATGAGTTGATGTGCGAGTTGCTGAAGAACGCATAGACCGCCGTCTCGATTTGCGCGAATTTGCCGAAACTCAGAGGCCTTACGAACCAAAATGAAATCAGCCGTCGTCCTCCTGCCTGGCCTTAACCGCGACCGCGATATGATCGCGGCGCTGACCAAGATTTCCGGCAAGGCGCCAGCCACGGTCTGGCAAACCGACACCGAAATCCCGGACGTCGACCTGATCGCCATTCCCGGCGGCTTCTCCTTCGGCGACTACCTGCGCTGCGGCGCGATCGCGGCGCGCATGCCGGTGATGCGGGCGGTCGCTGAAAAGGCGGCCAGGGGCGTCATGGTCATCGGGGTCTGCAACGGTTTCCAGATCCTGGTCGAGGCCGGCCTGCTGCCGGGAGCGCTCATGCGCAACTCCTCGCTCAAATTCGTCTGCCGGCAGGTGAAGCTCGAGATCGCCAATGCCAACACCATGTTCACCCGCCGCTACCAGCCGGGCCAGATCATCCGCTCGCCGGTAGCGCATCACGACGGCAACTACTTCGCCGATGCCGAGACGCTTGCGCGCCTCGAAGGCGAAGGCCAGGTGGTGTTCCGTTATGCGGACGGCACCAATCCCAACGGCTCGATCAACGACATCGCTGGCATCATCAGCAGCCAGGGCAACGTGCTCGGCCTGATGCCGCATCCCGAGAACCTGATCGAAACGGCACATGGCGGCAATGACGGGCGGGCGCTGTTCGAAGGCGCGCTCGGCATCGCCGCCTGATATTTTCCGAAATTCTTTCAGAACCTGGGGCGGCCTGACCATGAGACTGACGATTGCTCGCTTTGCTCTCCTGGCTGCCACCGGTATTGCGCTGGCCTCCTGCCAGTCGGGCCCGAAAAGCGCGCCGCCGCCTTCCGGCAAGAGCGCGGCCCTGCTGGCCATGGAACAGGTGGCGATATCGGCGCATAACTGCTGGATCGCCAGCAAGGACCCGGCCTTCAAATCCTACCAGATGGCCAATGAGCTGAATTCGTTCAGCGGCACGCCGCGCTTCCTGCTGGTGCCCGCCAAGCATTATGGCGGCAAGCCGCTGCTGGTGGTGCAGGCGCAAGGCAATTCGAGCCGTGTCGACGTGTTCGGTCCGCTGATGGCCGAGCCCCTCGGCGCGCGCATTGGCTCCGACATCGCCCGCTGGCAGGCCGGCAATCCGGCCTGCGCCGCCGCCGCGTAGGATGGGCCGGCTGCTGCAGGTCGCGGGTCTGGTCGCAGGGCTGGCCGGTCTTTTCCTGCAGTTCTCGATCACCGTTCCGGCCTCGATGGAAGCGGGCCGCGGCCTATTCGGTTCCGTCGTCTTCTACTTCAGCTTCTTCACCATCCTGACCAATATCGGCGCGGTGCTCGTCCATGCGTCGCTGCTGTCGCCCGCCGGCCATGCCTGGTTTCCGGCCTTTGCCGGAGCGCGGATGCGGGCAGGCGTCGCCGTCGCCATCACCGTGGTCTTCATGGTCTACGCCACCGTGCTGGCACGCCTCTGGCAGCCGCAGGGCCTGTTCCTGCTATGCGACGTGCTGCTGCACTATGTGACGCCTGCACTGTTCGTGCTGTGGTGGCTGGCCGCCGGTGCCGACGGCAAGACGCGATGGCGAGACGTTTCCTGGTGGATGCTCTATCCGCTCGCCTATCTGGCCTATGCGCTGGCACGGGCGTCCATAACAGGCGAAGTGCCCTACCCCTTCCTCGATGTCGCCAGGAACGGCATCGCCAGCGTCGCCATCGCCTCGCTGGCCATCACCGCCCTTTTCCTGGCGCTATGCGTTGGCGCCGTGCTTGCCGACCACGGCCTATCGCGGATCAGGGCGCCAGCCGTGCGGCTACGCAAGCAGGATTGAACGCTGGCCGGGCTGAACATTGGCCGATTGAACGCAGCATCGCGCCTGTTCAATCCCAGAATGGCCTGATCCCTTCGCGATGGGCGTCGCAGCGGGAAATGCCGATGTCCTTCAACTGATCATCGGTCATGTCCAGCAAGGCAAGCCGGCTGCGCCTGCGCTCCAGCAGGCCGTCGATCCAGCGCCCTAGCGATTTGACCATACGCACGATGCGGCTGACAAAGCCGCCGCGGCCCACAGGTCGCGCGGCGAACAATCCTGCGCCTGCCTGGCTGATTGTCTCGATTGTATCCATTTTCGCTCTACCAAAGCTGCAAATTGCACTCTTTTCTTCCACACTTTGCATGTGAATTGACTCACCGCTCGACGCAATATACAAAATTGTCACCATGACAAATTGGCTTCCCGACCTCACGGCCAGCTCCGGCCCGCTTTATCAGCGCCTTGCTGACAGCATTGAGTCAGATATCGACCGCGGCGTGATCGACGCCGGGACCAAGCTGCCACCGCAGAGGGATCTCGCCTATGACATCGGTGCAACCGTCGGCACGGTCGGCAGGGCCTATCAATTGCTGCGCGAGCGCGGGCTGGTCAGCGGCGAGGTCGGGCGCGGCACCTATGTCCTCGGCCGGCAGAACTCGAGGCCCGACTTCATAGCGCCGGACGCGCAAGGCACGCGCGACATCGATGCGCCGCGCGGCAAGCTGCGCTTCGACAGCACGGCGGCGCCCGATGTCGGCCAGGGCGCCATCGTCACCGAAGTGCTGTCGCGCACGGCTTTGGATCACGCGCATGAGATTTCGAGCTACACGCGGGATTTTCCCGAGCGTTGGTACGAAGCCGGCGCCAGCTGGCTGTCGCGCAACTCGTTTCGACCGAGCGCCGATACGATCGTGCCGACCCTCGGCACGCATGCCGCTGTCATGGCGGCCATCGCGGCATTGACCACGCCCGGCGATTACGTCGCCTTCGAGCACCTGACCTATTCGCAGATTTCGCGCAGCGCCGGCCTGATCGGTCGTCGCACGGCGCTGGTGGCATCGGACCATCAAGGTCTCGATCCCAACGATTTCGAGCGCGTGTGCGCGCAAAAGCATCCGAAGATGATCTTCCTGATGCCGACGGTCCAGAACCCGACGCTGGCGATCCTGCCGGCAGCGCGACGTGAGGCAATCGCGCGGATCGCGCGTGAATACAATGTCGTCATTATCGAGGACGATCTTTACGGCGGCCTGACCGAAGATCCGACGCCAATGCTGGCCGACTATGCACCCGAGCGCACCATCGTCGCAGGCGGCCTGTCGAAGTCGGTCGCAGCCGGCGTTCGCGGCGGCTGGCTCTCCTGCCCGCCCGCTTACCGCCATCGCATCCGCGTCGCCCACAAGATGATGACCGGCGGCATGCCCTTCCTGCTGGCCGAAGTGAATGCCCGGCTGGTGCTGTCGGGCCAGGCCGCGGACATACGCAAACGCAGCATCGCCGAGATCGCCGCCCGCATTGCCATCGTGCGCGAGACATTGACCGGCTTCGAATTCAAGTCGCAAGACAATATACCCTTCGTCTGGCTGACCTTGCCCGACCCCTGGCTTTCCGGCACGTTCAAGAAAGCCTGCCTTGAGCACGGCGTGCTGATTGACGACGAAGATGAGTTCAAGGCGGGCCGTTCCGAGCGGGTCTTCCACGCTGTGCGTTTTGGCGTTTCGCAGCCGAGACAGCGCAAGGATATCGCGGATGGCGTCGCGGCGATCCGACGGCTCCTCGATGAAGGCCGCGCCGGCTACGACAGTTTTTCGTGATCCGCATCGCCTTGGAGCACCGGCGGCCCAGCGCAACGACATGCCTCCAGACAAGACCAAGGCGCATCTCTTGAAGCCGCCCCCGCGCGAAGCGCTTTCAATGGCGTAGCGGCTTTCTCCGGATTTCAGCCATTTTTCGTCGGTCCATGGGGTGTATCGGCCGCAAAGCTTGCGATAAGAGGAGACTCAAAATCCCAAGCTCCCACGGATAAAAACCGCCGCCCATGACCATTTCCAATTCCGTGCCGATCACGCCCGAGCTCATTGCCGCGCACGGGCTGAAGCCAGACGAATACCAGCGCATCCTGGAGCTTGTCGGGCGCGAGCCGAGCTTCACCGAACTTGGCATCTTCTCGGCAATGTGGAACGAGCATTGCTCGTATAAATCCTCGAAGAAATGGCTACGCACGCTGCCGACGACCGGCCCGCGGGTCATCCAGGGGCCCGGCGAGAATGCCGGCGTGGTCGATATCGGCGACGGCGACTGCGTCGTCTTCAAGATGGAGAGCCACAACCACCCCTCGTTTATCGAACCCTACCAAGGGGCGGCGACAGGCGTCGGCGGCATATTGCGCGACGTCTTCACCATGGGCGCGCGGCCGATCGCGGCGATGAACGCCTTGCGCTTCGGTGCTCCCGATCATCCCAAAACAAGGCACCTCGTGGCGGGAGTGGTTTCCGGCGTCGGCGGCTACGGCAATTCCTTCGGCGTGCCGACGGTCGGCGGCGAGGTCAATTTCGACGCCCGCTACAACGGCAATATCCTGGTCAACGCTTTTGCCGCGGGTCTTGCCAAGACGGACGCGATCTTCCTGTCGGAGGCCAAGGGCGTCGGCCTGCCGGTCGTCTATCTCGGCGCCAAGACCGGTCGCGACGGCGTCGGCGGCGCCACCATGGCCTCGGCCGAATTCGACGACAAGATCGACGAGAAGCGCCCGACCGTGCAGGTCGGCGATCCTTTCACCGAAAAGTGCCTGCTTGAAGCCTGTCTCGAGCTGATGGCGTCCGGTGCGGTCATCGCCATCCAGGACATGGGTGCTGCCGGCCTTACCTGCTCGGCGGTCGAGATGGGCGCCAAGGGCGATCTCGGCATCGAGCTCGACCTCGACAAGGTGCCGGTGCGCGAGGAGCGTATGAGCGCCTACGAGATGATGCTGTCGGAAAGCCAGGAGCGCATGCTGATGGTGCTGCGCCCCGAAAAGGAAAAGGAGGCCGAGGCGATCTTCCACAAATGGGGACTCGACTTCGCCATTGTCGGCAAGACGACCGACGATCTGCGCTTCCGCGTTCTGCATCAAGGCGACCAGGTCGCCGACCTGCCGATCAAGGATCTCGGCGACAAGGCGCCGGAATATGACCGTCCGTGGGTCGAGCCGAAGAAGCCGGCGCCACTTGCGGCCAATGACGTTCCGCAGGCCGATGTCGCCGACGCGCTGCTGAAACTGCTCGGCGGGCCTGACCTGTCGTCGCGCCGCTGGGTGTGGGAACAGTACGACACGCTGATCCAGGGCAATTCGCTGCAGCTTCCCGGGGGCGATGCCGGCGTGGTGCGGGTCGAAGGCCATCCGACAAAAGCGCTGGCCTTCTCGTCGGACGTGACGCCACGCTATTGCGAGGCCGATCCCTATGAAGGCGGCAAACAGGCCGTGGCCGAATGCTGGCGCAACCTGACCGCCACCGGCGCGCTGCCGCTGGCCGCCACCGACAATCTCAATTTCGGCAATCCGGAGCGGCCGGAGATCATGGGTCAGCTGGTCGGCGCGGTGAAGGGCATTGGCGATGCGTGCCGCGCGCTCGGCTTCCCGATCGTTTCCGGCAATGTCTCGCTCTACAACGAAACCAATGGCCAGGGCATCCTGCCGACGCCGACCATCGGCGGGGTCGGGCTGATCGCCGACTGGTCGAAGATGGTGCGGGCCGGCTTCGCGGCGCAAGGCCAGATGATCCTGCTGGTCGGTGCACCCGCCTCCTGGGGCACACATCTCGGCCAGTCCGTCTATTTCAGAGACATCCATGGCCGCTCCGACGGTCCGCCGCCCCCGGTCGACCTCGAGCATGAGAAGCGCGTCGGCGACCATGTGCGTTCGCTGATCGCATCGGGCATCGTCACGGCGGCGCATGACGTCTCCGACGGAGGCATCGCCGTGGCTTTGGCTGAGATGGCGATGGCATCGGGCATCGGCGCGACCGTCCCCGGGCTGGCCGGCACCGATCCTATCCCGGTCTGGTTCGGCGAGGACCAGGGCCGCTATCTCCTCACTCTGTCGATCGATCCAGACAGTGAGGACTGGGATGCGATCCGCAAACGGCAAAGCGAACTCGGCATTTTCGCGCCCTGGATCGGCTCGACCGGCGGCGACACGCTGAAACTCGGCGAGGCACGGGCGATCCCGCTCGGCGAATTGACCGCCGCGCACGAAGGCTGGTTCCCGCGCTTCATGGATCAGGCCATTTGACCAGAGCATGATCCCGAAAAGTGGACACCGGTTTTCGGAAAAGATCGTGCTCAATCGCAGGAAACGGGCCGCCCGGGCACTGCTTGCAGTCGTCTTCTGGCCATCGTTGTTCTTCTTCTGGTGCCTCGGCCCGTTCGTCTTTTTCCTGCTGTCGACGACCTCGAGCGAGATCTGCGCCCGGTTGGAAACACGCGCGGAGTTCCTCGCCGCGGCCAACGACACGCTTCCGATGCTTGGCCTGCAAAACCTTTTCTATGCAGTTCCGCTTGTCTGCCTGGTGCTTTGGAGCCGGCTTCTGCCGGACCGGGCACGGACAAGGCACATCTTCACCTGCATCAAACTTTTCGCCGTCGCGGCCGCATTGGGGGCGCTGTGGGAGTATGGCTCCTCGCTGGTCTGCGATGGTTATGGCCAGCCGTTCTTCTCGCCCGCCTGGCGGATGACCGCCTACCTGCCGATTGCCAACCTGGCGATCAACCTTCCCCTCTATGTGCTGACCTTCAGCCTTGGGCGTACCTTCTCGACGCCCGAGGACGACCCGGCAGACGACGCCGGCGGTTAGAGCGAGAACGCGTCGTAAGCCACAATCGCGCTGGGGGTTGGACGGAACGGCTTCAATCCCGGCCGGAAAGGCTTTAGGTTCATCCCGACTCTCATCGCACGGGCAGCCATGCCGCAGCCCGCCCGAAAAACAGGAACTTGCCATGGCAATGGATGCCCGCGACATCGAAAAACTGATCAAGGAGGGCATCCCGGATGCCAAGGTGACCATCCGTGACCTTGCCGGCGACGGCGATCACTATGCGGCCGAAGTCGTGGCTGAGAGCTTTCGCGGAAAAAGCCGGGTGCAGCAGCACCAGATGGTCTATGACGCGCTGAAGGGCAATATGGGCGGCGTGCTGCACGCGCTGGCACTGCAGACGAGCGTGCCGGATTAAGGCATTTCCACAGAGAGGGGCGGAGGACCAGCAGCCGCGATGTCCCGATCGGCAGCGTCTATTGTGCCGGAGCTCGCGACCAAGCCGGCCCGAGTGACTGTTTACGGGATACGGCATCCAGAGTCGCTTGGCCCAAAACGCCGCATCTTTTGCGCCATTCAGGCCACGGCGCGGCTAAAGTCTTGTTTCGGGCAACCTATGGGTTTATCTGAAGGAAAAGCTTCGAGCCTGACTCCCACAGGCGGGAAAGGATATTCCATGAGCGGTATCAACGACTACATCGACAACGAGGTGAAGGGCAACGACGTCGTGCTTTTCATGAAGGGCACGCCCGGTTTCCCGCAGTGCGGATTTTCCGGCCAGGTTGTCCAGATCCTCGACTATATCGGCGCCGACTACAAAGGCGTGAACGTGCTGGACTCGGCCGAACTGCGCCAGGGCATCAAGGAGTACTCCAACTGGCCGACGATCCCTCAGCTCTATGTCAAGGGCGAGTTCGTCGGCGGCTGCGATATCGTGCGCGAAATGTTCCAGGCGGGCGAGTTGCAGACATTCCTTGTCGAGAAGGGCGTGAGCGTCAAAGGCGCCGCCTGATTTCGGTTGGGCATGTCGCTGCCGACATGCCCTGAGCACCGGGGCAGCCCCGCCTCGGCAATTTTGCGTCCGGGACCCGGACCAGGACGAGCCAATGCGCCGGGCTACCGGCGCGTTTTCGTTTGAGAGATCGGACTTGCCGTGGACCAGCAGACGTCAGCACCGCAATCGGCAAGCAAATTGCCCATTCCGCGCTGGGAGTTCATCGCGCTGTGCGCGGCGCTGATGGCGCTCAATTCACTGGCCATCGATATCATGCTGCCGGCGCTGCAGCAGATCGGCGCCTCGCTTGGCGTGGAGAACGAAAACCACCGGCAATATGTGATCACCGCCTATATTCTGGGTTTTGGCGGCGGACAGCTTTTTTTCGGACCGCTCTCGGACCGTTTCGGTCGCCGCGCGCCGCTCGTCGCCGGCCTAATCATTTACGTGGCGGCCGCGGCCGCGGCCGCCATTTCGCCGAGCTTCGAGACGCTTCTCCTCTGCCGCGCCGTGCAAGGCATCGGCGCGGCGGCGACGCGCGTCATCGCCGTTTCGATCGTGCGCGACACGTTCGATGGCCGGCGCATGGCCGAGGTGATGTCGCTGATCTTCATGGTGTTCATGGCGATCCCGGTGATCGCTCCCGGCATCGGCCAGTTCATCATGCTGTTCGCGACCTGGCATTTGATCTTCGTCACCATGGCCGTCGGCGCGCTTGTCGTCTCGGCCTGGTCGCTGCTGCGCCTGCCCGAGACGCTACATCCGGAATATCGCCGGCCATTGACCGTCAATGCCATCATCGGCGGGTTTCGCATCGTGCTGACCAACCGCGTCGCGATCTGCTATGCCTTCGCCAGTACGTTCATCTTCGGCGCCATGTTCGGCTTCATCGCCTCGGCGCAGCAGATTTATGTCGACATATTCAATGTCGGCGAATTGTTTCCGGTCATCTTCGCCGGCGTGGCCGGCGTGCTCGCCTTCTCGAATTACCTGAACTCGCGTCTTGTCGGCCGCGTCGGCATGCGCCGCCTGTCGCAGAGCGCGCTGCTGTTGTTTCTGGTCATCAGCCTGGCCTGGCTGGTCGTTTCGCTGGAAATGAAGATGCCGCTCTGGCTGTTCGTCACCTTCTTTGCCTGCGCCATGCTTCCGTTCGGCGCGCTCGGCGCCAATTTCAACGCGTTGGCCATGGAGCCGCTTGGTCAACTGGCCGGCACGGCGTCGTCCATCCTGGGCTTCATGCAGACGTTTCTCGGCGGCATTCTCGGCACGCTGATCGGTCAGGCTTTCAACGGCACGGTGACGCCGTTGGCCGCCGGCTTCTGCAGCGTCTCGGTCGCAGCGCTGCTGATGATCTTCATCGCCGAACGCGGCAAGATGTTCCAGCCGCAGAACCCACCCGTCTCAGGGCACATCGCCGATCTGCATTGAATTGTCGCCTTTGCGACGCTCGGCTGGGCATTCGAATTGGCAGCCGGCTATTGCGCCCAGAGTTCCCTGCGCAACTCGCGCCAGCTTTCCCGGTCGGGTGCCACAAGCAGGCCGCCGCCGACATGTGACGGCAGGTAGGCACTGGCGTCGAAACGCGCGGCGTGACCGCCGGCCTCGGCATGGATCAGCACGCCGGGCAGATGGTCCCACGGCATCAGCTTGTTGTAGACGACGAAATGGGCATGGCCGCTGGCCAGCAGGCGATATTCATGCGCGGCGCAGCGATAGGCGAATTGCGATAGGATTTTCGTCTGGTTGCGCGCCAGCCGCGACCGCCCCGGTTCGGTCATGTACTGCCAGGAGACGGAGCCGGTCATTTTCGAGATCGGCACGGGCGCCGCGACACGCACCTTTTCAAGGCTGCCATGCGCATGCCTGATATGGCTGCCGGCGCCCTTGGCGCCGATCAGACAGTCCTTGCCGACCGGATCGTGGATGATGCCGGCGACGGTCTCACCCCGGACCACGACACCCAGCATGACGCCGAACAACGGCACGCCGGAAGCGAAATTGAAAGTGCCGTCCACCGGGTCGATGGTGAAAGCCAGATCGGCATCGCCCAGGCCATCGAGCAGCGCCGGATTGTCGGAACAGGCTTCCTCGCCGACGATCATGGCTGTTGGGTAGCGTTCACGCAGCTTGGAGGTGATCAATCGCTCGGCACTGACGTCGGCTTCCGTCACCAGGTCGGCGGCCGACGTCTTCTGGCGGACCTCGCCGTCGCCCAACCGGCGAAAGCGCGGCATGATTTCGGCTTCGGCTGCTTCGGCCAGGGTTCTGGCCAGCCAGTCGATCGCGGTATCGTCAAATGTCATCGGAAATGTCTTGCCTGCTGGAGAGCGTTTCATCGAGTGCGGCGAAATCGAACAGTTTCCTGTCGAGCAGATGCGACGGCCTGGTGTTGGACAACGCACGGAGCATCGTGTCCTTGCGGCCGGGCATGCGCTTTTCGATATCGTCGAGCATAGCCTTCATCGCGTTGCGCTGGAGACCTTCCTGGCTGCCGCAGAGATCGCAAGGGATGATCGGGAACCGCATCGCCGCGGCGAGCTTTTCCAGGTCGATCTCGGCGCAATAGCTCAGCGGGCGCAGCACCATGACGTCGCCCTCGTCGTTGAGCAGCTTTGGCGGCATGGCGGCGAGACGACCGCCATGAAACAGGTTCATGAAGAAGGTTTCGAGAATGTCCTCGCGATGATGGCCGAGCACCAGCGCCGAGCACCCCTCCTCTCGGGCTACGCGATAGAGATGGCCACGCCGCAGGCGTGAACAGAGCGAGCAATAGGTACTGCCCTGCGGCAGCTTGTCGGTGACGACGGAATAGGTGTCCTGGTATTCGATGCGGTGTGCAATGCCGTGGGCATTGAGGTAATCGGGCAGGATGTGCTTGGGAAAGTTCGGCTGGCCCTGGTCGAGATTGCAGGCCAGCAGCTCCACCGGCAGCAGGCCGCGCCATTTGAGGTCCAAGAGCATGGCAAGCAGGCCATAGGAATCCTTGCCGCCCGACAGAGCCACCAGCCAGCGCTCGCCTGGCCTGATCATCGAAAAATCCTCGATTGCCTGGCGAGTCAGCCGCAGCAGCCGCTTGCGCAACTTGTTGAACTCGACCGAGGACGGCACATCGGCGAACAGCGGGTGAAAGCCGCCTTCGATGTCGGCGGCCTGCTCAAGCGATTGAGCGTCTGGCAGCATGTTCATGGCGTCGGTTCCAAATCCTGGAGCAACGAACGTTCGGAGCTTCGTTGCCGCCCGGATTAGCGGACATGGCCGACAAAGAAAAGGCCGCCTCGATGGGCGGCCCCTTCCGGTCTCGCAAAAAGCCGTCGCTTAACGCGAATAGAATTCGACGACGAGGTTCGGTTCCATCTGGACGGCGAACGGAACGTCCGCCAGGCCCGGGATGCGCGAGAAGGTCGCGGTCATCTTGTTGTGATCGGCTTCGATGTAGTCGGGCACGTCGCGCTCGGCGAGGCCGACCGACTCCAGGACGATTACCAACTGCTTCGACTTTTCGCGCACTTCGACGACGTCGCCCGGCTTGCAGCGGTACGAGCCGATGTTGACGCGCTTGCCGTTGACGTTGACGTGGCCGTGGTTGACGAACTGGCGGGCGGCGAAAATGGTCGGAACGAACTTGGCGCGATAGACGACCGCGTCCAGACGCGACTCGAGCAGGCCGATCAGGTTCTCCGAGGTGTCGCCCTTGCGGCGGTCAGCCTCTTCATAGACCTTGCGGAACTGCTTTTCCGAAACGTCGCCATAGTGGCCCTTCAGCTTCTGCTTGGCGCGCAGCTGCAGGCCGAAATCGGAAAGCTTGCCCTTGCGGCGCTGGCCGTGCTGGCCGGGGCCGTATTCACGCTTGTTGACCGGGGACTTCGGGCGGCCCCAGATGTTTTCGCCCAGACGGCGGTCGATCTTGTACTTCGCGGATTCGCGCTTGCTCATCGCATTCCCTTTCAAAACAACATAACCCGGAGCCTCATGGTCCGGGTGAAGGAAACGCGCCCTCCTCTGGCCTCCGTTTTCGAGACCTGACAGGGTTTTTCCACGCAACGCGGCGAAAAACCCACGGGACACGTCAGTTCAAACAAGACCTTGGAAAACAGACTGGCTTCCGTCGAGGTCTTGCGCATGCAAAACAAACCACCGGGCGTTGCGGCCCGGTGTTGGGAGCGCTGTTAAACAGAGATTTAACCGCTGTCAAGGTTCCAACTGGCGCCGCCCGCGCGACCATCTACGATTTTCTATGTTGTTGTTCAATGCGGTGCCGTATCCGGCGGGAGATTGTCGCGCCCGCGGTATTAAAACAATTCCCGGAAAGCGCTAGTGGTTTCTACCCGGGATTGTGTAAAAAACCGGAGCGGGGCGGCGATTCCCTGAAGCTGACCGCTCCAGGAAGGGACTTGAGCAGAGGAGCCTGAATGCGGATGAAGAAGTTCTTTCTAAGCCTGACTGGTGCGGCGGTGTTAGCCGGATCGATGGCCGTCATTACCCCTGAGCCGGCGATGGCAAGGCATTGGCAAGGCCACCGGCCTCATCAGGTATGCCGGACCGTGGTCAAGAAGCGCGTCGTCTGGCGCCATGGTCACCGCCATGTCATTCGCCAAAAAGTGCGACGTTGCCACTGGCGCTAACAGCTGCCACTGGCGCTAACAGCCGCCACTGGCGCTGATTACGTCGGCCATTGACCCGACAACAGCATCAAGGCCTGCGACCCCGTCGCGGGCCTATTTCTTGCATTGGAGGAACCCTTCAAGAAGGTCGTTGCCAAATAGCGCTTCCTCAGTGCTTCTTTTTCTCCGGCAGCCCCTTGCGCTTGGTTTCGGCGAATTCCTCGAGCTGCTTTTCGCTCATGGATTCATACATTCCCTTGGAAGCGCCTTTGAGTTCGCTCTTCTTGGTCTCGCCGCGCTTGGCCGACAGTGCGGCACCGGCGGCCTTCTGCTGGGCTTTCGAGGTGGCAGGCATGGTTTTTCTCCCTTCATTGCCTGGGAGAAAACGAAACGGCCTCGCCAATGTTCCGGAAATCAGGCGACCGCCAGTCCAAAGCCCTGCATCAAACGGCTCGTGGCAAAGTCCGCCTTGCCTGATGTGAAGACGGCAATATCCCGTTGGCCGTGCGGCAACGGCCCATCGACCGGCGCCAGCAGCGACATCGCCCGCCGGGCGATCGCTTCGGCAGGATCGATCCAGTCGACCGGCCAGGGTGCGGTCTTGCGCATGCGGTTGACCAGAAAAGGATAATGCGTGCAGGCGAGCACGGCGATGTCGGTGCGCATGCCGTCGCGCTCAATGAAACACGGGGCGATCTCGGCGCGCACGGCTTCCTCGTCGACGAAACCTTCGCGCATATAGGCTTCGGCCAGCCCCGCCAGGCGGTCGCTGCCGACCAGCCGGACATGGCACTTCTGCGCCCATTTGCTGATCAGGTCGCGCGTGTATTGCCGTTTCACCGTGCCCGGCGTCGCCAGCACGGAGACGAGGCCGGAGCGGGTACGCTCCGCCGCAGGCTTGATGGCAGGCACGGTGCCGACAAAGGGATGGCCGGGAAACCTCTCGCGCAACGCGTCGATCACCAGCGTCGAGGCGGTGTTGCAGGCGATGACCGAGATGGCCGGGGAGAACCGGTCGAGCAATTTGCCGAACAGGTCGAGTATATGGACCCGCAGCGCCGGTTCCTCCCAGGCGCCAAAGGGGAAGGCGGCATCGTCGGCGATATAGACGAAGCGGCGGTCGGGCATCAGCACGCGCGCCTCGCGCAGCACAGTCAGCCCGCCAATGCCGGAATCGAACATCAGGATCGGCTGATCAGTCATTATCGGTTCCCTTGCCGCCGAGCGGCGGCGCGACGTTGTCGTCGTCATCAACCACCTGACGATCCGCATTGGTCTTGCGGCCGGGACCGCCGGCGCGCGCCGCTGCCGGAAGCCGCCTTGGATCATCTCCCGGAGAGCCGTCGCCGCGCGGCATTGCCGGCGAGAACCTGTCCAGCGACGAGATGATGCCGCGCAGCACCTTGAGCTCCGGCTCGGCAAATCCCGCCCGGGTCAATACGGCGCGCAGATTGTCAACCATCTTCGGCTTCTTCGGCGCCGGCCGGAAATAGCCCCGCGCTTCGAGTGCACCTTCGAGATAGGCGAACAGGCCGTGCAGATCTTCCTTGCTGGCCGGCTTCATGTCCGGACCCGTAAAGTTGGTCTTGGTCTCGTCCTCGAGGCCGGATTTCATCCACTCGTAGGACATGAGAAGCGCGGCCTGGGCGATGTTGAGCGAAGAGAAATCGGGATCGACCGGAAAAGTGACGATCTCGTCGGCGAGGCCAACCTCGTCATTGTAGAGGCCGAAACGCTCGCGGCCGAACAGGATGCCGGTTCGCTGACCCATGCCATGGCGAGCCCGGAGCACCCTGCCCGCCTCGACCGGTCCGCGCACGGGCTTGAAGCCGTCGCGTTGCCTTGCCGTGGTCGCGAAAACGAAATTCAAGTCGGCCATCGCTGTGGCGAGATCGCCGAAAACCTTGACGGCGTCGATGACATGGTCGGCGCGGCTGGCCGCCGCCCGCGCCTTCTCGTTCGGCCAGCCGTCGCGCGGGTTGACGAGGCGAAGTTCGGCCAGTCCGAAATTGGCCATAGCGCGCGCGACCATGCCGATATTCTCGCCGAGCTGCGGCTCCACGAGGATGATGGCTGGGCCGGCAGTTGGAGCGTTATCGGGACCTTTGGTGACGGGCATGGTTGTCAATGAACTGCTGTTTGCGGCATTTCAGCGTCCCCTGCCATATTCGGCCGCGAAAATGAAGCATTCGCAAATGGCGGGCGATCGCTTCGCTTTCGTGACCGATCGCCGTTTGCGCGGCCAAAAACGCTTTGATATACGGGCGCATCCCGGCCGAACGCCACGCGGGCAAGGCCGTCCCATTCCCACAACGAGGCATTCTTTCCATGGCGAAGATAAAGGTGGCGAACCCGGTCGTCGAACTCGACGGCGACGAGATGACCCGCATCATCTGGCAGTTCATCAAGGACAAGCTGATCCACCCCTATCTCGACCTCAAGCTTGAGTATTACGACCTCGGCATCGAGCACCGCGATGCCACCAACGACCAGGTGACGATCGATTCGGCCAACGCCATCAAGAAATACGGCGTCGGCGTGAAATGCGCGACGATCACGCCCGACGAGCAGCGCGTCGAGGAATTCAAGCTGAAGAAGATGTGGAAGTCGCCGAACGGCACCATCCGCAACATCCTCGGCGGCACCATCTTCCGCGAGCCGATCATCATGAAGAACGTGCCGCGGCTGGTGCCCGGCTGGACCAAGCCGATCATCGTCGGCCGCCACGCCTATGGCGACCAGTACCGCGCCACCGATTTCCGTTTTCCCGGCAAGGGCAAGCTGACGATCAAGTTCGTCGGCGAGGATGGCCAGGTGATCGAGCACGACGTGTTCGATGCGCCCGGCGCCGGCGTCGCCATGGCCATGTATAATCTGGATGAATCCATCCGCGAGTTCGCCCGCGCCTCGCTGAACTACGGCCTGCTGCGCAACTACCCGGTCTATCTCTCGACCAAGAACACCATCCTCAAGGCCTATGACGGCCGCTTCAAGGATATTTTCCAGGAAGTCTACGAGGCTGAATTCGAGGCCGAGTTCAAGTCCAAGAAGCTGTGGTACGAGCACCGCCTGATCGACGACATGGTGGCCTCCAGCCTGAAATGGTCGGGTGGCTATGTCTGGGCCTGCAAGAACTATGACGGCGACGTACAGTCCGACACGGTGGCGCAGGGTTTCGGCTCGCTCGGCCTGATGACCTCGGTCCTGATGACGCCGGACGGCAAAACCGTGGAAGCGGAAGCCGCGCACGGTACCGTGACGCGCCACTATCGCCAGCACCAGAAAGGCGAGGAAACCTCCACCAATTCGATCGCCTCGATCTTCGCCTGGACCCGAGGGTTGGCCCACCGCGCCAAGCTCGACGACAATGCCGCATTGAAGCGTTTTGCCGAAACGCTGGAAAAGGTCTGCATCCAGACGGTCGAATCCGGCTTCATGACCAAGGACCTGTCGCTGCTGATCGGCCCCGACCAGCCTTGGCTCTCGACCACCGGCTTTCTCGACAAGATCGACGAGAATTTACAGAAGGCGATGGCGTAGGCACCTGCGGGTTCAACATGCCGAAGGCTCCGGAAGGAGCCTTCGCTTTTTGGGCCAACGAAAACGAAGCAAAAGGCTGGCAGCATGGCCAAACCGGTCCTCTACGGCGCGGACTACAGCGTTTACGTGCGCATAGCGCGCATGGCGCTGGAGGAGAAGGGCGTCGACTATGAGCTTGTGCCGGTCGATGTCTTCGCCGCCGAGGGCATCCCCGGCTGGTATTTCGAGCATCACCCGTTCGGCCGCATCCCGGCCTTCGAGCATGACGGTTTTCGCCTGTTCGAGGCCAGCGCGATCGCGCGCTATGTCGACGAGGCGTTCGACGGGCCACCCTTGCAGCCGAAGGATCCGCGCGGCCGCGCGCGGATGAACCAGATCATCGGCATGCTCGACGCCTATGGCTATCGGGCCATGGTCTGGGATGTCGCCGTGGAGCGGCTGGAGAAGGCGTCGCCTGACGAAGCGCTGATTTTCAGCGGATTACGACAAGCAGAAACGGTCCTTCAGGCGCTCTCATCATTGGGACCCGCGGGGCCGTGGTTGCTCGGCAATCAACTGACGCTCGCCGACCTGCATGCGGCACCGATCATCGGCTATTTCGTCAAGGTGGCGGAAGGGCGGGAACTGCTGGCCGAATTTCCCGACGGCGATGCGTGGTGGACGCGGGTCTCAGGACGATCGAGCTTCGCCAACACCGAAAAGGCCGGTTGACCTGCGACGCAAAGACTTTCGGAGACCAATTATCGACGCCGGCGCCGCCCCTCAGCCGCCTGCCGGCACCTTCTCTCGTATAGGGACGGGGAGAAGGGACTGGCCGCGACGTCGGCGCTTGTTCCGCAACCCCGGCGATTGGTGAAACCATCGATGACAGCGTCTTTCTCCCCGTCACTATACGGGGAGAAATGTCCGGTAGGACAATGAGGGGCAGCGTCACCCTCGAAAAAGTGTGGAAGCAATCCTGACTGAAGCGGTTGTCCGACAAAGCTCGCGCTGATCACGCCGCCTCCAGCGCCGCCCTCACCGCAGCAATCGCGTCGTCGGCCTTCGAGGCATCGGGGCCACCGGCCTGGGCCATGTCGGGCCGGCCGCCGCCGCCCTGCCCGCCGAGTGCTGCGGAGGCGACGCGCACCAGGTCGACGGCGCTGAAGCGGCCGACGAGATCGTCGGTGACGGCGACCACGACGCTCGCCTTGTTGTCCTCGCCCGCACCGACGAACACGACCACCCCGGAGCCGAGCGAGCTTTTGCCGGCGTCAGCGAGCGGCTTCAGATCCTTCGGCGAGACACCCGAAACCGACTTGCCGAGGAAGCCGACGCCCGCGACGGTCTCGTTGGCGGCCGGCGCGTCAGCGGGCGACCCGCCGCCCAGTGCAAGCTTCTTGCGCGCTTCGGTGAGCTCCTTCTCGAGCTTCTTGCGCTCTTCGAGCAGGGCTTCAACACGCGCCGGCACGTCGGCCGGCGAGATTTTCAGTGTTGCCGCGGCCGCCTTTAGCCGCCGGTCCTGTTCGTCGAGATGCTTGCGCGCGGCCTCGCCCGTCAGCGCCTCGATGCGGCGCACGCCTGCGGCGACGGCGCTGTCAGACACGACGCGCACCAGGCCGATGTCACCGGTTGCCCTGACATGCGTGCCGCCGCAAAGCTCGACCGAATAGGGGCGGTTGGCCTTGGCGCCATGCAGGCCGGTGCCCATCGACACGACGCGCACCTCATCGCCGTATTTCTCGCCGAACAGCGCCATGGCGCCTTCGGCGATGGCATCGTCGACTGACATCAGGCGCGTGATCACCGGGCTGTTCTGCACCACGATCTCGTTGGCCATGCGCTCGACCTCCTCGAGTTCCGAGGACGAGATGGGCTTGTTGTGCGAGATGTCGAAGCGCAGGCGCTCAGGCGCGACCAGCGAGCCCTTCTGTGCAACATGGGTGCCCAGCACCTCGCGCAGCGCCTCATGGATCAGATGCGTCGCGGAATGGTTCGCGCGGAGCCTGGAGCGCCTCGCATGGTCAACCTTCAGCTCGACGGCGGCACCCGTCCTGGCAGTGCCGCTGACCACCTTGCCGAGATGCACGAACAGCCCGTCGGCCTTCTTCTGCGTATCGGAAATCTCGATCGAGAAGCCTTCGCCTGAAATGGTTCCGGTGTCGCCCATCTGGCCGCCGGATTCGGCATAGAACGGCGTCTGGTTGACGACCACGGCAACGGCTTCACCCTTGCCGGCGCTGTCGACGGTCTTGCCGTCGCGGACAAGCGCCTGGATGATGCCTTCCGCCTGCTCGGTCTCGTAGCCAAGGAATTCGGTAGCGCCGGATTTTTCGCGCACCGGGAACCAGACCGCTTCGGTCGCCGCCTCGCCGGAACCTGCCCAGTGCTTACGCGCCTCGGCCTTCTGCTGCTCCATCGCATTGGTGAAGCCGGCAAGATCGACCGAGATGTTGCGCTGGCGCAGCGCATCCTGCGTCAGGTCGAGCGGGAAGCCATAGGTGTCGTAAAGCTTGAAGGCTGTCTCGCCGTCCAGCATGTCGCCGGCGCCGAGCTTTTCCGTCGCCTCCGACAGCAAACCCAGTCCACGCACCAGGGTCTTGCGAAACCTGGTCTCCTCAAGCTTCAGCGTCTCGGTGATCAGCTGTTCGCCGCGCACCAGTTCCGGATAGGCCTGACCCATCTCGCGAACCAGCGCCGGCACCAGCTTCCACACCAGCGGCTCGTTCGCACCGAGCAGCTGTGCATGGCGCATGGCGCGGCGCATGATGCGGCGCAGCACATAGCCGCGGCCTTCATTCGATGGCAGCACGCCGTCTGCGACCAGGAACGACGACGAGCGCAGGTGATCGGCTATGACGCGATAGGATGCGACGGTCTCGGCGTCGGGACCGCGGCCGAGCGCGGACGACGCTGCATCGATCAGATGGCGGAACAGATCGGTCTCAAAGACGCTTTCCACGCCTTGCAGGATGGAGGCCATGCGCTCCAGGCCCATGCCGGTGTCGATCGACGGGCGCGGCAGGTCGATGCGCTCGTCCTTCGTCACCTGCTCGTACTGCATGAACACCAGGTTCCAGAATTCCAGGAAGCGATCGCCATCCTCCTCCGGGGTGCCGGGCGGACCGCCCCAGATGTGCTCGCCACGGTCGATGAAGATTTCCGAGCATGGCCCGCATGGCCCGGTGTCGCCCATCGCCCAGAAATTGTCGGAGGTCGGGATGCGGATGATGCGATCGTCGGAAAAACCCGCGATCTTCTTCCAGAAGCCGGCCGCCTCGTCGTCGGTGTGATAGACGGTGACGAGCAGCTTGTCCTTCTTCAGCCCGAACTCCCTGGTGATGAGGTTCCAGGCCAACTCGATGGCGCGCTCCTTGAAATAGTCGCCGAAGGAGAAATTGCCGAGCATCTCGAAGAACGTCAGGTGGCGCGCGGTGTAGCCGACATTGTCGAGGTCGTTGTGCTTGCCGCCGGCGCGAACGCTTTTCTGGGCGGTCGTGGCACGCGAATAGGGCCGCTTCTCCAAGCCGGTGAAGACGTTCTTGAACTGCACCATGCCGGCATTGGTGAACATCAGCGTCGGATCGTTGCGCGGCACAAGCGGGCTCGACGCCACGACCTCGTGACCCTCCTTGCGGAAATAGTCGAGAAATGTCGACCGGATCTCGTTCACGCCACTCATGAATGCTGCCTTTTCGAGAGGGCCGCCGGCCGGACCGGCGGAAATGGGCTCTGCTTTAGAAGATGGAGCTGGCCTTTTAGCCGCCGCTTGGCACCCTGTCCAGAAACACGCAAGCCGGCCAATTCGCGGTTCGCCAGCCGCTCAAAACGCAAACCGCCGGCACGGGGGCCGGCGGTTCGAAACGCAATACTACAGAACTCGATTACATAAGCTCAAGTTGATGAACCGGGATTATGGCCGAACTCGGGCCGTAAATCGAATGATAGATCGCGCCCGCGAACGCTTGGATTACGCCGGCGAACGCTTACATCGCGCCGGCTTCATCCTCGAACCCATCGTCACCACCTTCGGAGCCGCCATTCTCTAGGAATTTTTCGGCGATCAGTCCGGCGTTCTGCCTGAGCGCAAGTTCGATCTCGCGCGCCGTATCGGGATTGTCGCGCAGGAACAGCTTCGCGTTCTCCCGGCCCTGGCCGAGACGCTGCGAATTGTAGGAGAACCAGGCGCCCGACTTCTCGACCACGCCGGCCTTGACGCCGAGATCGACCAGTTCGCCGGTCTTCGACACGCCTTCGCCGTACATGATGTCGAACTCGACCACCTTGAAGGGCGGCGCCAGCTTGTTCTTGACCACCTTGACGCGGGTCTGGTTGCCGACGACCTCGTCGCGGTCCTTGACCGAGCCGATGCGGCGGATATCGAGACGCACCGAGGCGTAGAATTTGAGCGCATTGCCGCCGGTGGTGGTTTCAGGCGAGCCGAACATGACGCCGATCTTCATGCGGATCTGGTTGATGAAGATGACCATGGTGTTGGAGCGCGAGATCGAGGCGGTCAGCTTGCGCAGCGCCTGGCTCATCAGGCGGGCCTGCAGGCCGGGCAACGAATCGCCCATCTCGCCCTCGATTTCGGCGCGCGGCGTCAGCGCCGCGACCGAATCGACCACCAGCACGTCGATGGCGCCGGAGCGCACCAGCGTATCGCAGATCTCAAGCGCCTGCTCGCCAGTGTCAGGCTGCGAGATCAGGAGGTTTTCGAGATCGACTCCGAGCTTGCGGGCATAGACCGGATCGAGCGCATGCTCGGCATCAACGAAGGCGCAGATGCCGCCCTTCTTCTGGGCTTCCGCCACCGTGTGCAGCGCCAGTGTCGTCTTGCCCGAGCTTTCCGGCCCGTAGATCTCGATGATGCGGCCGCGCGGCAGGCCGCCGACGCCAAGCGCGATGTCGAGGCCGAGCGAGCCGGTCGGCACGGTTTCGATCTCGACGACCTGCTCGTTCGCGCCGAGCCGCATGATCGAGCCCTTGCCGAAAGCTCGCTCGATTTGCGACAGCGCCGCATCCAGAGCCTTTGATTTGTCCACTGCCTTATCCTCTACAAGCCGCAAGCTGTTCTGAGCCATGATACATCACCCCGTAGTCGTCAATGAAGGCCGGACAATCCGTAATCCTTGGTTATTTGTACCTTTTTTGTTCTCATTTGGCAAGAGGGATCAAGCATTTGAAAAATAAGAAACATCCTGATTTGTTCTTTTTTTGTCTCACGATTCGGCTCCAGCATGGTCCGAATATTAGGCCAGGCTGGTTCGCCGGGCCGACCTCACGAATCGCCGGCTGTTGCCTGCGAAGCTCCGTCGCACAGCATGGCGCTTGTGCGTGACCGCCAACAAAGGTCATATCGGCGCATGGTGAGATCTCCAAGAGTCCTGGCGGTGGGCGGCGCCCATATCGACAGGCGCGGTCAAGTGTCCGGCGCTTACGTGCCGGCTGCCTCCAACCCGGGCACGATGCGCGAGGATGTCGGCGGCGGCGTCTTCAACGCCTTGCGCAGCACGGTGCGGCGAGGCGTCTCGGGCTCGCTGCTGTCGGTGCGCGGCGGCGATGCCGCCGCCGACACGGTTTCGCGCGCCATCGCCGAAGCGGGCATTGCCGACCTGTCCGCGGTGTTCCTCGACCGGACGACGCCGAGCTATACGGCGCTGATCGACCGCGAGGGCGAATTGCTCGTCGGCTTTGCCGACATGGCGCTTTATGAGCTGGCATTTGCAAAGCAGATCCGCCGCTCCAGGGTGCGGGAGGAGATCGCCGCCGCCGATGCCGTTCTGTGCGACGCCAATCTGCCATCGGCGGCTCTGGAGCGGCTGGTATCGCTTGCCGCCGGCAAGCCCGTGTTCGCCATTGCCATTTCACCGGCCAAGGTCGTGCGCTTGACACCGGTGCTCGGCGGACTGGCCGTCGCCTTCATGAACAGGCGCGAGGCGGTGGCGCTTGCCGGGCTTGATGATGCCGCCTCTCAAAAAACTATCGTCGACGGGCTGAGAAGCGCCGGCCTCGACAGCGCGGTGGTCACGGCGGGCGGTGGCCCGGTGCTGGGCTTCGACCGCGACGGCAGCTTTGCCGTCGTCCCGCCCCCTCCAAGAAAGGTCGTGGACGTCACTGGCGCCGGCGACGCGCTGGCGGGCGCTACGGTCGCCGCCCTACTGCGCGGCATGCCCTTGCGCGCGGCGCTGCGCGAGGGCGTCGCCGCCGCGACGCTGGCTATTGAAAGCGCGGGCGCCGTTCCCGATTTCACCACGGCGACTTTTGCGCAAGCTCTGGCTCTTGTGCCCGAAGAGCAGGAAATGGCATGAGACCGGCGTCTGAAAGGATGCCCCGCATTTCGGATTGGAGATCCAGATGACCCCAGATACCGTCCGCCCCTTCATCGATGTCCACGCGCCGGTGGCGCAGGCCCTGTCGGCCGGGAAGCCCGTGGTGGCGCTGGAAAGCACCATCATAACCCATGGCATGCCCTACCCCGACAATGGCGCTATGGCGGCCGACGTGGAAAGGATCATTGCCGATGGCGGCGCGGTGCCGGCGACGATCGCCGTGGTGGCGGGCCGCATCAAGATCGGCCTCTCCGACGGAGAACGCGAATCGCTTGCCATGACCGGCGATGCCATGAAGCTCTCTCGCGCCGATCTCGGCTTCGCCGTTGCGCAAGGGCGCACCGGCGGCACGACGGTTGCCGCCACGATGATCGCCGCGCATATGGTTGGGATAAAGGTGTTCGCCACCGGCGGCATTGGCGGCGTGCACAAGGGCGCCGAAAAAAGCTTCGACATTTCGGCTGATCTCGATGAGCTGGCGCGCACGCCCGTCATCGTCGTCTCGGCTGGAGCCAAGGCCATCCTCGACATCGAAAAGACGCTGGAAGTGCTGGAGACCCGCGGCGTGCCCGTGATTGGCCATGGCTGCGAGACCATGCCGGCCTTCTGGTCGCGGCAGTCGCCGTTCCGGGCGCCGCTGACCTTGCACGCTCCGGAAGACATCGCGCATTTCTACAAGACGCGACAGGCCCTGGGCCTGAGCGGCGGCATGCTGATCGCCAATCCGGTGCCGGAGGGTCACGAAATCCCGGCCGGCGAGATGGGCGGCTACATCGAGGCCGCCCAGAAGGCCGCCGAGGCGCTCAATGTCACCGGCAAGGCGGTGACGCCGTTCCTGTTGTCGAAGATCCTCGAGCTGACCGGCGGCCGAAGCCTGAAGACCAACATCGCCCTGGTCGAGAACAATGCGCGGCTGGCAGCGCGGATCGCCAAGGCGCTGTAGGGCCAATGTCGGCGGTGTGAAGGAACTCGACGGCTGCGGTTCACTTCCCCGCCCTTCGCCCCGCCTCATAGGCCCGCCGCGCCCACACCGCCATCTCATCCGGGTCGTCGAAGGCACTATCGGGAATGCTCCAGTAGGGCATCGCCACCAGCTTGCCGTGGCGGGACCCGGTGTAGGTCCACTGCGTGCAGGCGGCGGCCTCGAAGTCGGGCGCGCTTTGCTCGTCCGCCTTCAGCATCAATTCGCCGCGCAGCACGATGGCGACGATGACGCCGTCGGCATAGATGCCCTTGCCGCCGAACAGTTTCCGGATGCTGACCGGGCCCAGGCTCTGGAAGAGTTCTTCTATGCGTTCATTGTCCATGTGCGGATCATGTCACCGCGATCCGGCCTTGTCATCGGCGCAACCAAAACCATGCTGACAGGTTGAAAAGGATCGATCGGAGTTCCCGCCATGCCTGTCCTGCTCAAGGGGTCCTGCCGCTGCAATGCCGTTCGTTTCGAGGTGGAAAGCCACACGCCCGTGCCGTTCATGCTGTGCTACTGCTCGATCTGCCGCAAGCAGCAGGGCGGCGGCGGTTTTGCCATCAATCTCGGCGCCGACTACGAGACGATGACCATCCGGGGCAAGAGCAGCCTCGGCGTCTATCGGGCCGAGATCGAGGACGACGAACATCCGCATTGCGAGATCTCGACCGGAGAGCGCAATTTCTGCCGCAAATGCGGATCGGCGCTGTGGCTCTACGACCCGACCTGGCCGGAACTCGTCCATCCCTTCGCCTCGGCGATCGACAGCGACCTGCCGAAACCGCCTGAAAAGGTGCATCTGATGCTGAAATACAAGGCCAAGTGGGTCGAGCCCGATATCGGACCGAGCGACAAGGTGTTCGACGTCTATCCCGAGGAATCGATCGCCGACTGGCACAAGCGGACAGGGACGTGGGTGGAGTAGTCTTCTTCTTCCCGTGTACGGGGAACGTGCAGCTGATGAGAGGCGGCACAGACTTCGGATGAGCCAGCGCTGCCCCTGATCCGGCCCTTCGGGCCACCTTCTCCCCGTGAACGAGGCGAAGGAAGGTCAGGCGGAGGCGCGTGCTTCTGCCAGCGCCTTGAGGTCGGCCGGCTTCAGTTCGACGGATTCGCCGCAGCCGCAGGCCGAGCTCTGGTTCGGATTGCGGAAGGTGAAGCCGGTGCGCAGCGTCGTCTGCTCGAAATCCATCTCGGTGCCGAACAGGAAAAGTGCTGCTTCCGGCGCAACATAGACATGGGCGCCGTCGCGCTCGATGTGGTCGTCCTTGGTGTTGGGTTCGGTCACCAGGTCGACCGTGTATTCCATGCCGGCGCAACCGCCCTTCTTGATGCCGAGGCGAATGCCATGCGCGCCTTCACGCGTGGCAACGATCTCGCGCACCCGGTCGGCGGCCTTTTCGGTCATCGTGATGACGGCAAAGCGTCCCATATTTCCTTCTCCATTCCATGCAGGTTCAAGGCCTGCCGAATGATTCCTCACCTAAAATGGTGAAGTTTTACCATTGGCGCAAGTGTACCAGGCTCGCTGCTAGTACCAGCCCACCGCCACCTGCGCCTCTTCCGACATGCGGTCGGGCGACCAGGGCGGGTCGAATGTCATGTTGACCTCGACGCCCGACACACCTTCGACGGCGCCGACGGCATTTTCCACCCAGCCGGGCATTTCGCCGGCCACCGGGCAGCCGGGCGCGGTCAGCGTCATGTCGATCTTGACCGAGCGGTCGTCCTCGATGTCGATCTTGTAGACGAGGCCAAGCTCGTAGATATCAGCCGGGATTTCCGGGTCGTAGACCGTCTTCAGCGCCGAAACGATGTCGTCGGTCAGCCGCGCCAGTTCGTCGGCGGGAATGGCGGAGGCGGAAACCACCGCATTGGCGGCCGCGTCGGGAACAGCGTCGGTGGCTGTGCTGGCATCTTCCATGATCGTCACCCGAAAAACTTGCGCGCTTTTTCCAGCGCATCGGCCAAAGCATCGACTTCGGCTCGCGTATTATACATGCCGAACGACGCCCTGCATGTGGAGGTTACGCCGAAGCGTTTCAACAGCGGCTGGGCGCAATGGGTGCCCGCGCGGACAGCCACGCCTTGCCGGTCGATCACCATCGATACGTCATGGGCATGAATGCCTTGCAGCTCGAACGAGATGATGGCGCCCTTGCCCGGCGCGTCGCCGAAGATGCGCAGCGAATTGATGGCGCGCAATCGTTCGTGCGCATAGTCCTTCAAATCGGCCTCGTGCGCGGCGATGCGCTCGCGGCCGATTTTTTCCATGTATTCGAGCGCGGCGCCGAGCCCGATCGCCTGGACGATCGGCGGCGTACCGGCCTCGAAGCGGTGGGGCGGGTCGTTGTAGGTGACGATGTCTTCAGTCACCTCCTCGATCATCTCGCCGCCGCCCATGAACGGCCGCATGCGCTGCAGGATGTCCTTCTTGCCATAGAGCACGCCGATGCCGGAGGGGCCGTAGACCTTGTGGCCGGTGAAGACGAAGAAATCGCAGTCGAGGTCCTGCACGTCGATGGGCATATGGACGGCGCTCTGGCTGCCGTCGACGAGCACGGGAATGCCGCGCGCATGCGCGATGCGCACGATCTCCTTGATCGGCGTCACCGTGCCCAGCGCGTTCGACATCTGGGTGATGGCGACCAGCTTTGTCCGGTCGGTCAGTCGCTTCTCGAATTCCTCGACATGGAAGACGCCGAGATCGTCGACCGGCACCCAGACCAGCTTGGCGCCCTGCCGCTCGCGAATGAAGTGCCAAGGCACGATGTTGGAGTGATGCTCCATGATCGACAGCACGATCTCGTCGCCCTCGCCGATATTGGGCATGCCATAGCCATAGGCGACGGTATTGATGGCCGAGGTCGTGTTCGAGGTGAAGACGATATTGTCGGTGCTCGGCGCGTTGAGGAAGCGGCGCACCGTCTCTCGCGCCTTTTCATAGGCGTCGGTCGCCGCATTGGACAGGAAATGCAGGCCGCGATGGACGTTGGCGTATTCCTGGCTATAGGCCTGCTGGACGGCGTCGAGCACCGCCTGCGGCTTCTGCGCCGAGGCGCCGTTGTCGAGGTAGACGAGAGGTTTGCCGTAGACTTCGCGCGACAGAATCGGGAAATCGCGGCGGATCGCCTCGACGTCGTAGAAATCGCCGATCTTGCCTGGTGCGTTCATCACTTCACCCGTGCGTCAAAAACCATTCGTCGAGTCGCGCTTCCAGCGCCTCGACGATCACCTCGTCGTCCAGTTCCTCGATCACCTCGGCGATGAAGGCCTTCACCAGCAGACCACGGGCGCTCTTCTCGTCGATGCCGCGCGCCATCAGATAAAACAGATGGTTGTGGTCGATCTCGGTGACGGTGGCGCCATGACCGCAGACGACGTCGTCGGCGAAGATTTCGAGTTCCGGCTTGGTCGAGAACTCGCCGTCGTCCGACAGAAGCAGCGTGTTGCAAGCCATTTTGGCGTTGGTCTTCTGCGCGTACTGATGAACGTTGATGCGCCCCTGGAAGACCCCGCGCGCCTTGCCGGTCACCACATTGCGGATCAATTCCGTCGACGTCGTGTGCGGCACCGCATGGTCGAGCACCATGGTGGTGTCCGTGTGGGCGTCGCCGGCCAGCAGGTTGATGCCGCGCAACTGGAAGTCGGCGCCCTCGCCCGTCGTCTTCACCACGACCTCCTGGCGCACGAGCTTGCCGCCGGCGTTCATGACGAACAGCGTCAGCTTCGCGTTCTTGCCGATATGAGCCTTGAACTGCGCCAGATGCGTTGCCGTGTCCGGCTGCTCCTGGATGATGAGCCACGTCACCTCGGCGCCTTCGCCGAGCACGAGCTGACTGACCGAGCTGACAAGGGCTGCGCCCTCGCCCGCCTGGCGCTCGACGAGGACAGCTTTGGCGCCGGCGCCGACACGCACGGCCAGGCGCACATGCGTCTGGCCGCCGGCCTGCAGGTTCTGCAATTCGATCGGCTTTTCCAATTCAGTGCCGTCGGCGATGTCGACGAAATAGCCGTCGGCGACGAAAGCCGTGTTCAACGCCCCGATGGCATCGTCGCTGCCATAGGGATCGAGCCCAGGCGCGATGCTGCCGTCGGTCAGTTTCTCCGACAGGGCCTGGACGCTGACGCCTTCGATTCCGGGCGTTTTGGCGCTCGACACGCCATTGAGAAGCGGCAACACGGTGGAACCTTCAACAACTGGCGCGATGGCTTTGGCCACGGCCGTCGGATCGAAGTCCGGCACGGTGTTCAGCAGCCGGCGCAGGTCCGTGTAGTGCCAGGATTCGATGCGCCGGGTCGGCAGTCCGTGCTTCACCGCCTCGATGGCGTCGTCGCGCTTCAACATCACCGCGCCGTCGCCCGGCAGCAGCGACAACCGTTCGCCGAAAGCGTCGATCAACGCGGTTTCGACCGGCGTCCGCTGCGGTTGTGCGTGCATGTTCATCAGTTTGACCTTGCCCTCTGGCATCTCACGCGGCTTGCCCGATCACGCCGGCATAGCCATTGGCCTCCAAATCGAGCGCCAGCGACTTGTCGCCGGACTTGATGACCTGGCCCTTGTAGAGCACGTGCACGGTATCGGGCACGATGTGTTCGAGCAGCCGCTGATAGTGCGTGATGACGACAATGGCGCGCTCAGGCGAGCGCAGCGCGTTGACGCCATCGGAGACGATTTTGAGCGCATCGATATCGAGGCCCGAATCGGTCTCGTCGAGCACGCACAGCTTCGGCTCCAGCAGCTTCATCTGCAGGATCTCGGCGCGTTTCTTCTCGCCGCCGGAGAAACCGACATTGAGCGGCCGCTTCAGCATGTTCATGTCCATGTTGAGCGAGCCGGCTGCCTCCTTCACCCGCTTCAGGAATTCCGGGATCTTCAGCGGCTCCTCGCCGCGCGCCTTGCGCTGCTCGTTCATGGCCACCTTCAGGAATTCCATGGTCGCCACGCCCGGTATCTCCATCGGATACTGGAAGGCGAGAAAGATGCCTGATGTGGCGCGCTCGGCCGGATCCATTTCGAGGATCGATTGGCCGTTGTAGAGAATGTCGCCCTCGGTGACCTCATAGTCCTCGCGGCCGGCGAGGATATAGGAGAGCGTCGACTTGCCCGAGCCGTTCGGGCCCATGATCGCGGCGACCTCGCCGGTTTTCACCGAGAGATTCAGGCCGCGGATGATCTCGGTGCCGTCATCGACGATGCGGGCATGCAGGTTCTTGATCTCAAGCATTCTTTTGTTTCCTGAATATCTGTCCGGTCAGCCGACCGAGCCCTCGAGCGAGATCCCGATCAGCTTCTGTGCCTCGACGGCGAATTCCATCGGCAGCTGCTGGATGACGTCCTTGACGAAGCCGTTCACGATGAGCGCGATCGCTTCCTCCTCCGGAATGCCGCGCTGCATGACGTAGAACTTCTGGTCCTCGGAAATCTTCGACGTCGTCGCCTCATGCTCGAACTGAGCCGTCGCGTTCTTGGCTTCCATGTAGGGCACGGTGTGGGCGCCGCATTGGTCGCCGATCAGCAGCGAGTCGCAATTGGTGAAGTTGCGCGCATTGGTCGCCTTGCGGTGCGCCGAAACCTGGCCGCGATAGGTGTTCTGCGAGAAGCCGGCGGCGATGCCCTTGGAGATGATGCGGCTCGACGTGTTCTTGCCGAGATGGATCATCTTGGTGCCGCTATCGACTTGCTGATAGCCGTTCGACACGGCGATCGAATAGAACTCGCCGCTCGAATCGTCGCCGCGCAGGATGCAGCTCGGATATTTCCAGGTGATGGCCGAGCCGGTTTCGACCTGCGTCCATGAAATCTTCGAGCGGTGGCCACGGCAATCGCCGCGCTTGGTGACGAAATTATAGATGCCGCCCTTGCCCTCGGCGTCGCCGGGGTACCAGTTCTGCACCGTCGAATACTTGATCTCGGCATCGTCGAGCGCGACCAGTTCGACCACGGCGGCATGCAACTGGTTCTCGTCGCGCTGCGGCGCCGTGCAGCCCTCGAGATAGGAGACGTAGGCCCCCTCCTCGGCGATGATCAGCGTGCGCTCGAACTGGCCGGTGTTCTTCTCGTTCATGCGGAAATAGGTCGACAGTTCCATCGGGCAGCGAACGCCCTTGGGCACGAAGACAAACGAGCCGTCGGTGAACACGGCCGAATTCAGCGTCGCATAAAAATTATCCGACGTCGGCACGACCGAGCCGAGATATTTCTGCACCAGTTCGGGATGCTCGCGGATGGCTTCCGAGATCGAGCAGAAGATGACGCCCGCCTGCGCCAGTTCCTTCTTGAACGTGGTGACGACGGAAACCGAATCGAACACGGCGTCGACGGCGACGCGGCCGGACTTGTAGACGTTGTCGCTGGCTTCCTCGAGCTCGGACGCATCGGTCTTCTGCACGCCTGCCAGGATCTCCTGCTCCTTCAGCGGAATGCCAAGCTTCTCGTAGACCTTCAAGATCTCGGGATCGACGTCGCTGAGCGAAGTCGGTCCGGGCGTGCTCTTGGGCGCCGCGTAATAGTAGATGTCCTGGAAATCGATCTTCGGATAATTGACGCGCGCCCAGGTCGGCTCTTCCAGCGTCAGCCAGCGCCGATAGGCTTCCAGCCGCCATTCCAGCATCCAGGACGGTTCGTCCTTCTTCGCCGAAATGAAACGGATGATGTCTTCGCTCAGGCCCTTGGGAGCCTTGTCGACAGCGATTTCGGTCTGGAATCCGTATTTGTATTGGTCGACGTCGATCTTTCGGACCCGATCAATCGTGTCCTGCACAGCAGGCATAAGCGTTCTCCATCCACGCCGGGGTCAAGGCCCGACAGTTTTCAAACTATGGCACCGCCGGATGGGCACCCAAGAAGCACCTGCGGCGGCGTAAGTTTCATATAGTGCGCCTCGGCCGGAAATTCACCCGGCCAGCATGAAACGCACGGCTCAACCAGGCCGAAAGGCCCAAATTCGTCCAACCGCTACGCGGCCTTCTCCTTGCCCACCCGACGTTCGGCGATTTCTGCCAATGCCAGGCGGAACGCCTCGATGTCCTGCGCGCCGGTCGCCGCGCCGATCGACACGCGCAACGCACCCAAACTGCCACCGTGACCCATGGCCTTCAGCACATGGCTCGGACCGACTTTTCCCGACGAGCAGGCGGAACCCGCCGACAGCGCCACACCGGCCAGGTCGAAGGCGATCTGTACCGTTTCGGCCTTGGCGCCGGGAATAGCGAAGAATGTCGTGTTGGCAAGCCTCGGCGCGCCAGTTCCGAAGATTTCCACGTCCGGCACCAACGTTTTAACGATGGCCTCGATCTCGTCGCGGCGCCGACGCAGGGCATCGACGGCCTCCAATCCGATGAGAGCCTCCCGCGCCGCCGCGCCAAATCCTGCAATGCCGGGCAGGTTCTCAGTGCCGCCGCGATGGCCCTTCTCCTGGCCGCCGCCGTTGACGAGAGGCTTCGGCATCATGAGATCGGCAGCGGCCACAATGGCGCCGACGCCCTTGGGGCCGCCGATCTTGTGCGACGACAATATCAGATAGTCGGCGTAACCCCCCGAAATGTCGATTGAAATGCGCCCTGCCGCCTGAACCGCGTCTACGACGAGGACACCGCCGAGCGCCTTTACGATTTCGGCGATACGATCGACCGGCTGGATGACGCCAGTCTCATTATTGGCGGCATGGATTGCCACCAGCGGCAGCCCGCTGGCCTTATCGTGCGCGGCAAGCACGTTTGCCATTGCTTCGAGGTCGACAATTCCATTGGCGTCGACGCCGATCCGCGTCACCTGCGAGGCCGGGAAGGACCCGCCGTTCAACAGGCAGGGGTGGTCGGCTTCGCAGACATAGAGATGGCTCATGCGGATGGTCCCGCGCCCCATCCGCCAATCGGGCGTCAGCAGCGTCGAGGCGGCTTCCGTGGCGCCTGACGTGAACACGACATGCCCAGCCTTGGCCTTCACCAATTCCGCCACATCACGCCTTGCAGTTTCGATCAGGCGACGGGCCGCGCGCCCTTCGGCATGGACCGATGATGGATTGGCGGCGGTATCGAGCGCCGCGACCATAGCCTCGCGTGCCGCTGCAAGCAGCGGCGCACTGGCATTGTAGTCGAGATAGGCGCGCATTCCGGCCATTTTCTTCCCATTGGTCCCGTCAGAAGCCATTCCACCGAGATATCGCGTTATTTCCTTGAAATTCCAAGGCAAGCCGTCCTATTTACGCGGCTTGCGGCGCGGGCAGCCGGGCGATTGCGTTCCGGCCACCCAGTTTTGAACAATTCTAAACTAGCTTCTATGAAGACGCTCGCCCTGCGTCAAGGCCAGAGGAAGGTTCTCGGGCGCCGCGCATTCTTATTACCCAAGTTGGAGTATTTCATGCCTGAGGTCATTTTCACCGGTCCGGCCGGCCGCCTGGAGGGTCGCTACCAGCCCTCGAAGGAAAAGAGCGCGCCGATTGCCATTGTCTTGCATCCGCACCCGCAATTCGGCGGCACGATGAACAACAAGATCGTCTACGACCTCTTCTACATGTTCCAGAAGCGCGACTTCACCACGCTGCGCTTCAATTTCCGCGGCATCGGCCGCAGCCAGGGCGAATTCGATCACGGTACAGGCGAATTGTCGGATGCGGCAGCCGCACTCGACTGGGTGCAGTCGCTGCATCCGGATTCCAAGAGCTGCTGGGTTGCCGGCTATTCGTTCGGCTCGTGGATCGGCATGCAGCTTTTGATGCGCCGGCCTGAGATCGAAGGCTTCATCTCGGTCGCGCCACAGCCCAACACCTACGATTTTTCCTTCCTGGCGCCCTGCCCCTCCTCGGGGCTCATCATCCATGGCGACGCTGACAAGGTGGCGCCACCGAAGGACGTGCAGGGCCTGGTCGACAAGCTTCACACGCAAAAGGGCATCACCATCACGCAGAAGACCTTGCCCGGCGCCAATCATTTCTTCGCCAACGATGCCGAACTGCTGATCGAGGAATGCGCGGATTACCTCGATCGCCGGCTGGCCGGCGAATTGTCGGATCCGCGCCCGAAGCGGCTGCGCTAAAGGGCGGATGGCCGCGATGTACCAGCCTCCTCATTTCCAGGAAACGCGGCCGGAGGTGCTGCACGGGCTGATCCGGGCACATCCGCTCGGCCTGCTGGTTTCCAGCGGACCCGAGGGGCCGGCCGCCGACGCCATTCCGTTCCTGATTGACGCCGATGTCGGGCCAAACGGCAGGCTGCGCGCTCATCTGGCCAGAGCCAATCCGCAATGGCGCCTCATCGCCGACAATCCGGCCTCGACGGTGCTGATCGTCTTCCAGGGCACCGATGCCTATGTGACGCCGTCCTGGTACGAGACCAAGCGCGAAACCGGCAAGGTGGTGCCGACCTGGAACTATGCCATCGTGCAGGTGCGCGGCACCGCGAAGGTGATCGACGATCAGGACTGGCTGGCACGGCAGATCGCCGACCTGACGGCTTCGCAGGAGGGCGCGCGTGAGGCGCCATGGGCGGTAACGGATGCGCCTGTCCCGTTCATCCAGTCGCAGATCAAGGGCATCATCGGGCTGGAGATCGAGATCGCCGAAATCCACGGCAAATGGAAGGTCAGCCAGAACCGTCCCGTCGCGGACCGCGCAGGCGTTGCGCGCGGGCTTGAGAGCGAAGCGGCCAATTCATCCGACATGGTGAACCTGGTAAGGTCCTACGGCGGACTGGACGGCGCGTGAAATTCCAGACTCAACGGATCGGACGGCCGTTCGCCTTGTTTCGACCGATCAGCCGAAAGGTTCGCTTGCGCACCGGCAGTCCCGATCGTGTCGGGCTGAAGATGAAGCCAAGCCGGGCAAAGACCAATCCGCAAACCAGCGCGAAGGCAAAGCCAAGACCAAAGCCGGCGACGGTATCGCTCGGATAATGCGCGCCGACGAAGACTCGCGTCGAGGCAATGCAGGTCGTGACAAGCAAAGCGATATACCAGCGCCGCGGGAACAAAAGCAGCAGGATGCCGAACACGGCCCCCATGGTCGTGGCGTGACCGGACGGAAAACCGGCAAAGCGCGCATCGAAGGCGAAGGGACGCAGGGACAGCACACCAAGCTCCTGAAAATAAAGCGGACGCGCGCGGCCGACCGCATATTTCAGGACATTGACCAGCAGGCCGGACAGGCCGACGGCGCTCAGCGCAAGGAACGCCAGGCAGGTCCAGTTGTAGACGAGCATCAATGACCGCCGCGGCAGGCTTCGCCAGTCCGTCAGATTGGCCCCTATGAGCAGCAATGCCGGCGGGATGAGATACCAGCCGCCCAGGCCGAACTGCGTCAGGAACTCGGCAAGCCGGCCGAAGCCCGCCGACCACTGGCCGTGCAGCAGTCCCGCCGGAGTGTCGAGGCCGACGAACGCCACTGCCGTCAGCAAAATCCAGGCCGAGATCCAGAGCGGCCACAGGATCTTGGGATACGATGCGGAACGAGCAGCGAAGCGCCCTCTGACGATCCGCAGCGTGTCGCGGAAATTGCCGGCCGACCGACGCAGCACCGCAGCGGGCGCAATGGAAACGGAAGGGCGCGGTTTCACCAGCATTGAAAACTCGACCCCGTTGTCGAACTCATTGGGCGATACGGTAGAGGCCGAGCGACATTTTGTCTCCCGATGAAAAGTTTAGCCCGTCGATCGTCGTAAGACGGCTCGCCGCCTTGCCTTGCCCGGCCAGCAGACCATCGAGTTTCTGCTCATCCTCGATCGGCGCCAGCCCCAGCGCGCAGGCGGGGTCCGCAAGCAGGTGCTTTGCCACGCCATCGATGTCGGTCAACACCGTTTTCGTGCCCACCAGGAACACAAGGCTCGGCTCGTGATACCGCGCCGACGCCAGCACCGAGGTGTCGCAGGGCTTGTAGGCGCGCACAGCCTCGTTGATCGCCGGGCTCAGCCATATCGGCCCCAAGGATGGGGCGATGACACCAAAGAGCAACCCGTAGGTGATGCCCGCACAGGCGGCGACGGCGCCGATACGGGCAAGCGGCACTTGCAGCTGTCGCGAGAAGGCCAGATAGCCGGCGCCGATCGCCGACGCGGCCGCCGGAATGCTCCACCAGGAGAAAGCATGGGTGAGGTAGATCGGGGCGGCCACGCAGACCGCCGCCAGGCCGAGGCTGACCACGATCAGGCCAAAGGCCGTCGACCACCACAACCATTGCTGCCAGCGCCGGAGCGGCGCATTGGCGTCCTGCGGCTGCAATGTCAAAAGCCAGCCAATCAGCAGCGCCATGCCGGGATAGGCCGGCAGCACATAGTGCGGCAGCTTGGTCGGGATCAACTCGAACACCAGCCAGAAGGGGATGTACCAGGCGAGGCAGAAGCGCAGCCGTGCATCGTCGCGGAGCCGGTTGAGGGCTTGCAAGCCGGCGCCGACGGCGATCAGGCCGAACGGCCACATGAACAGCGAATAGGTCAGCATGTAGAAGCCGGGCGGCAGGCCGTGCGATTCCTCGCCCTGGGCGACCTTGCCGAGCATGTCCTTGCCGACGGCCTGCTGGAGGAAGGCGCCGTGGCTTTTCCAGGTGATCAGGGCGAGCCAGGGCAACACGATCAGCACGACGAGGAGCAGGCCGCGTCCCACCTTGAGCTTCGACAGCCAGCGCCCATCGCGTTCGAATGCAAACAAGACAGCGATGGTGAGCGCCGACAGCAGTGGGGCGATCGGCCCCTTGATGAGGATCGCGGCCCCTTGCGCCAGCCAGAATATCCACCACAGATGGCCGGCGACGGGCTCGTTGCGGCGCGATGCCAGGTAAATCTGCGCCAGCGCGCCCTGCGCCGCCACGCAGCAGGCCAGCAGCATCGCATCGGTCTTGGCGTCACGGCCCTCGAAGGCGGTGGCGAAGATCGCCGCCATCACCAGGCCGGCGGCGATGCCGGCGCTGGCTCCGAAAAGCCTGGTGCCGGTCCAGGCGATGCCGAGAACGGTCAGGGCGATACCCAGCGTCGACACCAGGCGGTAGACCCATATTGGTGCGGCGGCCCCCTTGCCGCTCAGGGCCACGGCCGCGGATTGCAGCCAATAGATGCCGATCGGCTTCTGGTAGCGCGAAGCGTCCTGAAAGCGGATGTCTACATAATCGCCGCTCTCGACCATCTGCTTGCTGGCCTGGACGAAGCGCGGCTCGTCACGATCCAACGGCGGCATGGACGCAAGTCCCGACACCGTCATCACCAGGCTGAACAGGAAGAGAAGGATGTAGTTCCTGTTCAGCGCCATATTCCAGCCTCTCCGACCATTCTTGCTGATGCGCAAAGCCGCTCAATCGACCTTGGTCATCGCCGCCTTGCGTTCATTGGCGATCAGCCAGAGATTTCTGATGTAGATGAACAAGCCCATGCCCTGGCCGGCGATGAACACCGGGTCCTGCCGCTTGATGGCATAAATCAGCAACAGACCCCCTCCGAACAGCGAGAAGAACCAGAAGGCGATCGGCACGACGCTTCGCTTGGCCTTTTCCGATGCGAGCCACTGCACGACGAAGCGCATGGTGAAAAAGAACTGGGCGACGAAGCCGAGCAGGATCCATGCGTTGAACTGTTCGATGAAGACCCGGTGGATCCAGGTCACCAGTTCCTGAAGCACGTTAACCATGCATGATTTCCTCTACTTTTGGCATCCGGCGACGCCTGCGGCGCAGCCACCAGACGCCACAGAGATCGAGCACGCCCTGGAGGCCGCGGTCGAAAATCCCGTAATTCGACTTGCCGTGGCGGCGGGAGCGGTCGACGACGTCGCAATGCACGATATGGTATCCTTCCTGGATGACCAGCGCCGGAACGAAACGATGGGTGCCGTCGAAGAACGGCAGCTTGCGCAGGATCTCGGTGTGGACCGCCTTCAGGCCGCAGCCGGTGTCGCGCGTCTCGTCATGCAGGATGGCGTTTCTCAGCCAGTTGGCGAACCGCGACGCCAGTTGCTTGACCTTGCTGTCGCGGCGCTTCAGGCGCTGCCCTTGCGCGGCACCGTAGTCGGGCCCGGCTCGCCGCAAGGCGTCGACCAGCATGGGAATGTACTGAGGATCGTTCTGGCCATCGCCGTCGATCGTGGCGACGATGGTTCCGCGCGCCGCCCAGGCGCCGGAGCGTACCGAGAGGCTCTGGCCGGCGGATTTCTCGTGCCGCAATTCCCTGACGGGAAACGGTCGAAGTGCTGCCTGCCTGGCGAGAACGGCTGCGGTTTCGTCGGTCGAGCCGTCGTTGACGATGATCAGTTCGAAGTCGCGCCCGGTCATCGCCGCCTCGATCTCATCGATCAGCAGCGGCAGGTTTGCCGCCTCGTTCCTGCAAGGAATGACGATGGATATCAATGCGTCCGGCATGTCGCGTGGGGCTCTGTCGTCGGATATGGCATTGGGTGGATGCCGTGCGGTGCCGCTTGAGGTCGTGGGCTGCAAGGACCTTTTGGCGCGCGCCTCATTACGCCAGCACAAACAATGAAGCAAGCATCCGCGCCGAGAGGCGGCTTGCGGCGTTTCAACAACAAGTGATTGCCAAGCCCCTGATCGAAGCGCGATCGGGCGCAAAACCGGATTCCACTTTTGCTGATCGCGAGTCCCTGGCTAAAGCGCGATCGGACGCAAAACCGGATTCCACTTTTGCTGATCGCGCTTGGGTGCTAAACGCGCGCGTTCATATACGTCCGTACCGGATCGGGCGGACGCTTTCGGGAAAGAAAAAATGCCTGCCTTCAAATCCGATTTCCTGCGCACGATGAGCGAGCGCGGCTTCATCCACCAGACTTCGGATGATGCCGGGCTGGACGATCTCTTCGCCAAGGAGACGGTAACTGCCTATATCGGCTTCGACGCGACCGCCAAAAGCCTGCACGCCGGCTCGCTGATCCAGATCATGATGTTGCACTGGCTGCAGCAGACCGGCCATCGGCCGATCGCCCTGATGGGCGGCGGCACCTCGATGATCGGCGACCCTTCCTTCAAGGACGAGGCGCGCAAGCTTCTGACACCGCGCGACATCGACGACAATCTCGCCGGCATCCGCCGCAATTTCATGCCGTATCTCAAATTCGGCAGCGGCCCGAATGACGCGATCATGGTCAACAACGCCGACTGGCTGATGGAGATCAACTACGTCAATTTCCTGCGCGACGTCGGCCGTCACTTTTCGGTCAACCGCATGCTGGCCTTCGATTCCGTCAAGCTGCGGCTCGACCGCGAGCAGTCGTTGTCCTTCCTCGAATTCAACTACATGATCCTGCAGGCCTATGACTTCGTCGAGCTCTACAAGCGTCTCGGCTGCCGTCTGCAGATGGGCGGGTCCGACCAGTGGGGCAACATCATCAACGGCATCGATCTCGGTCGCCGCATGGAGGACGCGCAACTTTATGCGCTGACGACGCCGCTGCTCACCACCTCGTCGGGCGCCAAGATGGGCAAGTCCGCCACGGGCGCGGTCTGGCTCGATGCCGAGATGCTCTCGCCTTACGAATTCTGGCAGTATTGGCGCAACACGGAGGACGCCGATGTCGGCCGTTTCCTGAAACTCTATACGACGCTGCCGTTGGACGAGGTGGCGCGCCTCGAAAAGCTCGGCGGATCCGAGATCAACGAGGCGAAAAAGATCCTCGCCACCGAGATCACCGCCTTGCTCCACGGTCGCGGCGCCGCCGAACAGGCCAGCGAAACCGCACGCAAGACGTTCGAGGAAGGTGCCCTCGCCGAGACGCTGCCGAGCGTCGAGGTCGAAAACGCCAAGCTCGAAGCCGGCGTCGGCATCCTGTCGCTGCTGGTGACCGCCGGGCTGGCGGCATCCAACGGCGAAGCGCGGCGGCATGTGCAAGGCGGTGCGGTACGGCTCAACGATCAGCCTGTCAGCGATGACCGCCGCACGGTCACGCTTCAGGATTTGAGTCCGGAAAACGTCGTAAAGCTTTCACTCGGCAGGAAAAAACACATTCTGGTGAGGCCGATCTGAGATCGCTTCACCGGTACTCGAAGATCGACCTGAATATCCCGGGCGCGATCACCGAGAGCGGGTTGATGTCGAGCAGCGGCTTGTTGGCGTTGCCCTTGAGCCGGTAGGTCACGCCGATCAGGCCGCGGTCGCGGCCATTGCCCAAAAGCGCGCCGACGATGGGCAGTTCCCCGAAGATGCGGTTGAGGCCATAGACCGGCATGAAGGTGCCGGTCATGTCCATGTTGTTGTTCTGGTCATAGAGCGTGCCCTGGAATGTCGTGCCGATGCGGGGACCGCGCAGCACGCCATTGGCCAGCTTGAGATAGCCGCTGCCCTTCTCAATCTCGGCGTAGCCGCGTTCGAACTGTACCCGTGAGGTGTCGAGCTTGCCCTTGACCGCCTGATTGAGGCTGCGGCTGTCGCCGGCCGGCGTGGTCGAGACGATGGACGCGAGCTTCGGTTCATTGACAACGAAGAAGTTCGTCGTGTCCACCTTGCCCTTCATCGGCCCGTCGCCCGCTCCCGACAGGGCCAGGGCAATCGCCCCACCTTCCATGTGCTCGTAGATGTTGAGGAACCTCAGTATCGCACCGGCGTCCGCCGACTGTACGTTGAGTGAGCGCCGGCCGGCGCTGCTCGTGTTGCTGATGGCAATGGCGGCTCCCGAACTTGCGGTGGCGCTGACCTTCAGCCCGTTCACCCTCGAGCCGGCCGCGCTGTAGTCGAGCTTGAGATCGGACAATTGCTCGTCGTGGAAGCCGGTCAGCCGATCGACGTCAGCGCTGACGGAAATCGCGTCGGCGCCCGTCGTCTTGGTCGCGGTGTCGACGTCGGAGGTGAACTGCTTGATCAGCGAGCGGGCATCCAGGGCATTGCCGCTGATGTTGACTGCATAGCCCCTGCCCGATCGCTTGACGGACACCGCCACGTCGTCGCCCCGGTTCAGGGCGACTTTGCTGAACTTTGCCGAGGACAGGGCACCGTTGACCAGCACGATGTTGCCGTCGACGGAGAATGTCTTGCCGTCGAGGTCGAAGTCGGACAGCGTCGTGGTATCGCCGGACGTGGTCATGACGAATGTAGCACTTGCCGGAATCCCTGCCCCCTTGCTCCATCCAGCCCAGGGGATGTCGAGCCTGGCGTTGGTCAAGTCGGCCGAGACGTTCTGGTTGCCCTCGCCGCTTTTGTCGATCGCGACCTTCACTGTTCCGCCCAACAACGGGGCCAGCCCCGGCATGGCGGCGGCGCGGATCTTGTCGTCGAGCACCAGGGCCACCTTGCGGCTGCGTGCCGGTCCGCCATTCTCCAGCGGCTCGATCAGGTCGAGTTCGGCGGGAATGCCGTTCAGGGATGCCTTGGCGGAAATGACAGCCTTTTCAGGGTCGACCGTGACGGAACCGTCGGCATCCGTGACGGTCTGGCCTTCGAACGGCTTGGCCAATGAAAGCCCGCTGTAGTCGAGCGATACCAACCAATCGAGCTTCGAGCTGTCGACGCCGGATTGCAGCGGAATATCGGCCCTGACATGGCCGGTGACGCTGCCGGACAGGTCTTCCGGCAGGAAGCCGACATGGCGCATGGCATTGATCGGCTCGTAGGAGGCAAGTTCAGCGACCGCGGACGCTTCGCCGGCAACGTCGATGTCGAGTGCGCCGACGACCGGAGGGCGGTTGGCCGCCTTGACGGTCAGCGTACCATTGCTGGCCGCCACGGTGCGGCCGCTGGGCATAAAGACGGTGCCCGAGGACAGGGAGATATCGACGTCATTGCCGTGGAAGGCGACGACACCGACGGCATCGCGTATCGGGGGGATGCGCCCAGCCGTGTCGAAACGCGATCCTTCGATCTGGAAGCGGCCGAACACCTCGTCGGCGGAAAGCGGCACGCCATTGCCGAGGCGATCAGGCACCACTTGGAATTGAAGATTGGCATCGACGACGCGGCCGCCGAACAGATTGTCCAACACCCAGAGCCGCGCATTGCGCGCCGAAAACCATGGCCAAAGCTGCTTGACGTGCGAGACCGGCATGTCGTGGACGTTGAGCGCCAGATTGATGCCGGGAGCCTTGCCGTCAACGAACTCCACGGCCGCGGTTCCAAGGACCTCGCTGGAAGCGGCGGACCGGACTGCGATCTGATCGGCTACCAATTTATGGCTTTTGGTCTGGTAGACGCCGGCGATGCGGGCAAGGAAGGTGAGCGCCGGCTCCGGCGATTCCGAAGGCGCCAGCGTCGAGCCGTCACTGGTCAAATCATATCGGTAGGCCGGCTCCTCTCCGGCGGCGCCGGTCGGGGGCCTGGGCCCAATCGAGCCGGCGAAATCAAAGGTCGAGCGGCCGGTTTTCAGCAACAGCCTGTCCACCTGGATCTTGTTGCTGCCGCGGACGAGCGTGGCGTCGAGATCGACATCGGCCGACAGCATGCCACGCGTGCCGAGATCAAGCACCGATCCCCTGGACGACAGGGCGGCCGTCAGCCGCGACGCGGTGTCGCCGGCTCCTTGCGACCCTTTGAGCGTCACGCTGAGCGCGCCCAACTTGCTGCCGGACGCCGCGGCGCCGCTCGCGCCATCGTCTTCGGCGATGCCGACGGTGGCATCCAGCGATATCACGCGCCGGGTCTCGGCATCGCGGCTGGCGGATGCGGCGACGGTCACCGCCTTGCCGTCGACATTTGCCTGCGAGGAGAACTCCATGCCGCCTGTCCCCGACTGCAGGACGACGGCGTCGGCGACGGTGATCAACCTGACCGCCTCGGTATCGGGCAAGACGAATGCCACATTGTGAAGATCGATACGGTGCAGCGATTCCTCGCGCACCGCATCGAGAGCGTGATTGATGTTGGCAAAGAGCGCATCGGACAGTTTTTCGGGATCGATCAGCCCGTCCCGATTGCGCAGCTCGGCCGTCCAGTCGCCGCCCGACGGCATCGCCGCGGTGACGATGCGCGCATCGGAAATCCTGGCGCTGGTCAGCCGCACCTCGCCTCGAAGCAGCGGCAGCAGGCGGATGCCGAAACCCACCCTGCCCGCATCGGCCATGGGCTTGCCGTCGCTGGCCTTCAGGCTGACGTCGCTCACCTGGAGCGCGACGAAGCTCGAACTGTCGAGGGTGATGCGGGCGGGCCCGACCGCAACATCGACATCGACACCCGCCAGCTTCTCGATGGCGGCCTCGGCCTCGACGCGCAGCCGGTCGGCCCCTATTCCGGAGACACCGATGAGATAGACGGCCACTGCGGCCAGCACCACCAGCGCAATGGCGCCGGCAAACAGCCGCGAAAGGACGCGAAAGCCGCGCCCGATCGCCGCTTGGCCGAGAGGCGGAACGCGGCAAGCCGACGGCAACGCGCCCAGGTCGGTGATTTCATCCCGCCTGAACCTGATCTTCTCGTGCTGCGGTTGCTCCTGATCCACGCAATTTTCCGTTCTACGAACTCGCTCGTGGACGAATCCCCGCTCGACACTATATCGGTGTGGGTTCGCGCGTAACCTCAAACAAGGGCATGGATATGGCTGACCTCAATGTGGGCGATCCCGCGCCGCAATTCGAGTTGCCGCGGGACGGCCGCGGTTCGCTCAGCCTGGCCGGCTTTGCCGGCAGGCCTGTCGTCCTCTACTTCTACCCACAGGACGACACCACCGGTTGCACCGCCGAAGCGATCAGCTTTTCGCAGCTGAAGCCGGAATTCGAGAAGGCCGGCGCCGTCGTGATCGGCCTGTCGCCCGACAGCGCCAGGAAACACGACAAGTTCAAATCGAAATACGATCTTACCATCGACCTTGCCGCCGACGAGGAGCGCAAGGTGATCGAGGCCTATCATCTTTGGGTGGAGAAATCGATGTATGGCCGCAAATACATGGGCGTCGAGCGGGCGACGTTCCTGATCGGCCGCGACGGGCGTGTCGCCAGGATCTGGCGCAAGGTCCGCGTCAAGGGCCATGCCGAGGAAGTCCTGGAAGCTGTGCGCGCGCTTTAAGGGCCAGTAGCGTCTCCGTGCCGGCGCTTTGTTTTCAGAAGGCGGCGCGAAGATTTCTCCCACAACCCCATGCTCGTTTTGCGCGCAATCCTTGCCGACGCCTTGCTTCGGCAAAGCTTTGTTAACCTTAATAATGTGTAGTCGGGCTGTCGTGGTGTCGTAAACGAAAGCTTGGTCCCGTGAACGCAACCGGTCAGTCCGCGATCTTTGGCAGGCGCAAGGAACCGCATACAGTCATCATCGCCCGTGGCAGCGAGATCAGGCACTTCACTATCCGGCCCTGGCTGGTTGTATTTCTCGGTTCGGCGCTGGCGGCGATCGCCATCGGCTACCTGTTGGCCACCTCCTATCTCGTGCTGCGCGACGACCTGATCGGCGCCACCACCGCGCGCCAGGCGCGTATGCAGCAGGCTTACGAAGACCGCATCTCCGCATTACGCGCCCAGGTCGACCGCATCACCAGCCGGCAATTGCTTGATCAGCAATTGATGGAAACCAAGGTGAGCGAGCTTTTGGAGCGCCAGACGCAGCTCAGCCAGCGCCACGGCCGCCTCGGCCCGCTGCTGGACCGCGCCGAAAATGAAGTCGGCGCAGCGACGGCCGAAGATCCGGCAGTGCCGGCAAAGCCTGACAAACACGCCGAAGTAACCGGCAGCATCGCCCAGCCTGCTCAAAGCTACGCGCTGGCCAGCCTCGGCGCCGCCCCTGGCGCCGCCGACACCAGGCCGTTCTCCCTGTGGGCTACCCGCTCCGATCCGCTGCCGAACGATTCAGCCGCCGATCGTGCCGACAAGCTGTTCATTTCGATCAACAAGTCGTTGAAATCCATCGAGAACGACCAGCTCACGCGCATCAGCATACTTGCTGACAACGCCTACAAGAATGCCGACGCCATAACCCAGGCGCTCGAGGCGGCCGGGCTGCCGGTCGACAGCGACTTCGGCAAGAACGAAAGCGATGTCGGCGGACCGCTGATCCCGCTCGACAGCTCGATGTTTTTCGACAGCAAGGTCAAGGAACTGGACGAGGCGCTGGACACGCTCGACCAACTCAAGAAGGAAGCACGCCGGCTGCCGCTCGCCAATCCCGCCCCCGGTCATTCCGTCACCAGCCCGTTCGGCGTGCGCACCGACCCGATCCTCGGCACGGCCGCCCTGCATTCGGGAATGGACTTCAGGGCGCCGATCGGCATGGCGGCCAAGGTCACCGCGCCAGGCGTGGTCACCAAGGCCGGCTGGAATGGCGGCTATGGCCGCATGGTCGAAGTCGATCACGGCAATGGGTTTGCCACGCGCTATGGACATCTCAGCGAAATCGACGTGACCGTGGGCGAAAAAGTGGATGCCGGCGCTGTCATCGGCAAGACCGGCAGCAGCGGCCGCTCGACCGGGCCGCATCTGCACTACGAAGTCCGCCACAATGGCGAAGCGATCGATCCTTTGCGTTTCCTCACGGTCGGCAAGAAGGTCGCGCAGTATCTCTAACGCACGGGCCCAGGCAGTCGCCATCCTGCGCCGTCTTCATTGCTTTTTCGCATCCTTGTCGCCGTTCGGGGCTTTTCCCTTGCGGGGCGACCGCAAATTGTCGAAGCCTATATAGTGGTCGGTATCAGATGTATTCCATCTGCCGCCCAGGCAGATGATGGCAATGGCCGCGGCGAAGATCAGCAAGACATAAATCTTATCCATGTCCCCTATCTAGGGCACGGTGATCAGCCGGACAGCCGCCGGCCTTTCTGCCGTCGCGGGCACATCACTCAAGTGCGACACATTTTTGAATTCCATTTGACTGAATAAATGTTTGGTGCCAACCTTGCGTCAACCGGGGACGCAAGGCATGGCATTGCGAGGGACCAATCAGGAGTTCGGGCGGCCGTACAACCGGCGCATCGTGCTCGAATCGATCCGCCGGTTTGGCCCCATCGCCAGGGGCGACATCGCCAGGCATGTCGGGCTCACCGTCCAGACCGTGTCGACCATCGTTCGCGAACTGGAGGAGCAGGGCTACGTCCTGTCCGTACGCGAGGAGCCGAAGGGCCGTGGCCTGCCACCGGCGACGCTGCGCATCAATCCCGAGGGCGGCTATGCCGTTGGCATCCACCTGACGCCGCTGGGGATCGACGCGGCGCTGATCAATCTCAGCGGTGACGTGATCGACAGCTTGCACCGCGAGGCCCCCAACGCGACGCCCGATCATGCGTTCGACCAGGTCGGCGCCATGGTCCGCGAGCTTACCGGAACGCGCGCCGCGGGCCGTGTCATCGGCATCGGCATGGCGCTTCCCGGCCCGTTCGGCGTCGACACTATGAGCTTCATCGGTCCGACCACAATGGCCGGCTGGAAGGACGTGGCACTGCGCGAGCGGCTAACGGCGGCGACGGGATTGCCGGCCTTTTTCGACGGCGACATGGCAGCGGCCGCGATGGGCGAGCGCCTCTACGGCATCGGCGCCCAGCATTCCGAATATTACTATCTCTATTTCGGCGTCGGCCTTGGCAGCGCCATGATGCATGACGGCAGCGTGCTGCGCGGCGCCTGGGGCAATGCCGGCGAGATCGGCCATATTCCCGTCGTTCCCAATGGCGAGCTTTGCCCGTGCGGCAATCGCGGTTGCCTCGAACGTTATGTCTCGCTCGAGGCGCGGGGGCGCTGGAAGGGCAGCGATGCCGATTGGGTCGCCGAGGTCGGCCCGATCTTCCGCAACGCCATAGCCATCATCGAGAACCTTTTCGACCCCGAGACGGTCGTGCTCGGCGGGCTGGCGGCGCCGGACCTGCTCGAACGCCTGGCGAGGTCGGCTGCGCCTCTGCACAATTCGGTTTCCGCCCGCAAGGACCGCAAGACGCCGCGCATCGTCGTCGCCGGCGGCGGCCAGCATGCCGTGCTGCGCGGCGCGGCCGCATTGGCCGTCTCTGGGGTGTTGTCGCCGCGCTTCGGCCAGATGTTCACCGCCGGGCGCGAGCGCGGCCGCGATATCCTGACGGCCAGGGAGGTTGCCTGATGAGCGAACCCTTGCTGGTGCTCGACAACGTCACCAAGAACTATGGCGCGATCCAGGCGCTGAAGGGCATAAGCTTCTCGATCGGCAAGGGCGAGGTGGTCGCGTTGCTGGGCGACAACGGCGCCGGCAAGTCGACGCTGGTCAAGATCATCGCCGGCGGGCTGGAGCCCACCTCCGGCCGCATGCTGTTCGAAGGCAAGGAGTTCCTCGCCAAATCCCCCGCCGAGGCCAAGGCGGCTGGCATCGAGACCGTGTATCAGGACCTGTCGCTGTGCACGAATGTCGACGTGGTTGCCAATTTCTTCATGGGGCGTGAGATCACGCGCAAGGTGCTTGGCATTCCAGTGCTCGACGAGCGCGCGATGGAGGCCGTGGTCGGCAAGGCGCTTGCCAGTGCCGGCACCCGTATTCCGTCATTGCGCACCAATGTCGAGCATCTCTCGGGCGGACAGCGGCAAGCCATCGAGCTCAACCGCTTCGTGCACTGGGGCGGCAAGCTGGTGCTGCTCGACGAGCCGTTTGCAGCGCTTGGCGTCGAACAGACGCGGCGCGGTCTCGACATGATCCGCCAGGTGGCGAACCAGGGCATCGGCGTCGTCATCATCACCCACATCATGCAGCAGGCCTTCCAGGTCGCAGACCGGATCGTGGTGATCCGGCAAGGCGTCGTGGCCGGCGATGTCGCACGCAACAAGACAAGTCCCGATGCGGTGATCAACATGATCACCGGAGAGACGCTTGCCGGTGCCGGACCGGCGGGCTGAGGGACAAAAGAGGGGTCCGGCACTAGAGGAGCCAACGACATGAAACGAATACTTCTTTCTGTCCTCGGTATCCTGGCACTGGCAGTTGCCACGCTCACGCCGGCATTCGCCCAGTCCAAGGGTACCGTCTACTACATGGTGCCGACCTTGCTCGACGAGTTCCAGACCGGCTCGGTGAGCGCGCTGGAACTGTTCCTGAAACAGGTCGGCTACGAGATGAAGACGCTGAATGCCGACAACAAGACCGACGCCCAGCAATCGCAGATGAACGACGTCATCGCGCTGAAACCGAAGGCGATCATCCTGGCCGCCGTCGACTTCAACGCGCTGAAGCCGTCGATCGAGGCCGCGCGCGCGGCCGGCATACCTGTCGTGGAATTCGATCGCCAGATCACCTCCACTCCATCCGACTTCACCTCGGTAGCCGGCACTGTCGAAATCGGCCACGTCGCCGCCGAACAGGCCGAAGCGCTGCTGAAGGCCAAGAACGGCGCTGTGAAGGGCAAGGTCCTGCAGGTGCTCGGCGATCCCGGCGATCCCTACACGCTCGACATCCAAAAGGGCTTTGAAGAGAAGATGAAGGCGTTCCCGGACGTCAAGATCATCTCGCTGCCTGCCATGCAATGGGAGGCCAGCAACGCCGGCACCATCGTCGCCGACCAGATGCTTGCCAACCCCGACATCGACCTGATCTTCAGCCACGCCGCGCATCTCTCGGTCGCCGCCGTCGCCTCGCTCGAGGCCGCCGGCAAGAAGCCGGGCGACGTCATGCTGATGAGTTCGAACGGCGCGCCGGTCGGCCTCGACCTGATCCGCAAGGGCTGGCTCAACGTCGAAGTCGAACAGCCGCTCTACGCGCAGGCCGCGGCCGTCGCCATGTTCATGGACAAGGTCGTCAACAAGCAGGAGATCAAGCCCGGCGACTATGACGTGCTTGGGCTCAAGTCAGTGGTGACCAAGGAGGCCTGGGGCCCGAACATCAAGATCCCGGGTGCCGCGATCACCAAGGAGAACGTCGATAATCCGGCCTTCTGGGGCAACCAGAAGCCGCCGACGGACACCGTGAAGCCCGTCGAATAAGCCTTCCCCAGAACGGTTCCGGGCCACCCGCCCGGAGCCGCCCTGCCCGGCAGAATTGCCCGGCATAGAGCCGCCGCGGCATTCGAACCCAAACCGGATCAGCCCATGAGCCCCCGCACCCGTCAAATCCTCGAGTTCGTCCTCGATAATCTCGTCTGGTTCATGCTGGTCTTCGTGCTGGTGGTGTTCTCCCTTTTCATTCCCAACTATTTCCAGCTCGGTATTTTCGCCAACATCATCGAAGCCTCCAGCGTGCTGGGCGTGATGTCGATCGGCCTGGCGCTGGTCATCATCGCCGGGCACATGGACCTGTCGGTCGAATCGGTGGCCGCGCTCAGCGCCATGGTGGTCGGCATCCTGTTCTGCTCTTCAGGCATCGGCCTTGGCGTGCAGTTGCACCCGGACTGGCTGATGGTGCCGGTTTCGCTGCTGCTGGCGCTTGCCGTCGGCGGCATCATCGGCGCCTTCAACGGATTCCTGGTCGTCAAGGTCAGGATGAGCGCCTTCATCATCACGCTGGCTTCCTACATCTGGGTGCGCGGCCTGGTGCTGGTCATTTCGGGCGGCCGCTCTGCGCAGGATCTGGCGCCTGCCATCCGCTGGTTCGGCATCCAGCGGCTGATCGGTCTGCCGCTCACCGCCTGGATCGCGATCGCCTGCTTCGTCGTCTTCTCGCTTATCATGGCCAAGACGCCTTTCGGCAGGCATCTGGTGATGATCGGCGGCAACGAGACGGCGACCTTCCGTGCCGGCATCCGCGTCAACCGCAACCTGATCATCGCCTTCGTGCTCGCCGGCGCCATAGCCGGCCTTGCCGGCTGGCTGCTCGCGATCCGCACCTCGGGCGCCACCGCCAATCTCGGCGTCGGCCTGCTGTTCAACGCCTTTGCCGCCGTCGTCATCGGCGGCGTCAGCCTGAAAGGCGGCGTCGGCACCTTGCCCGGCGTCTATGCCGGCGTGCTGCTTTTGTCGGCAATCAACACGGCGATCAACCTGATGGGCCTGCCCGCCAACTTCACCCAGGTCATTCACGGCTTGCTGGTGCTGGCGGCGGTCCTGCTCGACGCCTTCAAGCAAACCATTCGCCAGAGGCTAGCATGACCGTACGGCCAGAGACCGGAAGACTGTCCGGCAAGGTGGCGCTGATCGTCGGCGCCGCGCGCGGCATCGGCAAGGGCATCGCCCAACGTTTCGCTGAGGAAGGCGCCAGGCTTGTGCTTGCCGACACCGAGATCGAGGTGGGGCGAGCGACGGCCAGTGAACTTGACGCCGCCTTCATCGGCACGGATATCTCGCTTTTGGCCGATGTCGAGGCCGCCGTCGCGCTGGCGATCACGCGCCACGGCCGCCTCGACATCATCGTCCAGAACGCCGGCATTTATCCCTGGCAATTGCTGGAGAACACCAGCCCGGACGACTGGGATCGCGTCATGGCGGTCAATCTGCGCGGCAGTTTCAATGCCGCCCGCGCCGCACTGCTGCCGATGAAGGCGCAGCGCCGTGGCCGCATGCTGTTCACCTCCTCGATCACCGGACCGCACGTCACCAGTCCCGGCCACGGCCACTATTCCGCGACCAAGGCAGGCATAAACGGGCTGATTCGTTCGGCGGCGCTCGAATTCGCCGGCTACGGCATAACCGTCAACGGCGTCGAACCCGGCAACATCCTCACCGAGGGAATGGAGCTTCACCGGGGTGCTGCCTTCATCAAGAACATGGAAGACGCCATTCCGCTCGGCCGGCTGGGCAGCCCGCGCGACGTCGCCAATGCCTTCCTGTTCCTGGCCTCCGACGATGCCAGCTACATCACCGGCACCACGATTGTCGTCGATGGCGGGCAATTGCTGCCGGAGGGGAGCGACTTCAGGCTGGCGCCGCCGTGAACAGCCCGTGAGGGAAACAAGAAAGCCGGCGCACATCGCCACAGATGCCAAGCGCAGTGATGCCAAGCGCAGCCGCAGCGTTCCCCCTGGCGGTGATCGATGGGGATTGGGCCCAGCGGAACCTCATGGCGCTACACCCGTTCTTCATGTGTGATTCAGGAGATAGCCACAATGGATTGGAACCGCGTCGAAGGAAACTGGAAACAGGTCAAGGGTAAAGTCAAGGAGCAGTGGGGCAAGCTCACTGATGATGATCTCGACCGCATCGCTGGCAAACGCGATCAGCTTGAGGGCATTATCCAGGAACGCTACGGCATCGAGAAGGATCGCGTACGCCGAGATGTCGACGACTGGTATAGTCGGCAGGGCTGGTAGATAGCAGAGCTGCCATAAAAGGCCTCTTTACCGAGAGCCGTTATGCCTACGGTGGGCGGGCTCCCCCGCCCTTCCTGGCAATCCGCATGATGGCGCTCGCCACGCAAAAGCACAACGTCTACACCTCCAAGATCTGCGGCCAGAAAGCCGATATGCGCCACCTACCCCGGTGGATGAACAGCCGGATCATAGGCCTCTTGAGATCGGCTAGAACTCGCGCAGATGTTCCGTTATCGCGGAATATCGAACCACAAGGTTTTCCGGCATTATACTTCCTGGCGGACCCCAACCCGCCTGGCCGGCGTCCTGCAAGTCGGGTTTACCCCACCCGCCCCCAAAAAAGGGCGCCGGCCACCTAGGCTCGGGAAGGTGGCTCTTGCCGCCTTGATCGACAGGAGACGCTTCACTGTCTGAATGGGCGTTTTTACAAGTAGGCTGCCGTTCGGCGCGTCGGATCAGGTCCCAGATACGCAAGGTCTGGTTCTCTCCGGCAACAAAATATTTTGACATTCAACGTCAACATTTCTCCAAAGCCAAGGGTTTGTTTCCCTTGAGAGAAATGGCGCGAGTGACGGGGCTCGAACCCGCGACCTCCGGCGTGACAGGCCGGCACTCTAACCAACTGAGCTACACCCGCGCATTGACGAGCACGTGTCAGCCGTGTTCGTCGTTGGGGCGCTGGATAAGGGGTTCGCCACCGGGTGTCAAGCGCACGAAACCATCATAACATCAAACTGGAGAAGGTTTTTTGACGGCCGGCGTTTTGTTCGCAAATACGGCCCGCAACCACGGCGTCCCACGCTCATTTGGCCTTGCGAAGCTGGCCCCGACCGCTTAAAGGTCCGGCCCGGAGCGGGCGATTAGCTCAGTTGGTAGAGCGCTTCGTTTACACCGAAGATGTCGGCGGTTCGAGCCCGTCATCGCCCACCATCCAGGCCTTTCATTTCAAGCACCCCTCGCCAGTAGCGCCTCCACCTCGTGCAAGTCCGGCATGGACGGCGCGGTGCCTGGCCTCGTCACCGAAATGCCCGCAACGGCGCAAGCAAAGCGCACAGCTTGCAGGGGCTCCACCCCACGCGACAGCGCGGCGGCCAGGCCGCCATTGAAGGCATCGCCGGCTCCCGTGGTCTCGACCACCGGGCCGGCGCTGACGGCGGCGACATGTTCGGACCGATCCCTCGAGTGCAGCAATGCGCCTTTCTCTCCCAACGTGACGATGACGGCGCCGGCGCCCTTTTCGAGCAGCTTGCCGGCGGCTGCGCGGGCGTCATCGACCGAGGCGACCTTCATGCCGGTCAACTCCTCCGTCTCCGTCTCGTTGGGCGTGAGGTAGTCGCAGAACGAATAGATGCGGTCGGGGAGCCTGGCCGCCGGAGCCGGGTTGAGGATGGTCGTCACCCCTGCCCCGCGCGCGATCTCCAACGCCCGCAGCGCCGCCTCGATGGGCTGTTCGAGTTGCGTCACGAAGACGCTGGCGCCACGAATCAGTTCGGCATTGGCCTCGATGTCGTCGGGCGAGATCAACATCGCCGCGCCGGGGCTGACGATGATGGCGTTGTTACCGGTGCCCTCCTCGACAAAGATATAGGCGGCGCCCGTATAGCTCTCGGGCGTGTCGATCACGGCATTCTTCACGCCGGCGTCCTTCCAGGTGCGCTTGGCCATGTCGGCGAAGGGATCGACGCCGAGGCGCGTAAGAAAGGTTACATCGGCGCCGAGCTTACCGGCCGCAACCGCCTGGTTCGAACCCTTGCCGCCGGGACCGAGGGTAAAGGATGTTCCGAGGATCGTCTCGCCCATGCGCGGCTGCCGCGCGGCGCGATAGGCCGTGTCGGCGACGAAGACTCCGAGGATGACGATCGGCTTGCCGGCCACCATGCCGCTACTCCGCATCCGGCGGGACCACGCCCTTGCGGAAGGCAAAACAGCCGTAGAAACGGCGTTCGCCGGTCTGGATAACGCAGTAAGCCTGCTTGGCGCGCTCGTAGAAAGCGTAGCGCTCGACCGGCAGCATCGGCCATGGCTTCCCCTCGGCGGCGTCGATCTCCTTTTGCACTTCCTGCTGGACGGGCGGGATCTCGTCCGGCTTGCCGACGATCTCCATGCGCGCGGCCGAATCGTCGACGAACGTATCCAGCGGGTAGAGCGACAGCACCGCCTTCACGACTTGCGCCGCCGGCGCGTCGATGCGCAGCAGCCGCCCGAGCGCCGTCTGGCGCGCCACCGAATCGGAGGGGAAGTTGGTGTCGGCGATAATCAGGTCGTCGCCGTGTCCCATCGCCCGTAGTGCCCGGAGCACGTCGGCATTGAGGAGCGGATTGATCCCTTTGAGCATGATATTCCTTGTGAAATGAGTTTGAGATCAGAGACGCCTGCCGGTCTCGGCATCGAACAGATGGATGTGGTCGAGCCTCGGCCTGAGCTTGAGCGTATCGCCGGGCTTGAAGTCGTGGCGTTCGCGGAACAGCGCCACCAGCTCGCCGTCCCCGAAACGCAGAAAGACCAGGGTTTCCGAACCAGTCGGCTCGACCACCGAAATCTTGGCAGGCACGCCATCGGCATGGATCTCGACATGCTCCGGGCGCACGCCATAGACGACCGCGCGTCCTTCCTCCACAGCGCTGCCGGGCGCGACCGGGAACAGGGCGCCGGCGATGTCGACGCCGCCCTTGCGCGCGACGCCCTTGAGCAGGTTCATCGACGGCGAGCCGATGAAGCCGGCAACAAACAGGTTGGCAGGCCGGTCGAACAGTTCCAGCGGCGCGCCGACCTGCTCAATGCGGCCGTCGCGCATCACCACGATCTTGTCGGCCATGGTCATGGCCTCGATCTGGTCATGCGTGACATAGATGGTGGTGGTCTTCAGCCGCTGGTGCAATTCCTTGATCTCGGTGCGCATCTGCACTCGCAGCTTGGCGTCGAGATTTGAGAGCGGCTCGTCGAACAGGAACACCTGCGGGTTGCGCACGATGGCGCGGCCCATGGCGACGCGCTGGCGCTGGCCGCCGGAAAGCTGCCGGGGATAGCGTTTCAGGTAAGGGTTGAGGTCGAGGATGTCGGCGGCGCGCTTGACCCGCTCGGCAACCACGGCCGGATCGGTTTTGCGCAGTTTGAGCGCAAAGGCCATGTTCTGCTCGACTGTCTTGTGTGGATAGAGCGCATAGTTCTGGAACACCATCGCGATGTCGCGCTTGGCCGGCGGCAAGTGGTTGACCACGCGGTCGCCGATGGCGATCGTGCCGCCGGAGACGGTCTCCAGCCCGGCCACCATTCTCAGCAGCGTGGACTTGCCGCAACCCGAAGGACCGACCAGCACAACGAATTGGCCGTCAGATATATCGACGCTGACTTCGTGCAGAACCTTGACGGTTCCAAACGCCTTGGCCACTTTGCTGATCGCGACTTGAGCCATATCTCCCCCATCGGCTCCATTGCCGTATGCGCAGAAGCTAACCAACGCGACCTGCCAGGGCAAGCCGGTCTCTTCCCGACAAAAACCGGGTCTCGTTGACACGGCGTTTGGTTGCGAGAATAGTGACAAGCGCTGGTCCGAATACCGGTCGCCCGAACCAAAAAAACGGAACTTCAATCGAGCAGGTGGGGTCCTGCATCGTTCGTTTCCGAGCCGGGAGAATCGTTTGGCGCGCCAGCGCCTGAGAAATTTGGCCGCATTCACAACAGATATTCTGGGAGGAACATCGATGAAAACAGGTCTCTACGAAACGCTGGTCCGCGCGGGGGCAACCCGACGCGACATATTGAAGGGCGCGGCCTCGATGGCCGCGATCGCCGCCGCATCCGGCGCCGGGCTCGGCGCCCTCACGCGCCCTGCCTCCGCCGCCAGCGAGCTGCGCTCGAAAATCCTGCAGATCCCCGGCGTGGGCAAGGGTCAGCCGACCGACGCCGACTTCCAGAAGGTCGGCGAGCTCTGCCTCGAGGCGACCAAGGCCAATGTCAAGGAAGGTGAATTCGCCGGCGTCGAGCTTACCTTCATGGGTCTCAACAACCAGAACCTGCACAATGTGCTGTTCCGCGGCTTCCTGAAGCCCTGGGAAACCTATACCGGCGCCAAGATCAACTGGATCGATCTGGCGCAGGCCGACTACAATGCCCGCCTGCAGCAGTCGATCGCCACCGGCACGGTCGACTTCGACATCATCGAGATGGGCGCGCCGTTCGAGGGCGACGTCTGCGGCAAGGGCCTCACGTCCGAGATGCCCGACTGGGTCAAGACCCAGATCGATTTCGATGACCTCGTCAACTATCTGAAGCCGCCTGTCGGTACCTGGAACGGCAAGCAGTACCGCGTGACCGTCGACGGAGACGCGCATAATTTCAATTACCGTACCGATGTGTTTTCCGATGCCGATCTCGCCAAGGCCTGGAAGGACGGCGGCGGCGGGGGTGAATGGGGCGTGCCGAAGACCTGGCAGCAGGTCCAGGCGGTCACCAAGTTCCTCAAGGGCAAGCAGGTCAAGGGTCAGGACGTCTACGGCTATCTCGACGCGCCGAAACCCTGGGGCGGATTCGGCTTCTATTTCCTCGGCAGCCGCGCCACCGCCTACGCCAAGCACCCCGACGACAAGGCTTGGCTGTTCGACGCCGACACGATGAAGCCGCGCATCAACAATCCGGCCTGGGTGCGCGCCATACAGGACGTGATCGACGCGCTGCCTTCGGAGCCTGCCGACCAGATCAACGCCGATCCGAACACCACCGCCTTCCAGCAGTTCCTGGCCGGCACCGGCTCGATGGTAACCTGGTGGGGCGATGTCGGCTCGAACGTCAAGACCAACGACTCCTCCGTCGTGGGCGACGTCACCGGCTTCTCGATCCTGCCCGGCTCCGACGATGTCTACAACTCCAAGACCGGGCAGTGGGACAAACTCGCCAGCGGACCGAATTATGCGCCGAACTGCGCCTATCTCGGCTGGGGCGTATACGTCATGGCCCGCGTCGATAGCGACGAGAAGAAGAAGAAGGCGGCATGGTCCGCTGCCGCCCATCTCGGCGGCAAGGACCTGTCGATCTGGACGGCGATGTACCCGTCGGGCTTCCAGCCCTACCGCAACTCGCATTTCGACATTCCGGAGTGGGTGGCGGCGGGCTATGACGAAGCCTTCATCACCTCCTATCTCAAGTCGGAATCGGACAGCTACAACCACCCGAACGCGGCGATCGAGCCACGCATCCCCGGCATCTTCCAGTACTATTCAGCCGCCGAGGACATTCTGGCAAACACCTTCGCCGGCAAGATGAAGGCGCAGGAGGGCGCAGACGCCATTGCCGCGGCCTGGGAAAAGCTGACCGACCAGATCGGCCGCGACAACCAGATCAAGCTCTACAAGGCCTCGCTCGGCCTGTAGGCAGGCGTTACGATGGATCACGGCCCGGCGGAACGTCGTCGCCGGGCCGTATCTCGGCCGGCTTAGGCCGGTCATTTGCGCAAAAGAGGCAAGAGGCGTGGCTGACCAGACTTCGACCACGAACGCGTGGCCGGCAAATTCCGTACCGACCGACCTGATTCCGCCCGGCCGCAAACGCCTTGGTTGGTCCCTGATGGCCGTCGCGACGCTCGGCCTTCTGGCAACGATCCTGGTGCAAATCCTCTACAAGAGCGAGGTCGACACGATCGGCTTCGAGACATGGCGGCCCGTGGTCTACGCCTATGTGCTGTGGGGCGTGGCGCTCGGCATCGGCCAGGTGCTGACGCGCGGCGAAGACGGGCAGCGCGCGCTGTTCCTGCTGCCAGCGCTGCTGTTCACCATCGCCATGGTGATCTTCCCGACCCTGTTCGGCTTCTACATCGCGCTGACCGACTGGAACCTGAGTTCATTCTCGGGCCGCAAGTTCAACGGGCTCGACAATTTCTGGCAGATGCTCGGCGATCCCTATTACCGCAACGCGCTGTTCAACATGGTGCTCTATGTGCTGGCGGTGCTGGTCGAATATGTCATCGCCTTCGGCCTGGCGCTGCTGCTCAATGCGCAGATCCGGGCGCGCAAATTCTTTCGCGTCGTCTTCCTGATGCCGCTGATGCTGTCACCGGTCGCGGTCTCGTGGATGATCGGCAAATCGCTGATGGAGTACCGGTTCGGGCCGGCGGCGACACTGGCCCGCAACCTCGGCTGGGACAACCCCGCCTTCTTCTCCAACCCGATCACCGCCCGTATCTCGATCATGATGCTCGACGCCTGGACCTTCATCCCCTTCATGATGATCATGCTGCTTGCCGGCCTGCAGGCGATGTCGCGCGAGGTGCTGGAGGCCGCGCGGGTTGATGGCGCCACGGCCTGGCAGACCTTCTGGCAGGTCACTTTCCCGCTGATGCTGCCGGTGTCGGTGACCGCGGTCGTGCTGCGCATCATCTTCAAGCTGAAACTGGCAGACATCATCATCACGGTCACCTCGGGTGGTCCCGGCGGCGCCACCGATTCCGTGTCGAGCTTTATTTATCGCGAGTACCGGGACCGTTCCAATGTCGGCTACGGCACGATGCTGGCGATGGCCTATCTCGTCATCATCGTGGTGTTCGTGACCTGGCTGCTGAAGGTCGCCAACCGCTTCGTGCGCAATGTGAATTAGAGCGGCCGGGATCATGAGCGTTCAGACCACCGACTATACCGTCTCCGAAATCCGCTCGCCGGCGAGCTTCATCACCAGCCGCGTCTTCATCTATGGCGCGCTGGTGTTCTGGGCCTTCATCTGCCTGTTTCCGATCTACTGGACGATCACGACCTCGTTCAAGTCGGCGGTCGACGTGACCCAGGGTCATTTGATCCCCTTCGTCGACTTCCAGCCGGACTGGAAGGGCTGGCGATCGCTCGGCCTGTCGCCGGATTCGATCTTCCAGACGTCGACCGTCCGCGACGAATTCTTCAAGCGTTTCATGAATTCGGTCATCACTTCGGTCGGCGCGTCGAGCCTCGCCATCGTCATCGGCAGCCTCGCCGCCTACGGTCTTACACGCTATCGCTATCACTTCGCCTGGTTCAAGAACGAGGACATTTCCTTCTTCTTCCTGTCGCAGCTCATCCTGCCGCCAGTTGTGCTCGCACTGCCGTTCCTGGTGCTTTACCGCGAAGTCGGCCTGCTCGACACGCGCATCGGGCTGATCCTGCTTTACACGCTGATGGTGCTGCCAATCGTCATCTGGATCATGCGCGACCAGTTCAATTCCATCCCGGTCGAGCTCGAGGAAGCGGCCCTCGTCGACGGGTTGTCGATCTGGGGCGCGTTCTTTCGCATCGTCATGCCGATTGCCCTGCCCGGCATGGTCGCGGCCTTCATCCTGGCGATGGTGCTGTGCTGGAACGAGTATTTCTTCGCCGCCCTTTTGACCTCGACCGACGCCAAGACAATTCCGGTCATGGTGGCGAGCCAGACCGGTTCGCAAGGCATCAACTGGTGGTCGATGGCAGCGCTTGCCACAGCGGCAATCGCGCCCTTGGCCGTCATTGGCATCGCGCTGGAGCGTTACCTGATCATGGGCATGACCGCGGGAGCGGTGAAATAGGCGGCGCCGTCCTTACCTTCTCCACGAGGAAGAAGGAAGAGCCGCGCTAGCCCCTTAGGATCGTGCGCAGGTGATCCATGATCATGGCAACGCCCTCTGCTCCGAGCGCAGCGGAGGCATCCGGAGCGCTGGCCGTATACCAGCTCGTATTGTCGGCGAAATGGCCGGCATCGACAGCCTCAGGGCATAGCGCCAGCATCAGCGAGGTCTCGCCGATGCCGGCATGGTCGAATGGGTACTTGCCGTTCATCGCGGCCGGCATCAGCGGATGCACCTGCACCCAGTTGAAGAAATTTTCACCCGCGGCGTGTCCGGCATAGTAGTCGGCCATCGCGTCGGCCCCCCACCAGCCCTCGCCACGCTGCTTTTCGAGGAAGCGGAAGATCGCCTGGCGGCCGGCGGTCTTGAAGGCGAGATCGGTCGGCATGCCGGCGGCGAAATTCTCGGTCTGGTGGTGGATTATTGCATGGATGTTGCGAAAACCGATGCGCAGCAGGCTGTAGAACAGTTCCTCCGCGAAGGGGGCCAGTTGATTGCCGCCAACCTGCACCGAGCCGGTGCCCTCCGGCGGCGCCACGGCGTAGCTCGCCGCGCCGTAGTAGAAGGGCGGCAGGATGACGATGTCCCGCTCCTTCTCGAACAGCTCCAGCGTCTTGACGACCGCCAGCGTGTCCATGCCGACCGCCATATGCTCACCATGATATTCGAGCACGCCGAGCGGCAGCGCGACCGGCCAGTTCTGGACGATCGCCTTGCGGATCTGGTGCGGCAGCATCAGCTCATAGCGCATCGCACTACTCCATATTGGTGTGGCGGGCCCGCATCGCCTCCGGCGAGGCCGCGGTCAAACCCCTGAGCTTCAGCACCATGACCTCGAACAGCAGGAACAGCGCGCCTTCGAACACCGATCCCATCGGCAGGACCGATGTTTTTTGCGGGCCTTGGTCGTCGGCCATGGTCTGCGCCGGCACGAGCAGCGTGAAGTCGGCCAAGCGTGCTGCACTGCCACCCGGCTGGGCGGTCAGAAGAAGAACCGTCGCGCCGGCCTGGCGCGCCACCTGCATCAGGGTCAGCACGGTCGCGGTTTCTCCAGGCCCGGAACTGACGAGGAAGACATCGCCCTGCCCCAAGGGCGGCGTGGTCATGTCGCCGACCACCGACACCGGCAGGCCCAGATGATAGAGCCGCATGGCGAAGCCCTTGACCTGCAAGGCCTCACGGCCGCAGCCATAGACAACGATCTGCCGTGCTCCTGCGAGCATCCCGCAGACGGCATCGATCCGGCCGTCGTCAACGCGTGCCAGCACAGTGCCGAGCTCGTCCAGAGCGGTCCTGAACATCTGCGAGCCCTCATCGCTCATGACGGTGCCGTCCAACGATCCAAGGTCGAAGAAGAGTGGAAATTCCCGGTCACGTCTCTCCCCGAACAGCTTGTTTTTATTCATGGTATCACCGCGAAAATCCGTGTCCAACGCCCCTGCGCGCTTTTGCTGTGCCACGGGCGTGATAGTGTCATGTCAGACAAATCAATGAGGCAAACGGCAGGACATGAAGACACGGCATTTCGACCGCATCGGCAATGGCGGCATCAGCTTCACCGAACTCGGCTTCGGCACGGCGCCGCTTGGCAACCTCTACCGCGCCGTCTCCGACGAGGACGCCAATGCGACGCTGGAGGCTGCATGGGCGACCGGCTGCCGCTACTATGACACCGCGCCGCTCTATGGGCTTGGCCTGTCGGAGACGCGGCTCAACCCCTTCCTGCGCGGCAAGAAGCGCGACGACTACGTGCTGTCGAGCAAGGTCGGCCGCATCATGCGCGCCTGTCCGCCGCAAGAGCGCACCGGCATCGGCAAGTTCTTCGACACGCCGTCGCGCAAGGAGGTCTACGACTACAGCTATGACGGCGTGATGCGCTCCTTCGAAGCGTCCCTGGAACGGCTCGGCGTCGACCGCATCGACATTCTGTTCGTGCACGACGTCGACATCTTCACCCATGGCAGCAAGGAAGCGTCCGACCAGCGCATAGAGGAGTTTATGCGCTCCGGCTATTACGGGCTGCTTGCCTTGCGCGACCAGGGCGTCATCAAGGCCTTCGGTGGCGGCATCAACGAATGGCAGGTTGCCCAAACATTGGCCGAGCGCGGTGATTTCGATCTGTTCCTGCTCGCCGGCCGCTATACGCTGCTCGAGCAGGAGGCGCTGACATCCTTCCTGCCGCTCTGCCAGAAGCGCGGCATCGGCATCGTTTTGGGCGGCCCCTACAATTCCGGGATCCTGGCCACGGGGCCGAAGCCGGGGGCCTTCTACAACTACACCGAAGCGCCGCGGGACGTGCTCGACCGAGTGGCGCGCATCGAGGCGGTCTGCCGACGCCATGACGTGCGGCTGATCGAGGCAGCGCTGCAGTTTCCGTTGCTGCATCCGTCCGTCGTGTCGGTGATCCCCGGTGGCCAGCGGCCAAGCGAGGTCGAAAGCAATCGGTCACTGCTCGATGCGAAACTGCCGGCGGCACTCTGGGCCGACCTGAAGAAGGACGGCCTGATGCGGGCGGACGCGCCGACCGGGTAGCTCGCCATCGCGAACCCATCCACCACTATCTGCGCAAAAGAAAAGCCGGGGCTTGCCCCGGCTTTTCTGATATTTTGAAATTTAAAAAAAGGCGCTTAATTGACGGCGTCCTTGAGACCCTTGCCGGCCGAGAACTTCGGCACGGTGCGCGCCGGGATCTTCACTTCGGCGCCGGTCTGAGGGTTGCGGCCGGTCGAGGCCGCGCGCTTTGACACGGTGAAATTGCCAAAGCCGACAAGCCGGACATCGCCGCCCTTCTTCAGTTCGCCGGTGATGACGGAGAATACCGCATCGACAGCCGACTGCGCGTCACCCTTCGAAATGCTCGCGGCGTCGGCGACAGCGGACACCAGTTCGTTCTTGTTCATAAAAATTCCCTTCCATGAGAACACCGGAACTCACGACTCATCCGGCAGGAAACGGACTTTAGAAAGAAGCGCTCGCGCAACCAAGTCGAAAAGCCGGGAAAGAGCGGAAAAAAGCCCGGAATTCCGGGGTTTTTCACATGAAAAAGCCGGGCGCGAGGCCCGGCTTTCTGTTTGTGCGCTGCAACTTTAGCAAGAACTAATGCGCAAGCGACTTTCCGGCGTCATCCGCAGCGTCCGTCGCGGCAGGAGGATTGACCGGTTCGACCCATTCGATTGGCTCCGGCATACGCACCAACGCGTGGCGTAACGCCTCGCCGACCCGCGAGACCGGGATGATCTCCATACCGTTCTTCACGTTGTCAGGAATATCCGCCAGATCCTTGGCGTTGTCTTCCGGGATCAGCACCTTCTTGATGCCGCCGCGCAGTGCGGCAAGCAACTTCTCCTTCAGACCGCCGATCGGCAGCACCCTGCCGCGCAGCGTGATCTCGCCGGTCATGGCGACATCGGCCCTGACTGGAATGCCGGTCAGCACGGAGACGATCGCGGTCGCCATCGCCACACCGGCCGACGGTCCATCCTTGGGCGTGGCACCCTCCGGCACGTGGACGTGGATGTCGCGCTTGTCGAACAGCGGCGGCTCGATGCCGAAATCGAGAGCGCGCGAGCGGACATAGGAGGCCGCCGCCGAAATCGATTCCTTCATCACGTCGCGCAGATTGCCGGTCACCGTCATGCGGCCCTTGCCGGGCATCATGACACCTTCGACCGTCAGCAGCTCGCCGCCGACTTCCGTCCAGGCAAGTCCGGTGATGACGCCGACCTGGTCGTCTGCCTCGACCTGACCGAAGCGGAAGCGCGGAACACCGAGATAGTCGGCGAGATTGTCAGCCGTGATGTTCACAGTCTTCTTCTTCGTCTTCAGGATCTCGGTCACCGCCTTGCGTCCGAGCTTCATCAGCTCGCGCTCCAGGCTCCTGACACCCGCTTCACGGGTGTAGGTCTGGATGATGGCGCGGATCGCGTCCTCACTGACGGAGAACTCCTTCGGCTGCAGCGCGTGATCGCGCACCACCTTGGGCAGCAAATGCCGCTTGGCGATCTCGATCTTCTCGTCCTCGGTGTAGCCGGCGATACGGATGATTTCCATGCGGTCCATCAAGGGCGCAGGGATGTTCAGCGTGTTCGCCGTCGTCACGAACATCACACTCGACAGGTCGTACTCGACCTCCAGATAGTGGTCCATGAACGTCGAGTTCTGCTCGGGGTCGAGCACCTCCAGCAAAGCCGACGACGGATCGCCGCGGAAATCCTGGCCCATCTTGTCGATCTCGTCGAGCAGGAAGAGCGGATTGGATTTCTTCGCCTTCTTCATCGACTGGATGACCTTGCCGGGCATCGAGCCGATATAGGTGCGCCGGTGGCCGCGGATCTCGGCCTCGTCACGCACGCCGCCCAGCGCCATGCGGATGAACTCGCGGCCGGTCGCCTTGGCAATCGACTTGCCGAGCGAGGTCTTGCCGACGCCGGGAGGGCCGACGAGGCACAGGATGGGCCCCTTGAGCTTCTTCTGGCGGCTTTGCACGGCGAGATACTCGACGATGCGGTCCTTGACCTTGTCGAGACCGAAATGGTCGGTGTCGAGCACGTTCTGCGCGAACGCCAGATCCTGCTTGACCTTGGAGTTCTTGCCCCACGGGATCGACAGGATCCAGTCGAGATAATTACGCACCACGGTCGATTCCGCCGACATAGGCGACATCGTCCTCAGCTTCTTCAATTCGGCTTCCGCCTTTTCGCGGGCCTCCTTGGAGAGCTTGGTCTTCTTGATGCGGGCCTCGATCTCGGCGGCCTCGTCGCGGCCATCCTCGCCTTCGCCGAGCTCCTTCTGGATCGCCTTCATCTGCTCGTTGAGGTAGTATTCGCGCTGCGTCTTCTCCATCTGGCGCTTGACGCGCGAGCGGATGCGCTTCTCCACCTGCAGGACGGAGATTTCGGCCTCCATGAAGCCCATAGCCTTTTCCAGCCGCTCCTTGACCGAGAGCGTGGCCAGCATCTCCTGCTTTTCGGGGATCTTGATGGCGAGGTGCGAAGCGACCGTGTCGGCGAGCTTGGAATAGTCGTCGATCTGGCTGGCGGCACCAACCACCTCGGGCGAGATCTTCTTGTTGAGCTTGACGTAGTTCTCGAAGTCGGTGACGACCGAACGAGCCAGCGCCTCGACCTCAACCTCTTCCTCTTCCGGCTCGACCAGCGCGGTGGCGCGGGCCTCATGGAAGTCGGGACGGTCGGTGAACGCGGTGATTTTCGCGCGCGAGGCGCCTTCGACCAGCACCTTGACGGTGCCGTCGGGCAGCTTCAGCAATTGCAGCACGTTGGCGAGCGTGCCGATATCAAAGATGGCATCGGGCTCCGGATCGTCATCGGCGGCATTCATCTGGGTGGCGAGCAGGATCTGCTTTTCCTGACCCATCACCTCTTCCAGCGCCTTGATCGACTTTTCACGGCCGACAAAGAGCGGAACGATCATGTGGGGGAACACCACGATGTCGCGCAGTGGGAGGACTGCGAAGACACCGTCGCTGGGAGCCTTGGTTATTTTGGCCATTGTCCAACCTTTCATGTCGCGGCCGCCAATCGGCCAACCGCGAATCTTATATTAACGACCGGGGATCGTTCCGCCTACCACCGTTTGTGACGGGAGTTTTACAGCACAGAAATCGGGCACCTCGGCCTTCCCGTGTTAGGTGGATGCAAGCGGCCCAAAGATCAAGAGTTAACATCGTCGGCAATCCACTCCATCGCATACCCCTTTACGGCAAAACGGCGCCCCGAGGGCGCCGTTCCACAAAATATGGGATCAAGTGCCATATCAGGCACTGACATTGCCCTTCTTTTCCTTCTGTTCGGAATAGATGTAGAGCGGCCGGGCGCTGCCGGTCACCACTTCTTCCGAAATCACCACTTCGCGCACGCCTTCGAGCGCCGGCAGTTCGAACATGGTGTCGAGCAGGATCGCTTCCATGATGGAGCGCAGGCCGCGCGCGCCGGTCTTGCGCTCGATGGCGCGCTTGGCGATCGCCGACAAAGCGTTCTCGTGGAAGGTCAGGTCGACATTTTCCATCTCGAACAGCCGCTGGTACTGCTTGACCAGGGCGTTCTTCGGCTCGGTCAGAATCTGGATCAGCGCCGGCTCGTCGAGGTCTTCCAGCGTCGCCAGGACCGGCAGACGGCCGACGAACTCCGGAATGAGGCCGAACTTCAAGAGATCCTCTGGCTCCACCAGGCGGAAGACATCGCCGGTGCGACGATCCTCGGGCGATGCCACGGTGGCGCCGAAGCCTATCGAGGTCTTGCGGCCACGATCCGAGATGATCTTGTCCAGCCCGGCGAAGGCGCCGCCGCAGATGAACAGGATGTTGGCGGTGTCGACCTGCAGGAATTCCTGCTGCGGATGCTTCCTGCCGCCCTGTGGCGGTACAGAGGCGACAGTGCCTTCCATGATCTTCAACAGCGCCTGCTGCACGCCCTCGCCCGACACGTCGCGGGTGATGGAGGGGTTGTCGGACTTGCGCGAAATCTTGTCGATCTCGTCGATGTAGACGATGCCGCGCTGGGCGCGTTCGACATTATAGTCGGCCGACTGCAATAGCTTCAGGATGATGTTCTCGACGTCCTCGCCGACATAGCCGGCCTCGGTCAGCGTCGTGGCGTCGGCCATGGTGAAGGGCACGTCGATGATGCGGGCGAGCGTCTGCGCCAGCAACGTCTTGCCGCAACCGGTCGGGCCGATCAGCAGGATGTTGGACTTTGCCAGCTCGACATCGTTGTTCTTGCCGGCGTGGGCGAGGCGCTTGTAGTGATTGTGGACGGCCACCGAGAGCACGCGCTTGGCGTAGGGCTGGCCGATAACGTAGTCGTCGAGAACCTTGAGGATCTCCTGCGGGGTCGGCACGCCCTCGCGCGACTTCACCATCGAGGTCTTGTTCTCCTCGCGGATGATGTCCATGCACAGCTCGACGCATTCGTCGCAGATGAAGACCGTCGGGCCGGCGATCAGCTTGCGCACCTCATGCTGGCTTTTGCCGCAAAACGAGCAATAAAGCGTGTTCTTGGAATCGCCGCTGTTGTTGCCGACTTTGCTCATTTTCATGTCCTTTCATGGCCGCCCGCCGATGGTCTGGCTGAAAGGGCGCATACTCTATTTATCGCGGGAATCCGCCGCCGCCAGTATCCCGGCTCCCGCAACGTATTCCGTACGAAACACAAATCAGAAAACGTGGCAATGATTCGCAGCAACCCCACACAAAGCTAAGCCGTCGAAAATCAACATAGCCTTAACGTAGGCAATCCCGATCGTCGAGGGAACAGCCAATTGTGGCCGAAATGCCGCAAGACGTGCCAAAAGCGCGTGATGCCGCCATCCAACTGCCAATATGCCGTTATGCCAGCGCCCCTTCGGCCGCTTCGCGCGACGAAATGACCTTGTCGATCAGGCCGAAGTCCCTGGCCTCGTCCGCGGTCATGAAATGGTCACGGTCAAGCGTCTTTTCAATCTCGTCGTAGCTCTTGCCGGTGTGCTTGACGTACACCTCGTTGAGGCGACGCTTCAGTTTGATGATGTCCTGGGCATGACGCTCGATGTCGGACGCCTGGCCCTGGAAGCCGCCGGACGGCTGGTGAACCATGATGCGGGCGTTCGGCGTGGCGAAGCGCATGTCCTTGTGGCCGGCAGTCAGGAGCAGCGAGCCCATGGAGGCCGCCTGGCCGATGCACAGCGTCGACACGGCCGGCTTGATGAATTGCATGGTGTCGTAGATGGCCATGCCCGAGGTGACGACGCCACCGGGCGAATTGATGTAGAGGTTGATTTCCTTTTTCGGATTCTCGGCTTCCAGGAACAGAAGCTGCGCGCAGACCAGCGTCGCCATGCCGTCCTCGACCGGACCGGTGATGAAAATGATACGCTCCTTGAGGAGGCGCGAGAAAATGTCGTAGGCCCGCTCGCCGCGATTGGTCTGTTCGACCACCATCGGAACGAGGTTCATGTAGGTTTCGACGGGGTTCTTCATTCGTTATCTCTTGTCTCGCGGTGGGATTCCGGCGCCGGACATGCTGGCAACTCGGGCAGAATCGGTTCTGGATCGTTATTGTGTAAATAGGATGCCGGCTCATCCTTGTGCAAGGCCGACCCCTCCTAGCCATCTGGGTAAGTCGAATCAAGCTTCCAGGCAAGATTCGTAGCGGCGGGCGCTTCCACCAACTCGCGACGGCACCTGCGGCCTGACAGGTAGCAGTTTCTTAACCCCGTCACTTAACGAATGCGCCGAACCCGCTTTCCTCGCGGACCGCTTCCCCTACAATTCAACATTGAACTTGTGTCCGTGGTTCAACAGGGGGAATGTCATGTCCAGGAAAACCGCATGCTTCGCCATGGCCGGGCTGACCATGCTCGGCTCGATTTCGCAGACGGCGGCCGGCGGCCGCGCCGTCGAATGCTATGAGCCGGTCCAAACGCCTGATGTCTATGACACCGTGTACGAGGACGTGATGATCAGTCCGCCCAGCCAACAGGTCGATTATGAAGCGCCGATCTACGGCACTCGCGAGCGCGTGGTGATGACGGTTCCGGCACAAGTGACCTATGAGGTGGTGCCCGCAATCACCCGTACCGTCTATCGCACGGTCAAGGTCGACGATGGCGGTTATTCCTGGGAATGGCGGCTCATCCACGGCCGCAAGGTGCTGTGCAAAGTCTGGCACAAGGCGCGCTATGAACGCGTCGCCGAGACGGTGGTGATCCAGCCGGAGCGCACAAGGCGTGTCGTCATTCCGGCGCAATATGAGAGGATCGCCCAAGAGGTGCTGGTGCGACCGGAGCAAAGGCGCGTCATTGACATTCCCGCCGCCTACCAGACCGTCGCGCGACGCGTGCTGGTGCGCGAAGGCTCATCCGGCTGGCGGCGCGTGCATATTCCGAGGCACTGTCAGGACTGAATTCAGGCGATTTCGGCCCGCAGCCAACGTTTCAGGCCGGCGACATCGACATCATCAATGGCCGCCGCCACGCGCCGGCCAACCGCCGCCCCGAATTTGTAGCCATGGCCCGAGCAGGCCGAGACGATCAGGCACTTGCCTGTCTCATGCGCCAGGAATTTCTCGTCGTCCGTGAATGTGTAGGCGCAGGTGACGACCTCGGTCACCTCATACTCCTCGATGCGGGCGATCGGCGGCGAGAACAGGTTGCGGATCGCCTCGCCCTCGCCCGGCACCGGGTCGCGGTTCCAGTCGGCGTCGCTGGTCGGCACCTTGTGCAGGCCCGAACCGAATTTCATGCCGGCACCTCGGGTCAGCGGAATCATGTAGCCGTCGGTCTTGCCACCTACATCGAGGACCACGGGCGCCACTTCCCAGACGGCCTTGAGGTCCGCCGGCGGTTCGACATAGGCGAGCGCGGTTCGGTACGTCTTCAGTTCGCCCCCGAGTTCGGGGAACAATTTCAGCACCCAGGCGCCCGCGGCGACGACGATGCGGTCGGCCTGCATCGTCTCGCCGGACGCGAGCACGATATGGCCTGCCTCGGGGTCGACCGCCGTCACCTTGCTGTTCTCGTAGACGTTGGCGCCGTTGGCGCGCAGCCAGTTGGCCAGGCCGGACGCGATCTTGCGGCAATGCAGCGCGCCGCCTTCCGGCGAAAAATAGGCGTAGCGGAACGAGCCCGGTTCCAGGAAAGGCCAGCGTTCGACCGCGGCATCGGATTCCAGCAGATCGAACGGATAGTTTCCCTCCTCCAGCCCTTCCCGGTATTCCTCGGCTTCGTCGCCCGGCTCGCGCGACACGCAGAGAAAGCCCCTCGAATCAAGATGGTTGTCGCCGAGGTCGGCCCACATTTCGTCCCAGGCTTCATAGGCCTCGCTGATCAGCCGGCCGTAGCCGGTCCCGGCCCGGTAGGCACGGCGAATGATGCGGTGATGGTCGCCGGATGCCGCCAACGGATTGGGGATCGGCCCCTGCTCGACGATGGAAACGCTATGGCCGGCCTTGACCAGCGACCATGCGGTGGAGAGACCGGCGATGCCCGCGCCGACAACGATCACATTCATCAAATCAGACTTTCCGCAGCCGTCGCGGCTGGCTCAACGCATTGGATTGCGGGCGCCAACATACGGTCTGGAACCAGGCTGGCAAGCCGCGCTATTGGTCTGGCATGACCAAATCGACGCCATCCTACCTCGCCTTTGATCCAGCGACCCGTCGCCTGAGGCTAGACCCGCATGAGCGGGCTTTCTTCCAGGATCCGTACGAGGCCTACGCGTTCCTGCACGCTGCATCGAACGTCTTTTTCTGGGAAGAATTCGGGTTCTGGTGCTTTGGCGGCTTCGAGGACGTCAACAAGCTGTTGCGCGACCGCCGCTTCGGCCGCCAGAACCCGGCGGGCATTCCCGACAGTCGTGGCATCGGCCGGGATAGAACACATCTCAAGGCGTTCGACGGCATCGAAGCCAATTCCATGCTGGAACTGGAGCCGCCGGTGCACACGCGGCTTCGAACACTGGTCAACCGCGCCTTCGTCTCGCGCCAGGTCGAGCGACTGCGGCCGCGCGTGGAGGCGCTCGCCAACGAGCTGATCGATCGTTTCGAGCCGGGCAAGCAAGTCGACCTGCTGCCCGCCTTCGCTTCTCCCCTGCCCATCACCATCATCGCCGAGATGCTCGGCGTGCCGGTCGAAATGGGACCGCAACTGCTCGACTGGTCACATCGAATGGTCGCCATGTACGTGCATGGCCGCACCCGCGAGACCGAGGAGACGGCCAATCGCGCGGCTCAGGATTTCGCCGATTTCCTGCGCGGCACCATAGCCGAACGGCGCAAAAATCCCGGCGACGACCTGCTGTCGCTGCTGATCTCGGCGCAGGAGGACGGCCAAAAATTGTCGGAAGCCGAAATGGTGTCCTCGGCGATCCTGCTGCTCAATGCCGGCCACGAAGCCACCGTGCACCAGACCGGCAATGCGGTGCGCACGATCCTTGCGCAAGGCGGCGACCCACGTCGTTTCTTCACCTCACCTGAAGCGACCACGGTCGCTGTCGAGGAATGCCTGCGCTTCGACGCGCCGCTGCACATGTTCACGCGTTACGCCTACCAGGAGATCGAAATCGCTCCCGGGATCGTCGTGCAGCCCGGCCAGACGATCGGTCTGCTGCTTGGCATGGCCAACCATGACCCTCATGCCTTTGCCGAGCCGCGGGCCTTCCGGCCGGATCGTGCCGACCAGAAGAACGTGTCGTTCGGCGCCGGCATCCATTTCTGCATCGGCGCGCCCCTGGCCAGGCTCGAGTTGCAGGTGTCGCTGAAAACCTTGTTCGAGCGGCACCCAAAGCTCCGTCTTGCCGAAAGCCCAAGCTTCCGCGACACGTATCATTTCCACGGGCTGGAAGCGCTCACCGTCGGCTTCTGAAGGAGCGCAGGCCTGGGCTGTGAGCTGCGCGCGGCAAAGGATCACAGCCTGATCACATACTCCTTGCGGGTGGTTTCAAGCACTTCCCAGCTTCCCTTGAAGCCAGGCCGCAGCACGAAGCTGTCGCCGGCCCTGACGGTGCGCGCTTTGCCACCCTCTTCTTCGATCACCGAAACGCCGGAGAGGATGTGACAGAATTCCCATTCATCGTAGACGATGCGCCACTTGCCCGGAGTCGATTCCCAGATACCGGCATAAAGGCCGCCTTCGCGCTCCTCGACGTTCCAGGTGCGGAATTTCGGATCGCCCGAGATCAGACGATCGGGCGCCGGCGCGCCTTCTTCGGCGTCGACAGAGTCCGTCGATATCATCAGGTAATGCGCGGACAGGATTTGCCTCCATGAAAGAACCGGCCTCGGGCCGGCTCGCCCTAACCCGGCGCTTTGCGCCGACCCTCCTACGAGGGAGAGAACAGATCAAACTTTGGCGAGTGCCTGTTCGAGGTCGGCGACGATGTCGGTAACGTCTTCGATGCCGATCGACAGCCGCACCGTGTCCGGTCCCGCACCCGCCTTGACTTTCTGCTCGTCGGACAGTTGTCGGTGCGTGGTCGACGCCGGATGGATGACCAAGGACTTGGTGTCGCCGACATTGGCCAAGTGCGAGAACAACTCCAACGCTTCGACGAATTTGACGCCGGCGTCGTAACCGCCCTTGAGGCCGAAGGTGAAGACCGCGCCGGCGCCTTGCGGCGAGTATTTCTTTTGCAGGGCGTTGTTCTTGTCGCTGGGAAGGCCGGGATAGTTGACCCAGGCCACCTTGGGATGGTTGGACAGCCAGCCCGCGACGGTGATCGCATTGTCGCAGTGGCGTTGCATGCGCAGCGGCAAGGTTTCGAGGCCTGTCAGAATGAGGAAGGCGTTGAACGGCGAGATCGCCGGGCCGAGATCGCGCAGGCCAAGCACGCGCGCGGCGATGGCGAAGGCGAAATTGCCGAAGGTTTCGTGCAGCACCAGGCCGCCATATTCGGGGCGCGGTTCTGACAGCATCGGGTACTTCCCTGATTTCGACCAGTCGAACGTGCCGCCATCGACGATGGCGCCGCCGATCGAGTTGCCGTGACCGCCAATGAACTTGGTCAGCGAATGGACGACAATGTCGGCGCCGTGCTCGATCGGCCGGATCAGGTAGGGCGAGGCCAGGGTGTTGTCGACGATCAGCGGCAGGCCATGCTTGCGCGCGATGTCGCCGATCTTCTCGATATCGACGAAGGTGCCGCCGGGATTGGCCAGACTCTCGATGAAGATCGCCTTGGTCTTGTCATCGATCTGGCTCTCGAAGGTTGACGGATCGTTCGCTTCGGCCCAGCGCACCTCCCAGCCAAAGTTCTTGAAGGCATGGCCGAACTGGTTGATCGAACCGCCATAGAGCTTGTTGGCGGCGATGAAATTGTCGCCCGGCTGCAACAGATTGTGGAACACGATTACCTGGGCGGCGTGGCCGGACGCGACCGCAAGGGCGGCCGTGCCGCCCTCGAGCGCCGCTATGCGCTCTTCGAGCACCGCCTGCGTCGGGTTCATGATGCGGGTGTAGATGTTGCCGAAGGCCTTCAGCCCGAACAGCGAGGCAGCATGATCAGCGTCGTCGAAGACAAAGGAGGTCGTCTGGTAGATCGGCGTGGCGCGTGCGCCGGTGGCCGGATCGGGCTTGGCGCCGGCATGGACGGCGAGCGTGTTGAAACCGGGCGTGCGGGTCACTGAAACCTCCCTCGAAAAAATTCTGAATTCGCCGGCCATTCTTGGCCAAGCTCGACCACGAATGCAAAGAAGAAAATACCCTTCGGCGTGTCATCTTCGACCAGGCAGCAGGAAAATACGGCTCCTGCCGGAATAATTTTGCGCCTTCCCCTTGTCTATTTTTGCCGCACGCCGAAACTCTGGAACCCCGACCGCATCAGCGGCTTCTTCGACGACAGCACACCGGAATTGACCCCGGTCCAGCCGATCTCGCCGGACAGCTTGCCATATTCGATCTTGGGGCAGCGGTTCATCACCACCTTGATGCCGGCGGCTTCGGCGCGCGCGGCGGCTTCGTCGTGGCGCACGCCGAGCTGCATCCAGATCACTTTCGGCAGAGGATCGAGCTTCAGCACCTGGTCGACAACGCCGGGGACCGCCGCCGAGGCGCGGAAGATGTCGACCATGTCGATCGGCTGCGCAATCTCGGCAAGGCTGCCATAGACCGTACGGCCGAGTATCTGCTTGCCGGCATGGCCCGGATTGATGGGGAACACCTCAAACCCCTTGGCCAGCAGGTATTTCAACACGAAATAGCTCGGCCGCACGTCGTTGGCAGACGCGCCGACCATGGCGATGGTCTTCACCGAATTGAGGATGCCGGCGATGTAGGCGTTGTCGTAGCTATCGTGATTCATGGCTCGTCCTCATACAACGCCTCGGCGAGAAAGCCATCAGGATCACTGCTGAAATCGCGCATCATGCGGAAGTGGTCCGTATCACGAAAATTGGTCGAATCCAGCCCGAACCGGCTGATGCGGAACAGCCGCGCGCCTGGACAGGCCATCAGCAGCGGCGAATGCGTCGCCATGATCACTTGCGCAGTGCCCGACCGATCCATGCGCCGCAGCATCTTGAGAAGTTCGATCTGGCGCGATGGAGACAGCGCACTTTCGGGCTCGTCGAGGATGTAGATGCCTTGCCTGCGGCAACGTTCCTCGAAGAAGCGGATGAACCCTTCGCCATGCGACCAGGACAGAAAGTCGGGCGGAGGTGGGTTGAACGGATCTTCCAGGGCCACCTGGTCGAGATAGCGAGCCACCGAGTAGAAGGATTCGGCGCGAAAGAACCAGCCGGCGGTGACTTTTGGCAACCAATGGCCACGGAAGGTATCTGCCAGCGCGGCACCACTCCTGTCGATGGCGCCGGAATGATCGACAGGCCGGTAGCCCTTGCCGCCTCCGGCTTCGTCGTAACCGGCGAGCGCGCCGATCGCCTCGAGCAATGTCGATTTGCCGGTACCGTTCTCACCGACGATGATGGTAATTGGTGTGGTGAATTCGAGTTCGAAGGCGTGACCGCGAAACAGCGGCAGCTTCCACGGGTATTTTTCCCAATCGGTCACCCGCTCGGAATCGAGCAGAATGCGCTTGAGATAGGGCGCCTTGAGCCGCGTCAACTGCCTGCGGTGAGCCATCAATCGGGCAGCGAGATCGTACCGTCTTCCGCGATCGGAAAGGCCGGGTTGTGCGCCACTTCCCAGACATGTCCGTCGGCATCGGCGAAATAGCCGTACCAGCCGCCCCAGAAGGCACGGCCTGCCGGCTTGACGATGCGGCCGCCGGCCTTTTCAGCCATCGCAAGCACCGCGTCGACTTCGGCATCGGAGCGGGTGTTGTAGGCGAGATAGACGGCGGAAGGCGCCTTGGCGAAGGTGATGCCGGAATCCTCCTCGGCGCTGACGCGCGGGAACAGGCCGAGTATAACACCACCCATCTGGAAGAAGGCGACGCCATCGGTGATGCCGGCATGACGCTTCAGGCCCATCGTCTCGTAGAAGCGCACCGCACGATCGAGATCGTCGGTGGCGATGGTGATGATGGAGATGCGCGGCTCCATGACTTTCGTCCTTATTCGTCGGTCCATTCCGGTTTGCGTTTGCCAATGAAGGCGCCGATGCCCTCCTGGGCGTCACGCGCCAGCATGTTCTCGACCATGACCCGGCCGGTATAAGCATAGGCATCCGCCAGCCCCATCTCGGCCTGCGCGTAAAACGCTTCCTTGCCGGTCTTCACCACCGAAGATGATTTTGAAGCAATGGTTTGTGCGTATTTGTTGACAATCTGATTCAGGTACTCGCGCGGCACGACGCGGTTGACCAAGCCGAACTCCTTGGCGGTCGCGGCATCGATGGTTTCGCCAGTCAGGAGCATTTCCATGGCGTGCTTGCGCGAGACGTTGCGAGACAGCGCCACCATCGGCGTCGAGCAGAACAGGCCGATGTTGACGCCCGGCGTGCAGAAGGTCGCCTCATGCGAGGCGATGGCGAGGTCGCAACTGGCGACAAGCTGCAGGCCGGCGGCGGTGGCCAGGCCATCGACTTCGGCGATCACCGGCTTGGGATGGCGCACGATCGCCTGCATCAGCGTGGCGCAGGCGGCAAACGTCTCTTCGAAGAAGGCCTTGCCGCGATCGGCGTCGGCGCGGCGCGCTGTCATCTCCTTGAGATCGTGGCCGGCGCAGAATACTTTGCCGGCCGCCGACAGCACTATGACGCGAACGGCCTTGTCGGCCCTGGCGCGGTCCAATTCCTCCGTCAGCGCCGCCATAACCGCCAGGGAAAGCGCGTTAGCGGGGGGATTGGCAAGCGTCAGGCGCAGCACGCCCTTGTCGAGGCTGGCAAGGACGGGGCCTTCGGCGGCCGGCTTGATGGCGACGATTTCAGCCATATGAAACCTCTTTGTCTGCCCGGCTTGGCGGGCCATGGAGCAAAAGAACTAGCATGCTGCCGATTGAAGAACAGCCGCGAGGCGTGTTTTCTCCATGGCAACATTTGGTCCAGGCATCCTCGCCCGAAGCTCTCATATTTCATATAGGAAACCGCCCATGCCCGCCCAAAGCAATCTGACGCCCGTGCTGAGCGCGGCCGAAACCAACACGTTGATGAATAGCGTCTATCCGCAGCTCAACGAGCAGTTCCGCTTCTATGAGGTGCTCGACGTGTTTCCCGGCGGCTGCACGGTTCGGCTCAACGCCTCCGGACGGCACCTGCGCCCCGGCGACACGGTGTCGGGCCCGTCGCTGTTCACGCTTGCCGACATAGGCGGCTATGCCTGCGTGCTCTCTCATGCCGGCCCGGACGCGCTCTCGGTAACCACCAATCTCAACATCAACTTCGTGCGCAAGGCGCAAGCCGGACCGGTCGACGGCCATTGCCGGATTCTCAAGCTTGGAAGAAGCCTGATGGTGTTCGATATCGACATCGTCGCCGGCCCGGAGGGACAGACGGTGGCACATGCGACCGGCACCTATTCGATCCCGCCGCAACGATCTTAGCGATTGAACCAATAGGGATGCCGGAGGCTGAGATGGAGAACCATTTCGCGCTAGTCGAAAAAGAGACTAACAGCGCGTTCGGTATCCGCTTCCCCGATATCCCTGGCTGCTTTTCGGCTGCGGATGCTGCGGAAGATATCGTACCCCACGCCGTTGCAGCCTTGCAATTGTGGGCGCGCAGGACGTGTCCGTTACAGAATCCTCCAGCCACGAAATGATTGTCGCCCTTCCCGATATATGCGAGTCGCTTGCCGAATGGGGCTATCTCGTCTCGGTGCCGTTCATCGACTATGACAGCGCAGTCGTCAGGGCTACGTTACTTTCGAGCGCGGCCCGCAAGGGAATCGAGGCAAGCACTCACCAAACCAGGCGCGCGGCCCCACAAGCTGTGGTAAAATAATACCTTTAAGCCAAGTATCTGTTTTCGCTATAGTTTCTTTGACACCGGCTTTCTCACTCGCCTTGACGTGATCCTCGCCCTCCCCTATAAGCCCTCACGAAGCAGCGGCCCGCAAAGGCCGCCGTTTTGTTATTGGCGGCGGGCAAGCGCTTTTCGCCAATCCAAGCAACAAGAAACGCCTTCCTTATCATTTGTGGATTGGGGAAGGTCCGAACCGAAAGCAGAAAACATGACAACCTTTTCGCAGAAGCCTGCGGATGTGGTGAAAAAGTGGATCCTGATCGACGCCGAAGGTCTCGTCGTCGGCCGTCTCGCCACCGTTATCGCCAATCATCTTCGCGGCAAGCACAAGCCGACCTTCACCCCGCATGTCGACGACGGCGACAATGTCATCGTCATCAATGCCGACAAGGTGGTGTTCACCGGCAAGAAGTTTACCGACAAGGTCTATTATTGGCACACCGGCCATCCCGGCGGCATCAAGGAGCGCACCGCGCGCCAGCTGCTCGAAGGCCGTTTCCCCGAGCGTGTCGTCGAGAAGGCCGTTGAGCGCATGGTTCCGCGTGGCCCGCTCGGCCGTCGCCAGATGAAGAACCTGCGCGTCTATGCAGGCGCCGAGCATCCGCATGTCGCCCAGCAGCCAGAAGTCCTCGACGTGGCCAAGCTGAATTCCAAGAACAAGAAGGTCGCATAAGATGGCTGAGCTTTCCTCGCTCGCAGAACTGGGCGCCGCCACCGGCAACACCAATACGCAGGCCGCGGCACCCGTCCATGTCCAGAAGCTCGACAAGTCGGGCCGCGCCTATGCCACCGGCAAGCGCAAGAACGCCATCGCGCGTGTTTGGGTGAAGCCAGGTTCGGGCAAGATCGTCGTCAACGACAAGGAATTCGCGACCTATTTCGCGCGTCCGGTCCTGCAGATGATCCTCAACCAGCCCATCATCGCCGCCAACCGCTCGGGCCAGTACGACATCATCGCCACGGTCATCGGCGGCGGCCTTTCGGGCCAGGCCGGCGCTGTGCGTCACGGCATCTCCAAGGCGCTGACCTATTACGAGCCGGCGCTGCGTGCCGTGCTCAAAAAGGGCGGCTTCCTGACTCGCGACAGCCGCGTCGTCGAACGCAAGAAGTACGGCAAGGCGAAGGCCCGTCGTTCGTTCCAGTTCTCGAAGCGCTAAGCGCACGCAGCTTCACAATCGAAAGGCCGCCTCCGGGCGGCCTTTTTGTTTGGCGAGGATGGCAACGAGCCGACCTCCCTTCGTGGCCCCAGAAAGGGGGAGATCGGCAGCTTCAGCCGCCTAATTAATACTTGCCGTGCTCGCCGGCTCGGCCGGTCGGCCCTCGTCCGCATAGGGCACGCGAAAACCGTTCGCGGCGAGCCAGCCTATCGCCGCTTTTGGCTCATCGGTCTGGATGATGGTGGCGCCGCGATCGGCCCAGAAGCCCCAAGCTTCGCGCGGCAGGCTGGCCTGAACCGCCAGTTCATCGCCGCGGCCGCCGGCAAGGAAGCCGCCCGGTTTGTTGACGATGGCATAGGTGTCGGCCCAGATGTGCCAGTCGCCCCTCACCGCGGCCGCGCGCATGCGCGTGCTGAACAGCGGCCCGCCAGTCTCGGTCAATGTCTCCGCGCCGGCGCGCCAGTTGATCAGCTCGATCGCGCGCGGCGCAAAAGCATGGTCGACCGTCGCGGCGAAACCGGCGTCATGCACTGCGTCGTCGGCGATGATCGGCATAAACTGGAAGCCGCCGCCGACCGCTTCCATGGCAGCCTTCACCGTAGCGATCCTGGTCTGGTTCCACAGGTTCTCCTTGACGATGACCTGGTCGGCCATGCCGAGATCTCGCGCCACCGCGACCATACCCGACAGGTCCCCAACCTCGAGCTTGTTGTCGAGATTGATGAGGATCTTGTCCCGGGTCGCCAGCAGCATCTCGCGCAGCGTCGAGACTGTCTCGTCGGTGACGGCGCCCGTGCCTTCGATCACCAGCCGGCAACTCTTCAGTTCGGCCAGCGTGTATTTAACCACCTCACCCTTGCAGGTCGTGGTGCGATCAAGCCAGCTGTCATGCATGACGACAAACTCGCCGTCCTTCGAGCGCCGGATGTCGACCTCGACGATCTCGGCGCCGATCGCGATCGAGCCTTCGACGGCGGCGAGCGAATTTTCCGCATAGAGCGTCTTGCCGGCCTGCATGCTGCCGGCGCGATGCGCGGCCACCATGACGTGGTCGCGCCAATGGTTGGCATGTTCGAAGCGGTCGAGGATCTGCCTGGCGCGGGTTTCGCCCGCCATTGACTGGCTGGCGGAAGCCGCCAGCGTGACGGAAAGCAGAAGGCTCGGCCAGAAGGTCCGCATCGAGAATCGCTCCATTCCGGATCGAACCGGGAATAGGCGATGCCCGTGACATCTGGGTGAACGAAGCCGGCTGGCGGTTGCCGCGATATGTCGCCTCAGATGCGTTTCGACAGTCGGCGGGACCAGGCCATCGCAGGCATTTCGACGCAACGCCAGGTGATCCAGGAGACAGCTATCGTGGCAATAAGCATGACGAGGATCGCAACGTCCCCCGCCCAGCCGGAGCCGAAGCCGGTCGCCGGTTCTCCGCGCAAGACGATGTCGCCGACAAGACCGAGGCCGAGCTTGCGCTCGACCAGGCCGGCGACGTTGATCATGCGCGCCTGGACGAAGATGTGGACCATGTAGATCGAGTAGGACAGCGCGCCGAGCGTCAGCATGAGTGGGGTTCTCAGAAAGACGCTGATCCAGCCGCCCTCATGAGCAAAGAGAAACAATGCCAGTGCAAACACCAGCGGTGCTGCGATCCCGGCATCATTGTCGCCCGCCAGCGCGACGAAAAGCACAATGACAGCCGCCATGACGATTTCGGCAAGGGTCCAGCTCAGCAGCGGGCCGGTCCGGGCAAGCGCCTGTCGCGCGCCTGCAATGGAATCATGCTGGAACCAGGCAAGCAAGGCGCCGAGCGAGAAGCCGTACAGGCAGCGTATGAAGCCGAAATCGAAGGACACATCCATATGGTGGGTCGAGAAGCCAAGCAGGAACAGCGGCGCGGTGATGGCGGCGGCGACAAACCACACCCAGGCGCGTGCGCCGGCGGTGAAGACCACTCCCGCGAACAACAGATAGGCGAAGAACTCCGCCGAAATGCTCCAGCTTGGCGCATTCCAGGTCAATTGGTCCTCGAAACCGACCCCCTGGAGCAGCAGCAGATTGCTGAGCAGGCTCTCGAGGCTGAAGCCGCCGGTGAAGGGAGCGGCACCGGCGCCATGCACCTGCGGCAGCATCAGCCGCAGCAGCTCGAATCCGGCAAAAGCGGCGAGCATGAGAAAGTGCAGCGGATAGATGCGGCCGAAGCGCACCAGCGCAAAGCGTGCGACCTCCCGCGGCTGGTTCAGCCGCCAGCCATAGGAGCTGGCGATGACGAAACCGGAGAGAACGAAGAAGAAGTCGACGAACAGATAGGACGAACCGACAAAGGCGCTTTGCGAGATCGTCGAAGCGGTCGGGAAGTGGAACAGCGCCACCAGCAGGGCGCAGATGCCGCGCCACGAATCGAGAACCAGGAACCGCTCACCCGCCACCGTGCCGGCCTGGATCGACACCGCGCCACGGGGAGAATCAAGAAACGCGGTCTGTGTCATGATGATACAATCCTGTCTCGCGGCGGCACCGCGGCCGCGCCGTTTCGTTTCCCCAAGCTGTGACTGGCATGTTGCGTGCCGGTTCTGTAGTTGTTGCACCCCGATGAAAACCAAGGATCCGTAATGGCGAACAAGAACATCGACCATGCCTTCACCGCCCGCTCAAAGACGGGCGCCTCGTTCGAGCCGACCTATGCCGGCGCGCTGTCGTTCATGCGACGCAGATATACGAAGGACGTGAAAGGCGCGGACGCTGTGGTTTGGGGCATCCCTTTCGATGCCGCCGTCACCAATCGGCCCGGCGCGCGTTTTGGGCCGCAGGCGATCCGCCGCGCCTCGGCAATCCTCGACAACGATCCGCAATATCCCTTTTCGCGCGATCTGTTCGAGCACCTTGCGGTGGTCGACTATGGCGATTGTCTGCTTGATACCGGCAACCACCAGAAGACGCCGGGGACGATCGAACGCGAGGCGGCCAAGATCCTGAAGTCAGGTGCTTTCCTGCTGTCGCTGGGCGGCGACCATTTCGTCACCTGGCCGCTGCTCAGGGCACATGCCGCAATCCATGGCCCGCTCGCTCTGGTGCAGTTCGATGCGCACCAGGATACCTGGGAGGATGACGGCAAACGCATCGACCACGGATCCTTCGTCGGCCGCGCGGTCAAGGAAGGCATTATCGATCCCGACCGCTCGATCCAGATTGGCATCCGCACCCACGCGCCCGACACATTCGGCATCAAGATCCTCTACGGTCATGAGATCGAGGAGATGCGTGCATCCGACATCGCCTACGCCATCGTCGACAGGACGGGCGGCAAGAAGACCTATCTCACCTTTGATATCGACTGCCTTGATCCTGCCTATGCACCCGGCACCGGCACGCCGGTCGCCGGCGGGCCGTCCTCTGCAAAGATCCTGTCGACGCTGCGCCAGCTCAACCAGATCGATATTGTCGGGGCCGACGTCGTGGAGGTTGCGCCGGCCTACGATCACGCCGATATAACGGCGATTGCCGGCTCGATGATCGCCATGCAGTATCTCGGCCTGCTGGCCGAGCGGAAAGCACGGCTCGAAGAGCTGAACAACGGCAGCCACAACGGCGCCGCCGTGAATCAAGGCAACGGCATATAGTTTTCGATATCAGGGAATTTGATCAGCCAATGAAACCGAAAATCTTCATCGACGGCGAGCACGGCACCACCGGCCTCCAGATCCGGGCGCTGCTTGCCGAGCGCGGCGACCTGGAGATCATTTCAATTCCCGCCGAGCGCCGCAAGGAAACGGCGGCGCGAGCCGAATTCCTCAATGCCGCCGACGTTGCGATCCTGTGCCTGCCGGACGATGCGGCGAAGGAGAGCGTGTCGCTGATCTCCAACGAGACCACCAGGGTCATCGATGCCTCGACCGCGCATCGCGTCGCGCAAGGCTGGGAATATGGCTTTGCCGAGATGGACAAGGAGCAGGCGAAGAAGATCGGGGCGGCAAAACGCGTCGCCAATCCCGGCTGCTGGCCGCAGGGACCGATCGCGACGCTGCGGCCGCTGGTCGTCGCCGGCCTGCTGCCTGCGGATTTCCCGGTCACCGTCAACGGCATCTCGGGTTATTCGGGCGGCGGCCGCCCGATGATCGAGGACTATGTCGCCAAGGGCCAGGATGCCCCTGAATTTCTGCCCTACGGGCTCACCCTCCAGCACAAGCACGTGCCGGAGCTCAGGGCCTATGCGAAGCTGTCGCACGATCCGATCATGCAGCCAGGGGTGGGCAATTTCGCGCAAGGCATGATCACGGTGGTGCCGCTGCAGCTCGGTGGCCTCGACCATGTGCCGACCGGTGCGGAACTCCATGCAGCCATCGCCGACCATTTCGCCGCCATCAAGGGCGGCGTGGTCGAAGTGGCGCCCTATGCGCATCTGGAACGCATTCCGGAGATTGATCCCGAAATCTACAATGGCACCAACCGCATGAAACTCTACGTCTTTGCCAATGACAAGCGCGCGCAGGCCCTGCTGCTCGCCGTCTACGACAATCTCGGCAAAGGGGCATCGGGGGCTGCCGTGCAGAACATGGACCTGATGCTCGGCCTCTGATGGGGGCACCGGCATTTCCGGACCGCTGGAAGGTCAGCGCGCCCGAGCTCATCGCCGAGACGTTTTCGAGCCGCATCTGGAAGGTGCGGCGCGAGGACGGGTCGCCGGCGATCGTCAAGGCGCTGAAGCCCTTCGATGACGTCGCAGACGAGTTGCGCGGCGAGCATTTCCTTGCCTGGCGGCGCGGCGAAGGCGCCGTGCGGCTGCTGGGCCGCGACGGGCACTCCATGCTGCTCGAATATGCCGGGGAGACCATGCTGTCGCATGTTCTTGCCGAGCAGGGAGATTTGGCCGCCACAGAAATCGCGGCGGAGGTGATGGCAAAGCTGTTTTCGCCATCGGATCACCCCGCCCCGGCCGACCTGCAGCCGCTTCGGGAACGGTTTTCCAGCCTGTTCAAGAAAGCGGAGACCGACCGTGTCGATGGCCGGAACAGCCTTTATGTCGAAGCGGCGGAAATCGCCGACCGGCTGCTGAGTGGTCCGCATGATGTCAGGCCGCTGCATGGCGACCTCCATCACGACAACATCATGCACGGAGCACGCGGCTGGCTGGCGTTAGACCCGAAGGGCGTTCTCGGCGACCCCGGATTCGATGCCGCGAACATGTTCTACAATCCCCTTGATCGCGACGACCTTTGTCTCGATCCCCAACGGATTGCCGGGATGGCCGAAGTCTTTGCGCGAACGCTGGGCCAGACGCCGGCGGCAATACTGGACCACGCCATCGCCTATGGCTGCCTGTCGGCCTCGTGGCACCATGAGGACGACAACGCGGTCGAGGAGAACCGCGAACTGTCGGTCGCAGCAGCGATCCGAACGGTACGGCTCGGCTTCTGATCCGTGCCGCCTTGCGTCAGGCGGAATTCGACGGCGACAAGACGATGGCGCAGTCGAACGTTCTGGATGCGACCGGCGAAACTCAGCGTCCGACGGCGATCTCGTGGGGCAAGGGATAGGCGCCCTTGGTCCCGCGCCAATGCGCGGCGGCGAACCCCAGCACGATCAACGCGAATCCCTGGTGGATCAGCGCCATGTGCAGCGGCACATGCATCAATAGCGTGCCGATGCCAATGGAGGCCTGCGCCAGCACCAGGGCAAACAACAGCGTCGCGCGACGAGCATGCGTTGAGCCGGGCAGACGGCGACGCGTGGCGATCATGTGCCACAGGGCGACGACGAACACCGTGTAGGCGCCGATCCGATGCACGAACTGCACCGTCTTGGGGCTTTCGAAGAAATTGCGCCATGCCGGCTCCAGGATCAGCAGATCGCCGGGGATGATCTTTCCGTCCATCAGTGGCCAGGTGTTGTAGCTCAGGCCGGCGTCGAGCCCGGCGACCAGACCGCCGAGATAGATCTGGATCAGCGCCAGAAGCACTATGAAACCAGCCATTTTCTGGGTCGAGCGATCGGCCGCTGGCTCCGAATGCGGCGCCAGGCCACGCGCGACGACCATGGTCGCCGTGAAGATCAGGGCGGCAAGCGTCAGATGGGTGGCGAGCCGATACTGGCTGACCGAGACGCGGTCGACCAGACCCGAGGCAACCATCCACCAGCCGATGGCGCCCTGCAGACCGCCGAGAAGCAGGATGCCGACCAGCTTCGGCCCCAGTCCGCGCTCGATGCGGCGCGCCGCCCAGAAGAACAGCAGCGGCAAGGCAAAGACCAGACCGACGCTGCGCGCCAGGAGACGATGCGCCCACTCCCACCAGAAGATCGACTTGAATGCCTCGATGCTCATGCCCTTGTTGAGCTCGGCATATTGCGGGATCTGCTGATAGCGCTGGAATTCCTCTTGCCATTCGGCGTCGTTGAGCGGCGGAATGACGCCGTGGATCGGCTGCCACTCGGTGATCGACAGGCCGGACTCGGTGAGCCTTGTGGCGCCGCCGACCAGCACCAGCGCGAACAGCACCAGAAGCACGACGTAAAGCCAGCCACGCACCAGCGCGCGGTTGTGCAGATCGCGGTCACGCGCCTCGTAAGGCGCGGCAGTGATGGCGGCCATGGATTTATCCCGGCAGGTTGAAGTCGCGGATTGGTGGACCATCGCATTCCCGCATGCAAGACCGGGCGGCGCGGCACGCCGTCGCGCCGCGTCTGCCGGGTTGCGCAGCTTCGCGTCAGGTTCTATGCGAAGCCGACACATTGAGCTGGGCCGCACCTTTACCCAGCTCCAGGAGGCCAACCATGCCCGTGCGCCTGAAAAAGCTGATCGGAATGTTCCTGCTGGTGGCGCTTGTCATCATCTATGCGCTGGTCGCATCGATCTTCGCGGTCGCCCGATTGTCCGAGGCGGGTCCGTGGACGCATTTCCTATTCTTCCTGCTGAGCGGCCTGCTCTGGGTGCTGCCGGCGATGGGCATCATCAAATGGCTGATGCTGGAGCCCCGACCCAAGCGCTGAACCGTGGCCGGCCGGCGTCAGATGGTGACCACCATCTTACCGGCGTTGGCGAGCGGCGTCGTCACGCCCGACAGCATGGTGCGGATGTGGGCGAGGTTCTGGTAGCGGCCGTTCACCGAGATGCGCGGCAATGCTTGCAGGAAGCCGGCGTGTTCGGCGCGCAGCACGCCATGACGTGTGGTCACGGCCGAAGTATAGCCGGCATCGCGGACAAAGCCCACTTCGCGGCAGCCGACGGCGCTGGCATAGCCGTAGGGATAGGCGAAATGGCGCGGCTCCTCGCCCAGCTCGGCTCGCAGGATGGACTTCACCCCGACGATTTCGTGCCGCGCATCGGCTTCTGAAAGCCGTTTCAGATTGCTGTGGTTGATCGTATGGGCGCCGATCGTCACCAGCGGATGCGCTGCGATCGCGCGGATCTCCGACCAGGTCATCAGCGTGTCTACGCGCGGCCGGCCGGCATCGACGCCGTTCGCATGCGCCAGTTCGCGCAGCACGGCGCGCAGGTCCTCCTCGCGAACCTCGGTGGTGAGATAGGTGTGCAGCCGTGCGATGGCCTGGAGCTTTTTGGCCGGGCTGGCGCAGTCGATCGTCGTTTGCCCGTCGGACGTCGTCAGGGTCAGGCGATCGCCTGCGTTAACGAGATCCTCTACCACGTCCCACCACAGATCCGCGGTGCCGTTGATCAGCCCGGGAGCCACATAGATGGTGATCGGCGCGCCGTGCTTTTCGAGCACCGGCAAAGCCTCGGTCATGTTGTCGCGATAGGCGTCGTCGGCGGTGATGGCGGCGAATTGGCCGCCCTTGCCGCGCGCCGCGATACGCTCCACCGCCTCGTCCATCGAGACGAAAGCGTAGCCATCCGCCTTCAGGCCGGCGATCATGGCGTCGAGGAAGCCGGGCGCAATGTTGAGATGACGGTTGACGCTGTCGGGCTTTTCGGGCTTTGCCGTAACGCGGTGCAGCATGAGGATGGCGCCAATACCGCCGACCAGCGGTTTGGCCAGCGGTGCGAGGCCGGTATAGCGGGCGACGTTGAGCGCCAGCTTTCGGATTGCCTCCCCGCCGTCGATCATTCCTTCACCTTTTGCGCCTAGGCTGAACCAAGCACGGATACGCCTGAGCGCCCCCAAATCGGCAGCAATACGCCCTAAGGATTGAGGTATGGTTGACGCGGCCGCGTCATTTGACGGCAATCGCCTGGCGGCAACCGAAGCCTCGCCCAGTGTGCCGCCGATAGAGCCGGCTGGGCTGACGGTTTCCACCGCTTCCGCCGATGGGTTCGCGGCCTATGCCGCGTTCTGCCGCTCCGCCGTGTTCGCGCCGGCGCAAAGCGCGGTTTGGATCCGCAACTGGGCCGCGCAGGTCGAGCCGGACACGGTCGTGGCGATGCTGAATTGCGAAGGCAGGCCGGTTTTCGCCCTCGCGCTGGAGGTCGTCAGCCATGGGCCATTCCGGGTTGCACGCTTCATGGGCGGCCGCCATGCCAATGGCAATTTCGTCGCCACCGACCCGCAATGGCTTGCCAGAGCGGATAGCGCAGCCCTCCGCATGATTCTGGCGGCCATCGCCAGGGACCGTCCCGACATTGATCTGATCGCTCTCGAGCGCCTCTTGCCCGATCTCGATGGCGTGGCCAACCCACTTGCCTCGTTCGATCATTTCGACAGCCCAAACCTGTCGCTTGCCGTCGACCTCGCCGGCGGTTTCGACGCACTGCTTTCCCGCGCGAGCGGCAAGCGCAAACGCAAAAAGCACCGTTCGCAAACGCGCAAGTTCGAGGCCGTCGGCAGCCATCGCCGCATCGAGGCGCGGACGGCGGACGAGGTCGCCCGGCTGCTGGACGCCTTTTTCGAGATGAAGGAATCCCGCTTCCGCAGGATGGGCATCGCCAATGTTTTCGGCGACGACCAGGTGCGCGCCTTCTTCCGCGCGTTGTTCACCGGCGCGCTTGCCGAGGACAACCCGTCCTTCGTGCTGCACGGGCTCGAGGTTGCCGGCAAGCTTCGCGCCGTGACCGGATCGAGCCGCGCGGGCAAACGCCTGATCTGCGAGTTTGGCGCGATCGCAGAGGATGACCTCGCCCACACCAGCCCAGGTGACTTCCTGTTCTTCGGCAATATCCAGGAAGCCTGCGAGGCGGGGTTCGACGTCTATGATTTCTCCGTCGGCGACGAGCCCTACAAGCGCTTGTGGTGCGATATCGAAACGCAGCATTTCGAGGTGCTGGTTCCGCTGACGGCGAAAGGCCGTGCATTGGCACTGATGCTGCGGCAAAGCGCAAGGCTGAAAGCCGTCGTCAAGAACAGCCCGATGATCTGGAAGCTGACCAAGCTTCTGCGCCGCAAGGCCGCTGGCCAGGCGCCGGCACCCACCGAAGACGGTAGCTAACCCCTTCCAACGTGATGACCACAAGCGCCGCTCAACGGACTCAAGCCGCCGAGCGCCTTCCCGGCACCGGGGTGCCCGGCGGTTCGTGGCCGAGCGGGGTCACCAGCGTCAACTCCGGATAGCCATTCTCGATCAGCTTGACGGCGGCCTGCGTCACCTCATCATCCGGCTCCAGCATGGAGAGGAACACCTCGGTCGCTTCGCCACCCAGGCGGCTGATGCCTTGGGCATCGGCGGGCCCGCATTCGACCACCACCAGGTCATAGGCGGTGGTCAGCGATTGCATGATGATCGGTAAGCGGTCGGCGGCGCGCATGGCGCGAACCGGATCGGCGGTGCCGACGGGAATGACATGGCAGTCGGAATAGAGGTCGGGGTGGATGACCTCGCTGAACTGCGCCTGCGACGCGAGCAGATTGGTGATGCCCGGGAACAGCCCGCTGTCGAGCATTGGTCGCGAGGCGGCGCCGGAAGCCGTGAGGTCGAGCAGCAGCACGCGCAGGCCAGCGTCGGAGACCTCGCGCGCCACCAGGATCGCGGACGCGGCCGCCTCGTCACCTTCCGGTGACACGAAGATGGCGCGCGCGGCGCCGCTTGCGATCAGCTTTTCCGCCGCTTTTTCAACGTCGATCTCGCCCAGCACCGAACGCGGCCTGGTTTTGGCGACCGGGGCGGCCTCGGCGACAGGGGCGGTTTCGGCGACCGGGGCGCCGGCGGCGGGTTCGACCTCTGTGGCAGGGCCCGCCGGCGAGGGCAGATCCGGTTCCGCCATCATCTCCGGTTCTGCCGCTTTCTCGGCGTAGTGCTTAGGCGCGAGCTCTGGAATGATCGTCGGTTCCCTGGCCGCGACCGGCATCGCCACCTCGTCGATCGGCTCGAAGCGAGCGCCGCTAGCCGGGCGCATGGCACGGCCGGAAAAGAGTTCGCGCAGCAGCGTGATCACCGACATGAGCAAAAGCGAGGCGGCAAAAGCAGCACCGACGATCGGCCCGATCTTGGGGAAGTAGGCCTCGGAAGGCACCACGGCCTTCGAGATGACACGTGCGTCGACCGGCACGTAGTTGCGATCCTGGCGCGAAGCCGCCTCGCGGTAGTTGGTCAGGTAAAGTTCGAGCTGCTGGCGCTTGGCGGCAGCGTCACGCTGCAGCGCATCGAGACCAACCTGCTGTTCGCCCGCCGCGGCGGAAGCCGCCTTCAGCGTGTTGACGTCGGCGACGAGCTGGCTCTCCCGTGCCTTGGCGGCATCGGCCTGCATGGCCAGGCCCTTCATCACCTTCTGAGCTTCGCTGCGGATCTGCGCGTCGAGATCGGCCAGCTGTGATTTTGCCGCACGAATGCGCGGATGATTGTCGAGCAGCGTCGTCGACAGGTCGGCGATGTTGGCGCGCAGCTCGACCTGCCGTTCGCGCAAGCGCTGGATGAGATCGGACGACAGCACTTCGGGCAGCGAATCCAGCGAGCCGCCATTCTGCAGTGCCTTGCGCATGCTGTCGGCGGTGCCTTCGGCGGCGGCGCGGTTGGCCCGCACCCGCGATAATTCGGTCGATAGTTCGGCCAGTTGTTGAGTGGCGAGCACAGAATTGTTGCCGCCCACCAAAAGGTCAGACTGGGCGCGATAGGCGGCGACCTTGGCCTCGGCATCCCTGACCTGCTTCTGCAGATCGGCGATCTCGGGAGCCAGGAAGTCCGCGGCGGCTGTGTTGGATTCGAGCTTGGCCGCACCCTGCCCGGCAATATAGGCGGCGGCAATGGCATCCGGGATAGCAGCCGCGAGCTTGGGATCTTCCGAGGAGAACTCGATGGCGATGATACGCGTCTTTTCGACGCCATAGACGTTGAGCTTCTCGCGCATCTTCTTCAGGACGCGCTCGTCGACCGGGATATCCATGGGATCATTCTTCAACCCCACCAGGATCAGCAGGCGGTTGAGAGGCGACATATCGACAGTCTCATCGAATTCGTGCAGTCGCGACAGATCAAGCTTCTGCGCCACCCGCTTGAGGATTTCGTTGGACGAAATGATCTGGACTTGGGTGGCGACGCCTTGCTCATCGAGGATCGGCTTGTCGCTGTCATTGCTGCCGGCTGGGCGCGTGTAGACGGATTCACGCGTATCGATCTGAACCTGCGTCTGGGCCTTGTAGTGCTTGGTTGCCAGCGAAGCGAGCGCAAACGCCAACCCGGTGACCACCAGGGAGACGACCAATATTCGCAGCCAGTTCCTCGCCAAGCTTGCGAAGAGCCGGCTGAGATCGACGTCAACGTCTGCGGCCGTGGGCTGAACGGACATGCATCCTACTCCGATACGGATCGGCATGCACCGTAAACAACTATGGTAACTCAGCCGTTAAGATCACAGCAAGCTTCCGTTAGCACTTACTGACAGGCGCCAAGCAAAACCGTCAAAGTTGTAAAACTCCTGTCGATCGGTGCCGTATCGGTCGCGCCCTTTACCGGCCATTAACCCTAACAGGACGATAACGGACGCGCTCTCAGATGTTTGCTGCGACGCCGCAGCGGCCAGTCGAAGGTATGTGTCCTGTCATGAAAAGCACTGCTTCCCTTTTTCGCGCGCTGCTTGCCGTGTCGATGCTTGCTGGCTGCTCCAGCTACCGGCCGACGCCGGCCGCCTTCCACGAGGTGCTCGATCAACCCTATCGCCTGGGCGCCGGCGACCGCGTCCGCGTCACGGTGTTCGAGCAGGACGGGCTGACCAACACCTATAGTGTCGACCAGTCCGGCTATCTCTCCTTCCCGCTGGTCGGTGCCGTGCCGGCGCGCGGCCACACCGCCCAGCAGATGGAAAAGGAAATCGCCGACAAACTGCGCCAAGGCTATCTGCGCGACCCTGACGTTTCCGTCGAGATCGACCGCTACAGGCCTATCTTCGTCATGGGCGAAGTGGGCGCCGCCGGCCAGTATTCCTATGTGCCCGGCCTCACCGTTCAGAAAGCCGTCGCGATTGCCGGCGGCTTCACGCCGCGCGCCAACCAGGAAAGCGTCGACATCACCCGAGATATCAACGGCAAGGTGATGACGGGCCGGGTCGTCACGTCAGACCCGCTGCTGCCCGGAGATACCGTCTATGTGCGCGAACGTCTGTTCTGACGAACACACGTGGCGGACAAGCTCAGGATCGTCCATTGCTTTCGTTCACCTGTCGGCGGGATCTTTCGGCATGTGCGCGACCTCGCGGAAGCTCAGGTCGCCGCCGGCCATTCGGTCGGCATCGTGTGCGATTCGACCACAGGCGGGGAATTCGAGGAGCGCCTGTTCGATCGGATGAAGGCCATGCTGGCGCTCGGCATCCATCGCACGCCGATGCAGCGCCATGTCGGACTGGGCGATCTCGCCTCGGCCTGGCGCACTTACGGGATCATCAAGGAATTGCGGCCGGACGTGCTGCACGGGCACGGCGCCAAGGGTGGCGCCTATGCCCGTCTGTTCGGCTCATTGTTGCGGGTATCAAGGTCTCGCGTAGCCCGCCTTTATTCGCCGCATGGCGGTTCTCTCCACTACGACGAGAGCACGTTCACGGGAAAGCTGTTCTTCGCGCTCGAGCGATCCATGGCTCACTTCACCGACTGTCTGCTGTTCGTCTCGGACTATGAGCGACGCACCTATCGCAGGAAGGTCGGCGAGGCGCCCATTCCGAACGCGCTGGTCTACAATGGCCTGCGCGCGGCCGAGTTCGACCCTGTTCCTGAGAAGCCCGGAATGGTGGACCTGCTCTACATCGGCATGATGCGTGACCTGAAGGGACCCGACATCTTCATCGACGCGCTGGCCCTTGCCGGGACACGGCTCGGACGCCCGCTGGGCGCGGTCATGGTGGGCGACGGCGACAACCTGCCTCGCTACCGCGCGCAAGTGAAGCGGCTAGGGCTCGACGGCAACGTGCGTTTCCTGCCGCCGATGCCTGCCAGGGATGCCTTTGCGCTGGCCGCACTGGTCGTCGTCCCCTCGCGCGCCGAAGCCTTGCCCTATGTCGTGCTGGAGACGCTGGCGGCGGGAAAACCGATGATCGCCACGGCCGTCGGCGGCATACCGGAGATTTTCGGCGCCGAATCCCCTGCCCTGATCAGGCCTGATCCGTTGCAGCTTGCCGACAAGATGGCCGAAGCGCTGGTCGATCCCGCCGCGTATCGAAAACTGATGCCCGATCGCGCCGATCTGGAGGCACGCTTCGGCGCCGATGTCATGGCCGCCGAGATCGAGAAGGCGTATTTCGCGGCGCTGGCCAAATAAACCACCGGCCCAAGCCCTTCCAAAGCCACGCGTTGTTTCAAGGGTTTCTTAGCTCTCTTTTGCTATTGCCTGGGGGAAGCTTGCGGAAACCCCATGAACGAGATCGATCCCGTGCACCGCTTTTCGGCAGAGGCTGTGCGCAAACTCGACACCCCGACTGATGGCGGCATGCCGGGCGGCATGAATGATGTCGCCCGTCAGGTCGCCTCGCAATACCGGCGCGATACGATGTCGCCCATCATGGTCAGCGGCGTCCTGCGGATGGTCGAGTTCGCAGTGCTGTTTCTTGCCGGGCTCGGCGTCTATTTCTACTTTGTCGGCTTCTTCAACTATTTCGCCTGGCAATATCCGCTGACGATCGCCGCCGCGTCGTTCCTTGCAGTGGTGCTGCTCGACGTCACCGATTGCTACCAGATCGTCTCGCTCATGCGGCCGATCGCCAATTTTGGACGTTTGCTGCTGGTCTGGGCCGGCACGTTCGCCCTCATGGCGCTGACGGCATTCGTGATGAAGATATCTGAAAACTATTCACGATTGCTGTTCGGCACCTGGTTCGCCGTCGGTTTCATTCTGATCTTCGGCCTGCGGCTGGTGATGTCGAAGCTGATCCGGCGCTGGGCGCGCGACGGCCACATGGAGCGGCGCGCCGTCATCGTCGGCGGCGGCAAGGCAGCGGAGATCCTGATCCGCTCGGTCGAGAGGCAGCCCTACAACGACATCCGCATCTGCGGCATCTTCGACGATCGCAGCGACAAACGCTCGCCGCCTATCGTCGCCGGCTATCCCAAGCTCGGCACAATCTCGGAGCTGATCGAATTCGCCCGCATCGCCCGCATCGACATGCTGATCGTGTCGCTGCCGCTGACCGCCGAATCGCGCGTGCTGCAATTGCTGAAGAAGCTGTGGGTGCTGCCGGTCGATATCCGGCTGTCGGCGCATTCCAACGCGCTGCAGTTTCGTCCGCGCGCCTATTCCTACATCGGCTCCGTGCCGATGCTCGACATCTTCGACAAGCCGATCAACGACTGGGATTCGGTGGCCAAGCGCGCCTTCGACATCGTTTTCAGCCTGATCGGCATCGTCGTGTTCTCACCGGTGATGCTGGCGACCGCTATCGCCATCAAGCTCGACAGCAAGGGACCGGTGCTGTTTCGCCAGAAGCGGCATGGTTTCAACAATGAGGTGATCGAAGTCTACAAATTCCGCTCGATGTATGCCGACCGGTCGGACCCGACCGCCAAGCAGACGGTCACCAAGAACGACCCGCGCGTCACCCGCGTCGGCCGCTTCATCCGCAAGACCTCGATCGACGAGCTGCCGCAGTTCTTCAATTCGCTGCTGGGTTCGCTGTCGCTGGTCGGCCCGCGGCCGCACGCGATTGCCGCGCAATCGCACAACCTGCTCTACAACGAAGTGGTCGACGGCTATTTCGCGCGCCACAAGGTCAAGCCCGGCGTCACCGGCTGGGCGCAGATCAATGGCTGGCGCGGCGAGATGGACACCAACGAGAAGATCCGCATGCGGACGGAATACGACCTCTACTATATCGAGAACTGGTCGATGCTGTTCGACCTGCGGATCCTGTTCCTGACGCCGATCCGGCTGCTCAACACGGAAAACGCCTATTGAGCGCGGTCACCCATGACCTGCCGCGTGCGGCGGTCAATGCCAAGCTGATCGCACTGATTTCCTCGGGCGCGGTCGCGCTCGGCATCCTGCTTTCCGGCTTCGTCATCAGCGAGCCGGCTCCTTACGAAATCTACATGGCCGGCCTGATCGCCATCTGGGCGCTCTTCGGTTTGAGGATTTCGCGCGCGGCCGCGCCGCTGCTGGTGCTTCTGGTGACGATGAATATCGGCGGCATGATCGCCATGACGCAGATGTCGGACCTCGCCAACACGCCGCTCTACCTTGCAGTGTCGCTGTTTCTCGCCTTCAGCGCGGTGTTCTTCGCATCCGTCACCGCCACGCAGCCGAGCCTCTACCGGCTGATCTTCATCGCCTATGTCGTATCCGCGGTGATGACGTCGCTGCTCGGCATAGCGGGCTATTTCCATGCCTTCCCAGGCGCGGAGATGTTCACCAAATACGACCGCGCCGCGGGCGCCTTCCAGGACCCGAACGTGTTCGGGCCATTCCTGGTTCTGCCCGGCATCTATCTGCTTTATCTGCTGCTGACCGGGCCGGTCTCGCGCATGCCGCTGCTGGCGGTACCGCTGCTCATCATCACATCCGGCATCTTCTTCTCCTTCTCGCGCGGCGCCTGGGGCATGTTTGCCGTCTCAGCCGTCCTGCTCACCGGCTGCCTGTTCCTGCAGAGCAACAGCGGCATGTTCCGGCTGCGCGTGGTGGTGATGACCATCGCGGCACTGTCGCTGCTGACGATCGCCATGATCGTCATCCTGCAGCTGCCCGGCGTGGCGGAGATGTTCTCCAACCGTGCCCATCTCGAACAGAGCTACGACACCGCCCGCCTCGGCCGGTTCGCCCGCTATGCAATCGGCTTCCAGATGGCGATGGAGCATCCGTTCGGCATCGGGCCTCTGGTGTTCGGCACCATCTTCGGCGAGGACACCCACGACATCTGGCTGAAGATGCTGATGGATTATGGCTGGCTCGGCTTCGTATCGTTCCTGACGCTCGTCATCTGGACGGTATGTGCCGGATTCCGCATCCTGCTGCGCGACCGGCCGTGGCAGCCCTATCTCCTGTGCGCCTATGTCGCCTTCATCGGCAATGTCGGGCTCGGCACCTTCATAGACATCGACCATTGGCGCCACGTCTATCTACTGCTCGGATTGGTCTGGGGCGCGATCGCGCTGGAACACCGCCATCAGCGGCAGTTACGGATGGCGATGCCGGATTCAACAGCCATCCCATCCACACGGGCGCGACAAGCGCCGAATTTCGGTTGACCCGAGCGGGGTTATCACGATACATCGCGACCGGTCCGGAGTGTAGCGCAGCCCGGTAGCGCACTTGACTGGGGGTCAAGGGGTCGTCGGTTCGAATCCGGCCACTCCGACCATTTTTCACAAGGACTTACCCCCAAAGTCCGTCTTATCGATTGCCATCTACCCTTGGCAGACATCGACCCATTCAGCGTCGGTGAGATCAGCCATGCGTTGCGGCGCGATACGCACCGCCGCGTTGGTGGCGCCGGCGGCGGGCACGACCTCTTCGAAACCGCGCAGCGACACGTCGCAATAGACCGGCAGCGGCGCCGGCAGGCCGAACGGGCAGACACCGCCGACCGGATGGCTGGTTGCCTCGACAACCTCAGCGGCCTCCAGCATGCGCGGCTTACTGCCGAACCGATCCTTGAACTTGCGATTGTCCAGCCTGGCGGTGCCGCTGGTCACCACCAGCATGGTGCGTGCGCCGACGCGAAGGCAGATCGTCTTTGCGATCTGCGCCGGCAACACGCCGTGCGCCTGCGCAGCCAATGCCACGGTCGCCGAACTCGCGTCAGTCACGATCACCTCGATGTCAGGCGCCTTGCTGGCGAAAAAGGCACGAACGGATTCCAGGCTCATCGAACCCCCATGGAGCGGCATGATGAAATCGGCAAGCTAGGCCGGCGCGTCCACAAACACGCGCCAAGGGCAAGCAGGCAAGCCTTCAGTCACGGCAAACAGAAAACCCGCCAAGGTCCCCGGCGGGTTTTCGAACATGCCTGGCACTGGCCCTCACAGCGCGGGGCGGTCTTGCGCTGCCCGCGCCTGCGCGGCCGTGCCGAGCAGCGCCTCCTGAGGAAGCCGAAGCGCCGACGCAATACGGCGCAGCTTCGACGGATCGGCCGTCCTGCCGTTCTCGATATCCTCGATTTCGTCGACCGCCAGACCGGTTGTCAGGGAAAGCTCCTCGACACTGTATCCCTTGGTTTCCCGAATCGTTCTGAGGGCGCTCTGGCCTTGCCCGGCTTCGCTGGCAACCAGTTCCGGGAGGGGTTCGCGCTTTGCACTGTATGGCATTGGCAACTCCGTTGGCTGAAAGAGTTTGATGAAAATGGTGTTGCCTGAGACGGCGAGAACATGCCCGCTTGCGGGTGATTTGCCAAGTCACAAACTGGCCGTCACAGCATCGTGAACCGGGATGTGCGCACGTCGCTCGCAGCCTTTCTCGATCAAGTTCTTTTGAACGCCTGATCACCTCGTCGCTCGATAATTTTGACACCCCGTTCGTTGTTTCAATTGCGCCGGCGCGTAACCCAAGACCGTTGCCGGCGCGGCTATCATTTTCCTGAAAGGATCGATGCGATGAAATTGCGGACAATCATGATCGTGCTCGGCGCGCTTTCCAGCCTTGGCCTTGCTGCAACCAGCGCGCCGGCGGCAGACACGGTGCGCGTGCGCGGCGTCGTGGCCAGTTCCGATCAATCCCAGTTGACGGTGAAAAACCGCCAGGGCGGCATGGATAAGGTCAAGCTAGCCGCCGGATGGAAGATATCGGGCGTCGCGGGCGCGTCGGTAAAGGACATCAAGCTCGGCGATTTCCTCGGCATAGCGTCCGTGTCGAAGGCCGATGGCGGCAGCGGTGCGCTCGAGGTCGTGGTGTTTCCCGCTGCCTTGAAAGGCACGGGCGAAGGCGACCGCGCCTGGGACCTCAAGCCCAACAGCCGCATGACCAACGGCACCGTCGCCGACGTGACCGAGGTAAATGGCCGCGCGGTGACGCTGACCTATGACAACGGCCAGACAAAGAAGATCTCAATCCCCGACAAAACACCGGTCGTCACCTTCGCACCGGCCACACCGGCCGATCTCAAGCCCGGCGCGCCCGTCGTGGTCACCGCGACGCGCGGCGCCGACGGCACGCTGAGTGCCAACCGCGTCGTGGTCGGCAACAATGGCGTGGTCCCGCCCATGTAAACCGGTTGCGTCTGCGCCTCGTACCGAAATCTCTTCCGCTCAACGGCACTGTGGGCCCAGCTGTCGCCGGAGCCCACAGCCCTGCGCCGCCAGACACATTCCAGAAACAAATTTCTATATTCGGGAAATACTGACGAAAAAAATCGAGAGCGTAATCCCGCTCGCGGCGATCAGGCCGTCGGCTTGATTCACATTGCCTGCGAAAAAAGGAAAATATCCATGAAGAAGTCCCTCCTCTCGGCCCTCGGGCTTGCAGTTGCACTTGCGTTCACGATGCCAATCCTGAGCGCAACCAGCGCTGATGCGGCGCCGATGCACAAGCATCACCGTCATCATCATCATCGCAAGCACCATCGCAGCCACCATTACCATCACCACCACCACCATATGGCCAAGAAGGCCTGAGCCTAACCGACTGCCAATGAGAAGACCGGTTTAGGGCTCTCGTTCGAAGCCGGTCTTCTCTTGGTTTCCTCCGGACACGCGCCGTATCAGTGCGATCCCGCGGAGCCCGAGAGCTACAACGAGCGTCTGCTCTGAAGAAAAATCCCCTGTTCATGATGCAGACCGACAAGCTGGTGGAAGGGGTCCTTTCTTCGTGGCGCCCGAAGGCGCCGCCGTCCCAAACCGGGTGCATTTTCGGGCGACATAGATCGCCCCCAGCACCGGCTCCGGTGGAACCGTCTTTTGAGAAGAATGAAATAAAGGTCAGCGCCGGCTGAATAGCAGACTGGCGACCAGACCAACTATCACGAGACCTATGGCGGCTGCCGTCGCCGGATGCTCGCGGGCTGATTTCTCGATCGCCCTGCCTCGTTCGCGGATCGCCGGCATCGCATCGTGCAGACGTTCCGCAAGGTCGGAATACGTGTCAAGTGCGGCGTCGCGACCGCCTTCGTAATAAGCGCCGCCCCGCCTGGACACGGCCTTCTTCAGGGCCGCCAGTTCCCTGGAGAGTGCAGCGACCCGCTTGTCGAGATCGACGTCCGAGAGGGCCGAGAATGATGCCATGATGCGTTTCCTTGTCTGCTCAAGCCTTGTCTTGCTCAAGGAAACGTAACGCATCACCCAAAGGCGGGTTCCCGTTCTTCAGGCGCCGCGGTTGCCCGTCAGCGCACCTGGTCGAGGAGGCGCTTGCATTCGAGCAGGTCGAACAACGCTTCCTGCAACAGCGCGCGGTTGTCGCGCGACAGTTTCGAAGCGTCCGGCTGGACCGGGCCTTCCTCGTCGCTCTTGCCAAGGCCGAAGAAACGGCGGCTGGGCTTGACCCTCGGCTGGCCAACCAGTTCGTCATCTCCGCCGCGCGGCTGCGCTGCCGCTGTCAACGGCACCTGATCGGCCTGCTTTCGTTGCGAGATCGCCTCGACGGCGGCCATGTCGCCATTGCCGATGGCAACCAGGAAATGGTTGCCGTTTTCACGCAACAGCTTCTGCACGCCCTTGATGGTGTAGCCCTGGTCGTAGAGCATATGGCGGATGCCCTTGATCAGTTCGACATCCTGCGGCCGGTAGTAGCGGCGGCCGCCTCCGCGTTTCATCGGCTTGATCTGGTTGAAACGCGTTTCCCAGAAGCGCAGCACGTGCTGCGGCAGATCGAGGTCTTCGGCGACCTCGCTGATGGTGCGAAAGGCGTCAGGGCTCTTGTCCATGGGCGAAATCCTCACACTGGAGCATGATCCCGGGACATGGGAACCGGCGTTCGAACGGGATTCCCTCGACAGGAGGGAAGCTCATTCCGGCTGCGCGTAACGATCACGCGGAACACCAATCCGGCCATGTTGCCGAATCGGGTCTCATTTCAGCGGTTTGTGAGGCAATATTCAAGCCCGGCATCTCGCAAGGCCTGTTTTCAACCGGGCATTTGGAGCGAGCCTACTTGCCGCCCTTCGCCTTGCCGCTCTGGTGGGAGCGCAAGATACGGTTCTTCAGCACGTTCGACGACTTGAAGGTCATCACCCGGCGCGGCAGGATCGGCACCTCTTCGCCGGTCTTGGGATTGCGCCCGATGCGCTCGTTCTTGGAGCGGACGTGGAATGTCGCGAAAGACGACAGCTTCACCGTCTCGCCACGGACGATCGCCTCGCAGATCTCGTCCAGCACCGCCTCGACGAGTTCGGCCGATTCAGTGCGCGACAAACCTACCTTGCGGTAAACGGCTTCGGCAAGGTCGGCGCGCGTAAGTGTCTTTCCCCCCATGCGACCGTCCCATCAGCTCAAAACATAAAATCGACACAACAGCGGCAGAGCCTAAGTAATTGATCCGGCAAGGTCAAGGACCGAACCGGACCGTTCGGCACTTACCAGCGAAGCAGAACCGCCCCCCAGGTGAAGCCGCCGCCCATCGCTTCCAGAAGCACAAGGTCGCCCTTTTTGATGCGGCCATCGGCAACAGCCACAGAAAGCGCCAGCGGCACGGAAGCAGCCGAAGTGTTACCGTGCAGATCGACCGTCACCACCACCTTTTGCTCGGCTATCCCGAGCCTCTTGGCGGAAGCGTCAATGATCCGTTTATTGGCCTGATGCGGCACGAACCAGTCGAGGTCGTCGGCGGTGATGCCGGCCTGCGAGAACGTCGCCTCGATGACGTCGGTAATCATGCCCACCGCGTGCTTGAAGACCTCGCGGCCTTCCATCCTGAGATAGCCGACGGTTCCCGTCGTCGAAGGCCCGCCGTCGACAAAGAGCTTGTCCTTGTGGGCGCCGTCGGAGCGCAGGCTCATCGCCAGCACGCCGCGGTCGGCAATATCGCCACCCCCCTCGCCGGCTTCAAGAACCAGGGCGCCGGCGCCGTCGCCGAACAGTACGCAGGTCGAGCGATCGGTCCAGTCGAGGATGCGCGAAAAGGTTTCCGAGCCGATCACCAGCACGCGCTTGGCCAAGCCGCCACGAATATAGAGGTCGGCCGTGGTTACCGCATAGACGAAGCCCGAGCATACCGCCTGCAGGTCGAAGGCAAAGCCGTGATGCATGCCGAGCCGGTTCTGGATCTCGACGGCTGTGGCCGGAAAAGTGTTGTTGGGCGTCGAGGTCGCCAGCACGATCAGGTCGATGTCTCCGGGCGTCAGGTCGGCATCGGCGAGCGCTGCGCGCGCCGCCGCCTCACCCAGCGAAGCCGTCGTCTCGTCGTCGGCCGCGATATGGCGCTGGCGGATGCCGGTGCGCTGGGCGATCCACTCGTCCGAGGTTTCGACCATGCCTTCAAAGTCGGCATTCTTCATGATGCGGCGGGGCAGCGCGGCGCCCATGCCGCGCACGACTGATCTGATCAAAGTTCTTTCCTATTCCTTTGCGTCGCTGACGACGTCGGATTTCCTAGATGTCTGGGCATGCGGATTGCGCGCATGGAACAAGTCCAGGTCGGCCTCGATGCGGTCGAGCAGATTGTTGCGCACCATGTCGTAGCCGAGTTCGATGGCGGCGGCCAAACCATCCGAATCGGCGCCGCCGTGGCTTTTGACCACAATGCCGTTCAGGCCGAGGAAAACGCCGCCATTGGAGCGGCCGACATCCATCTTTTCGCGCAGGCGATCGAACGCGCCCTTGGCGAAGATATACCCGATCCTGGCCATCAGTGTACGGCTCATCGCCGCTCGCAGGTAACCGCCAATCTGGCGCACCGTGCCTTCCGCCGTCTTCAGGGCGATGTTGCCGGCGAAGCCTTCGGTGACGACGACGTCGACCACGCCCTTGCCGATGTCGTCGCCCTCGACGAAACCGTGATAGTTCATCGAGGCCATATTGGCTTCGCGCAGCATGCGCCCAGCCTCCTTGACCTCTTCCTGGCCCTTGATCTCCTCGACCCCGACATTGAGCAGGCCGACACTGGGTCGCGAGACGCCGAAGACCGATCGGGCCATGCCGGTTCCAAGGATGGCAAAATCGATGAGCTGGTGCGCATCCGCGCCAATGGTGGCGCCGACGTCGAGGACCACGCTTTCGCCGCGCAGCGTCGGCCAAAGTGCCGCGATCGCCGGGCGGTCGATGGTAGCCATGGTGCGCAAGCAGAATTTCGACATCGCCATCAGCGCGCCGGTGTTGCCGGCCGAGACGCACGCGTCCGCCGTGCCCGACTTGACCGCCTCGACAGCCTTCCACATCGATGACTTCCAGCGGCCATGGCGCAGCGCCTGGCTCGGCTTGTCGTCCATCCTGACGGCCACCTCGCAGTGGAAGAATTCACTCACACCGGCCAGCTTGGGAAATTTGGCCAGTTCGGGCCGTACGGCCTCCTCCCGCCCGTAGATGACGAAGCGAACGTCGGGACGGCGGGTCGCGACCGTCATGAGCGCCGGAATGACCACGGCTGGTCCGTGATCGCCGCCCATGGCATCGATGGAAATCCTGATCACGCGGTATTCATCTCACGGTTTTGCTTAGGCGGCGGATCGTTTTAGTGATCGCGAAGGTTCGGCGAAAATAGCGGTTTTGGACATTCGCACAACCGACTTTTCCGTCGCGGGTGAGGTTTTCAGGATTTTCCCAGCAGCGACCGCAGTTTCTGCTGAAATTCATTCTCCACCGGTTCGGCCTCGCCGCCGGCATCAAGCGACGCACCCGGCTTGCGCGGATAAGGATCGATGGCCAATCCGAAGAACTGCTCGGCGAGTGCCCCGACATCGATCGTGTCGCCTGAAAATGTTTCGGGACTGTCAGGTCCATCCGCATCGAGCAGGATCTCGCCGCCGCCTTCGAAACCCTGTCGTCCAAGCTTGGAATCCTCGGGCAGGAACAGAGCCTCGAATGATTCGTCGATATGCGCTCCGACCGGATCGAGCGTGACGATACAGGCCTGGGTGATGTCGGCCTCGACCCGGCCGCTGACCTTCACGCCATTGCGTTTCCACGGCGTCACCAGGAACTCGGCGCGGTAGGCTTCGACCGAGAGCAAGCTGTGCTCCTCGGCGAGTGTCGCGCGCTGCGTGGCGTCGGCCTCGATGACCACCGGCAGGCCCTTCTGCGGCAGGCGGGCGACGTTGGCAAAAAACGACACCGGGCTTTGCGGATCGGCGTGCTTCATCGATCTGCCTCCTGGGCGAGCGGAAAGGTCACTGTGCCGGAGACGATCGCCCGGCATGGCTGCGTGGCCAGCCGGTTGCGGGCATCGGCGACATAGTCGGACAGTCGTGACGCTTCCGCCCAGGCCGCGGCGTCGGGCCGGACATTGCGGGCAAGGGCGGCGGTGAGCCCATCATGGTCATTGCGCTCCAATGCGTCGTCATAGGCGGCGGTGCGGCCATAAAACATCTTCGCCAGCTTTTTCATACGCTTGGGCACTCCGACATCGCCAATGCCGAGTTCCCGCAGCGAATGGTCGACGTCGAGGAAAAACTCGTCGATCAGCACCTGAGCGATCTCCTGCGCCACGCCGTCTTCGCCACGCAGCCGGTGCTGGACCAGGAACATGTGCAGCGACAGCATCTCGAAACGGCCAAGCGGCGTGTCCGGCACATTCCAGTGGGAATAAAATACGGTCTGCCGCGCGGCCGCCACGATTTGTGCGTAAAGCGCGTCGGTGATGGCGCGGTTGGCGTGGCGTTCACGACCAAAAAGGCGCTGGAACATGGGGATGGTCTCCGGGGACCGTTTGTTGAATTGGCCTTGTTGCATCGGCAAGCAAGCTGGTTTACCGGTTTTGCGGCCCAGCGCAAGTTGCGGCGATATAATGGAGAATTGTTGTTGCGCGCGCTGAATTTCAAGTCGACCTTCTCTTTCAGGCCCGCTGGCGCGATCTCGCTGCTGGCCATCATTGCGGCGCTTTCGGCCTGCAACAGTTCCAAGATGATCGGCGATCTGAACCCCAGCGAAACGTTGACGCAGGGATATGTCATCGATCAGCAGGCGATCGATTCGGTGCCGGTCGGCTCAAGCCGCGAGCAGGTGCTTCTCGCGCTCGGAACGCCCTCGACGACGGCGACCTTCGACAATGAGGCCTTTTATTACATCTCGCAGACTCGCAAGCGCTACGTCGCCTTCGACAAGCCGCGGCTGGTCGATCAGCATGTGCTGGCGGTCTATTTCGGGGCCGATGGGCGGGTCACCCAGATCGCCAATTACGGCCTGAAGGACGGCAAGATCTTCGATTTCATATCGCGCACCACGCCGACTGGCGGCAAAGACCAGAACTTCCTCAGCCAGATCATCAACGGCGCCAGCAAGCTGGCGCCTGGCATTCCCGGCGGCGGCACTCCCTGATCTCAGACCGCCTCCCCTCGGGGAAGGCAGCACCATCTCAGGCGACCAAAAACCCGTGGGAGCGATCCCACGGGTTTTTGTTATCAAGGGACGGAGAGGCCGGCTCGCCGGTGATGGGCAGCCAGCAACGGCAGGACGCGGACGCAGCCGTTGAAATTCGCTTTCCGCCTTCCGAGACCGCCGTCAAATTAAAGCCCGCGGGGATTGCTCTCCGCGGGCTTTCAATGCCGAGCTTTGCCGCTCAGCCGTGCGCCAGCACCGCCAGCAGCAGGAGCGCCACGATGTTGGTGATCTTGATCGCCGGGTTGACCGCCGGGCCGGCCGTGTCCTTGTAGGGATCGCCGACCGTATCGCCAGTCACCGAGGCCTTGTGCGCCTCGGAACCCTTCAGGTGCTTTACGCCGTCCTTGTCGGTGAAACCGTCCTCGAACGACTTCTTGGCGTTGTCCCAGGCGCCGCCGCCCGAAGTCATCGAGATGGCGACGAACAAGCCGTTGACAATGACGCCGAGCAGCGAGGCGCCGAGAGCCGCAAAGGCCGATGCTTTCGAGCCCGAGATCAGCAGCACGCCGAAATAGACGACGAGCGGCGCCAGCACCGGCAGCAGCGACGGGACGATCATTTCCCGGATAGCCGCCTTGGTCAGAAGATCGACCGCGCGCGCATAGTTCGGCTTGGACGTGCCGGCCATGATGCCCGGGTCGTCACGGAACTGCTTGCGCACCTCCTCGACGATGGCGCCCGCCGCGCGGCCGACGGCCGTCATGGCGATGCCACCGAACAGATACGGGATCAAGCCGCCGAAGATCAGGCCGGCGACGACATAGGGGTTGGAAAGATCGAAGGAGACCTCGCCCATGCCCTGGAAGTAGGGGTATTTGTCGCCATTGGCGGCAAAGAATTTCAGGTCGTTCGAATAAGCCGCGAACAGCACCAGCGCGCCGAGGCCTGCCGAACCGATGGCATAGCCCTTGGTCACCGCCTTGGTGGTGTTGCCGACCGCGTCGAGCGCGTCGGTGGAGTGGCGCACTTCCTTGGGCAGGCCGGCCATTTCGGCGATGCCGCCGGCATTGTCGGTGACCGGGCCGAACGCATCGAGCGCGACGATCATGCCGGCAAGGCCGAGCATGGTGGTGACGGCGATCGCCGTGCCGTAAAGGCCGGCGAGCTGGTAAGTCGAGATGATGCCGCCGACGATGACGATGGCCGGCAGTGCCGTCGATTCCAGAGAGACCGCAAGGCCCTGGATGACGTTGGTGCCGTGCCCGGTCACCGACGCCTGGGCGATCGAGTTGACCGGACGCTTGTTGGTGCCGGTGTAGTACTCGGTGATCACGACGATGAGACCGGTCACCACGAGGCCGATCAGGCCGCAGATGAACAGGTTCTTGCCGGTGATGACCATGCCGGCGACAGTGCCGACCTCGCCCCAGCCAAGCGTGGCCGAGGTGGCGACGCCCAAGCCCACGATGGACAACAGGCCGGTGACGATCAGGCCCTTGTAGAGCGCGCCCATGATCGAACCGTTGGAGCCGAGCTTGACGAAGAAAGTGCCGACGATCGAGGTCAGGATGCAGGCGCCGCAGATGGCGAGCGGATAGAGCATCGCCGCACTCAGAACCGCGGTGCCGCCAAAGAAGATGGCGCCCAGAACCATGGTGGCGACGACTGTGACCGCATAGGTCTCGAACAGGTCGGCGGCCATACCGGCGCAGTCGCCGACATTGTCGCCGACATTGTCGGCGATGGTGGCGGGGTTGCGCGGGTCATCCTCGGGAATACCAGCTTCGACCTTGCCGACCAGATCGCCGCCGACATCGGCACCCTTGGTGAAGATGCCGCCGCCGAGACGGGCGAAGATCGAGATCAGCGAGGCGCCGAAGCCGAGTGCGACCAGCGAATCGATGACGACGCGGTCATTGGGCTGAAGCCCCATGAAATGGGTGAGGATCAGGTAGTAGATCGACACGCCAAGCAGGGCAAGCCCGGCAACCAGCATGCCCGTGATGGCGCCCGACTTGAAGGCGATGTCGAGGCCGGCGGCAAGGCTGTTGGAAGCGGCCTGTGCCGTGCGAACATTGGCCCGCACCGAAACATGCATGCCGATGAAGCCGGCCGCGCCCGAAAGCACGGCCCCGATCAGGAAGCCGATCGCGGCGGTCATGGACAGCAGCCACCAGGCGAGCAGCAGCACGACCACGCCGACGATGGCGATGGTGGTGTACTGGCGCGCCAGATAGGCTTGCGCGCCCTCACGGATGGCTGCGGAGATTTCCTGCATGCGTGCGTTGCCCTGGTCCGAAGCGAGGACCGAACGTGTCGCCCAGATGGCGTAAAGGACAGAAAGCAGGCCGCAGGCGATGACGGCGGAAATTATGGTCATTGCCGGGTTTTCCTCGATTGCTGGCCCAAAAGAACCCCTCCCTGGGCCGTTGAGACAAAGACGGAATCCCGTGCACGGAATCCCCCTCTTCGCAGCGGTGTATGCGAAACAGGGCCGCGAACGTCAAGATATTGTTCGGTTTTTGCCCGGCTTTCGCCCAAAAGAGCCAAACGGCGGCAGGTGTCGCCATGCCGCTGCTGCTTTATATCGATTGAAATCGCCAATCAGCAGTCAGGCCTGGCGCAGATCGCCGTCTGGCTGGATGACGAAGATCAGCACCGCCAGCATGGTCATGTAGAACATGAATGCCTTCTGCTGCCCGTTCCAGATGCTCGACTGCCACATGGCGAACCACTCGCCGCCCACCACCATGAATCCAAGATACCAGATCAGGAATCCCATCGTCGCGGCGATAACGGCGAATTTCTTGGCATCGTTGAAAACCTGTCCGCTGGCATTGCGCGCCTGCCACAGGTTCCAGGCAGCGATCAGGTAGAGCAGAGACGTCAGCGCCTCGCCGGCGATGATGAGCCAGTAGCCCGCCGTCCACAGCGAGGGGTTGGTGATCGAGCGATACATCAACGCGTTGCCGGGAAAGGTCGTGTCCATGCTCAGCACATGCTGGACAAAGGCGAAGTTTGAGCCGTAATCGGTGACGTTGCCGAAAGCGACAAGAAAGGCGAAAGCCGCCAGACAGAGACACATGACGATCTTGGAGAAGCGCAAGGTCATGGCAAGAACTCCTGCTGAAGGATCGGGGCATCGGCCCAATCAATCGCCGAGTCCCGAAGATCACGCAACTGGCAGGCGGGTGTCGATTATGCTCACTGCCAGCGCAAGACATTATGCCGGCAAGCAAGTCATCGCCGAACCCATCGAGGCGCTCGAGCTCGGCAGCGATTGCGCCGTGGGTGATCTTGTCTCGCTCGTGAAAGCCGGCACACAACACGACTTTGCCGTCATCTGCCGCCGCTGGATCTGCAAAGACCAAGGCATCGAACTCGAACTGACGCTCGACCACCCTGCCCGTTCAAGTGGACGTTGAAAGATCGGAGCTCCTGGACAGAAGCCTACTCGGCCTGGCGCCCCATGCGCCGCGCGGCATAGCGTTCGACCGCCGACAATCCGTCATAGATCAGCACGGCCAAGGCGGCGACGATCAGGCCGCCCTGCAAGATGAAAGCGAGATTGTTGGACAAGAGCCCGGCAATGATCACCTCGCCCAACGTCTTCGCTGCAACCGTCGAGCCAATGGTGGCGGTGGCGAGGCTGATAACCACCGACAGCCTTATGCCGCCGAGAATGACCGGCGCGCTGAGCGGCAATTCGACCTTCAGCAGCCTTTGCCAACCGGTCATGCCGGCACCGCGCGCCGCTTCCATGACATTGCCGGGCAATGTCGTCAGGCCGGTCAGCGCGTTCTCGAAGATCGGCAGCAGACCATAGAGGAACAATGCGATCAGCGTCGGCTTCTCGCCGAACCCGACCGCCGGCACGGCAAGCGCCAGCACCGCCACCGGCGGGAAAGTCTGGCCGATATTGACCAGGCTGCGTGACAGCGGCAGGAATTCGGCGCCGGCAGGCCTGGTGACCAGGATGGCGAGCGCGACCGCCACGATGGTGGCGGCGAGCGTGGCGATCAGCACGGTGCGCAGGTGCAGCAGCATCAGCGTCAGCAGGCTGCCCTGATTGTAGATCACCGGCGCGCCGTTCTCGGTCAGCGGCTTGAGCAGCGGCTCGAACCAGCCTGGACTGGTGACGAAAGCGACCAGCAGCACCACCAGCGCAAGCCTGAGCAGCAACGGCAGCCAGGCTTTCATGCCGGCCTCGCCGCACGCTTCACCAAGCCGTCGACGGTAACGCGGCCGAGCGGCTTGCCGTCGGCATCCCTGACCGGCAGCGCCGGACGGCCGGACCAGAGAAGTTCGGCCAGCGCGTCGCGCTGGCTGGCGTCGCCGGGGATCGCCTCACCTTCCGCCGCGCCCTTTTCGACTGCGTCGCGCACGCGGCCGAGCGACAGCAGCCGGAACGGTTTTTCGCTGGCGCCGACCAGGGTCTCGACGAAGCCGCTGGCCGGCCTCGCCAGTATCTCCGCCGGCCTGGCATATTGTACCAGCTTGCCGGCATCCATGACGGCGATCTTGTCGCCCATATGCACGGCCTCTTCCATGTCGTGGGTGACGAGGATGATGGTGGTGCCGAAGCGCCTCTGGATCGCAAGCAGATCTTCCTGCGCCTTGGTGCGGATGATCGGGTCAAGCGCGCCGAACGGCTCGTCCATCAACAGCACATTGGGTTCGGCCGCGAGCGCGCGGGCGACGCCGACGCGCTGTTGCTGGCCGCCGGAGAGCTCGTGCGGATAGCGCGGCCCGTAGGCCTTCGGGTCGAGCTGGTAGAGCGTCATCAGTTCATCGACACGGGCCTTGATGCGATCCTTGTCCCAGCCAAGCAGCACCGGCACGGTGGCGATGTTCTGCGCCACCGTCCGGTGCGGGAACAGGCCGTGGCCCTGGATGGCGTAACCGATGCTGCGCCGCAGCTCGTAGCCCGGCACCGAGCGGTTGTCGGCGCCGTCGAGCTTGATGACGCCGGAAGTCGGCTCGACCAGCCGGTTGATCATGCGAAGCAGCGTCGTCTTGCCGGAGCCCGAGGTGCCGACGATGACGCAAAGCGTGCGGGGCTCGATGATCATCGAGACATCGTCGACCACCGTGGTCGCATCGTAACGCTTGGTAATGCCTTCGATCTCGATCATGCGGGGTCCGCCCTGCGCTTGGTTGAGGTCATTTCGATCACCGCGTCGAGAATGATGGCGGCAGCGAAGGCGAGCGCGACCGTCGGCATGGCGCCAAGCAGCACCAGGTCCATCGCCGTCTGGCCGACGCCCTGGAACACGAACACGCCGAAACCGCCGCCGCCGATCAGGGCGGCGATGGTGGCGAGGCCGATGTTCTGCACAAGCACGATGCGGATGCCGGTGAGAATCACCGGGAAGGCCAGCGGAAACTCGACGCCGAACAGACGTTGGCGATCGGTCATGCCCATGCCGCGCGCCGCGTCATTGGCGGCACGCGGCACACCGGCAAGACCGACCACGGTGTTGGCGACGACCGGCAGCAGCGAATAGAGGAACAGCGCCACGAACGCAGGTGCCGTTCCGATGCCGCGGATACCGAGCGCGGCCGCTCCCGGCACATGCGCCGCCACCCAGCCGAGCGGCGCGATCAGCAGGCCGAACAGCGCGATCGAGGGAATGGTCTGGACGATGTTGAGCACGTTGAGCACGCCGGCGCGCAGGCGCTCGACGCGATGGCACAGGATGCCGAGCGGCAGGCCCACTATCACTGCCGCCGCCAGCGAACCGAGCGCCAGCGTGACATGTTTGGCGCCCTCGGCCCAGAAACTGTCGGCACGGTTGAAATATTCCTTGAGGATCGAAAGACTGTCCCAGGATCCCGATATCAGCAGCAGCCCGATGGCGAGCGCGGCAACGACAAGCACGCCGACACGTGACCAGGGAGACAGGTTCATTCTCGTCAGCACGTCGGCCAGCAGGAGGGTAAAGGCGAAAATCAGCAGCCAGAATCCGGAGGCCGGCGAAACGCGCGCGAAGGTATTGCCTGCCGGGGTCAGGAATGTCCCGGTGACGCCGATCAACAGCGCGAGAGCCGCCAATGTCACGACGCTGGCGGCCAGGCGCAGCACGAGCGGCGTTTTCAGCAGCGCGACAAGCGCGGCTGCGACAACGATGGCCAAAAGCAGCGGGCCGGCCATTGCCGGAAGTGCCTCAACGATCGATCGCGCCTGGCCGGGCACGATGCGATTGGCGCGGAACGTGGCGAAAGGAGCGGCGAAAACCGCATAGGCAGCGATCGCGGCGATGACCACGCCGAGCTTGTCGAAGCGGAGGGTCATAGGGCGCATCTGCGCAGAGCGACGTCACCAGAACGCAACGCAGTTGCAGAATTGTGAGCTCTGTGCGAGGCGCCCCCCTCTGGCCTGCCAGCCATCTCCCCCTCGAGGGGGGGAATCGAATGTCGCAGGGGCATTCGCCAATCTCTGACGCCGAAGAAAGAAGCGGGGCGCAGGAACTGCCAATCTCCCCCCTTGAGGGGGAGATGTCCGGCAGGACAGAGGGGGGCGCCTCGCACTGGTGCCACGATCTGAGGCTGTTTACTTCAAGAACCCGTTCTTCTTCAAAAAGTCTTCCGCCACACCCTTGACCGGCTCTCCGCCGACCTGGACGCGGCCGTTGAGCTCCTGCAGCGTGACGAGGTCGAGCTTGGCGAAGACCGGCTTCAACAACGTATCGATCTCGGGATGCTCCTTCAGCACCGCCTCGCGGATGATCGGCGCCGGCTGGTAGACCGGCTGCACGCCCTTGTCGTCGTCGAGCACGACCAGCCCGGAGGGCGCGATGCCGCCGTCGGTACCGTAGACCATGGCGGCGTTGGCGCCATTGGTCTGGTTGGCTGCCGCCGCGATGGTCGCGGCCGTGTCGCCGCCGGAGAGCGTGATCAACTGGTCAGGTTTCAACGCGAAGCCGTAGGTGGTCTGGAAGGCGGGCAAGGCCGCGGCTGAATTGACGAACTCGGCCGAGGCCGCGAGCACCACCTTGCCCCCGCCGGCGACATATTTGCCGAAGTCGGACAGGGTGGCGAGCTTGTTGGCCTCGGCCACCTCCTTGCGTAGTGCGATCGCCCAGGTGTTGTTGGCCGGCGACGGCGACAGCCAGACGATCTTGTTGGCGTCATAGTCGAGCTTCTTGGCCGTCTCATAGGCCTTGGCGGCGTCCTTCCAGACCGGGTCGTCGGTCTTCTCGAAGAAGAAGGCGGCATTGCCGGTGTATTCGGGATAGATGTCGATCTCGCCGGCGGTGATCGCCTTGCGCACCACCGGCGTGCCGCCAAGCTGGATGCGGTCAGTGGTCTTGACGTTGTTGGCGTTGAGGACGAGCTGGATGATGTTGCCGAGCACGCCGCCCTCGGTGTCGATCTTCGAGGAGACGACCACCTGAGCATTCGCCGATGCTATCGCAATACCGAGCGCGAGCGCCGCGCCAGCCAGAATCTTGATTGAAAACATTGTGAAAATCCCTTGCTGTGAACCGGAATTCGGTGCCGCATATGAGCACGGCTCCAACGTCTCGTCGGGGCACACGGTTTCATAACAAGTGGTACAGACGCAATATTTTTGTTCGGAAGGCCAATTGCGACGCGACGCTGGCGATCTGCTGACATTTGGCGGATAATGCGGTGAGGGTGCGGGTGGCAAACACGGAGAGCGTGTCATGGCCATACACAAAGTCGGTTACCTCATCGGCAGTCTTGCCCGGGAATCCATCAACCGCAAGCTCGCGAAGGCGCTCGTTCAACTTGCCCCTCCCGAACTCGATATGACCGAAATCGCCTTCAAGGATCTGCCACTCTACAGCTACGACTATGACGCCGATTTCCCACCGGTCGCCCAGGCTTTCAAAAAGGCGATCGCCTCCGTCCAGGCCGTATTGTTCGTCACCCCGGAGTACAACCGCTCGATCCCTGGTGGATTGAAGAACGCAATCGACTGGGCCAGTCGGCCCTAGGGCAAGAATTCGTTCGCGCGCAAACCGTCAGCCGTCATCGGAACATCGCCGGGCGCCATCGCGACCGCCGTCGCCCAACAAAGCCTTCGAAGCGTTCTGAGTTTCTGCAATTCACCCCAGATGAACGCGCCTGAAGCCTACATACAGTTCACGCCGGGGCTGATCACGGACGACGGCGAGGTGACGGTCGAATCCACTAAGGACTTCCTGCGCAACTACATGGCTGAGTTTCACATGTTCATAGCGCGAGTGCTTCAGGTTCTGCCGCCGGACGCATAAATTCAAATTGGGCGTCAAGCCAGACGCAAGCTCGCCATCCTCAGCGCGCCGAGCGCGACGAAGCATAGCACGGTGACGGGAAAGATCATCCAGTTCAGCATGGTCCAGCCCCAGGCATTGTAGACCATGCCCGACATCAGCGAGGCGCAGGCCACGGAGCCGAACAGGACGAAGTCGTGGAACCCCTGCACCTTGCCCTTTTCGGAAGGCCGGTAGCCTGCCGCGACCATGGCCGTGGCGCCGATGAAGCCGAAATTCCAGCCGAGGCCGAGCAGGATCAGCGCCGTCCAGAATTGCCATAGCGTCAAGCCGGACAGCGCGACGACCGCACAGCCGATCAGCAGGAGGAGGCCGGCCGCGACAATGCGTTCAGCACCGAAGCGATGGATCAGCGATCCGGTGAAGAAGCTCGGCCCGAACATTGCCATGACATGCCAGGAAATGCCGAGCGTCGCATCGTCCTCCGACAGGCCGCAGCCGACCATGGCGAGCGGCGCACCGGTCATGACGAAGCTCATCAGGGCATAGCTGCCGACGGCGCAAAAGAGTGCCGCGACGAAACGCGGCTGCGTAACGATCTCGGCCAAGGGCCGGGCATCGCTGCCGGCAATTTCCGTTCCGCCGGCGGTGGCCCTCGCCGGCAGGCGCAGCAATGACAGGATCGCTGCGCCGACGGCGGCCAGCACCAGTATGGATGCGAACGAACCGGCAAACATCACCGGTGCGAACAACTCGCGGGTGAAGATGACGATCTGCGGTCCGAGAATGGCGGTGATGATGCCGCCCGCAAGTACGAAGGAGATCGCGCGCGCCTTGAACTGCGGCGGCGCATTGTCGGCGGCGGCAAAGCGGAACTGCTGGACGAAGGCGCCACCGACACCGATCACCGTCAGGCCGAAGGCGAACAGCCAAAAATTGCCATGGAAGAGTGCCAGCGTCGCGACCAGACCGCCAAGCGCGGTGACGATCGTACCGGTCATAAAGCCGCCGCGCTGGCCCATCGCGCGGATGATGGCCGCCGCCGGCAGCGCGCCGAGCGCCACGCCGAGATTGAAGCCGGTGATCGGCGCCGTCGCCAGCGACTTGTCGGGACCGAGCAGATATTGACCGGCCAGCGCGCCCATGGAGATGGCGATGGGCGCTGCCGAACCGATGATCGCCTGCGAGGCGGCGAGGATCAACGCGGTGCGCCGCGCCTCCCTGGCCGCCTCAATGGCGGCCGCCGTCATGAAGCGTCCTTGCCGCGTCCCTCGCCACGCACCCGACGGGAGACGCGGTCGAGCACGGCGTTGACCAGCTTCGGCTCGTCTTCCTCGTAGAAAGCCTTGGCGATATCGACATATTCGGAAACGATCACCGCCACCGGCACGTCTTCGCGCTTCATCAGTTCGTAGACACCGGCGCGCAGGATTGCGCGCAGCGTCGAATCGAGGCGCGACAGCGGCCAGTCATCGGTCAGCGCCTGGCGGATAACCGGATCGATGGTTTTCTGGTCCTCGACGACACCGGTGAGGATGGCGCGGAACCATTGGGCATCCGCCTCGCGGTAAAGCGCACCATCGACTTCCTTGCCAAGACGAAACGCTTCGTATTCGGCCGTGATCTCGAAGACGCCGCTGCCGGCGACATCCATCTGATAGAGGGCCTGCACGGCGGCAAGCCGCGCCGCGCCGCGCTTGTTGGCGTGGCGCACCGTGGGCTGTCCGGGCGAAGCGGGGTCGCTCACGATCGCGCTCCCAGTCGTTCCTTGAGCGCGATCATGGTCAGCGCCGCGCGCGCGGCAAAGCCACCCTTGTCGCCTTCCGAACGTTTGGCCCGCGTCCAGGCCTGTGCGTCGTTTTCCGTGGTCAGGATGCCGTTGCCGATGCAGACCGAGTCCTGCACGGACAGGTCCATCAGCGCGCGGCTGGATTCATTGGCGACGATATCGAAGTGATAGGTGTCGCCGCGGACGACGGTGCCAAGCGCGACGAAGCCGTCATAGTTCGTGCCGCCTTCCGCCGCGCCGTCCAGCGCGAAGGTAATGACGGCGGGAATTTCGAGCGAACCTGGAACGGTGACGACGTCGTAGGTCGCATCCGCTTCGTCAAGCGCGCGTGTCGCGCCTTCGAGCAGCGCGTCGGCAAGATCGTCGTGGAAGCGTGCCTCGATAACGAGAAGGTGGGCCTTCTTCTTCGGGCGAATGAACGCTTTGCCGTGTTGGGATGTGCCAGCCATAAATGTCTCCGGGATCGCCGGTGACTTAGGCCGAAGCCGGATTGATCGCAAGCACAAGATTGCCTCATTGGGCCGGGGTACCGAGATCGGACAATCTGTAGCGAGGCTTTGAGCCCAGGCAACAATGGCGTGGGCCACTACTCGGCCAGCATCTATATCGGCCACCTCATCCGCGCTTGCACTTTGGAACTCCTGTGTTCCATCACCGCTAGTTCCTCATGAACAGCTCGGCGATGCTCAAAGCCCCTCCTTCGCCGCTTCCGCCAGGCGGGCCGCATAGCGGGCCATGGTGTCGATCTCGAGATTGACGCGGTCGCCGACCTGGCGCTCACCCCAGGTGGTGACGGTCAGCGAATGGTGGATCAGAAGCACGTCGAAGCGGGTGCCATCCACCTTGTTGACGGTGAGCGAGGTACCGTCGAGCGCGACGGAGCCTTTCGGCGCGATGAACTTCGCCAGCTCGCGCGGCGCTTCCAGCGTGAAGCGAACGGCGTCGCCCTCATCCTTGCGCTCGACGATCTCGGCGGTACCGTCGACATGGCCCGACACGATGTGGCCGCCAAGCTCGTCGCCGATCTTCAACGCCCGCTCAAGATTGATCCGCGTGCCCGATTTCCAGCCCATTGCCGTCGTCAGCCGGAGCGCCTCCTCCCAGACCTCGACTTCGAACCAGCGCGCGTTCGAGCCGCTGTCGGGCAAGGCCGTCACGGTAAGGCAAACGCCGCCGCAGGAGATCGAGGCGCCGATGGCGATGGTTTCGGGATCATAGGCGGTGTCGATGCGCAACCCCACGCCTTCCCGCAGCGGCTTGACCGCCGCGACGGTGCCTACGTCTGTAACAATGCCGGTAAACATCGGTGTTGATCCTAAAAGTCTCTTATCCACTCGGCGTAGCTGTCCTCGCCGAACCGCATCTCGCGCAGTTTGCGAAATCCCGCCGGGACATGGTTGGCATCGATGGGCGATACAATGCCCCCCTTGCCGATCGCCTCCGGCCCCCGGAACAGCACGATGCGGTCGACCAGGCCTTCCGACAGGAAGGCGCTGGCCACCTTGGCTCCGCCTTCGACCAGCACGCTGGCCATACCGAGCGCGGCAAGATCCTCGAGCAGTTCCGGCAGCGCCACGCCGCCTTCATGCGTCTCGGTGCCGATGAAACGCACGCCGGCGCGTTCGAGCGTTGCCCGCCGCAGAGGATCCGCTTCCAGACAAGCCGCGACGTAGAGCGGCACCCTGTCAACACCGGACACCAGTTTCGAAGTCTCAGGCAGCCTGATCTGCCTGTCGAGCACAATGCGCGCCGGCGACCGGTTCTCCAGTCCCGGCAAGCGCACCGTCAGCGCCGGGTCGTCCTCCAGCGCTGTGCCAATGCCGACCAGGATAGCATCAGCCTCGGCGCGCATCAGATAGACTTCGCGGCGCGCAATGTCGCCTGTGATCGACACCTGCCCGGCCCCTTCCATGCCGATCTTGCCGTCGCTGGAAAGCGCTAGCTTGAGAGTCACTTCCGGCCGTTTCCTAAGCGATCGAATGAGATAGCCGGCCATCTGCTCGGCGGCCTCCGCCGCCAGGACATTCTCCACAACCTCGACGCCCGCGGTGCGCAGGATCGCGTAGCCTTGGCCCGACACGCGCGGATCGGGGTCGCTGGCGGCGCCAACGACGCGCGCGATGCCGGCATTAACCAGAGCGTTGGCGCAAGGCGGCGTGCGTCCGTGATGCGCGCAAGGCTCCAACGTGACATAGGCGGTGGCGCCGCGCGCCAGTTCGCCCGCTTCGGCGAGCGCCTCGGTCTCGGCATGCGGGCGGCCGCCGACGGCGGTGACGCCGGTGCCGACGATCATCGGGCCCAAGCCATCGTCGCGCACAATGAGTGTGCCAACGGAAGGATTGGTTGAGGTCCGGCCCGCATTCTTGCGCGACAGTCGGAGTGCAGCCGCCATGAAACGGCGGTCAAGGGCTGCCTGTTCGGCCTCGCTGCGTTCCGCCATGCTCAGCCGGCGTCCTCTTCGCTCTTGTCCTCGTCGCCCTTCAATTCCCCCAGCAGCTCATGGAAATCCTTGGCCTCGCGGAAATTGCGGTAGACCGAGGCAAAGCGGACATAGGCGACGTCGTCGAGCGACTTCAGCGCTTCCATGACCAGCCGCCCAACCTCACCCGAGGCCACTTCGGTCTCGCCGGAGCTTTCCAGCTGGCGCACGATGCCGGTCACGGCACGATCGATGCGCTCGGGATCGACATTGCGCTTGCGCACCGCGATCTCGACGGAGCGCAAGAGCTTGTCGCGGTCGAAAGGCACTTTTCGCCCCGACTTCTTGACCACGACGAGGTCGCGCAACTGCACGCGCTCGAAGGTGGTGAAACGGCCGCCGCAATCGGGGCAGACGCGACGCCTGCGGATCGCCGCGCCATCCTCGGCGGGGCGCGAATCCTTCACCTGCGTATCTTCGGACTGGCAATAGGGACAGCGCATTGAGAGCCTTGGGTTCGCGAATCTGGTGAGGCGAAAAGGCTTAGAGCCTTTTGCCACGATGGCAAGGCACGCAGACCCTTTCGCTCCAGAGATAGCGAGCCGCGAGGCAGATTGCCAGCACCCGCTTCCGCGCGCTTGGCTAGGGTGCAACGTCCTTGGTCGGAAAGCCGCATGATGTGCCGAGGTTGCGGTAGGCCTTGGTGAAGCCGTCCATTGGAATGCTGGCGAAAGCCTCTTTGCCGAAAGCGACATCGAGCGAGGTGACTTTGCGCATGGCTCGCAAGAGCGCGAGACTGGTCTTGGGCTGGTTGTCGACCGTCCAGCTGGGACGGCCGTTGACGGCATCGTTCGAATAGACGGTGGCGGAAACCTTGACGCCAGGATCACCAAAAGTGGCGGCGATCTTCTTGCCGGTGGGAAGGTTCCCGTTGTCGACAATAATCATGATGGCCGGGTAGGCGTCCGGCGGCATGGCGTCGCCGTTCGAGATCGACAGCGTCAGCGTGCCCGAATTGCCGCTGGCATCGAAAAAGGCGGTCGAAGCGGCGCAGGTCTTGCGCGCATCCTGGCCGGTGTCGAGCGTATCGACGATGGTTGTCCATCTGCCGAAGGTAGCGGTGGCGGGCATTTCTGGGGCGGGTTGGGTCTGCGCAAGGGCAGCTCCGGGTAATGTCAGGAAAACGCCCAGCAAGGTATGGACGCCAAGAGTGGCGGGGCGGAAATTACGCATCGTCTGGTCTCCAGTTCGGCGCGTCGACCGATTGGGGTCGGCGCACCGCTGGCGATAAAAGATGACGCGTGGCGCGAGGTCAACCGAGATAAGGGTAGAGCGGGAATCGATCGGTCAGTGCCACGACCTTGGCCTTGACCGCGGCCTCGACCGCGGCATTGCCGTCATCGGAATTGGCGGCCTTGAGGCCATCCAGCACCTCGGCGATCAGCTTGCCTATTTCGCGGAACTCGGCCTGGCCGAAACCGCGCGTGGTGCCGGCGGGCGTGCCAAGCCGCACGCCTGAGGTTACGAAGGGCTTTTCCGGGTCAAAGGGGATGCCGTTCTTGTTGCAAGTGATGTTGGCGCGGCCAAGCGTTGCCTCGGCGCGCTTGCCGGTGGCATTCTTGGGGCGCAGGTCGACCAGCATCAGGTGGTTGTCGGTGCCGCCCGACACGATGTCGAGGCCGGTCTCCTGAAGGCTGGACGCCAGCGCCTTGGCGTTGGCGGCGACGCTCTCGGCATAGAGCTTGAAGCTCGGCTTCAGCGCCTCGCCGAAGGCAACCGCCTTGGCGGCGATGACATGCATCAGCGGTCCGCCCTGCAGGCCGGGGAACACCGCCGAGTTCATCTTCTTGGCGATCTCCTCGTCATTGCACAGGATCATGCCGCCGCGCGGGCCGCGCAGCGACTTGTGCGTGGTGGTCGTCACGACATGGGCATGCGGCAGCGGCGAGGGATGCACGCCGCCTGCCACGAGGCCCGCGATGTGGGCCATATCGACCATGAGGTAGGCGCCGACCGCATCCGCGATCTCGCGAAAGCGCTTCCAGTCCCAGATGCGCGAATAGGCGGTGCCGCCGGCCAGGATCAGCTTCGGCTTCGTCTCATGCGCCGTCTTCTCGATGGCGTCCATGTCGAGCAGATGGTCGTCCTTGCGCACGCCGTAGGACACGACCTTGAACCATTTGCCGCTCATATTGACTGGCGAGCCGTGCGTCAAATGCCCGCCGGAATTGAGATCGAGGCCCATGAAGGTGTCGCCCGGCTGCAAGAGCGCCAGGAACACCGCCTGGTTCATCTGGCTGCCGGAGTTGGGCTGCACATTGGCGAAGTTGCAGCCGAACAGTTTTTTCGCGCGCTCGATCGCCAGCTCCTCGGCGACATCCACGAACTGGCAGCCGCCATAGTAGCGCTTGCCCGGATAGCCCTCGGCGTATTTGTTGGTCATGATCGAACCCTGCGCTTCGAGCACGGCGCGCGAGACGATGTTTTCAGACGCGATCAGCTCGATTTCGTGGCGCTGGCGACCGAGCTCGTTGCGGATGGCGCCGAAAATTTCCGGATCGGCATCTTCCAGCGTGGTTTCGAAGAAGGATTCGAATTTGTTCGACGCTGCCGCTGCTGTTGCCATGGCCTGAATTCCTTAGGTCCGGAGGGTCGGTTTTGTCTTGTGCATGCCGTTATCCCAAACCGCTGCACATTTTTGGATGACAGGATTGGGTTCGCCGCGCATTAACACAGTTGTTTTCGCCTCGCCACGTTTGCGGCGCGAAATTTGCTGGCCGGATTGCGGCAAGCAGAGCGGCGGACCGTTATTTCCTGTCGCGCCGCTGCTTCAGAAGAGCCTCGGTCAAGGTGATCTCGGAAAACAGCGCCCGCATCGTATGGTCATTGATCTCGCGGCTGAGAAACATGGCGCGTAGCGCGGCGCGCTCGGCTTCTATGCCGGCCGCCCTGAGTTCAAGCTCCAGACGGCTCGCCTCGCGCGCTTCGTCGGCGTCGTCGGAAGCGGCGATGCGGCGCCGGTACCCGGCGACGATGCTGTCGGCAACGGCGAGCCGTGCCTCGACGGCCCCGCCCTCGCCTGCCTCATTGGCGATGCTCTCGGTGTGAACGGCCTGGCGGCGGCGACAGGAAAAGGCCGGCCCAAGAGCGGCCTTTTCCCTGAATAATCAGTCTCTTAGAGCGACGAGGTGATCTGCAGCTCGTTGTTTCCGTCGAGGCCATATATGTCGTCGCGGAACTGGACGACGCCGGGGCCCGTCGACCAAGCCGAGAGATAGAGGAAATGCACCGGCACCGGGTTGGTGACCTGGATCGGCGTGTTTTCGCCGGTCTTGATCGCAGCCTCAAAATGCTGGCGGTCCCAGCCGGGCGTGTCGCGCAGGATCCAGGTGACGAGGTCGCGCACGTTTTGCACACGCACGCAACCCGAGGAATCGAAGCGCATCATCTTGCCGAACAGGCTCTGCTGCGGTGTATCATGCATATAGACACCGTCCGGGCTCGGGAAATTGATCTTCACCGACGCCATGGCGTTGTCCGAACCGGGATCCTGGCGGAAACGGTACTTGGCCGCGTCGTCGGTCGACCAGTCCACATTCATCGGATCGACTTCGCTGCCATCTGGCGCAAACAGGCGAATATGGCTGTTCTTGAGATAATCGGGGTCCTTGCGCATCAATGGGATGATGTCCTTGCGCACGATCGACACCGGCGCGTTCCAATATGGATTGACGATGATCTCATTGATCTTGGAATTGACGATCGGTGTCTGGCGATCGATCTTGCCCACGATCGCGGTATGGCGAAGCACGACGCGGTCGTTCTCGACCGCCTCCACCTGCGCTGCCGGAATATCGACCAGCACATAACGGCTGCCAAGCGTGCCCGCCTTCTCCTTCAATCGCTGGAGATTGGTTTGCAACTGGCCGAGCCGGATCTGCGCCGAAACGTTCATCGCCGCGTAGGTATATTTGCCCAGCGCTCCGTCGGCCGGCAGGCCGTGGCGCAATTGGAAGCGCTTGACCGCCGAGTCGACATAGGAATCGAAGGCCGTCGAGATGCCGGCGCTCTGCGACAGGTCGCCGGCGACCATCAGGCGCTTGCGAAGCGGCACGACATCGGGATCGTCGACGCCGAGCTGCAGTTTCTTGGTCGCGGGAACCTCGACCCAGCCGCCCTGCCCGACGATGTTCTGGTACTGCGCCACAGCCTGCTCGGTGAAGGCGACGGTCTGCGGGCTGAAGATGGGCAGCGTCGAGGCCACCTTGCCGCCTGCGCTGGCGCGGGCGTCGAACTGATCGTCCCAGTTGCCGCGCGCCGAGGACTTCAGGATGTCCCCGATCACGTCCTGCGCGCTGGCGCGGCCGGCAACAACGGCGGCTGCGAGCGCGGAGGCTCCGGAAAGGAAGAAACGGCGGCTGGTTCTCATGGACGTTCCAGACATATGTAGCAGTTCGAACACTTGCTGCGTTGATCATCGGGCGATCTCGCCCGTACTCTAAAATTGGCAATCTTAACAATTAGCCAACCATGGTCCGCATCACCTCGGTGTGAAAACGCGCAAGGCTACACGGCTACGGGTGAACCCATGGTCTTTACCACAGCATCACTGCCATCTTCGGTTCCATTGGAATATGGCGGCAACGTGGCCTTGGCCCGCAATTTGCTTCGGCCAACGCAACGAAAAGAAAAGACCGATGCTTTTCGGCACCGGCCCTGACTGGAGGTCGCTGTTGCTGCCACGCTTCTGTGGCGCGGCTTCTGATTGGAGACGTGGCTTACATCCGGTAAGCGATGGTGTCGTTCCAGAAGCGGTCGAGACGCTGGAGGGCGCGGTTCATCTGCTTGAATTCGTCGGTGTTGATGCCGCCGACCTGCTCGATCGAACCGACATGGCGCTCATAGAGACCGGCGACCACGTCCGCCACCTCATTGCCTTTCGGCGTCAGCGAGACGCGGACGGAACGACGGTCGATGCGCGACCGCTGGTGGTTGATGAAGCCGAGATCGACAAGCTTCTTGAGATTGTAGGAGACGTTCGAGCCGAGATAGTAGCCCCGCGAGCGCAGCTCGCCGGCGGTCAGCTCCGAATTGCCGATGTTGAAGAGCAGCAACGCCTGGATGGCGTTGATGTCGGAACGGCCGTTGCGGTCGAACTCGTCCTTGATCACGTCGAGCAGACGGCGGTGCAGGCGCTCGACCAGTTGGAGCGATTCCATGTACAGGGAACGGATTGCCTCGCGGCGATCGTCGGAAACGTTGGCGGTCTTTGCCGCCGGACGCGAATTGATCATTGTCTTTGCCTCTCGTTTGTCGCCCTGGTGATTTTTTGTTTTTCACCTTGATCGCGACACTATCGAATACTCATAAAATTCGACTTAAACGCCAAGGCTAACAAGAGCTTACCGGTAATAGGTTTCGCAAGACGCTTAACAAACGGTCACTTGGGCAAGGATAATTAACCTAAAGATTTAGCCAATGATTTCAGGGCGAAATCCGATCAGCGGACCGCCGGCGGCGCGTGCCTGCTTCAGGTCCGGGGCGACCGCTTCTGCAGATAGATGACGAGGCGGAAAACGGCATAGAGCAGCGCCACCCCCGCATGCGAGACGACGATGAGCGGACGGTGGCCGAAGAGTTCGGGAAAGCCGGCATACATGACGATCTCCGTCACGGCGCAGATGAACCAGATCACCGGCCCCCAGGAGGCCAACATCCATAGGCCGGCGGCGGCAAAGGGGAAAAATACGGCGAGCATCACCGCCGTCACCTGCCAGTGGACCGGCATCAGGTCGAAGCGCCAGAGCGAGCCGGGATAGAAGCCGATAAGCCTGACCCAGTACAGGATACCGAACAGCAAGCAGTAACCTGATATGATCCGCTGGAACCAGGCGAAGATAACCTCCACCCCTGAAGGCTGAAGCACGACGCGTCTGGACGTCACCTCGCTCATAGCGCGAGTTCCCGTTCACCGAGCGAGGCAAAATAGGCATCGACATCCGCGTCGTCGACCGCATCGAGGGTTGCCGGCAGCCATTGCGGCTTGGAACCTTTTTCGATGATGGTGGCGCGTATCCCTTCGTAGAAATCGTGGCCCGCAAGCATCCGGTTGAGGATGCGGAATTCCATCTTCATGCATTGATCCATCGGCAGCGTCAGGCCGGCAGTGATCTGGCGCCAAGCGACACGAAGGCTGGTCGGCGAGCGCGTCAGGATCGTCGCCAGCGTCCTTGCCGCAAACTCGTCGCTGCCTGCCGCCTGCTCCAGGCTGCCGATGATATCGGCAAGCGAGTCCTGCGCGAAGTGATGGGCGATCGCCTCCAGCACCTGCCTGTCCGTCTCGCGCTTCGCCGGGATGAAGAAGCCGCGCAGCACCGATTCAGGATCGCCGGTTGCGGCGAACTGGTCGAGAAAGCCAGCCTGGTCCTGCGCCTTGATCGTATGCGTGGCCAGCCCGGACCACAACGCGTCGCCATAGCGGATGCGATTGCCGGTCAGCGCCAGGTACATGCCGAAGGAACCGCCAAGATCGGGCAGCAGATGGCTGGCGCCAACATCCGGGAAAAACCCGATTCCCACCTCCGGCATGGCGAACTGGGCATTTTCCGTCATCACCCGATGCGATCCATGAAAGGAGATGCCGACGCCGCCACCCATGACGATGCCGTCGATCAGCGCCACATAAGGTTTTTTGAAACGTGCGATCTGGGCGTTCAGCCGATACTCGTCGGCGAAGAACTCGACAGGCGGCTTGCCGGCCCGGCCGGCCTCATAGATGTGGAGAATGTCGCCGCCGGCTGAAAACGCCCTACCCTCGGCCTTAACGACGACGGCATCGACGCCCCAGTCCCGCTCCCAAGCGTGCAATGCCTTGGCGAGCGCGTTGACCATCCTGTGCGTGACCGCATTGAGTGCCCGCGGCCGCGTCAACGTGACGATGCCGGCCCGGCCCAGATGTTCGAAGCGGATCTCGTCGCCTCCGCCAAAATCCATCGTGAAAGAATCCCTCCCCCGCTCCGCCGGGACTGAAGTGCTAAAGCGTGGCGCATGGGCGCGTCAATGCCGGCATGCTGACAGCGCGTCTTGGCTCGTGCCGGAGCCCAGTGCTAAAAAGAGGCCGTTGTGGCCGCAGCGCCGGGAACCGAATGGCGACGGCGCACCTGTAGCAAGTTTTTCGATGGGTGTGGCTCATGGCTGGATTTGCGCGCCTCGTGCCGATGACGATCGGGCTGATTGTCATTTGCCTGGCTTTGCAACCGACCCTGGCGGCAAGCCTCGCCGAGCTTTACCAGTCGCAGACCATCGTCAACGGTCGGTATGAGAAAAACCGCCAGGCCGGCTTCAAACGTTGCCTCGACGCGGTTCTGGTCCGGGTTTCCGGCGACCAGCGCCTGCTGGCGAAACCGGAGATGGTGGCGTTGCGCGACAGGGCCGCCAGCTTCGTCGCCAGCTTTCGCTACCGCGATCGCATGGAAGGCATTCCCAACCATGACGATCAGGGCACGTATGATCGGCCTCACAATCTCTACTGCCAGTACAGCCCGGCGATGATCGATCCGGTGCTGGCTTCGCTCGGCAGCAGGCCGTGGCTGACCGAACGGCCACGGCTGGCGGTGTTCTTGTCGACCGAGCGCGGCGCCAGGCATTTCGCGCTCGATGCCGACGACGAGCACGGCGTGCTGATGCGCGAGTCGTTCGGCAATGCCGCCGCGCCGATGGCCATGCAGGTAACCTTCCCAACGGCAGTGCTGCTGTCGAAGGCCGGGCTGGACGACAGGATCATGCGCGACGCCGACATGGCGAAGCTCGACACGGCTGCGAAAATGGCCGGCGCCGATCAGGCGCTTTCCGGCAGCATCGTCTGGAGCGACAAGGAGTTCGGCTGGATCGCCGACTGGCGGCTAGCGAAGGCCGGCAGGACCTATGCCTGGCAAGTGCGCGGCGTCGGCTTCGACGAGGCGTTCCGTGTCGGCATGCACGGTGCGGCGCAGATCCTTTCGGGCAATGGGCAACCCGAATAGGGACCCGACCGGATTGCTGGCACAAACGTGTCGCATTGGTCAGCACCACGGTGCGTGATAAAAGCCGGCCAAAAGAGAGTTTTTGGCGATGAACAGATTCACCCCGGCAAAACCTGCCGGCGCGCGCAGCGTCGACGACATCACCGGCAGCCGCCGCTTGCGACGCATGCGCAAGGCCGACTGGTCGCGGCGCCTGGTGCAGGAGAACAGGCTTTCCGTCGACGACCTGATCTGGCCGATCTTCGTCGTCGACGGCAGACAAGTGCGCGAGCCGATCGCCGCCATGCCGGGCGTCTTCCGCCTGTCGATCGACTTTGCCGTCAAGGAGGCCGAACGCGCGGCAAAGCTCGGCATCCCCGCGCTCGCCACCTTTCCCAATGTGGACATTTCGCTGCGCGACCAGACCGGCTCCCATATCCTCGATCCCGACAACGTCATCAACCGCGCCACGCGCGCGATCAAGGACGCGGTGCCTGAGATCGGCGTCATCACCGATGCCGCGCTCGACCCGTTCACCAGCCATGGCCATGACGGCATCCTGCGTGACGGTCTCATCGTCAATGACGAGACGGTGGAACAGGTGACCGCGGCCGCCGTCATACAAGCAGCGGCCGGCGCCGACATCATCGCGCCGTCCGACATGATGGACGGCCGCATCGGCGCCATCCGCGACGCGCTCGACGCAAACGGTTTCCAAGACGTGGCGATCATGTCCTATGCAACGAAATTCGCCTCCGCCTTCTACGGGCCGTACCGCGAGGCGGTCGGCACGGCCGGCCTGCTCAAGGGCGACAAGAAGACCTATTACATCGACCACGCCAATTCAGACGAAGCGGTGCGCGAGGCCGAGCAGGACCTGGCCGAAGGCGCCGACATGCTGATGGTCAAGCCCGGCCTGCCCTATCTCGATATCATCCGCAGGCTGAAGGACGAATTTGCGGTGCCGACCTTCGCCTACCAGGTGTCGGGCGAATATTCGATGATCAAAGCGGCGGGCGCCAATGGCTGGATCGACGGCGAAAAGGCTATGCTGGAATCGCTTCTTGCCTTCAAACGCGCCGGCTGCGACGGCATTTTGACCTATTTCGCCCCTGAGGTGGCGGAGATGCTGAGAGCATAGTTTCCTCCCACGCCTTCAGACCATATGCTCTTCATGGAACTCACCGGCGAATGAGCCGGTATGGCGGCCGTCTCGGCAGCCGCTACTTTGGCATCCGAGCCGACCATCAGGTAATCCTCTGGACATCGCACGGGCGAGGTAGGGATATGCGTCTTCTCGACCGCTGAAAATACCGCTTGCAATTCGCCATCGGTTTGCTAGAAAAATAACTGCTTGCAAAATACAACCGGTCCTGAGGAGGCTTTCCATGTCCAAACTTCGCGTCAACGCATTCACCTTGTCGCTCGACGGTTACGGCGCCGGTCCCGACCAGGATTTGAAAAACCCGCTCGGCGTCGGTGGGGAAGCCCTGCACAAATGGATGATCGGCACCCGCACCTTCCGCAAGATGGTGCTCGGAGACGATGGCGGCACCACCGATACCAACGAGGCGTTCGCGGCGCGCAGCTTTGAAAATGTCGGCGCCTGGATCCTGGGCCGCAACATGTTCGGGCCGATCCGCGGCGAATGGGCCGACGAAAACTGGAAGGGCTGGTGGGGCGACAACCCGCCCTATCATGTGCCGGTCTTCGTGCTGACCCACCATGCGCGCGAGCCCATCGTCATGGAAGGCGGCACGACCTTTTACTTTGTCACGGATGGCATCCATTCGGCGCTCGAGCAGGCAAGAGCAGCGGCCAATGGCAGCGATGTGCGGGTCGGCGGCGGCGTCGCCACCGTCCGGCAATATATTCAGGAGAGGCTCATCGACGAGATGCATCTGGCGATCTCGCCGGTGCTGCTCGGCTCCGGCGAGCACCTCTTCGCCGGGATTGATATGCCGAAGCTCGGCTACGCGTGCAGCGAACAAGTAGCGACGCCGCTTGCCACGCATGTCGTCATCAAGCGGACTTAGGAATTAGTTGTGCGACAGTGGGAATTGGCGAAACCCTTGGTGCAGATCCTTTCTCCCGGTCACTATACGGGGAGAAGGCCAAACTCTCGTTCAATACTTCTCGGGCACGTAGAGCTCGCGCGGCAGCACCTGGCGCTCGTATTCGGGATTGAAGACGCGCTCGGGTAACGTGATCTCCTCGTGCGGCACCTCTTCGTAGGGAACCTGCTGCAAGAGGTGGTCGATGCAGTTCAGCCGCGCCCGCTTCTTGTCATTGCCCTCGACGATGAACCAGGGTGCCTCCGGAATGTTGGTACGGGCGAAGGTCTCTTCCTTGGCTTTGGTGTACTGTTCCCAGCGCACGCGCGACTGCAGGTCCATCGGCGACAGCTTCCACTGCTTCATCGGATCGTGGATGCGCATCAGGAAGCGCATCTGTTGTTCCTCGTCGGTGATCGAGAACCAGTATTTGACCAGCGTGATGCCCGAGCGGACCAGCATGCGCTCGAACTCCGGCACGTCACGGAAAAATTCCTCCACCTGATCGGGCCCAGCGAAACCCATCACCCGCTCGACGCCGGAACGGTTGTACCAGGAGCGGTCGAACAGAACGATCTCGCCGCCGGCCGGCAGGTGCGGCACATAACGCTGGAAATACCATTGCGACTTCTCGCGCTCGGTCGGCGCCGGAAGCGCCACGACGCGGCAGATCCGCGGATTGAGCCGCTGGGTGATGCGCTTGATGACGCCGCCCTTGCCAGCCGAATCACGGCCTTCGAAGATCACCACAAGCTTCTTCTTGTGGTAGGCGACCCAGGATTGCAGCTTGATCAGCTCGGATTGCAGCCCGATCAGGTCGCGAAAATACTGCATTCGGTCGATAGAAGGCGGATGCGCGTTCTTGTAGATCCTGGCGATCTCCAGCGACAGCGCCGGTTCCGACATCTCCAGCTCATAGTCCTCGTCGAGCGTGTCGGCGAGTTCGGCTTCCAGCCAGTCACGGGCGCCGGACTTGGGTATGGATTCATTCATCTGGTGCTCCTCCATCTGCAAGCTGCCGCCTCCGGCAACGACCGGGCACACTGGCCGCGTCCTGACGGCGGCGCGCAACACCCTGACCGACTGAGTATAGGCCGGCAATGACGGTTTTATTGCAGGGGCACGCCAGGGCCGCTCATCGGTGTGCCGGGGCCGGAGGGCGACAAGCCGCGCGGATTGTCCTACAAATCCAGCAACCTGCTCGGGCCATTCTCAATCGCGAGGACTGACATGGAATACCGCACTCTCGGCCGTTCCGGCCTGAAGGTTTCGGCGCTGACCATGGGCACCATGACCTTTGGCGGCGCAGGCCCGTTCGCGGCTGTCGGCAACAGCGATCTCGCCGAAGCGAAGCGCATGATCGATCTGTGCATCGATGCCGGCATCAATCTCATCGACACGGCCAATGTCTATTCGGACGGCCTGTCAGAAGATATCATCGGCGAGGCACTCGGCGGCAAGCGCAGGAACGACGTGCTGATCGCCTCCAAGGCGCGCATGCGCATCGGCGACGGTCCCAATGACGAAGGCCTGTCGCGCCATCATTTGATCCGCGAATGCGAGAAAAGCCTGAAGCGGCTCAAGACTGACGTCATCGACATCTATTTCCTGCACGAATGGGACGGCGTGACGCCACTCGAAGAGACCATCGCCGCGCTCGATGCGCTGGTCGGCCAGGGCAAGATCCGCTATATCGGCTGCTCCAACTATTCCGGCTGGCAGGTGATGAAGGCGCTGTCCATCAGCGACAGCCGCCATCAGCCGCGTTTCGTCACCCAGCAGATCCACTACACGCTCGAGGCACGCGAAGCCGAATACGAGCTGCTGCCGATCTCGGTCGACCAGGGATTGGGCGTGCTGGTGTGGAGCCCGCTGGCGGGAGGCCTGCTGTCGGGCAAGTATCACCGTGACAACCCGACCGCGCGCCAGGTCGCCGGCTGGTCCGAACCGCCGATCCGCGACGAGGACCGGCTGTGGCGGATCGTCGATGTGCTGGTCGAAATAGGCAAGGCCCGCGGTGTGTCCGCCGCACAGGTGGCGCTTGCCTGGCTGCTTGGCCGGCCGGCTATCAGCTCGCTGGTGATCGGCGGGCGCAACGAGGCCCAGTTCAGGGACAATATCGCGGCGGCCAGCCTGACGCTGACCGGCGAGGAACGTGATCGCCTCGACGCGGTCAGCCGCCCGCCCCTGCTCTATCCCTATTGGCATCAGCAGTTGACAGCAAAGGAGCGTTTCGGCGCCGCCGACCTTGTGATCGACCGAAGCAGCTTATAGGAACCCTGGTGCCGGCTCCGAGACCTCGGAAGGCGAACGACGCGTAGTCAGCCCACAAGAACAGCAAAAAAGGAGCCGCTATGGCACGAGCACCAAATTACGATCAGGAACGCAAGGAACGCGATCGCCAGAAGGCGGCCAAGAAGGCCGAAAAGCTGGCGGCCAAGGCTGCGGCGCGGGAGCGTCAGAAACCCGAGACTGACGCCGAGACTGAAACAGAGGAATGACGGCGCGCGGCGGCAATCCGGCCTGGATCAGGCCGGCGCCTTGTCGCTGACGAAGACGTCCACTTCACGCGCCGCCGCGATAAAGGCGCGCCTTGCGTTCATGGCCGGCTTGTCGCCGGCCAGCGCATCGTGGCAGGCCTGCAGCGCCGCGCGATGCTTGGGAGTGCGCTTCCCGGGCCAGCTGTTCATGAGATAGTCGGAAGCCTCGCGGGCCGAGCGTAAGAGCTGTGTACTTCCCGCCGTGACTGATTTGACGGTCACGGGTACTTCAAATCGGTTGTTTTCCATCGCCCGGTCCTACGCCATCGGCGTCCACGAAGCGAGGCCGAAAGTGGGGCTCGGGGCCGGCGGTCCTTTTTTCGGCGGCGAGTGGCCTGCCCTGCAGGCTGCATTATGCCGCCACGACGGCGAATCCCCTGGCGCGAAGGCCGCGGCGATCATTGGCCAGCGACGTCAACAGACGGTCGCGACTGCCGACGATATGCTCTGAGAGCAAGCGCCCGGCTTCCTGTGCATCGCCGCTCCGCACGGCGGCCAGGATGGCGTGATGTTCAGCCCACGCGCGGCCAAGGGCCGCTCCATCGCGTACCTCCAGCCAACGGGCGCGCGAAAGCCTGGTCATCGCATCGCGGACGGCCCGAAACAGGAATTCATTGCCGGACAGTCGCGCCAGCTCGATGTGGAAGTCCATGCCGACGCGATGCCATTCCTCGCGCGGAGTGTCGTCGTCGCAGGAGACGAGCATAGCCTCGACGACATCGACGGCGCTTCTGTCGGCAAGCCCGCATGTCAGCCGCAAGGCCGCGACCTCGACCGCTTCGCGGTAGACCGCGATCTGCTCGAGTTCGGTCAGGTTGATGGGCGAGACCGTCCAGCCGCGCCCGTCCCTGCCGACCAGCCCCTCGGTTTCGAGCCGCAGCAACGCAGCCCTGACCGGCGTACGCGAGGCGCCGAAGCGGCTTTCGATCCAGCGCTCGGTGAGTTTCTCACCCGGTCCGATCTCAAGTCCAAGGATCATCTCGCGGAGCTGCCGTTCGACGTTGTGCATCTGCGACATCGTTGTTGCCTTTTCACGTGCGCATTGACAGCGGTCGGGCTGTGGGTCCATGACGGATACCGACTTGGTATCCCAAAATGGTATCCACAACAATCCCCTGACACACGCAGGCACGACATGACGCAGAACGACACGGACCAGGGCGGCTACAACATCCACTGGCGGCGCAATCTTGCCGTCTGCTTCGCGGGTTCGTTCAGCACGCTCATCGCCATGACCCTGCTCTTGCCGTTTCTGCCGCTCTATGTCGAGCAACTGGGCGTCGAGGGCCATGCGGCGATCGTGCAATGGTCGGGCATCGCCTATGGGGCGACCTTCTTCGCGGCGGCCCTCGTTGCGCCGTTATGGGGACGGCTCGGCGACCGCTACGGCCGGAAGCTGATGCTGGTGCGCGCCTCCTTCGGCATGGCGATCTGCATGTCGCTGACCGGAATGGTCGAGACGGTCTGGCAATTGGTGCTGCTGCGCCTGCTGATCGGCTTTGCCGGCGGCTATTCCTCCGGCTCGACGATATTGGTGGCCATGCAGACGCCGAAGGACCGCTCCGGCTGGGCGCTCGGTGTCTTGTCCGCTGGCATCACGGCAGGCTCGCTGGTCGGCCCCTTGCTCGGCGGCGCGCTGCCGCCGGTAATCGGCATCCGCGCGACCTTTCTGTTGTCCGGCGGCGTCATCTTCCTTGCCTTCCTGGCCACGACATTCCTGATCAAGGAGAACCAGCGCCCGCAAGCAAGCAAAGCCGCGACGGCGGCAAAGCCGAAGAGCGGCTGGTCGCAAATTGCCGACAAGCGTCCGGTCGTGGCCATGCTGACGACCGGCATGCTGCTGGCCTTCGCCACCATGTCGATCGAGCCGATCATCACTGTTTATGTGCAGCAGCTGATCGAGGACCAGAGCCGGGTGACGCTCGTTGCCGGCGTGGTGATGTCGGCTGCCGCCCTTGGCGCAATCCTGTCGGCGTCATGGCTTGGCAGGCTCGCCGACCGCGTCGGTCATTGGAACGTCGTCGTCGGCGCGCTGGCCGTGTCGGCGCTGCTGCTCATTCCGCAGGCCTTCGTCACCGACGGCTGGCAACTGATCGGGCTGCGCTTCCTGATGGGCCTGGCACTCGGCGGTTTGCTGCCTTGCATCACCAGCGTCATCCGCCACAACATTCCCGACGGCGTCGGCGGCAACGTGCTCGGCCTTTCGATCTCGGCCCAATATGTCGGCCAAGTCGCCGGACCGCTTGCCGGCGGTTTCGTCGGCGGCCATTTCGGCATGCGGGCGGTGTTTCTCGGCACGTCGGTGCTGATGGCGCTCGGCGCGGTCTACAACTGGATTGTCCAGGCGCGGCGGACGCGGCATATGTTGATGGAAGCGGGCAAGCCCTGACAAGCTGCCCAGCCGATCAAGCGAAGGAGCGTCGACATGAACCTGGCCGAAACGACCGGCAGCCGTCTGCTTGTGCTCGCCGCCGGCATCGTGGGCGCGGCGGGGGTGGCGCTGTCGGCGGCCGCCGCACATCTCGGCGGTGCCTTCACCGGTACGGCGGCATCCTTCCTGCTGATGCACGCACCGGCGTTTCTGGCCGTCGGTCTCCTCGACGCGAATCGCCCGCTGCGGATAGCCAGCCTAGTGCTGCTCGCCGGGCTCGTGCTTTTCACGGGCGATCTTCTCGCTCGCGATTTTCTCGGATCGAGGCTGTTTCCGATGTCGGCGCCGATCGGAGGCACCCTGCTCATCGCAGGCTGGCTGGCCATAGCTGTCTCCGCCGTGGTGCGTCGGCGACCCTGAGATGGGCGGCCGGTTTCAATCCCGGCGACGTTCAAGTCGGATCCAAAGATCGCGGTTGCGCGCCGAGAGCTTCGCGCGGCGCGGCGCCTCTGGCCGCTCCGCGGCCGGGCCGATGCCCCAATAATTGCGATAGATGTCGTCGAACAGATGTTTCAGGGGATGCATGGCTCTTCTCCTCTTGATTTGAATTGAATCGATCCAATCAGCCGGCGCGAAAAATTCACGCCAGTCAGCTCCGCTTACGCGCCACCAGGAAGCGCAGATCGCGAATCCACGGGCTTGTTCCGCCGCGGCGCTTGGACTTTTTGGCGGCCGCCCCGATGCTCCAGTCGCTGCGGTAGATGTCTTCGAAAAGATAGTTGACCGGATGCATGGCGCACCTCCCATCTAGGTTTGATCCAACAGGCAAATCTGAGTTGGATCGATTCAACGATAGGCTTATGGAAGCCGTCGGTCAAGCAAAATTTGAATCGATCCAACGAAAGTGCTAGATGCAAATCGGGAACGTGCTAAATGCATATCAGGAGGCACGCACAAATGGCGTCACTCACCGCAGGCAATCGACGACCCGTCCGGCTGGCCGACATCGCCAAGGCCGCCGGTGTTTCGCATGGCACTGCCTCCAATGTCTTCAGCCGCCCCGAGATCGTGCGCGAAGAAGTCCGCGAACGCGTTCGCGCGACGGCCGAGGCGATGGGCTATGCCGGCCCCGACCCCAAGGGCCGCCTGCTGCGGGCAGGCAAGGTCAACGCCATCGGCGTGGCCACCGCGGAGCCCCTCTCCTATTTCTTCGAGGATCCCTTCGCGCGCGTGATGATGGCGGGCATCTCGCAGGCCTGCGATGCGACCGGGGCCGGCATATCGTTAGTCTCGGCCGCCAACACCGAACAGCTTGCCTGGAACATCCAGAGCGCCCTTGTCGACGGCTTCATCGTCTTCTGTATCGAAGGCGGCTCGCGCCTCGTCGAATTGGCGCGTGAGCGCAAGCTGCCCTTCGTGGCGCTCGACCTGGATTCGGAGGATGGGTCCGTCGCGGCGATCGGCGTCGACAACATCGCCGGCGCCGGCCTGGCGGCACGTCATCTTACGGATCTCGGGCATCGCCGCTTTACCGTGCTGGCGCTGCCTTTCGCCGATGGCAGGACAGGCCTCATTTCGCCCGAGGAGCTTCGCGCCGCAGCCTATGCGGGGACACGCGATCGCCTCACCGGTTATTTCCGGGAGCTTTCGCGGGTTGGCATCGACACGTCCAAAGTGCCCGTCTACGAAACCGCCAACGATGCCGCTACTACAAAGGCGGGGCTGGAAACGATCTTTGCTTCCGGCGAGCCACCCACGGCCATCCTGGCGATGTCGGACAGAATGGCCTTGGCAACGCTTGAATGGCTGAGCGCGCGAGGGCTGAACGTCCCCCATGATGTTTCAGTCATCGGTTTCGACGGCGTTCCCGAAGCAGGGTTGTCCGAGCCACCATTGACCACGGTCGCACAGCCGATCGCCGAGATGGGCCGGCTTGCGGTCAAGGCGATTCTTGAAAGCGACGGCAAGGTCAGCCGGCAATTGTTGCCGGTCGAACTGATCGTGCGCGCCTCCTCGGCTCCGCCGCGCCGCTGAATCGGCTCGCCGACCTCAGCGGTTGGCTCTTGCCACGACCGAGATACCGAAAGACGCCTGGACGGGCTTGGCGTCCTTTTGCGTCGTCGTGGCTTTCCCCGAACCGCCGATGGTCGACAACCATTCGAGATAAAAAGCGAGCGCGAACTGCATGGCGATGCCGGCGGCGAGCAACAGGCTGTCATAAGTGAGGCCGCCGGGATTGATCAGTTTCATCACCTGGGCAACCATGGCGATCAGCGTGCCGGCGATGAACACCGGCAGCGAGCGCTTGCCGAGTATCGCCAGCGGATGGTCGGGGCCGGTGCGAAACAGGTTCGAGACCACAGGCAGTGCCACCACCAGATAGCTGACCGCCAGGATGTGCAGCAGCCGCGGGAGCGACAGGAATGTCTTGTCGAAGCCGGTCAGCACCACCGGCAAGTCGAACCAGGTCACCTGCCCCCAAAGCGGACTATGCACCCATGCCAGCGCGGCCAGCACATAGGCCGCGGCGGCACCGGTCAGCCAACGGTTGACTGGAATGACGCCGCCGCGCCTGACATGCAGCATGGCGGCAAGGCCGATGTTGAACAGGAACTGCCAGGACAGCGGATTGAGGAACCACAGGCCGGGCTCGGGATAGTTCGGCGGGGCGATCTGCCAGATGCCGGCTACAAGCCATAGCAGGCCGGACACGGTCAGCGCTGCAAGCGGCCTGTAGCTGATGAACAGCAAGAAGGCCGGCGCCAGCAAAAGCAGCACCGCGTAGACCGGCAGGATGTTGTTGTAGCCGAGCTGGTGGCCGAGCGTGACGATGCCGACCAGCACCTCGGGCGTGTTCCTCATCAGCGGTTCGATGTTGATCAGCTTCAGCAGTTCCGGCCGCCGGCCGAACACCGCCGCGGCACAGAACAACGCCATTACCACCATCGTGGTGACGATATGAGCGATGTAGAGCACGCCGGCCCGCCGCCACATTTTCAGCGTCGCGAGCAGCCGGCCTCCCGGGCGGAACTTCGTGCCATAGGCGAGCGCGACCGAAATACCCGATATCAGCACGAAAGCCTCGGCCGCATCCGAAAAGCCGAAATTCTTGTAGGTCAGGGTCTCGAAAGCCGTGCCCGGCACATGGTCGACGAAGATCGTCAGCAGCGCGAGCGCACGCAACACATCGATGCGCGTATCGCGCTCGGTTGGAACTGGGGTGGTCATCGACAAAAGGCCTCAAAGCTGGTTGTTCATGCCCAGCAATGCGACCCCCGGCGCACCGCTTCGATTCCTCCGCGATGGAGTATATCGGCGCAGAAACGGACTGAAATGCGCCCGGTTCAATCAACTTTCGCGGAGCATGAAAATATTGCGTTTTGAAGCCGGCAAATTGAGTGAAATGAAATGTAATCAAAAGGATACGGCATGAGCGATCCAAGCGTCGAAAACAGCCCGCCGCGGCTGGATCTGGCCTTCCCCTATCGCTTCTTCGGATCCGGCGGGGCCAGCGACGAATGCCTGTTCCTGCTGCATGGATCAGGTGTCGACGAGACGACCCTGGTGCCGCTGGCGAGGCAGATCGCACCGCATGCCTGCCTGGTCGCCGTGCGTGGCCGCATCGTCCAGGACGACGGCTTCCGCTGGTTCGAGCGGATCACGCCGACCAGCTTCGAGCAGGCCAGCATCCGCCGCGAGACGGCCGCTTTCGCACGCTTCATGGCCGAAGCCATGAAGCGGCACCGCATCGATCCGAAGCGCACGGCTTTCCTCGGCTATTCCAACGGCGCCAATCTGGTTTCCAGTCTGATGCTGCTCAACCCTGGCCTTGTCGGACGGGCGGCGCTGCTGCGGCCGATGCCGGTGCTGGACGAGACGCCAGCAACCGACCTGACCGGTATCAAGGCCTTGATCATCGCCGGCGCCGCCGACCTGACTTACGGACCCTTCGCGCCGGCGCTGGTGACGCTGCTCAGCCAGCGCGGTGCCGCGGTCGATGCGCGCATCATCGCGTCCGGTCACGAGATCGGCGATCCCGATGCCGCAATCGTCCGGCAATGGCTCGGCTCGCCCGCACCTGTCGCCTGAGGAACCGGCAAAACGCCCTTCGCTGACAGCAGCAGGATCAGCCCTGCCCCATCCTGTTCCAGGCGTCCAGCCCGGCGATCTTGTAGGCCTCGGCCAGCGTGGGATAGTTGAATGTATTGTTGACGAAGAAGTCGACCGTGCCACCCAGATTGATCACCGCCTGGCCGATGTGGATCAGTTCGGTGGCGCCCTCGCCGACGATATGCGCGCCGAGCAAGCGGCGTGTCTCGATCGAGAACAGAAGCTTCAGGAAGCCGGTGTTGACGCCCATGATGTGGCCGCGCGAGGTCTCGCGGAAACGCGCCACGCCAACCTCGTAGGCGGCGCCGCTCTCGCGCACCTGCTCCTCGGATTGGCCGACGGTGGAGATCTCGGGCACCGCGTAAATGCCATAAGGAAAGGTTTCCGGCGGCGGCGGCAAGGTCACGCCGAAGGCATGGCAGGCGGCCACACGGCCCTGCTCCATCGAGGTGGAGGCCAGGCTCGGAAAGCCGATCACGTCGCCGGCGGCGTAGATGTTGGGCACGCTGGTCTGGAAGGTATGCGGATCGACCTTGATGCGTCCCCTGGAGTCAGCCTCGATGCCGACCGCGTCGAGGCTGAGGCTACCGACATTGCCGGTGCGGCCCGCGGCGTAGAGCACGATCTCGGAACGTATGGTGCGCCCGTCGGCCAGCGTGACCTCTGCATGGTCGGGCCTGGAGGCAATCTCCTTCACGGCGCTTCCCAGCCGGATGGTCATGCCGCGGTCGCGCATCTGGTGGATGAAGTCGTCGACGATCTCGCGGTCGACGAAATCGAGGATCGTGTTGCGCGGCTCGACCAGCGTCACCGGCACGTCGAGTGCCGAAAAGATCGTCGCGTATTCGACCCCGATGACCCCGGCGCCGATGACCGTCAGCGTTCGCGGCAAGCGGTCGAGCTCGAGCATTTCGTCACTGTCGAACACGCGGCTCTTGTCGAACGGCACGTCGCCCGGCCGGTGCGGCCTCGTGCCGACGGCGATCAGCGCATTGGCGAAGCCGACCTCACTGTAGTCGCCATTGTCCGATGTCAGGCTGACCCTGTTGGGCCCGAGAAATTTCACCTCGGCGCGGGCGCTCTTGACCGTGTTGCGCATGAACTGGTGCTGCAGCACCTCGACCTCGTGATCGAGGGTCTTGTGCAGGCGCTCGACCAGGTCTCCGACCGAGATGTCCTGCTTGACCCGGTAGCCGCGCCCATAGAAGCCGCGCTCACGCCAGCCCGAGAGATTGAGCACGGTTTCGCGCAGCGTCTTCGACGGAATGGTGCCGGTGTGCACGGAAACGCCGCCCAGGCGCCGCCCCCTGTCGACGACCAATACCGATTTGCCTAGTTTGGCCGATTGTACGGCGGCACGACGGCCGGAAGGGCCGCTGCCAATGACCAGCATGTCGTAATCCATCCTGCCCGTCCCTGCCCCTTGGCGCTTTTGGTGCGCCGCAACAAGCTAACGCCATGTCAGGCGCGAATTCAACCGGCCCGCCGGCCGCTTCGCCCGCCTTGCCTACCGGCAAAGGCTCGATCTTGATTCCGCCATCAGCCTTTACCATTTTCCCAGCAGGTGGGGCGCAGGCTAAGCAGGCCCCTGTTACGAGGAAATGACATGAACGCTCGCGTTCTCGACGGCGAAATCATCAACACCAGGCTCGACGACGTCAGGGCCTATGAAGGCGTACGCACGCGGCGTGTCCTGGCGGTCATGATCGACTATGTCATTGTCGCGCTGCTCACCATCCCTGTCGCCATATTGGTGTTCTTCCTCGGGCTTTTGACCCTCGGCCTTGGCTGGATGCTGTTTGGCGTCCTGGTCCCGGCCGTCGCGATCCTCTACATCTGGAACACGCTTGGCAGCGCCGACCAGGCGACCACGGGCATGAAGATGATGGGCATCCGGCTCGATCGGCTCGACGGCAGGCCGATCGACGGGCTCACGGCAGTGGTCCATTCTGTGCTGTTCTGGGCCGGCAACGTCATCCTGTCGCCGCTGGTGCTGCTGGTGACGCTGTTTGCCGATCGCAAGCGCACGCTGCACGACCTGCTGCTCGGCACGGTGGTCAGCCGCACCAGCCGCTGAGGCGCATTTTCGCAAGCATCGCCGCGGCGTCGGCGCAAATGTGAAGGCGTCCGCATGGCCACGCCTTCACAATCCTGTTGAATTTTTCGCTTTCCGCGCCAAAGGTAGAGCGATTCGAAGGAGTGTTTCCGAGACTCGATGACGCAGCACCCGACCCAGTCGCCGCAGTTCTTCCTGACCGCGCCGTCGCCGTGCCCCTATCTCGACGGCCAGTTCGAGCGCAAGGTGTTCACGCATCTGGTCGGCGACAAGGCGTCGGAGATGAATGATCTCCTGACCCAAGGCGGGTTCCGCCGCTCCCAGAATATCGCCTACAGACCGGCCTGCGAAACCTGCCGCGCCTGCGTCTCCGTGCGCATCCTGGCGCAGGAATTCGTCGCCAGCCGCAACATGAAGCGCGTGCTGCAGCACAATTCCGATCTCGTCGGCGCGATGCACAATGCCGAGCCCTCGACCGAACAATATTCGCTGTTCCGCAGCTATCTCGATGCTCGCCACCGCCGCGGCGGCATGTCGGACATGACGGTTCTGGACTACGCCATGATGGTCGAGGACACCCATGTCGACACCAAGGTCATCGAATATCGCCGGCGCGGACCCGATACCTTCATCACTGGCAAGGGACAGGGCGAGCTGATCGCGGTGGCGCTCACCGACAAGATGGCCGACGGCCTGTCGATGGTGTATTCCTACTTCAATCCCGACTTCGAGGAGCGGTCTCTCGGCACGTTCATGATCCTCGATCACATCGCTCGCGCCAGGGCGATGGGGCTGCCCCATGTCTACCTGGGATACTGGGTCAACGGCTCGCGCAAGATGAATTATAAGATGCGCTTCATGCCGCAGGAGCATCTCGGCCCGAAGGGCTGGGAGCGCTACACCAACGAAGCGGTCTCACGCTGAGTTTTTCCAAGATCCACGTTTAACTGTTTCAACGCAGGGGATGCTGGTCTTTCAGCCGCTTGGCGGGAGAGTGCGTCATTGCGCCGATCGGCTGTCCCATCTGTATTTCATTACGAAAGTTCGCAAATGACGTCCCACAGCGACCACCAGAAGGGCCTTCTGATAACCGCCATTGGCGGCCTGACGCTGACCCTCGACATTCCGCTGATCCGCCTCGCCGATGGCGGCGCATGGACGATCCTGCTCTTGCGCGGGGCCGCCACCTTCATCGCGGCAATGATCATCTGGGCTGTCTGGCGGGCGCTGAGCCGAAACGCGCCCCAGCTCATTCCAGGCTGGTCGGGACTTGCGGCCGCGATATGCTACGGGCTGACCTCGATCACCTTCGTCACCGCCGTCTTCTACACCTCGACCGCCGACCTGGTGTTCATCCTGGCCTTCAACACCGTGTTCGCCGCGCTCTTGTCCTGGTTGTTTCTCCGCGAAAAGCCGCGGGCGGTGACGCTCGCGGCGATGCTGGTCATGATCCTCGGCGTGCTGGTAATCGTCGGCGGATCTGTCGGCGCCGGACACCTGTTCGGCAATTTCATGGCGTTGTGTTCGGCCTTCTTCATTTCCGTGGCCATCACCATTTCGCGGGCCAGCGGCAAGGACATGGGCTTCACGGCGCTCGTCGGGGTGGTTCCGTCGCTCGTGCTGGCGGCCTTCATGGTGTCAGGTGAAGGCGTCCATGTGAGCGCGCCCTGGTGGATCATCTTTAACGGCGCCGTGATCATGCCGATTTCGTTCTTCTGCCTGGCGGCCGGCCCCAAATACATCTCCGGACCGGAGGTGGCGATGTTCTACCTTCTGGAGACCGTGCTGGCACCGGTGTGGGTATGGCTGATCTTCTCCGAAACGCCGTCACGCAACAGCCTGATCGGCGGCGCGATCCTGATCGTCACATTGGTGGTTCATTCGGTGTGGCAGCTGCATGACGGACGCAGGCGCCGCGCCGCCCTTGCGGTGCGTCATCCAGCCTGAATCTTCTTCGCCTCGCCGTCAATCTCGATCAGCGACGGCGAGCCTTCCTGTTCCGGGGAGGCGGGCATCTCGTCCATCATCTCGACCTCGCGCAGCCATTCGCGCCAGATCGCCACCAACAGCGCCATCAGCACCGGGCCGATGAACAAGCCGAGAAAGCCCATCGTCTTGACGCCGCCGATCAGGCCGAAAAAGGTCGGCAGGAAGGGCAGTTTTATCGGCCCGCCGACGAGCTTCGGTCGCAAGGTCTTGTCGACGATGAACAGTTCGACCGTCCCCCAGATGAACAAAGCCAGGCCGGCCACCGGTGAGCCGCTGGCAGCGAGATAGATCGAAACCAGCGTGAAGGAGAGCGGTGCCCCGCCGGGAATCAGCGCCATGACGCCGGTCAGGGCGCCAAGCGTCACCGGCGACGGCACGCCGGCCAGCCAGTAGGCGATGCCCAGCACCAACCCCTCGCCGATGGCAATAACGGTCATGCCGGTCACGGTCGAGGAAATGGTCGCCGGCACGACGCGCGAGATACGCTCCCACCTCGTCGGCAGGATGCGCTCGCCGAGCCGGTCGACCTGGCCGGCGAAATGCTCGCCGTCGCGATAGGCGAAGAACAGCGCGATCATCATGAACAGAAGCGTCAAAAGCAGGCCGAAGGCGCTGCCGCCGGCGGCAAGAACGCCGCGATAGATGCTGCCGATATTGGCGCCGCTGACCAGTTGGATCAGTTCGCCAATGCCGCCGGGATGGCCAAGATTGGTCGTCCATTGCTGGTTCAGCCATTCTCCCACGACAGGCAGCGTGGCGATCCAGTGCGGCGTGGGGGCGCCGTGCCGGTTGGTCTCGATCGCCCAGCCGACCCATTCGCGCACCTCGTTGATGGCGTAGGTGCCCGCGAGCGCAATCGGTATCACCAGGAAGGCAAGGATGAACAATATGGCGAAGGTGGCGGCGATGGTGCGGTTGCCGCCGACACCGGCCAAAAGCCGCCGGTAGAGCGGCCAGCTCGCGAAGGCGATGACCAGCGCGGCCAGCACCGGGAACAGGAAGCCGTGGAAGAAATAGACGCCGGCGGCAACGATCAGCACCAGCAGCCAACGCGCCGCTGAGAGCGGTGGGATGACGGCGGCTCTGAGCGGCGTCGACAGACCGAACAGGCGCTGCCCCGGTTTCTGGATCTTCGCTTCCTTCAAACGCTCGTCTCTCCCCGGCCATCCCGCTGCTTATGCACTGATATAGTGCAGCAATCGTGACGATAGTCCAAATGAGTGGGTAGCGTCTCTTCCTTCTCCCCTTGTGGGAGAAGGTGGCCGGGCGAAGCCCGGTCGGATGAGTGTTCCAGGGAACGCCAACGCCTCACTCCGCTGGAACACCCCTCAACCGTCTCGGCGCTGCGCGCCGATCCACCTTCTCCCACAAGGGGAGAAGGAAGAGGGCGCTACCCAAATTTCCCCGTCCTCGGGAAACCCTTCGGCACCATGCGGCCGGCCGAAGCGCGGGCGCCGATCCATTCGGCCAATTCCTCGCGTGACCTGGTGAAGGTACGGTCGGCCGAATCCTGCCAGGAAAGGCCGGTCTCCAGCGTGAACGGCTTGAGATCGAGAAGGCCGCCATCCTTGTATTTCTGCAGCCGCACGCCCTTGCCGCGGCTCATTTCCGGAATGTCGGACAGCGGAAACACCAGCATCTTTCGGTTCTCGCCGACGATAGCCAGATGATCGCCGCCGACCGGCACGCAGCGCTTGGCTTCGTCGGGCGCCTTGACGTTCATCACCTGCTTGCCCTTGCGGGTGTTGGCGACGACCTCTTCCTCGGGCACGATGAAACCGTTGGCGTCATGCGAGACCAGCAGCAATTTGCGCTTCGGATCGTGGACGAAGGCCGTGACGATGTCCTGGTCATTGTCCATGTCGACGATGATGCGGATCGGCTCGCCATGGCCGCGCCCGCCCGGGAGCCGATCGGCGCCGATTGTGTAGAACTTGCCGCCGGTGGTGAACACCAGGATCTTGTCGGTCGTCTGCGCAGGGAAGGCGAGTTTCAGGCTGTCGCCTTCCTTGAATGCAAGCTGCGAATGATCGGTCAGATGACCCTTCATCGCCCGCAGCCAGCCCTTTTCCGAAACCACCACGGTGACCGGCTCGCGCTCGATCATGGCATGCGCGATGTCGGTCAGGTCATGCTCGGGCGCATCGGCGAACTGGGTGCGGCGCTTGCCGAGCTCGGTCTCGGGGCCGAATTTGTCCCGCAGGCTCGCAACCTCCCACTTGATCGTCCCCCATTGCTTGGCTTCGGACGCAAGCAGCGCCTCGATCTGCTTCTTTTCGGCGGTGAGGCCGTCGAATTCCTTGCGGATCTCGAATTCTTCCAGCTTGCGCAGGGCGCGCAGGCGCATGTTGAGAATGGCTTCGGCCTGGGTGTCGGTGAGCGACCAGCGGGCGATCATGACCTGCTTTGGCTCATCCTCCTCGCGGATGATCTTGATCACCTCGTCGATATTGAGATAGGCGATCAGGTAGCCGGCAAGGATCTCCAGCCGTCTTTCGATCTCGCCGAGGCGATGTTTCGAGCGGCGGATCAGCACGTCGCGGCGATGCTCGAGCCATTCCTGCAGCACGCCTTTCAGCGACAGGACGTTAGGCACCTTGCCGCGCGACAGCACGTTCATGTTGAGGGGAAAACGGCTTTCAAGCTCGGTGAGCTTGAACAGCGATTCCATCAGGATACCGGGATCGACGGAACGGCTCTTGGGCACCAGCACGACGCGGATGTCCTCGGCGCTTTCGTCCCTGATGTCCTCGAGCAGCGGCAATTTGCGCGCCATCAGGAGCTCGGCGATCTTCTCGATCAGCCGCGCCTTCTGCACGCCATAGGGGATTTCGGTGACGACGATGCTCCAGGTGCCCCTGCCCTGGTCTTCCTGGCTCCATTTTGCCCGCACGCGAAAGCCGCCGCGACCGGTTTCATAGGCTTCGAGGATGGAGGCTCGGCTGTCAACGATGATGCCCCCGGTCGGGAAATCCGGGCCCTGGACGAAATCCATCAGCTTGGCCACCGGCGCGTCCCGATGCTCGATCAGGTGAAGGGCGGCGTCGCAAAGTTCGGCGGCGTTGTGCGGCGGGATCGATGTCGCCATGCCGACAGCGATGCCGGACGAGCCGTTGGCCAGCAGGTTGGGGAAGGCGCCCGGGAGCACCACCGGCTCCTCGTCCTCCTCATTGTAGGTCGGCCGGTAGTCGACGGCATCCTCGGTGATGCCCGCGAGCAGCTCGGTCGCCACATCGGTCATGCGCGCTTCGGTGTAGCGCATGGCGGCGGCGTTATCGCCGTCGATGTTGCCGAAATTGCCCTGGCCGTCGACCAGGGGGTAGCGCATCGAGAAATCCTGCGCCAATCGCACCAGCGCGTCGTAGATCGACTGGTCGCCATGCGGGTGGAACTTGCCCATAACCTCGCCGACGATACGGGCGCATTTGGCGAAGCCCTGGTCGGGGTTGAGGCGCAGCAGGCGCATGGCGTGCATGATGCGGCGATGGACCGGCTTCAGCCCGTCGCGGACATCGGGCAGCGCCCGGTGCATGATGGTCGACAGCGCATAGGCAAGATAGCGCTCTTCCAGCGCCTTCTTCAGATCGACCGGTTCGATGTGATCGCCGCCACCATTGTCAGGCGGCAAAAGCCTTTTTCCCATGGGCTGGAACTAGCCGAGCGGGCGATTCGCGGCAAGAGGGCAAGCCTTGAAGCGGGTGCATGCCCTGCCCTGCAACACGAAGCCGCAGGCAAGCCCGCCAGCCAACATCAATCCGTTACATGCCGTCTCTATTGCGAAGCGCGACGACGCTCGGCGGCGGCCCGGTCTCCAGCATGTTCGGATCGGGTTTGCCTTTCGCCGCGATTTTTGACCATTGTGGCGGGATGCGCCTTTTTCCCGTCCAGTTCGTCACTGAAGGGTGATGGCGCCAAAAATTGAAAAATAATTTTCAGGACACTCGCAGGGGCATTCGCGATGACAATCAAACGCTCGACTCTCAGGAAATTCGCCTTTTCGACCTTCTTGCTCACACTGCCGCTGAACGCGGCGCTCGCCCAGGACACCGCAGTCGCCGACCGGCTGAAGGCGGCGCTTGCCGCGCAGGGCGTCGATATTTCCTGGACCGGCGTGACCGGCGACAACGCCAGCATGGTGTTGCAGGGCGTATCCATCAAACCGGGTGCGGAAAAGGAGGCCTTTGCGATCGGCGACGTCAAACTCGAAGGCGTGACCGAAGCCAATGGCGGCTATGATATCGCAACCGTGTCGACCTCGGCGTTCGAACGTAGCAAGGACGGCGTCACCCTCAATTTGAGCCCCCTCGTCATCCATGACATGACGGTTCCGGCCGATGGCGCCACAGGCCCGCTGGGCTCGCTGATGATGTACAAGTCCGCCGAACTGTCGAACATGACGGTCAAGGTCGCCGACAAGACGGCCTTCTCTATGGATGGGCTTGCCATCCAGATCACGCCGCCGGCGGACGGCAAGGCGATGGAATTCACCGGCACCACCGAGAAGTTCAATGCCGACCTGACGCTGGTCGAGGATCCCAAGTCGAAGGAAGTCATCAACGCACTCGGCTACCAGAACATTGCGGGCAATTTCGAGATGGCCGGCACCTGGCAGCCCACGGACGGCAAGATGGAGCTGTCGAAATACAACATTTCGGTCGAGAATGCCGGAACGCTCGGCATGACCTTCGATCTCGGCGGCTACACGCTCGACTTCATCAAGTCGCTGCAGGAAATGCAGAAGAAGATGGCGGCACGGCCCGAAGGCGCCGACAATTCCGCACAAGGCATGGCCATGCTCGGGCTGCTGCAGCAGCTTTCCTTCAACAGCGCCTCGATCCGTTTCGACGACGATTCTCTGACCAACAAGGTGCTGGACTATGTCGGCAAGCAGCAAGGCATGTCGGGCAAGGACATCGCCAACCAGGCCAAGGCGATCGTGCCGTTCGGCATGGCACAGCTCAACAATCCCGAGCTGACGGCGCAGGTAACGGCGGCGGTCGGCAAATATCTCGACGACCCGAAGAGTCTTGAAATCTCGGCCAAGCCGCCGGCGTCGGTGCCGTTCGCGCTGATCATGGCGGGCGCCATGTCCAATCCGACCGACCTGCCGAAGACGCTCGGCGTCACCGTCAAGGCCAACGAAGACTGATCGAAGCGACCTCGACTTGCTTCAAGATACGAAAAGCCCGGCAGCGATGCCGGGCTTTTGTCTGGGATTCTCAAATCGAACGAATCGCTTCGGAGGGTTCTTTAAAGCGCCGTCCGAAGCGCCATCATGCCTCTTTCTTGATCGACGCGACACGCAGCGACAAGTCGCGAAGCTGCTGCGGCGTGGCTTCCGATGGCGCATTCATCAACAGGTCGTAAGCCTGCTGGTTCATCGGGAACATGGTGATTTCGCGCAGGTTCTTGGCGCCCACCAGCAGCATCACGACCCGGTCGATGCCGAATGCCGCTCCGCCGTGCGGCGGCGCGCCATACTGGAAGGCACGGTAGAGGCCGCCAAAGCGTTCCTCGACGGTCTGGCGATCAAGACCGACCATCTCGAAAGCCTTGACCATGGTTTCGGGCAAATGGTTGCGGATACCGCCCGAGGCGATCTCGAAGCCGTTGCACACGGCGTCGTACTGGAACGCCTTGATGCCGAGCGGCTCCTGGTTGTTGAGGGCGTCAATGCCGCCCTGCGGCATCGAAAACGGATTGTGGGCGAAATCGATCTTCTTCTCGTCCTCGTTCCATTCGAAGAATGGAAAGTCGACGATCCAGCACAGCTCGAAACGGTCGCGGTCGACAAGGTTCAGTTCCTCGCCGGCGCGCGTGCGCGCAGCGCCCGCGAAGGAGACGAATTTCTTGGGGTCGCCGGCGACGAAGAAGGCGGCGTCGCCATCGGCAAGGCCCAGTTGAAGGCGGATCGCCTCGGTGCGCTCCTCGCCGATGTTCTTGGCAAGCGGACCCGCGCCTTCGAGTTTCTCGCCTTCCTTGCGCCAGAAGATGTAGCCCAATCCGGGCTGCCCCTCGCCTTGCGCCCAGTTGTTCATGCGATCGCAGAAGGCACGGCTGCCCCCGGTCCTGGCCGGAATGGCCCAGACCTCGGCCTTGGGATCGTTGGCCAGGATGTTGGCGAAGACCTTGAAGCCGGAATCACGAAAATGGTCGGAGATCGCCTGCATCTCGATCGGGTTGCGCAGATCCGGCTTGTCGGTACCGTATTTGCGCATCGCAACATCATAGGGAATGCGCGGCCAGTCCTTCGTGACGGGCTTGCCGTTGGCAAAGGCCTCGAAGACCGATGTCATCACCGGCGCCATGGTGGAAAGCACGTCATCCTGCTCGACAAAGCTCATTTCGAGGTCGAGCTGGTAGAATTCGCCGGGCAGGCGGTCGGCGCGCGGATCCTCGTCGCGGAAGCAGGGGGCGATCTGGAAATAACGGTCGAAACCCGAGACCATGATCAGCTGCTTGTACTGCTGCGGCGCCTGCGGCAGCGCATAGAAGGTGCCGGGGTGAATGCGTGACGGCACCAGGAAGTCGCGCGCGCCTTCGGGCGACGATGCGGTGAGGATCGGCGTCGAGAATTCGGTGAAGCCAACCTCGCCCATGCGCTTGCGCATCTCGGCGATGATCTTCGTGCGCGCCACGATGTTCCTGTGCAGCGTCTCGCGGCGCAGGTCGAGGAAACGGTATTTCAACCTGATGTCCTCCGGATAGTCCGGCTCGCCGAACACCGGCAGCGGCAATTCCTTGGCCGCCGAAAGCACTTCGATCTCGCGCGCGAAAATCTCGATCTCGCCGGTCGGCAGGTTGGCATTGGTGGTTTCAGGCAAGCGCGCCTTAACCTCGCCGTCGACCCGGATCACCCATTCGCCGCGCACCGTCTCGGCGATCTTGAAGGCCGGCGAATCGGGATCGGCGACGATCTGGGTCAGGCCATAGTGGTCGCGCAGGTCGATGAACAGCAGGCCGCCGTGGTCGCGCACGCGATGCACCCAGCCCGACAGGCGAACGGTCGAGCCAACATCGCTCTTCCTCAACTGGGCACAGGTATGGCTGCGGTAACGGTGCATTGTCATGGGCAAAAGTCCGGGATGTTGGGTTGCCGGCCGAAGCATCGCGGCCCGGCCTGAAAAATTTGCGCGAAAAGCGCATGGGAGGCCCGGTTTGTCAAGGCGAGTGGGCGGAGGACCAGGGCAACGAACCCGGGTTAACGGGTTCTTTCGGAGCGTTCGCCGGCGCGCAGGTCGCCCTATGAACCAAGGCTCGACAGCCGCAGGCGACGCGCGAGGTGATCGACGACCAATGCGGTGCTTGCGGAGGATGTTGCGGCCTGATGAAGGCGGATCTCCGCCCCGGGCAGCGGCGGCACATAAGGGCCAGGATGGACATCGCGCAGGCCGGGCGCGAGCATGCTGCCCTTGACCACGGTAACCGCAAGGCCCTGCTCGACGATCGCCTCCGTCGCGGCAAGGCTCGGGCTGACATAGGCCAGTCGCCACGGCCGGCCCGCTCTGTCGAGCGCCTCAACCGCCCACGCGCGAAACAAGCAATCAGGGTCGGACAACGCGACGGGCAGCGGGTCGAGTTCCTCGACAGAGTGGGTCCTCGCCGCCGCCCATATCGCCCTTTCGCGGCATATCAGATCGCCCTCGGCCGCACCTTCCGGATGCATGGCGATCACCGCGTCAAATGATGAGCCGAGCCGTTTCAGCAGCCGCGCGGTGAGGCCGATCTCCATTTCGACCTGCATGAGCGGAAATCGCACGGCGATATCGGCGAGGAGGCGTGGCAGGATCTTGGTGCCGTAGTCCTCCATGACGCCGATCCGGATGCGTCCCGCCACCCGTTGGTTGGAGACACGGGCAATCGCCTGCTCATTGAGTGCAAGAATGCGGCGCGCGTCGATCAGAAACCCCTCGCCGGCGGCCGTAAGCTCGACATGGGCCGTCGAGCGATGGAACAGCGAAATGTCGAGGCGCTCTTCAAGGCGCTTCACCTGCAAGCTGACGGTGGCTTGCGTTCGATTGAGCTGCTCGGCCGCTCGCGTGAAAGAGAGCCGCTCGGCAACGACGACGAAAGCCCGCAACAATTCCGGATCGAGACTCCGACTGCTCATAGCGCAAGCTTATCAAGCTCATTGCATTTATTCGATTCCTTTTACCCGGTTTGCCCGATACCGCTGGGCTCCGAACTGGCAGGGGGGAGCGATGGAAACTGGAGGCGTGCTCGCGGCGATTCTCTCCAGCGCCTTTGGCGGCACCGCCGTCGGTGCAACGCGCTATCTCGCGCGTTCGCTGGATCCGCTCACCATCGGCGCGATCCGGTTCGGGGGTGGTTTTCTGGTGCTCGCCGCCGTAGCGCTTCTGCGGCGGGACAAGTGGCCTGCGAAAAGCGATTGGCCGGGCGCCGCCGCATTGGGCCTGCTGTTCTTCGGCCTATTCCCCGTGCTCTTCAACGGAGCCCTTGTCTACACGACGGCGGCGCGAGGAGCTCTGGCGCTTTCGACGCTGCCTGTGCTCACCATGCTGGCAGGCGCGGTTCTGGGGATCGAACCGCCGACGACGCGCAAGATCGTCGGCGTCCTGGTCGCGATGGCCGGAGTGGCTGTCGCGCTTGGCAGCAGCCTGACGACAGCTCCCCAAGGCGCATGGCGCGGAGACCTCCTGATGATCGCGGCGGCATTCTGCATGGCGCTCTACAATGTCTGGTCGCGACCTTTTCTCACGCGCTGCTCGCCGACATCATTCGCCGCGTCTGGCATGGCCGTCGGTACGGCCTGCCTGTTGGCGCTGTCGACTTTGACTGGAGGCTTGCCGCGACTTGCCACGCTTGACGCGTCTCAATGGGTTGCCAGCGGATACCTGGCCGTAATTTGCGGTGCCCTGATTTTCTTCCTCCGGGCGTTCGCGCTTGAACGTGCGGCGCCAACGCTGGTTGCCGTTTCGGTTGCCGTGAATCCCGTGACGGCATCGATCTTTGGCGCCGTCTTTCTCGGGGAGCAAATCAATGCAAACCTGATTATCGGGCTCATCGCGGTCCTCGCGGGAATAGCCATCGCGTCGGGAGCAGCCGGGCGGTTCGCCGTGGGACGTCGAGGACGCAGGCGCCGACTTCCTTGAACGGAAAGGCGGACACATCCTGTTGGCGCGGGGAATTGCCGCTGGCATTGACGGAAGCGATGGTTCAAGAAGGGATCACAGACATGTGATCGCCTAATGTCCTCCATCCGTCCGCTGATCCCGCTCCTCATCGCCGCAGGCATCCTGCTCGGCGGCAATGGGCTGCAAAGCACGTTGATCGCACTGCGCGGCGCGCAGGAAGGTTTTTCGGCTTCCGCCATCGGCCTGATGGGCACGTTCTATTTCGCCGGCTTCCTGCTCGGCTGTCTGGCCGTCACCCGCATCCTGAAGGCGGTCGGTCATGTCAGAACCTTCTCGGCGCTGGCCGCGGCCGCCTCGGCCGGCACATTGCTCCTGGTTCTGGTCATCGACCCGGTGATGTGGTGCGCGGTGCGCTTTGCCGGCGGTTTCTGCTTCGCCGGCCTGTTCACTGTGATGGAGGCCTGGCTCAACTCCGGGGTCAGCAACAAGGATCGCGCCCGCGTGCTTGCCATCTACCGCATGGTCGACATCGGCTCGGTCACCGGCGCGCAATTCCTCATCCCGATCTTCGGCGCGGGCGGCTTCGCCATCTTCGCCATCATGTCGATGATGATCACGCTGTCGCTGGTGCCGGTGTCGCTGGGCGACCGCTCCAATCCGACGCCGCCGGAAGACGTCAAGCTCGACCTGGCGCGCGTCTGGCGGATCTCGCCGCTCGGCTGTTTCGGCTGCATCGCCGTCGGCGTCACCAACAGCGCGTTCCGCACGCTGTCGCCGGTCTATGCCGAGCAGATCGGCATGTCTGTCGCCGATGTCGTCACCTTCGTCAGCGTCGGCATATTCGGCGGCGCCCTCATCCAATACCCGTTGGGCTATCTCTCCGATCGCTGGGACCGGCGCTCGGTGCTGCTGGCGACGACCTGCTGCGCCATGCTAGCGGCGCTGGCGCTGGCGTTCGTGGCGGGAGCCGACCCGTTTCTGAATTTCATCATCATCTTCATCTTCGGCTGTTTCGCCATGCCGCTCTACTCGCTGTCGGCGGCGCACTCCAACGACCGCGCCGGAGCGGGCGAGTTCGTTCTGATCAACGCCGCCTTGATGCTGTTCTATTCCTTCGGCGCCATTGGCGGCCCTTTCGCCGCATCGACGGCGATGCAGTATTTTGGCCCGAGCGCGTTGTTCGTGTTCAGCGCCCTGGTCTATGCGATCCTCATCGCGGTCATCCTCTATCGGATGCGGGCGCGGTCGGGCGTGCCGGCTGGCAAGCGCAGCCGCTTCACCGCGCTTTTGCGCACCTCGACGGTTTTCGCCCGGCTGGCGAGAAGAAACGGCGATCCGGACGGGACGGACGGACCGTGACGCAGCGCCAAAGCTTGACGAAAGCCTTTCCGGCTGAAATCTAGGAAGACCCTACTCCTGCCAAAAGCGATTTGATGCACGTCATCACCACCCAAAAAGAACTCGAGACCGTTCTCGCCGCTTTCGAAAAATCGGATTTCGTCACCGTCGACACCGAATTCATCCGGGAAACGACCTTCTGGCCGATCCTGTGCCTGATCCAGATGGCAGCGCCCGGAATAACGGCGCTGATCGATCCGCTGTCGCCAGACATCGACCTGAAGCCGTTTTTCAGGCTGATGGCCAACGAAGCTGTGGTCAAAGTCTTCCATGCCGCGCGGCAGGACATCGAAATCATCGTCCATCTGGGCGATCTCGTTCCCCATCCGGTGTTCGATACCCAGGTTGCGGCGATGGTCTGCGGATTCGGCGACAGCGTTTCCTACGATCAGCTCGTGCAGCGCGTGACCGGCGCGCGGCTCGACAAGTCCTCGCGCTTCACCGACTGGCGCCACCGGCCGCTATCCGAAAAGCAGCTCGACTATGCGCTGGCCGACGTCACCCATCTTATCGAGGTCTACCAGCATCTCAGCGCCGAACTGGAGCGAGAGAACCGCGCCCACTGGCTGAACGAGGAGATGGACGTCCTGACCTCGCGCGAAACCTACGATCCGCACCCCGAGGATGCCTGGAAGCGGCTGAAGATGCGGCTGCGCAAGCCGCAGGAGCTGGCGATCGTGCAGGCCGTGGCGGCATGGCGCGAGCGCGAGGCACGCGAACGCGACGTACCCCGCGGCCGGGTGCTCAAGGACGATGCGATCTATGAGGTGGCGCAGCAGGCGCCGCGCGACGCGGCCGCGCTGGCCAAGTTGCGCACGACACCGAAGGGCTGGGAGCGCTCCTCGACCGCGGCGGCGCTGCTCGGCGCGGTCAACACCGCACTAGCCCTGCCCAAGGAGCAATTGCCGAAGCTGCCGAAGAGTTTTCAGCCGCCCGAAGGATCGAGCGCCGCCGCGGAGCTGTTGAAGGTGCTGCTCAGGATAGTGGCCGAAAAGCAAGGCGTCGCATCGAAGGTCCTGGCTTCCAGCGACGACATCGACCGCATCGCCGCCGAAGGCGAAGCCGCCGACGTGCCGGCGCTGCAGGGCTGGCGTCGCGCCGTGTTCGGCGAGGCGGCGCTGAAGCTGGTGCGCGGCGAGATCGGCATCAAGTTCGACAAGCGCAAAATAGCGGTGTTCGATTTGTAGGCGGAGCGCCCCAACAAAGGGGAGTACTGCTCAAACCACCCGGAGCAGGTGCAGCGCGAACCAGATCCAGCCCAGCAAAAGAATCACTGCCCCCAGGGAGAAAGACCGGCTGCGCAGGAGCAGATTGTTGCTGGTCAGGTGAACCCAGGCATGAAAATAGCGGGTCGCGACAAAGATCCACATCAGGGCCAAGGTCAGATAGTTGACGCCGTTGGTCAGGTGCAACATCAGGCACAGCACATAGAAAAGCACCGGCAGTTCGAACTGGTTGCTGAGGTTACTGGCAACTGTCACGCAGGAGGCCGGCTCGGTCGAGCGCGCCTTGTACTGGCTGACTTGGGCTTCGCCCGATTGAATGGCGACATATCTGCGCCGGGCCATGACGCCATAGACGATGTAGACCAGCAACACGTGCGCGAGAACAGGCCAGAAAATCGATGTCTGGTTCATGAACCCTCCCCGCCCGGTGCCGAGTCAGATCAATTCTGTTTCTGACCCGCCAGCCAGAAGACGGCGATGACGATCACCGGAATTGCGAGCAGCGCGAATTTGGTGACGATCAGCGCCGAGACGAGAGCCAGGGAATCGGGATTGGCCGACAGGAAATCCGACAGAAGGCGGGCCACGGCGATGTTCTGGGCGTAGTTGGCGATCGTGTAGGGCAGCACCAGTATCAGTGCGAAGATCGATTGTATCTGGCCCGGAAGCACGCGGAAATTCCTCAACCGCCTTCCCGTTGCCAGGATCAGGCTGACCAGCGTCACCGACAACAGCGCGGGGAACAGAAGATCGAAGGTCAAATAGTGCCAGACCAGGATGATCTCGCCGCCGCGCCGGCCGAGCGCCGTCAGCCAGGCCATGCCTTCGTCCGGCGTGAAGCCGAAAACGCGCATGTCGAGCGACGGCAAACCGCCGCTCAACTGGCGGAAATAGAAGAATTCCATGAGCGTCATGGCGATGAAAACCGCCACCGATGCGGTGCAAAGGGCGGCAGCGTGGCGCGATAGCCGCAGGATGGTCGCGGCCAGATTGCGCCAGAACGTGTCCTGGTCGGGCCGATCAGGCTCCGCCGGGATAGTTGGGGCTTTCGCGGGTGATCGTGACGTCATGGGCGTGGCTTTCACGAAGTCCGGCGTTGGATATGCGCACAAAGGTGGCGCGTTCGCGGAAATCGGCAAGGTCGCGGCCACCGACATAACCCATAGCGGCTTTCAGGCCGCCTGCAAGCTGGTGCAGCACGCCAGACACAGGTCCTTTGTAGGGAACCTGCCCCTCGATGCCTTCCGGCACCAGTTTCAGCGTGTCGCGAACCTCCGCCTGGAAGTATCGGTCGGCCGAGCCGCGCGCCATGGCGCCGACCGAACCCATGCCGCGATAGGCCTTGAAGGAGCGGCCCTGGTGCAGATAGACCTCCCCCGGGCTTTCATCGGTGCCGGCAAGCAGCGAGCCGATCATGGCGGCACTGGCGCCGGCGGCAAGCGCCTTGGCCAGATCGCCGGAATATTTGATGCCGCCATCGGCGATCACCGAGGCGCCCGATTTGTGCGCGGTCTCCACCGCCGACATGATGGCCGAAAGCTGCGGCACGCCGACGCCGGCGACGATGCGGGTGGTGCAGATGGAGCCGGGGCCGATGCCGACCTTGACGGCATCGGCGCCGGCATCGATCAGCGCCTGGGTGCCCTCGGCGGTGGCGACATTGCCGGCCAGGATGCGCACCGAGTTGGACAGTTTTTTCGCCCGCGTGACAGCGTCAAGGACGCGCTGCGAGTGACCATGCGCGGTGTCGATGACCAGAAGGTCGACGCCTGCCTCTATCAGGCGCTCGGCGCGCTCGAAACCGTCGTCGCCGACGCTGGTGGCGGCGGCCGCGCGCAGACGTCCCTGTGCGTCCTTGGTGGCGTGCGGGTTGAGCTGCGATTTCTCGATGTCCTTGACGGTGATCAGGCCGACGCAATTGCCCTGCTTGTCGACGACGACGAGCTTTTCGATGCGGTGCTGATGCAGAAGCCGCTTGGCCTCGTCCTGATCGACATTCTCCTTGACCGTGATCAGGTTCTCACGGGTCATCAATTCATAGACCTTCTGCGCCGGATCGGAGGCGAAGCGCACGTCGCGATTGGTCAGGATGCCGACCAGCCGCCCGCTCTTGTGCCCGCCGGAGCCGCCATTCTCGACCACCGGAATGCCCGAGATCGAGTAGGTGCGCATCAGTGACAACGCGTCGGCCAGCGTCGCGTCGGGACCTATGGTGACCGGGTTGACCACCATGCCGGATTCGAATTTCTTCACCTGCCGCACCTGCTCGGCCTGCTCGGCCGGCGAGAAATTGCGGTGAATGACGCCGATGCCGCCGGCCTGCGCCATGGCGATGGCAAGCCTTGCCTCCGTGACGGTGTCCATGGCCGCCGACAGGATCGGCACGTTGAGGTCGATGTCGCCGGCAATCCGGGTGCGGATGTCGGTCTGGCCGGGCATGACTTCGGAATGGCCGGGCTGCAAAAGCACGTCGTCAAAGGTCAGCGCCAGCGCGCCGGTGGACGTTTCGATGATTTTTGCCATGGCCAGCCCTTTGAATGCGGAAAAAGCGCTGGACCAGGATGGACAGCGCGACTCTCTTCTTCCCTTTCAGGATTGGCGGTGGCTGGTACCACGTCCCGGGACGGAAGAAAAGCCGATCGTTGCATTGCACAACAGATCAAGGCGAGCCGCAGCCGCCACCGGAGGTTGCGGTCGCATAAAAGTGACAGCAATTTAACACGACATTGGTGTCCAGCCGTGATAACCGCCCTGCCTGCCGGCAAACTCCCGGTCGGCAACATCTGGAATCAAGCCCGGACGCGTTCCCTTGAACCGAACCATTCCGCTCATATTGGCGGTCGCTCTTTTCATGGAAAACATGGATTCGACCGTCATCGCGACATCGCTGCCGGCGATCGCCCTCGACATCCACACCAGCCCGATCGCGCTCAAGCTGGCGTTGACCTCCTATCTTGTGTCGCTGGCGATCTTCATTCCGATCAGCGGCTGGATGGCGGATCGCTTCGGCGCCAAGAACGTTTTCCGCGCCGCGATCGCGGTGTTCATCGTCGGTTCGGTCGCCTGCGCCGTTTCAGGATCGCTGCCGGCCTTCGTGGTGTCGCGTTTCCTGCAAGGCATAGGCGGCGCTATGATGACGCCGGTCGGGCGCCTGGTGCTGGTGCGCGCCACGCCCAAGAGTGAGCTTGTAGCGGCGATGTCCTGGCTGACCGTGCCGGCGCTGGTGGGCCCGCTGGTCGGACCGCCGATCGGCGGCTTCATCACCACCTACTTCACCTGGCACTGGATCTTCCTGATCAATGTGCCGATCGGCCTGATCGGCATCGGGCTGGCCACCCGCTTCCTGCCGGAAACCGAATCGATGGAGACGCCGCCGCTCGATTTCATCGGCTTCGTGCTGAGCGGGCTGGCGGCGTCCGGCGTCGTGTTCGGCCTGTCGGTGATCAGCTTGCCCTATCTGCCGCCGGCGACCGGTTTCATCACCGTGGGCGTCGGGCTGGTGTCGGGCGCTCTCTACCTCATGCATGCGCGCCGTGCCAGAAACCCCCTGCTGGCGCTCGAACTGTTCCGCAACCAGGTATTCCGCTCCTCCGTGCTTGGCGGCGGACTGTTCCGCATCGGCATCGGCGCCGTGCCGTTCCTGCTGCCGCTGATGTTCCAGATCGGTTTCGGGCTGACCCCGTTCCAGTCCGGCATGATCACCTTCGTCTCCGCGATCGGCGCCATCGGCATGAAATTCGTCACAGCGCTGATCTTCCGCGTCGTCGGCTTTCGTCGCGTGCTGATCGTTGGCTCGCTAGTGGCTGCCGCGTCGATCGCCGTCAACGGGCTGTTCACGCCCCACACGCCCTATCTCTTGATGCTGGCCATGCTTTTGGTCGGTGGCTTCATCCGCTCGATGTTCTTTACCGGCATCAACGCCCTCGCTTACGCCGAGGTTTCAGCCGAGGACACGAGCAAGGCAACGCCGATCGCCGCCGTCTTCCAGCAACTGTCGATCGCGCTGGGCGTGGCGGTTGCCGGCGGCATCCTGGAAATATCGACGAGCATCCATGGCAGATCGCTGACACTGGCCGATTTCCACACCGCCTTCTTCATCGTCGCCGCAATTTCCGCCGCCGCGTCGCTGTCGTTCATGCGGCTGACGCCCGATGCCGGCAACGCCGTCTCCGGCCACGGCCGCCTGACCATGCCCAAGCCGCTGGAACCGGTGAGGTCGCCGGGGGAGTGATCTTTTCCCTTCTCCTCTTGTGGGAGAAGGTGGATCGGCGCGCAGCGCCGAGACGGTTGAGGGGTGTTCCAGCGGAGTGAGGCGTTGGCGTTCCCTAGAGCACCCCTCATCCGACCTCGCTTCGCGAGGCCACCTTCTCCCACAAGGGGAGAAGGTAAGGCGCTACTCGCGGGCCGCCTCTCTTCCTTTAAAATCCTTGGCCAACAAATAAAGCTCAACCGACTCGTCGCGCGAGGCCGGGGGCTTGACGTGGTGCACCGAGCGGAAATTCTTCTTCAGCATCGAGAGCAGCTCGTTTTCGGCGCCGCCCTGGAACGTCTTGGCCAGGAAATGTCCGCCCGGCTTCAGCACCGACAGCGCGAAGTCGGCCGCGACCTCGCACAGATGCATGGTGCGGATGTGGTCGGTCCGCTTGTGGCCGGTGGTGGGCGCCGCCATGTCGGACAGCACGACATCGGGATCGCCGCCCAGCGCCTCGGCCAGCTTCCGCGGCGCCTCGGGATCGAGGAAGTCCATCAACAGCACCGGGGCGCCGGGCACCGCATCCATCTCGAGATAGTCGATGCCTACGACATGGGGATTTTCCGCGGTCGATCTGGTCCGCGCGGCCGCGACCTGGCACCAGCCGCCGGGGGCCGCACCAAGGTCGATCACCTTCATGCCGGGTTTCAGCAGATGGTGCTTGTCGTCGATCTCGATAAGCTTGTAGGCCGCGCGCGAGCGGTAGCCGTCGGCCTTGGAGCGTTGGACGTAAGGGTCGTTGATGTGGCGCTGCAGCCAGCGGCGCGACGATTCCTTCAACCCGCTTTTCTTCTTGATCCGCGTCTTCAGCACGCGAATGCCGGCCGAGCCCGGCTTTTCCGGTTTCTTGGTCATTGGTTGATTTCTTTTTTGAGCGGGATCATGTCCTGCCGCGTCCATCGTTGCGCCAGACGCCGTCATCGGCCATCAGCTCGCTCAATATGCCCTCGCGCAGCCCACGGTCGGCGACGCGCAGCCGCTCCGACGGCCACACGGCCCGGATCGCTTCCAGAATGGCGCAGCCGGCCAGCACCAGGTCGGCGCGGTCGGCGCCGATGCAGGGGTTGGCGACGCGCTGCTGGAAATCCCAGCCGACAAGTTTTTCCACCATGCGGTCGACGCTGTCCCTGTCCATCCACAGGCCGTCGACGCGGCGGCGGTCGTAGCGCTCGAGATCGAGATGGACGCCGGCCAGCGTCGTCACCGTTCCGGAAGTGCCCAGCAGATGAAAGTTCGGGCTGGCCTTGAGGTGGCTTAGCCTGTCACGCCCGTCGAAGGCGGCGAGCCGGGCGGCGACGTCGTCGACCATGGCGCCAAAAATTTCGCGCGTGACCGTGCGGCCGCCGAAACGCTCGGCCAGCGAGACGACGCCGACCGGCAGCGACGTCCACGACACGATGTGGTTGGCAAGCCGCGGCGAGCGGCGGCCGGTGAGATCGATCAGCGCAATCTCGGAAGAGCCGCCGCCGATGTCGAACAGCACGACGCCCTGCGTGTCGCGCTCGACCAGCGAACCGCAGCCTGATACCGCGAGCCGCGCTTCGGTCTGCCGGTCGATGATTTCGAGCTTCAGGCCGGCCTCGCGCTCGACGCGCTCCAGGAACTCGACGCCGTTCGCCGCCGAGCGGCAGGCCTCGGTGGCGATCAGCCGCGCCTTCCTGATCTTGCGGTTGCGCAGTTTCTCGCCGCAGACTTTCAGGGCCTCGACCGCGCGGTCCATCGCCGGTTGGCCGAGCCGGCCATTGGCCGTGAGCCCCTCGCCCAGGCGCACGATGCGCGAAAAGGCGTCGATGACGCGAAACTGGCCATGACGCGCCGGCACTGCGACCAGCAGCCGGCAATTGTTGGTGCCGAGATCGAGCGCGGCGAATACCGGCAATTCCGGCATCGACGGCCGACGAGCCCCCGGTTCGGGCCGCGCCACCACGATGGGCTGTGAGGCTATGCCTGCGGGTCCAGGCGCCGCGCCAGGGCCGGGCGCCGGCGCTCCGTTCACCGCGGGACGAACACCGTCGCGCGCAAAAACCTTGCGCCCGCGCCGGCGTTTGCGCCTTTTCTTGGGCTTGCCCTTTTGATGATGGTTCGCGTCGCTCGCCTGCCCGTCGGCGGAGCGTGGCTCCGTCGGGCGGCGTTGCTGCCATTTGGCGGTCCCCGGGCCTGCCGGCCCCGGGGAAGCGCTGGACGCGCCCACCTCCGGCGCGCCGGCGCCGGTGTCGCGGTCTTCCACTGTCGTTCCTTCCGGCGCCGCGCGAACCGGCGAACGGACGCAGCAGGCGCTTCTTTGTTTCAAGTTGCCGCCAGACTAACAGCGCCGGCCCGGATCACCAAGTGCCGCGTGGCACGAATTTTGCCGGCTGTCCGCAAACCGCCTGCTGCCACGTCTTACGCAAAGTGGGGGCAAACAGCGAGTTTCAGCACAAATGCATGCGGGGACGGTCGCATGGCCGGGCCGATATTCCCGCTCGGTTGCCGATTTTCCGCCTCTCAACGACGATAACGATTGCGGCTTGCCATAGCGGCAAGGCCCGGCGGTTGAATAGCCGGCTTCGATGAGGCATTTCTGAAATGAGAGGGCAAAGCGATCGGAATCGCCGACCGCTTTCCCGCAATGACAGCGAAGGAAACGGACCCGCAACGCATGGCAATCAGGCAATGAACTGGAGACGCTATTTCTGGCCGGTCGTCGGCATCGGGGCGGTGATTTTCTCGCTCCTGCTGCTCTGGCATGAATTGCGCGGCATTTCGCTCGACGATGTCTGGGACGGTATTGCGGCGATCCCGGCGCGCGGCTGGGTCCTCGCGGGGCTGAGCTCGGTTGTCGCCTACGCCTCGCTCGCCGGCTACGACCACATCGCGCTCCTGCATATCGGCAAACGCGTGTCGTGGCTGTTCGTCACGCTGTGCTCCTTCACCACCTACGCGCTGTCGCACAATATCGGCGGCTCGGTGTTTTCGGGCGCCGTTATCCGTTATCGCGCCTATGGCACGAGGGGATTGAGCGGTCAGGATGTCGGCGTGCTGGTGGCGATCTGCTGGATCACCTTCGTGCTGTCGACCGTACTTGCCTCCGGCCTCGTGCTGGTATTCGAACCGCAGATCATCGATCGCTTCTCGGGCATTGCTCATCACGACCTCTCGCGGGCGGCGGGCATCGTCATGCTTGCCGTCGTCGCCGCCTACATCTTCGGCAGCTGGCTGCATCTGCGGCCGCTCAAGATCGGCAGCTTTCAGATTCACTATCCGGCGCTGCCGATCGTGGCGCGGCAATTGCTGATCGGCCCGATTGAGCTCCTGGCGGCGGCCGCGATCATCTTCTTTGCCCTGCCCGAGCCCCACAACCCCGGCTATTTCGTCGTACTCGGCGTGTTCCTCGTCTCCTTCGCGATCGCGCAGATCTCACACGCGCCGGGCGGGCTGGGCGTGTTCGAAGTGGTGTTCCTGGCCGGGCTTTCGGACATGGATCCGGTGGGCGTGCTGGCGGCCCTGCTGGTATTCCGGCTGTTTTATCTCATCGTCCCGCTGTTTCTGGGCCTGGGCATCGTGCTGTACTTCGAGCGCTCGCAGTTCGGGCGGACAGGCAATTGAAAAGCCGCGCCGAAACATCACAATTGAAACAACGGCAGGCTTGACTATTTTCTGCTGGCGGCTACAAGGCAGCGCTCACAGCGGTTCGCCCGCTCGGCCCGCGCGGTTTATGACCTCGCCTGCTGGGGAATAGGTTAACGGTAGACCCACGGACTCTGACTCCGTTAGTCCTGGTTCGAATCCAGGTTCCCCAGCCAGCTTCACTCTCACCGTCCACACCAGACCAACCAGCCTGATCCGCCGTCTCGCGATCGAACCGGCAGCCCGATCGCGGGTTGAAATATCGGGACGGCCTCTTACCTCGGTGAAGGGCGGGCGAACAATCCAGCAGATCGGAGAGCGGTTTTGGCGTCTCGCGGGATTCGACCACCGGCTATCCTGTTTCTTCTCACCGGCACGGTCGCGCTCTGGTCCTGCGTCGTTCCCGACGACACCTCCACGCTTGCGAAAGAGGATCCCACGACGGCAGCCGCCAAAAAGGAAATGGTCGGTCTCAGCGAAGCGGATCTGCGAATGTGTGCGGGATTCCCCACCGCCACCGCCGACGAAGGAGCATCGGGGCAAATCTGGAGCTACGAGCGCGCGGTGCAGCGGGGCAATGTCAATGTCGTGCTTCCTACCTTCGCGGTGGGCCCTATCCCTTCCGTCGGCGGGTCGTTGAATGTCGCTCCGGGAGGTTACTGCAACACACAGGTTCGCATCGTCGATGGCCGTGTGGCTGAGGTCGCCTATGCGGGCGACAACAACCTTCCAAACCGCCGCGATGGGCTGTGTGTCAGCGCCGTCGACGCATGCGTCGTCTATGCGCGCAAACAAAACAAGGGCAGGCCTGGCAGTTAAGGGCGTTCGGCACCGATGCGGGTGAGCCCGGCTTTGTCATAGGCGCTGCACGGGCTGCTAGAATGCCTGACACGGCGCGGCGAGGGGTTGCCGGCGCTGCTGGCAAGCTCGCCACGGCGATGGCAAGGCGGATGTACCGATCAGCTCGTCATGCCTGTGCGGGACGAGCGTGCAGCCGGCGCCGAGCTGCTGCCGTTGAGCCTATCATCAGTTGAGCCTATCATCACATGCATCCGCGCGACCGCCGGACGTCCCGATCCGTATTCGCATACGGGCAGTCGGTGATCGCGGCTCAAGTGCAGGGGGAATGGAACCAGATCGGCCCTGCGACGTCATAGAAGCAGGTGCTCATGCAGGAGTGTGACGTCGATGACCAGGCTCCTTCTCGTCGCGGCTGTTGTGCTCGCCATGGCATGCGACGCAGCGGCGGCAAAGCTGGATGTCGCAACCGTCAACAACGCGCAATTCGACGACAGCGAAGCAAAAGGCGTCAGTGCGACCGTGCTGAAGGCACAGATCCTTCTGGATCGCGCGCGCTTCTCGCCGGGCCTGATCGACGGCCGCGCAGCAGAGAACTTCGCCAAGGCGATCCGGGCGTTTCAGGCGGCCAACGGGCTGCCCGCCGATGGCAAGCTCACCCGCGAGACCTGGGACAAGCTGGTCGCGACCTCCCCGAGCCCGGTGCTCGAGACGTACGAGCTGACGCGCAAGGATGTGCGCGGACCGTTTACCAGGCGAATTCCGGCGCGCATGGAGAGAATGGCCCGCCTGCGCAGGCTCGGCTACCACAACGCGGCGGAAAAAATAGCGGAGCGCTTCCACGTCAGCCAACAGTTGCTTCAACGGCTCAACCCTGGCGTCCGCTTCAGGAAAGCGGGGCAAAAGGTGCTGGTGCCGGCCGTCACCCGAGGCGATCCGCCCGCGGGTGTTGCTGACATCGAGGTCGACAAGGGCGCGCGCCAGCTTCGCGTGCTCGACCCGTCCGGCAAAGTGCTTGCTTTGTACCCCGCCTCGATCGGCAGCCAGGAGAAGCCGGCGCCGAGCGGCCAGGCAGAGGTCAAACGCGTGGTGCACAACCCCACCTATCACTACGATCCCGACTTCGCCTTCAAGGGGGTGAGGACCAAACGGCCCTTCACGATCGCTGCCGGGCCAAACAATCCGGTAGGATCGGTGTGGATCGATTTATCCATCGAAAGTTACGGAATTCACGGGACACCGGACCCGAGCAAGATCGGGAAAACCTTCTCGCATGGCTGCATCAGGCTGACCAATTGGGACGCCGAAGACCTCGCCTCCGAAGTGCAAGAAGGCACGAAGGTCATCTTCACCGGCGAAGCGGTGGGATCGATCGACCAGGGATCGCCGTAGCGGCAACCGGGGGCGACCCACTTTCGACTTGGCTGCTGCCATCGAGCCGCTGCCAGCCTTGCCGTCAGCCAGTCGGCGCCTCAATTCGCGCCTGATTTATCCCAGCCACTTCTCATAGTCGGATACCAGCAGGTGCACCGGGGCGACGTCCTCGTCGATGTTGGAGAAGCGGCCGATCGGCTCGCGAAACACATTGTCGGTGAGATCGTCATTGACCGTCGACACCTCGCCGATCAGTACGTCCTTGTCTTCGGCCCAGAAGGCATGCCAGACGCCGGGCAGCAGCGTGACGCTCTGGCCCGGATCGAGCTTCAGCAGCCCGCCCGCCGGCAACCGGTGGATGGTTCCGTCGACAGGCACCGACACCTCAGCCTTGGGATCGATGCCGCCGTCGCGGTCGTGCATGAACAGTTCCAGCACCAGCTTGCCGCCGCCACGGTTGATGATGTCCTCGGCCTTGATGTTGTGGCGGTGCATCGGCGAGAGCTGGTCCTTGCGCGAAATCATGATCTTCTCGGCATAGAGCATGCCCATGCCCTTCTTCATGTCCTCGTAGCGGCCGTTGCGCACTGTGAACAGGAACAGGCCAAGCTCCTTGAATTTTTCCTGGCCGTAGTCGGTGATGTCCCAGCCGAGCCGCGAGGTGAAGATGGCCGAGGAATCGACCTGGCGCGCCTTCATCTCTTCCGGCGACCAGTAGGCGAAGGGCGGCATGATGTAGCCGAACGAGCGGATGAAAGCGTCGGCTTCGCGGATGATGTCGTTGATGGCGGAGCGTTTCATGATCGTGGTCCTCGTGTCGACTTTTCCGATAAATCGCATAGCCGAACGCCGATGCGGTGTCGATCCGTATTGCCTCGCCCCGGCTTGCGGCGTGGCCGCATGGAACCATGGATCCGCTCGGCTGGCCGCGTGACATAAGGCGGTTTCAGGGCCATAACCGCTGCGATTCCACAGGGCGACAGATGATGCCGACCATTCACGACCTCGATACGCCATCGATCCTGATCGACGCAGCGCGCGCCGAAGCCAATATTGCCCGCGCGCAAGCGCATGCCGACCGCCACGGGTTGAAGCTCAGGCCGCACATCAAGACCCATAAGCTGCCCTATTGGGCCAAGAAGCAGGTCGCCGCGGGCGCGGTCGGCATCACCTGCCAGAAGATCGGCGAGGCCGAGGTGATGGCCAATGCCGGGCTGACCGACATTTTTCTCCCCTACAACATCCTTGGCCGCGCCAAGCTGGAGCGGCTGAAGGCGCTGCACATGCGCGTAACCTTGTCGGTGACGGCGGACAGCGTGGAGACGATCGAAGGGCTGGCCGCCACCTTCACCGATGCCGGCCATCCCCTGCCAGTGCTGGTCGAATGCGACACCGGCATGGGGCGCTGCGGCGTGCAGACGGCTGGTGAAGCGGTTGGGCTGGCAAGACAGATCGGCACGGCCAAGGGCCTCGCCTTCGGCGGGCTGATGACCTACCCGGCCGCGGGCCGTGCGGCGGAGGCCGAGGCCTGGCTCGCCGACGCAAGGCAGGCGCTTGCCGCCTGCGGCCTTGCCTGCGCGCGCATCTCCAGCGGCGGCACGCCTGACATGTGGCGGTCGGGCGAAGACAGCGTCGTCACGGAATACCGGCCCGGCACCTACATCTATCTCGACCGCTACCAGGTCGCCAAGGGCGTCGGTAGCCTCGACGATTGCGCGCTGAGCGTGCTGTCGACCGTGGTCAGCCATCCGACGCGGACACGTGCCATTCTCGACGCCGGCAGCAAGGCGCTGTCGAGCGACACGCTGGGGCTCGCCGATTTCGGCGAGTTGTTGGGCGTTGCGGGAGCGCGGGTGACGGGCTTGAGCGAAGAACACGGCACGGTCACGCTGTCGGGCGATGGCAAGCTTCGCATCGGCGAGCGCGTGCGCGTGGTGCCCGATCATTGCTGCGTGGTCACCAACCTGTTCAACGAGGTCAATTTGATCGACGGCGAGACGGTGCTGGAAACCTTGCCGGTCGCAGCGCGCGGGCTGATGGGATGACTTCTTTCGCCAGGAGCGGGTGATTCAAGCCGGCTGACGCTCAGCCTGCCGGGCCGCGACCCTGCGCATCGCAATCACCCTCCGCCGGCGGATTTCGGTGCGCATCGCCATCAGGTGCAGCGCGAAGAACAGCACCGTGAAGCCGATGGCCATCACCAGCAGCGGCCACAGCATCGAGGGGTCGATGGTCGATCCGCCCATGCGGAACACCGAGGCCGGCTGATGCAGCGTGTTCCACCAATCGACCGAGAATTTTATGATCGGGATGTTGATGAAGCCGACCAGCGTGATGACGGCGGCGGCCCAGGCGGCGCGGCCGGCGTCATCGAGAGCGCGGGTCAGCGCGATGATGCCGAGATACATCAGGAACAGCACAAACACCGAAGTCAGCCGCGCGTCCCACACCCACCAGGTGCCCCACATCGGCTTGCCCCAGATCGAACCGGTGACCAGCGCCAGGGCGGTGAAGACGGCACCTATAGGGGCCGCCGATTTCAGTGCGACATCGGCCAGGGGATGGCGCCAGACCAATGTGCCGAGCGCCGAGAGCGCCATCAGCGTGTAGCACATCATGGCCAGCCAGGCGAAAGGCACATGGATGTACATGATGCGGACAGTGATGCCTTGCTGGAAGTCCTCGGGCGCGGTGAAGCTCATATAGAGCCCGGCGGCAAGGGTCAGCGCCGCAATCGTCGCCAGCCACGGCACCACCCGGTCGGCAAGCGCCACGAACCGTGTCGGGTTGGCAAGATCGGTCCAGCCGCTCAGGCGTGAAGTGCTGTCGCTCATGCCGCTTTAAATAGCCCGGCTATGCGCCTGGGGCAATCGAGGGAGTGTCGCAGGCTTTGTCACCTCCCCTTTTGTGGGGAGGGTCGCTGCGAAGCAGCGGGGTGGGGACGGCGGCGCTCCCCGACCGGATCTTCGGTCCGACCTTCCCACGAGGGGGAGGTAAAAGAACCCGCTCAGGCGGCCTCGCCCTGTATCGAGCGGCTGAGGCGGCGGACCTCTTCGTCGTTGAGCAGGCCGCCGGCGCGCAGCAGGCTGGCGAAACGGCCGTTGCGCAGCGACAGCTCGGCGAACCCACCCATTTCGACCACCCTGCCCTTGTCCATGAACACGACCAGGTCGGCGTCGCGGACGGTGGTCAGGCGGTGGGCAATGATGAAGGTGGTGCGGTCGCGGCGCAATTCGTCGATCGCTTCCTTAACACGGTCTTCCGTCTCGACGTCGAGCGCGCTGGTCGCCTCATCCAATACCAGGATCGGAGCATCCTTCAGCACGGCGCGGGCAATGGCGATGCGCTGGCGCTCGCCGCCGGACAACTGGCCGCCGCGTTCGCCGACCACCGTGTCGTAGCCATTGCTCTTGGCCAGGATGAAGTCCTGTGCGGCAGCCGCGTCGGCGGCGGCATGGATCTCGTCGTTGGTCGCATCGGAGCGGCCGACGCGGATGTTGTCCTCGATCGAGCGGTTGAGCAGGCCCGCATCCTGGAACACGGTGGCGATCGAATGGCGCAGCGACTTGCGGGTCACAGTGCGGGTGTCGATGCCGTCGATCAGGATACGGCCGGTGGACGGCGAGAAGACGCGCTGCAAAAGATTGATGAGCGTGGTCTTGCCGGCGCCGGTCGGCCCAACGATGGCTACGGTCTGGCCCGCCTGGACCTCGAAGGAGACGTCGTGGATGCCCTGCCCCGAATTGGCGAATTCGAAGCCGACATTCTCGAAACGGACATGGCCGGTTACGTTGGTGAGATCGCGCAGCCCGTCCGGTTCGGCGGCGTCGGCCGCCGAGTCCTCGAGATGGTAGAAATCCTCGAGCTTGGCGCGAGCCTCCGAAATCTGGTTGGCGAATGCCGACATCTGGTCGAGACGGGCGATCAGCAGCGTTGCAAAACCGGTGAAGGCGATGACGTCGCCGATGCGCAGCTGGCCGTGGGTGACCAGATAGGCGCCGATCAAAAGCACCACCATCATCGAAATCGTCGACGACAGGCGATGCAGCGCATTGGCCATGGCCCACCAGTCGAGCACAGGGTTCTGCGCATCGAGCAGGTTCTTGACATAGCGGCGCAGCGTATCGGCCTCATGGCCGAGGCGGTTGTAGCTCTGCAAAACCGCGACGTTGCTGACTGAGTCCGTCACATGGGCGAATACGGTATGATAGTGGCGCTCCACGGCGGCCTGGCCCGCCTTGGTCCGCTTCATCACCAGCCGGCCGATGCCGACATAGAGCACGCCGAGGGCCAGCAGCACCATCGACATGCGCACGTCCATGCTGAGCGCGGTCGGGATCAGCAGGAACAGCGCGACGGCGGTGGACAGATGCTGGCGCATGAATTCGAGCCAGAGGCTGAACAAGGTCTCCACGGCACGCAGCAGCGTGTGCAGGGAATTGGACGTGCCGCGCTGGTGATGCCAGGCGAGCGGCATGGTGATGACGCGCTCGAAGGAGTCGCAGAGCACTTCGCTGCGCCGGGCGTGGGCGAAGCGGTCGGCGCCGCGCGCCACAAGAACGAACGCGATGATGTTGAAGGCACCGAGACCAGCCCAGAGGGCGAGCGTCGAAAAGACGGAGCCATGTGCGGAAATCGCGTCGATCACGCGACCGAACATGATCGGCTCCAGGATGGCGATGATGGCCAGCGCGACATTGGCTGAGCAGATCAGCGCCACGCGTTTCCTGTCAGCTGCCAAATAACCGAGCGCTCGCCAGTAGATTTGCAGAAGGGACACTTCAGCTACTCCGCCAAAACATTTATTGTGCACCGCACCATTTCTTGACACGTATCGGTTAACGCGTCGCAAAACAATGCCCGTCTATCCCTTCCGTTCCCGTTTAGCGAACAAAAGATGACGACGATGCGAAATCTCACGTGATCACCTAACGGGTTGAGATAAAAGGTGAAATGTCAGCCTTGCGGCAAAATCATGGCAGCCGCTGAGCGCTGCCGCATTTTTAATCACGGGGAACTTGCCCGGCATGGCCCGACCGGGTGCGCCGGCTGCCGAAGCGGAGATCTGCAAATAGTCAAAAGACTATCCCGCGCATTCCGGAGAATGCGCGCGATAGGGTTGAAACTGTTGATTTTACGAAGGTATCTTCACGACAACTTCGACCTTGCTACCAGCCTTCGGTTGGAAAGACGCGGATTTCGTCTTCGAACCATCAACTTCAAGCGAGATCGACTTGGTCTTTTTGTCGCGGACGACACGCACCGTGATTTCGGCCCCCAGCATTTTGAGCGTGGCGGCGTAGCCATCCCAATGGCTGGGCAGTTTCGGCCTAAACGTGATCTGCTTCCCACGCCGCTCGATGCCGAGAATGCCTTCGACCGCCGCCCGGTACAGCCAGCCCGCCGAGCCCGTGTACCACGTCCAGCCGCCGCGGCCGCCCTTGTTGTCGCTGGCATTGCCGTCACCGGCGTAGATATCGGCCGCAACCACGTAGGGCTCGACGCGGTAGCGTTCGGCCGAGGCCTCGTCCAAGGCGTGGTTGACCGGGTTCAGCATCGAGAAGCAGCGATAGGCCTCGTCGTTCAGCCCCATTTCGGCCAGCGCGATGACGAACCAGGTAGCGGCATGGGTATACTGGCCGCCATTCTCGCGAACGCCCGGCGGATAGCTCTTGATGTAGCCCGGATCCTTCTTCGTCTTCGAAAAGGGCGGCGTAAACAGCTTGAGGATCTTGAGTTCGTCGTCGACGAGCAGCTTGGTCGCCTGCTGCATCGCCGTCGTCGAACGCGCCGGATCGCCCTCGCCCGAGAGCACGCTCCACGACTGGGCGATGGAGTCGATCCTGCACTCCTGGGATGAGCGCGAACCGAGCGGCGTGCCATCGTCAAAACTGCCGCGCCGATACCATTCGCCGTCCCACGCCGTGCTCTCCAGCGCGCGTTTCAGCGCGTCGGCATGCTTTGCCCAGGCCTGCGCGTGCTTGGCATCACCCTCGGTCTTGGCCACGGCGGCGAAGTCGCCCAGCGTCCGCAGCAGGAACCATCCGAGCCAGACGCTCTCGCCCTTGCCTTGCTCGCCGACGCGGTTCATGCCGTCATTCCAGTCCCCGCCGAGGATCAGCGGCAGCCCGGCGGGACTGCTGCGCGCAACGGCAAGATCGAGCGCACGCGCGCAATGCTCGTAGAGGGACGCCGTTTTTTTCGAAATTTCGGGCGTGAAGAAGGCATCGTGCTCGCCCTCGCCCAGCGGCTGTCCATCGATGAAGGGCAGTTGCTCCTTCAGGATGGTGGCGTCACCCGTCACCAGCAGGTAGCGCGCGGTGGCATGGGCGAGCCAGACCACGTCGTCGGAGATCAGCGTACGCACGCCCGCTCCGGTGCGCGGCAGCCACCAATGCTGCACGTCGCCTTCAGGGAACTGCCGACGCGCCGCGTTGAGGATCTGGTCTCGCGCCAGTTTGGGATCGTGCGCCAGCAGAGCCAGCGTGTCCTGCAACTGGTCGCGGAAGCCGAAGGCGCCACTGGCCTGATAGAAGGCAGAGCGGGCGCGGATGCGGCAGGCGAGGCTCTGGTAGGGCAGCCAGTGGTTGACCATGGCGTCGAGCGCCTTGTCAGGCGTTTCGACCTGGATGGTGTCGAGGAAGCCGCGCCACTCGCGCTCGTTGTCGGCCAGACGCTGGTCGAAATCCCTGCCCCGATGCTTGCGCACCAGGGCGCTCGCTTCCGCGGCCGAGCCGGCATCCCCGAGCAGCCAGAACAGCGTGACGTCGCCGCCGGCCGGGACATCGATGTCGCGGGCGATTGCCGCGCAGGGATCGTCGCCGGCCTCCACGCGGCCTGACAATCCCGCGCCGCTCAGCACCGCCTGCGGAAATTCGCTGGTGCCGTGCCGGCCCAGGAATTCGGTCCGGTCTGCTGTCACCGAATGCACGCCATCATCGGCGGCGAGGAAGGCGACGCGCTCGCCGAAATCGAGCCCGTAGGGGTTCTGTGCCAGCAAGGCGCCGGTGGCGGCATCGCGCGATGGAACGATGGTCGCCGCCGTGCGCGAGCGATGTCCGCCCAGCACCCATTCGGCATAGGCATAGACGCGCAGTCTGGCCGGCGACGGGCCGGCATTCTGGATGCGCAGGCGGGAAATCTTCACCGGGTCGACCGGGTCGACGATATGGGTGAGGTCCATCGACAATGAGCCGCGCTTCGACCGGAAGGTGGAGAACCCTTGGCCGTGCCACGTCTCGTAAGTCATCGACGGATCGCGCACCACGGCGGCGAGCGGCGAGAATGCCCGGCCACTGGCGTGATCATAGATATAGATGCCCTCACCGGGCCGGTTCGAAACCGGATCGTTCGACCACGGCGTCAGCTGGTAGTCGCGGCTGTTGCGGCTCCAGGTGAAGGCAGCGCCTTCGGCGGAGACGTGGAAGCCGAACGAGGCGTTGGAAATAACATTGATCCAGGGTTGGGGCGTGGTGCTGCGGCCGGCCAGGCGCACGACATAATGCCGCCCGTCGCCCTCGAAACCACCGAACCCGTTCCATTGGCTGAGCCCGTGCCCGTCCGCCGCCAGGGCCTGCGAGCCAAAAGAATGCGTCATGGACGCCAATTCGGGCAATGCCGCCGGCTGCTGGGCATCGCGCGCCTGCAAGGCGGCCACCTCGGCCCGCTCGATCTGATCGAAGATGGTGCCGTTGCGCGTGTGCAGAACCACGCGGGCAACCGCGAGCAGCGTCTTGTAGGTGGTCTCGTCCATCAAGTCGCGGCGCACGGCGAATATGTGCTGGCGCGGTCCGAGCTCCTTGCCGCGCAAGCGGCTGTTCTCGCACAGGGATTCGACCGCCCGCTGCAGGTCCTGCACATAGGACGAAGCCTGCTCGTTGACGACGACGAAATCGATCATCATGCCACGGGTGCGCATGTACTCCTGGAAACGCAGCGCCTGCGCGACGATTTCGAGATCGGCGACGTCGCCGATCCTGACCAGGAAGATCGGGAAATCGCCCGAGATGCTGGTCGGCCACAGGCTCGACTGCTTGCCCAGTCCCGAAGCGATGGATTCAGCCGGCAGGCGCAGGAACGGATCCGGATAGATCAGATAGCGCGCCAGCTTCTGTACGTTGGCGGCGTCGGCCAGGCTGAGGCCGAGATGCCGGGTCTGCACCTGGCTGCGCGTCCAGGCGAGCATGGCCTGGCGGGCAAAGCTCTCCGGGTGGTCGAGCCGGGCAATGGCCTCCTCCAGCTCCGCGCGATTGGAACCGACGACTGTCCAGAAGGTCAGCGATATCTTCTTGTTGGCGGGCACGCGCACCTGGCGGCGCAGCGAGGCGACGGGATCGAGGGTGAAGCCGGAATGGCCGCCAAGCCGGGCGCCCGGATCGAAAGCCGCAGCGTCGACGATGGTGCGGCCACGGCCGATGAAGGCGCGCCTGTCGGTCTCGGCTTCGGCGTCGCGCGCCGGGCCGGACGGGTCGGTGACGAAATGCACCATCGTCACGTCTGGCTCGCTGGTCTCGCGCTTGCGCCGCGTGGCGAAGATCGCCCCATTGTTTGGGGCAATTTCGGTCTCCACGAACATTTTCGAGAAGGCGGGATGGGCATTGTCGGATACCTCCAGCCCCAGCACCAGCTCCGCGAAGGAGGTCACTTCGATGTGACGGTCGGTCGGTCCCTCGTTGAACAGCGTCACGCGCCGGCCTTCGCCGTTGCCTTCCGAGATGACGATGCATTCGACCTCGGAGCGCAGCGTGCCGACCAGTTTGACGAAGCTCGCCTTGTCGTCGGAGAACAGTGTCTGGGTGCGCTCCTCGGCGGCGCGCTTGGGCTCCGCCGTCGCCGACCACCAATCACCAGTGCCGGCGTCGCGCAGGAAGATGTAGGAGCCGAGCCGGTCCTCGGTCGGATCCGGTTGCCAGCGCGTGACGGACAGATCGCCCCACCGGCTGTAGCCGGAGCCTGTCGCGGTGACCATCACCGAATAGCGGCCGTTCGACATCACATTGGTCGAACGCAGTGCCCGCACAGGATCGAGCACGATGCGGGTGTCGGGACTCTCGGTTTCGGTCTCGTCCTTCGCCCGTTCGTCCGCCTCGGTCCTGACGGTCGCAGTCGGGATGTCGCGCGGCGCCCTCTCCTGGAGCAGAAGTTCGGCCGACTCAATGACCGGATCGCTGTGGAAACGGTCGCGCAGGCGACCCTCGAAAATGGCATCGGCGACCGCCGCGATCGACATACCGGAATGGTGGGCCATGTAGTTCTGCACGACGACGTGATCGGTGCCTTCCGGCACGCGCTGCGGCGTGAAATCGACCGCGTCGTAGTAACCATGGCGGCCAAGCGCGCCGAGCTCCCGCAGTCGCGCTAGGTTCTGCACCGCTTCGCGCGGGTTGAATTGCGCGGCCAGCACGGTGGCGTAAGGCGCGATCACCGTGTTCTGGCCAAGACCACGCTTCAGCCCGAGACCGGGCACGCCGAAATTGGTGTACTGGTAGGTCAGCTCGCGGTCGCGGGCGTTGTAGGCCGCTTCCGAAATGCCCCAGGGCACATTCTTCTGGCGGCCATACTGGATCTGGCGCTTGATGATCAGCTTGCTGGTCTGGTTGAGAATCGATCCTTGCGGTTCCTTCATCACCAGCGGCGGCATCAGATACTCGAACATCGAGCCGGACCAGGACATCAGCGCGCCCTGGAAGCCGATTTCTACGATCGGCCGGCCAAGCCGGAACCAATGCTCGGTCGGCAGGTCGCCCTTGGCGATGGCGAACAGGCTGGTCAGCCGCGCCTCGGAGGCCAGAAGATCGTAGCAGCTCTCGTCGAGCTGGTGCTCCTCGACCCGGTAGCCGATCGACAACAGCTTGCGCTCCGGCCGCATCAGGAACGAGAACTCCATCTCGAAGGCGAAGCGGCGCGTGCGCTCGCGCAAGGTGAGCAGCTTGGCCCGCAGCGCCTCGACGGCGCTGTCGTCGCTGTGGGCGTCGTGGACATGCGCCTCGCAGGTGGCTTCGAGTCTGGCCGCCCAGTCGACGATGACGTCGCTCTGCGGCGATGCCGCCTCGGTATGGATGGCGGTGGCGAGCTTGCGGATCTCGCCGGCCAGCACAGCCAAATTGATGGTACGGATCGAGGCCATTTCCGGCTGCGCCTTGATGGTGTCGACGGCGCGCCGCATGCCGTCGAGGCGGTCGGCCAGGCGCTGGCGCAAGGGACGCAGTTGACGGCGATCGTCGGGCAGCTCATCCAGGCTCTCGCCGAGGATGGTCACTGTGTCGAGGATGCCCTCGAAATCGCCCTGGAGATGAACGGACGGCGCCTCGGCCCATTCGGCGCAGGCCGCCGCCACCGCCACCAGATGGCCGGCGAGATTGCCGCTGTCGACAGCCGAGATGTAGAGCGGATAGAGCGGCTTCAGTGTGGTGGTGTCGTACCAGTTGAAGAGATGGCCGCGGTTGCGCGGCATGCTTTCGATGGTAGTCATCGTCGCGTCGATGCGGGTTATGGCGTCGGACAGGCTGATCCAGCCGAAATCGCGGGCCGAGACGACCGACAGGAGATAGACGCCGATATTGGTCGGCGAGGTGCGCGGCGCGACCACCGGCGCCGGGCTCTCCTGGAAATTGTCCGGCGGCAGATGATGGTGCTCCGCCGTGACGAAGGTTTCGAAATAGTGCCAGGTGCGGCGCGCCACGGTGCGCAGCGCATGGATGTCAGCCTGCGAGATGCGCAGCCGGTCCTCGGTCTCGGCCGAGCGGCTGATCCAGCTGGCGATCGCCGGGGAGCCGATCCAGAACAGAGCGAAGAAAAAGGCGACGAAGGCGCCGGTGGAATCGGCCAGCACCGGAATGGCGAGGCCGACGAAGCCGATGATCACGGCGCCGTACATCATGCCGTAGTAGGAGCCGATGTCGTTCTCGCCGGCCTTGTGCGCTTGCGAGGCCGTGCGCCATTCCAGCAGGTTCTGCCGGGAGACGAAGAGCCGGTAGAGCGTGCGCACGATGGCGTCGCCCATCATCCAGGCGTTATGAGCCATCAGCACGATCTTCAAGGCCACCATGGCGGTGCCGAAGGCCACGTCGCGCGCCAGCGCGGAGAAATGACCGCGCGGCGTCTGATCACCGCTCTTGGGCAGTATGGCGTTGACGACGTCGAAAGTGGGCGCCATGAACAGGCTGAGGATCAGCAATGCCTGCCACTGCGCGGCCTGCGTGAAGGGCAGCAGCGTCCAGCCGGCGATCGCCGCCATCACCCAGAAGATCGGCGTCAGCGAGCGGCGCAGATTGTCGACCATCTTCCAACGCGACAGCGCCGGGACGCCGGAGCGCGGATCGAGGATGAAGCCCAGGAGCTGCCAATCGCCGCGCGCCCAGCGATGGTGGCGCGAGGCGTCGACCGAATAGCGGGTCGGGTAATCCTCGACCAGTTCGACGTCGGTGACGAGCGCAGAACGCGCCAGCGCGCCTTCGAGCAGATCGTGGCTGAGGATGGTGTTTTCCTCGATGCGGCCCTGCAACGCGGCCTCGAAGGCATCGACGTGGTAGAGGCCCTTGCCGGTGAAGGAACCGTCGCCGAAGACGTCCTGGTACAGGTCGGACACCGCAAAGACATAAGGATCGAGGCCGCGATTGGCCGAGAAGACCCGTTGGAAGAACGACGCCTCGTCGCCGCTGGTCAGCGAGGCGGTGATGCGCGGCTGCAGGATCGTGTAGCCCGAGGTGACGACGCGCCTGGTGGCATCGAAATGCGGCCGGTTGAGCGGATGGCAGAGCTTGCCGACAAGCGTGGCGACCGCGTCGCGGGTGGTGCGCGTGTCGGCGTCGAGCGTCATTACATGAACGACCTTTTCCGGCAGCGGCACGTCGAGCGGCAGGAAGGTGGTGTCGCTGTCGCCGCGCAGCAGCAGATCAAGCTCGTGCAGCTTGCCGCGTTTGCGCTCCCAGCCCATCCAGCATCCCTGCGCGGCATTGTAGAGCCGGCGGCGGTGCAGGAGATAAAAGCGCGGTGCGCCTTCGGCGGGATAGCGGGCGTTGAGGCGAGCGATCTCGCCACGGGTGAATTCGAGGATCTCGGTGTCGGCCGCGTCGATCTCGGTCTTGCTGTCGGGCCAGTCCGACAGCAGGGCGAAGTGGATCTCGTCCGCGAGATTGGCGAGGTAATGCACCTCGATGTTGCGGATGTTTTCCTCGACGTCGTCGCGCGAGCCGATCAGCGACGGCACCACCACCAGCGTGCGTGCCTCGGACGGCACGCCGTGCCTGTAGTCATAGCCGATAAGGCGCGTCGGTTTGAGGAACAGCGAGACGACGGTGTTGAAGAAAGCGAGCGCGCCTTCGCTGGCCGGCACGGCAAACAGCGCCAGCATCAAGACGATCGAAGGCACTGACAGACCGAGATTGGCAAGGGCATTGCCGGAAACCACCAGCAGCAGCACGGTCAGCGCAAAGACCGGCAGGACGATGCCCAGCCATCCGGTCTTGGCAAAGGTGCGCTTGACCGTCTGACTGACGGTCGGCCGGTAGCCGATCGCCTTTTCCAGCTCCAGCCGGCGTGGCCCGACAAGGAAAAAACCGACATCCGTGTCCGCGATAGGAGCCGCAAGGCCATCTGCGCCATCGGCGGCGGATGCATTTTCGTTGGTGATCTGGCCGGCCAGTTCGATCGCCTTTTCGGCGACGCGATATTCCGAGAGATTCGAGCGGCGGGCCAGCTCTTCGATCGCGGTCCGGTACTGGTCACGCGAGAAGAAATCGAGCGCGGCGAAGTCGGTGCGCTCGCGCAGCACCGTGTCGATACGGCTGACGCCCTCGAACCACACCGTCCAGTCGATATCGTTGATGAGCCGCAGGCCGCGTATGATGTTGCCGGTCGTCACATTGCCGCTGGACAGCGTATGATGCTCGGAAATGATGATTTCCTCGGCGTCCGAGCCGGTCTTCTCGAGTTCGCCTTCCAGCCACTCCAGCGCCTTGCCTGCATTCTGCGAGCCGTCGCGCAAGCGATAGAGCAGTTGCGTGGCGAAGGTGGTGTCCTGAGCATGCGCGCTGAAATTGGCCAGGATCGCTTGCCGGTCGCGGGTATCGTCGGTCGCCAGCACCTTGTCGGCGACATCATTGGCGATCTGCCGCATCTGCCGGGTGCGGTTGACCCTGACCGCCAGGCGGCGAAGATTTTCGATCAGAACGAAGCGCAACAACGACGGCAGCGCCCAGAGTTCGCCGATCTTCAGCGGCTCGACCGACTGGAAGCCCTGGACGATGGCCTTGAACATGGTCGCGGAGACGGAACTGTCGGAATGCGCCACATAGGTCCAGGCCAGCGCCAGCGCGCGCGGCACGCCGCCGCCCTCGGGCAGCTTCAGCGTCGGCAGTTGACGATAGAAGCGGCGCGGCAGGTCGCGCTTGACCTGGAAAATGGTTTCCTCGACCAGATAGTTGTTGTCGAGCAGCCATTGCGCCGCGGGCGTGATGGTCTCGCCCCTCGCCTGCGCGGCGTTGGTCGAACGGTAGACTTCGAGGATCTTCTTGGCGCTGTCGCGGATGCGGGCCTGGAAATCGAACGGTGTCAGGCCGAACAGATCCGCGAGATCGCCCTTGGCCAGGCTTTCACCGAGCAGCCGAAGGCGTTCCTCCGGCAGGAAAATGGATCTTATCGGTTCTTCCGTGATGGGCGGGAAGCTCGCGCTGGTCTTTTCGATCTGTGCTGGATTCGTCTGAATATTCATTGAAAATTCCGTAAGCGGGCACTCAGCGGCGTCACCGCCACGGCAATGGCCCTAAAACCGATTCAAATGCAATTGGTTGCATGCCCAGCTTTTGCCGAAAATTGTTTCCGCACCACGACAAGGCATCGTCTTTTCGACCGTTTCAAAGACGAACGCCTCTCACTCCCGCCGAGACCGATCGACGGAAAGGATTCAGGCTTTTTCGTGATCCCGGCTGGAGCTTACCCTATATTTCGCCGGCATCGCGATCATGTTTGGAAACAAGCGTTAATCGTTGGCTCGAATGCAATCGATCCGGACCACGAATACTGTCGTGTCGTCGATCGGCTGGATGCGCAGGCCAGTTGTGGCTGAGGCAGTCAGGAGCGCGTCGAGATGGCCAAGGCGAACAGGCTCAGCGGCGGAAACCACGACTTCCCCACCCAGGCACAGGACGAGGGTCGCGCGGCTTTCAGTCCCGATTTCCGCAGGGGCCGAAATCACGAGACGCTCGACGGAATGCCTCATGCGGCCGCGACGGGTCATTACGTTGAGATCGGTGATCGGGCCGGCGATCAGTTCGGCGCCGGTCGGCCGGTCGGCCGGAAAGGAAAACGGGGCTGAAGCGGCGGTCAGGCGCGCCGGCGGCTGGGCGGCGACATCAAGAACGATCCCTTCGCCCTCCAGCACCGACAGCGTGCGGTCGATGCCGGCAAAGCTGGAGAACGGCCCGCCGCTCTCGACGCGGGCCATCGAGACACGCCAGTCGAAGGCGTCGAGCCCGGCATCGGCCGGCGAGACGGCGATTTCCGTCGTCACGCCGCCGCCGTTCTTCCATGGCATCGATTTGTATCCGGCTGCCCGCAGGACGCGCATCGTCGGCCCGTTAGCCCAGGATGCCCGGCAAGTTGAGCTGGTGCTCCCTGGCGCAGTCGATGGCGATGTCGTAGCCGGCGTCGGCGTGACGCATGACACCGGTCGCCGGGTCGTTCCACAGCACCCGCTCCAGGCGCCTGGCGGCCTCAGCCGTGCCGTCGGCGACGATGACCATGCCGGCATGCTGGGAAAAGCCCATCCCGACGCCGCCGCCATGGTGCAGCGACACCCAGGTGGCGCCCGACGCGGTGTTGAGCAAAGCGTTGAGCAGCGGCCAGTCGGACACCGCGTCCGAGCCGTCCTTCATCGCCTCCGTCTCGCGGTTCGGCGAGGCGACCGAGCCGGAATCGAGATGGTCGCGGCCGATGACGACAGGCGCCCTGAGTTCGCCTTTGGCGACCATCTCGTTGAAGGCCAGGCCCAGCCGGTGGCGGTCGCCGAGGCCGACCCAGCAGATGCGCGCCGGCAAGCCCTGGAAAGCGATGCGCTCGCGCGCCATGTCCAGCCAATTGTGCAGATGCGTATTGCCGGGCGTCAGTTCGCGCACTTTGGCGTCGGTCTTGTAGATGTCCTCCGGATCGCCGGAAAGGGCCGCCCAGCGGAACGGGCCGATGCCACGGCAAAACAGCGGGCGGATATAGGCCGGCACGAAGCCTGGAAAGGCAAAGGCGTTCTCGAACCCTTCTTCCTTCGCCACCTGGCGGATGTTGTTGCCGTAGTCGAGCGTCGGCACGCCGGCGTTCCAGAAGGCCACCATCGCCTCGACATGCTCGCGCATCGAGGCGCGGGCGGCTTTCTCGACTGCTTTCGGGTCGGACGTGCGCTTCTCGCGCCACTCGGCGAGCGTCCAGCCCTTGGGCAGATAGCCGTTCAACGGATCGTGCGCCGAGGTCTGGTCCGTGACCATGTCGGGGCGCACGCCGCGCCGCACCAGCTCGGGCACGATATCGGCGGTATTGCCGACCAGGCCGACCGACTTTGCCTCGCCTGCCCTGGTCCAGCGCGCGATCTTCTCCAGCGCCTCGTCAAGCGTATCGGCCCGCTCGTCGACATAGCGGGTGCGCAGCCGGAAATCGATGCGGTCGGGATCGCATTCGACGGCCAGGCAGCAGGCGCCGGCCATGACGGCCGCGAGAGGCTGGGCGCCCCCCATGCCGCCGAGGCCGCCAGTCAGGATCCATTTGCCCCTGAGATCGCCGCCATAGTGCTGGCGGCCGGCCTCGACGAAGGTCTCGTAGGTGCCCTGCACGATGCCTTGCGTGCCGATATAGATCCACGAGCCGGCCGTCATCTGGCCGTACATCATCAGGCCTTTCCTATCGAGCTCGTTGAATTTCTCCCAGGTCGCCCAATGCGGCACCAGATTGGAGTTGGCGATCAAAACGCGCGGCGCATCGGGATGGGTGCGGAAGACGCCGACCGGCTTGCCGGACTGCACCAGCAGCGTCTCGTCCTCACCAAGCGTCTTCAGCGAAGCGGCGATGCGGTCGAAATCATTCCAGGTGCGCGCCGCCCGGCCGATGCCGCCATAAACCACCAGTTCGTTGGGATTTTCGGCGACATCGGGATCGAGATTGTTCATCAGCATGCGCAGCGGCGCTTCGGTCGTCCAATACCTGGCGTTGAGCTTGTCGCCACGGGGGCTGCGCACTTCGCGGATGTTGCGGCGAGGATCGGTCATGTCGTCACTTCCCTTTCAGATGAGCGCGGCGAGGCGTCAGCTCTCGACCCACGAAATCGCGGTCTCGAGGATGGATGTCAGCGTGGTGCGGATCGGCGCGGCGAAGGCGGCGTCGTAAGGCACCGGCCAGTTGTCGGGCGTGCCCTTGCCTTCGGGCTCGCGCATATAGCCGCGGTTGGACAGTTCCATCTGCAGCGCATGGACGCCGTTTTGCGGCTGGCCGAAATGGCGGGTGATCCACCCGCCCTTGAAGCGGCCGTTGACCACGAAGGTCTCGCCGGTCTCGGCCAGGATCCCGGCGACCTTTTCCTGCAGCGCCGGATCCGTGCTCCTGCCGTCATTGGTGCCGAGATTGAAGACCGGCAGCGTGCCATCGAACAGGCGCGGCAGCACAGAGCGGATCGAGTGGCAGTCATACAGGACGATTTTGCCATGCAATCCCCGCAGCCGGTCGATCTCGGCCTGGAGCGCGGCATGATAGGGCATGAAGAATTTTCGGCGGCGCTCGTCGATCTCCGACGGTCCCGGTTCCTCGCCTGTACGGTAGAGCGGATCGCCATCGAAGGTTTCGGTCGGGCAGAGGCCGGTCGTCGCCTGACCAGGGTAGAGCGAGGCGCCGGACGGATCGCGATTGACGTCGATGACGGTGCGCGAGATGGCGGTGTGCACGACGGTGGCGCCAAGACCGGCGGCGAAATCATAGAGCTTGTCGATCCACCAGTCGCAGTCGCGCTGGCCAAGCCAGCTCGATACCAGCCGGTTGTCGAGACCGGCGAGATCGATGCCGGTGTGCGGCATGGAAACCAGTAGCGGTGCGGTGCCTTGTTTTACCGTCAGCCAAGGAGGTGTCATGCGAGATCTCCGCAAGTTGGAGCTCTACGGCTGGGATGCGAAGGAACGCGACCTATGATGCCAAGCACTCTCATGAGGCAATCCCCGGCAGCGCCACCGCGCTCGCCGCCTTCACGGTCGCGCCGCTTCGCACCATGGCGATCGCCTTTTCCATGTCCGGATGGAAATGCCGGTCACTGTCGAGATGCGGCACCTCGGCCCTGACCACTTTGCGCACCGCTTCGAGTGCGGCGCTGGAAGCGAGCGGCGCGTGGAAATCGCAGCCCTGGGTCGCGGCCAGCAACTCGATGCCGATGACGGCCGTGGCGTTCTCGACCATGCCGATCAGCCGGCGCGCACCGTGCGCGGCCATCGAGACGTGATCCTCCTGGTTGGCCGAGGTCGGGATCGAATCGACACTTGCTGGATAAGCCTTCTGCTTGTTTTCGGAAACCAGCGCCGCCGCCGTCACCTGCGGGATCATGAAACCGGAGTTCAGGCCCGGCTTCGGCGTCAAAAAGGCCGGCATGCCCGACAGCGCCGGGTCGACCAGCATGGCGATGCGGCGCTCCGACAGCGAGCCGATCTCGCAGACGGCGAGTGCGATCATGTCGGCTGCGAAAGCCACCGGCTCGGCGTGGAAATTGCCGCCCGACAAGGCGGTGTCGTCCTCGGCGAAGATCAAGGGATTGTCGGTGACGCCATTGGCTTCCGTGCCGAGCGTGTCGGCCGCCTTGCGCAACACGTCCAGAGCTGCCCCCATCACCTGCGGCTGACAGCGCAGGCAGTATGGATCCTGCACGCGCTCGTCGCCGACACGGTGCGATTCGCGGATGGCGCTGCCGGCCATCAGGCTGCGCAGCGCATCCGCCGTCTCGATCTGGCCGCGATGCTTCCTCAAGAGATGGATGCGCGGATCGAAGGGGGCGTCCGAGCCCCTGGCGGCATCGGTGGACAATGCACCCGCGACCAGTGCCGACTGATAGAGAATTTCGGCCTCGAACAGGCCCGCCAGCGCGTAGGCGGTCGAGAATTGCGTGCCGTTAAGCAGCGCCAGCCCTTCCTTGGCGCCGAGGATGACTGGCTCCAGTCCATGCGAGACGAAGGCGACCTTGGCCGGGAAGCGGCCATGCGGGGTGAAGCATTCTCCGACGCCGATCATCACGGCCGTCATGTGCGACAGCGGCGCAAGATCGCCGGAGGCGCCGACCGAACCTTGTGCCGGCACCACCGGGATGACATCGTTGGCCAGCATCGCTTCCAGCAGTTCGATGGTGCGCGACCGCACGCCTGAGGCGCCTTGCGCCAGGCTGGCAAGCTTCAAGGCCATCATCAGCCTGCAAACAGCGACCGGCATCGGCTCGCCGACGCCGGCGGCGTGCGAGAGCACGATGTTCCGCTGGAGCGTTTCGAGATCCTGGGCAGGAATGCGGACGCTGGCCAGTTTGCCGAAACCGGTGTTGATGCCATAGACCGGCTCGCCCTTGGCGACGATGCGTGCGACAGCTTCCGCACTCGCCCTGATCTTTGGCCGGCAGGCATCGTCGAGCCTGGGCACGGCGCCGCGATAGATGGCGCGCCAGTCGGCCAGGGTCACGTTGCCGGGTTTCAGTACGAGTTCGGTCATTGTCCTCTCCAGATGCGCGCGCGCAAGGGGTTGAAGCCCATGCGGTAGACGAGTTCGGCAGGGCGCTCGATGCTCCAGATCGCTAGATCGGCGGACTTGCCCGCCTCCAGCGTGCCAGCCTGCCCGAGCAGACCCAGCGCGCGGGCGGCTTCGCGGGTCACGCCCGCGAGGCATTCATCGACCGTCATGCCGAACAAGGTCGCCGCCATGTTCATGGTCAGCAGCAACGACGTCAGCGGCGAGGTGCCGGGATTGTTGTCGGTGGCGACGGCCATCTTAACGCCATGCCTGCGGAATAATTCGACCGGAGGTTTCTTCGTCTCGCGAATAAAATAATAGGCGCCGGGCAGGATCGTCGCCACGCTGCCCGATGCGGCCATTGCCGCCGCGCCTGCCTCATCGGTGTATTCGAGATGGTCGGCCGACAGCGCGCCATAGCGCGCCGCGAGTTCGGCGCCGTGCAAGTTCGACAATTGGTCGGCATGGAGTTTTACCGGCAAGCCAAGCGCCTTGGCGGCGTCGAAAACCCGTGCCATCTGGTCGACTGAGAAGGCAATGCCTTCGCAGAAGCCATCGACGGCGTCAGCAAGCCCGTCGGCAGCGATGGCCGGCAGAATCGTGGCGGTGATGAGATCGATAAAGGCGTCCTTGTCGCCCTTGGCTTCCGGCGGCAAGGCATGGGCGCCGAGGAAAGTCGTGCGGATCGTCACCGGGCGCTCGGCGCCCAAACGGCGCGCTGCCCGCAGCGACTTTTTCTCGTTTTCCAGGTCAAGCCCATAGCCGGACTTGACCTCGACGGTGGTAGCGCCCTCGGCGATCAGCGCATCGAGACGCGGCAGTGTCTGGGCGACCAGTTCGTCCTCGCCCGCGGCACGCAAAGCCCTGACCGACGAGACGATGCCGCCGCCGGCCCTGGCGACCTCCTCATAGGTGGCGCCGGCCAGCCGCATCTCGAACTCGTTGGCGCGGTTGCCGGCATGGACGAGATGGGTGTGGCAGTCAATCAGGCCGGGCGTGATCCAGCGGCCCTCGCAATCGACGATGTCGGCATGCCGCTCGAACGCCGCCGGAATATCGGCTTCGGCGCCGGCATGGACGATGATGCCGTCACGCGCGGCGATGGCGCCCTTTTCGACGACGCCCTGCCCTGCCGCCCCTTCGGCAAAAGTCGCCAGGCGCGCATTGCGCCATATGCGAACCGCCGCCGTCCGGCCCTTGCTCTCTCCAGCCATCATCTTTTCCCTTTGAAAGGATGGCAGTTATGTATATACATATTAAAAAGCACCGCAAGTGCTATTGTCATCATAAGCCAGGATTCGGAGAACAAATTGACGGCAATCTTTGCGGAACAGGCGCTCCTGCCGGAAGGCTGGCGAAGCAATGTGCGCATCGCCCTGGGCGAAGGCCGCATTGCGGCAATCGACGCCGGGGTTGCGCCGAACGCCGACGACGAGCGCCACGCCATCGTCTTGCCGGGCATGCCCAACCTGCACAGCCACGCGTTCCAGCGCGGCATGGCCGGACTTGCCGAGCTGCGCGGCCCGTCGGCCGACAGTTTCTGGAGTTGGCGCGAGACGATGTACCGTTTCGCGCTGTCGATGACGCCCGACCAGGTCGAGGCAGTCGCCGCCCAGCTCTATGTCGAGATGCTGGAGGCCGGCTTTTCGCGCGTCGGCGAATTTCATTATCTGCATCACGACCGCGACGGAAAGCCCTACGCCAACATCGCCGAAATGGCCGAGCGCATCGCGGCCGCCGCCGCAGAAACCGGCATAGGCTTGACGCTGCTGCCGGTCTTCTATGCGCACTCTTCTTTCGGCGGCGCGGCTCCCAACGAAGGTCAGCGCAGATTCCTCAATGATGTTAACCGGTTCTCACGCCTGGTTGAGAAAAGTCGCGAATGCGTTCGCGCCTTGAATCAAGCGGTCATCGGCGTCGCCCCGCATAGTTTGCGTGCCGCGACGGTCGAGGAATTGCGACAAGTCGCTGCGATGGCGCAGGACGGACCGATCCACATCCACGTCGCGGAACAAGTGAAGGAGGTCGAGGACTGCATGGCCTGGTCGGGCGCGCGTCCAGTCGAATTTCTGCTTGGCCATGCCAATATCGACCCGCGCTGGTGCCTGATCCACGCCACCCATATGACCGATGCCGAGACCGTGGCGATGGCAAAAAGCGGCGCGATCGCGGGGCTCTGCCCGATCACCGAGGCCAATCTCGGCGACGGCACTTTTGCGGCGCCGCTGTTCACGCAACATGGCGGCCGCTTCGGGGTCGGCTCCGATTCCAACGTGCTGATCGGGCTGCCGGACGAGCTTCGGCAACTCGAATATTCGCAACGTCTTGCCCACCGCGCCCGCAACGTGCTGGCGGTCGCCGACGGCTCGACCGGCCGCGCGCTGTTCGACGCCGCGCTAGACGGCGGCAGCGTCGCCCTTGGCGCCGGCGCCTCGCGGATCGCCATTGGCGCATCCGCCGATCTCGTCTCGCTCGACCACAGCCAGGCTTCGCTTGCCGGCAAGGCCGGAGATACCATCCTCGACGCCTGGATCTTCGCCAACGGCACCAAGGTCGATTGCGTCTGGGTGCACGGCCAAAAGCAAGTCAGCGGCGGCAGGCACGCCAGGCGCGACGCCATCGCGGCGCGTTTCCGCAATGTCATGGCCGCGCTTTCGGCAGGCTGATCAGGGACATCCCATGAGCATGGTGGCGACAGCGGAGACAGAGGGCGGCGAGACGGTGTCGCTGCATCAGCGCATCCTGTCCGATATAAGCGAGAAAATCCTGTCCGGCGCCTGGGCGCCTGGGCATCGCATCCCGTTCGAGCACGAGCTGACGGCCGAATATGATTGCTCGCGCATGACGGTGAACAAGGCGCTGTCGCAGCTTGCCAAGTCAGGACTGATCGAACGCCGCCGGCGCTCAGGCAGTTTCGTGCGTCAGCCGCAATCGCAAGCGGCGGTGCTGGAAATCCACGACATCCGGATCGAGGTCGAAGCGCTCGGCCTGCCCTATCGCTACGAGCGGCTTGCGCGCCTGAAGCGGCGCAGCAGCGCGCAAGACCGGTCGCGGCTCGGGCTTTCCGCCTCGGGTTCGGTCCTATCGCTGGAATGCCTGCATTTCGCCGGAGAACGGCCGTTCGCGCTCGAAGAGCGGCTGATCAATCTCTCCGCTGTCACGGAAGCCGGCGAGGAAGGGTTCCTCGATATTGCACCAGGCCCGTGGCTGATCGGCCGTGTGCCGTGGAGCGAGGCCGAGCATCGCATTCGTGCTGTTGCCGCCGATGATCGTGTCGCCGGTGCCCTCGACATCGGCCTGGACGCGGCCTGTCTTGTGGTCGAGCGCCGGACATGGAGTGCCGAGCACCCGGTTACCCATGTGCGCTTCACCTATGCGGCCGGAAGCCACACGCTGGTGGCTAGATTCAAGCCGTCACACGGATAGCATCTCTTGCCTTCTCCCCTTTTTGCCTTCGCAAGGAAGGGGAGAAGGGAAAGCGCAGCGCCTCAGATCGCCGCTGTGATAATGATCTCGACCAGATATTCCGGACCGGCGAGCTTGGCTTCGCCGGTGGCGCGGGCGGGCGTGTGGCCCTGGGGCACCCACTTGTCCCATTCCGAGTTCATCTCGGCGAAGGTGCCCATGTCGGCCAGCCAGATGATCGCCTGGACGATCTTGGTCTTGTCGGTGCCGGCCTTGGCCAGCAATTCATCGATCGTCGCCAGAATATCGCGGGTCTGCGAGGCGACATTGCCGCCGGGCTCACCGACCTGGCCGGCCAGATAGACTGTGTTGCCGTGAATGACGATCTGGCTCATGCGCGGGCCAACATCAATGCGACGAATGCTCATGGGAGGTTTCCTTCCTTTGTGGTCGCGCCTCTTTAGAGTTGGCATCGGCTTCGGGCAAGGCCGAGCGTTCCAGATCCCCTTGGACCAGCGGCGCCGGGGGGTCGCGGCAAGTTGAGCCGGCAGCCACAATTACGCTCGATTGGCTTCTTGACTAATGTAATAACATCACATATCCAATCGGCGCTGCCCAGCAGCCGCACTTCCACCCCACGGACCGTCGAATGACCCAAAGCTGCCTGACATTCCGTGACCTGACGCTTGGCTATAACAGCCATCCGGCGATCCATCATCTGGACGGCGTCATACGCAAAGGCTCGCTGACCGCCGTCGTTGGCGCCAATGGTTCGGGCAAGTCGACGCTGATGAAGGGTATCGTCGGCGTGCTGAAGCCGATGGCCGGCGCAGTGACGCGGGCGCCGGGCGTGCGCGCCGCCTATCTGCCGCAGCAGTCGGAACTCGACCGCAGCTTTCCGGCCCGGGTTGTCGATCTGGTCTCGCTCGGCCTGTGGCCGAAACGCGGGCTGCTCGGCCGCCATACGAAGGAGGATCGCCAATCCGTCAGCGAGGCGCTGATGGCGGTCGGCCTTGGTGGCTTCGAGACACGCCCGATCGACACCCTGTCGGGCGGCCAGTTGCAGCGCACCTTGTTTGCCCGCGTGCTGTTGCAGGATGCGGATCTCATCCTGCTCGACGAGCCGTTCAACGCCGTCGATGCAAAGACGGTGGGCGATCTCATTGCGCTGATCAAGCGCTGGCATGGCGAGGAACGCACCATCATGGTCGTCGTCCACGACCTCGACCTTGTCCGGCAGAATTTTCCCGAGACGCTGCTGCTGGCCCGCCAGCCTGTCGCCTGGGGCGAGACGAAGGAGACGCTGCGGTCCGAGAATCTCCTGCGGGCCAGGCGCTTCCATGAAGCGTGGGAAGAAAACGCGCCGTGGTGCGAGCCGGGTGGGCAAGATCATGACCATGACGGGCGTGACCATGAGGGACATGGTCACGATCATGACAAGCCTGCCCATGCACAGGATCGTCACCACCATCATGGCGCCGGACCAAGGGCTGCATGATGAACGTCCTCTATGAACTCTTCATCGCGCCTTTCGCCGATTTTGCGTTCATGCAGCGGGCACTGTTCGGCTCGCTGATGCTGTCGCTGGGCGCCTGCCCTGTCGGCGTGTTCCTGATGTTGCGGCGCATGAGCCTCTCGGGCGACGCCATGGCGCACGCCATCCTGCCGGGCGCCGCCGCCGGCTTCCTGCTTTACGGGCTGGAAATCCTGCCGATGACCATTGGCGGCCTGATCGCGGGCGTCGTCGTTGCGCTCGGTGCAGGCGCCGTCTCGCGATTCACCATCCAGCGCGAAGACGCCTCGATGGCCGCCTTCTACCTGATTTCGCTTGCCGTCGGCGTGCTGATGGTTTCGATCCGGGGCTCCAGCGTCGACCTCATGCATGTGCTGTTCGGTACGGTGCTGGCGCTCAACGATGAAGCGCTGACGCTGATCGGCGGCATCGTGCTGGTGACGCTTGCCAGTCTCGCCATCTTCTGGCGGGCCTTGGTCGCCGAATGCCTCGACCCGCTGTTCCTGCGCTCGGTCAGCCGGTGGGGCAGTCCGGTGCATTTCATTTTCCTCGGCCTCGTCGTGCTCAACCTCGTTGGCGGCTTCCAGGCGTTGGGCACGCTTCTGTCGGTCGGGCTGATGATGCTGCCGGCCGCCGCGGCCCGTTTCTGGACCGTGCGCGTCGAACCGATGTGCGTGCTGGCCGTGCTGATCGGCTTTGCCTCGTGCATCGCCGGACTGCTTCTGTCCTACCATGCCTCGCTGCCCTCAGGCCCGGCCATCATCCTGTCGGCCGGCGTCGTCTATTTCGCCTCGATCCTGTTCGGCACGCGCGGCGCGCTGCGCGCCCGCATCGTCCATCACCGTCATCGGACGGCCTGATCCATCCCCAGCCTCCAAGGAGACCGCCCATGTTGAAGTCGATCCGCGCCGCCCTCACGATGAGCGTTATAACATTAACTGCGTTCGGCGCATCGTCGGCCTTTGCGGCGCCCTTGAAAGTGGTCGCAAGTTTTACCGTCATTGCCGATTTCGCCAGGAATGTCGGCGGCGACCGCGTCAACATCACCACCATCGTGGGACCCGATGGCGATGCGCATGTCTACGAGCCGAGCCCGGCTGATGCGGTAGCCATGGCGGGCGCCGACTTGGTGCTGGTCAACGGCCTGCATTTCGAGGGCTTTCTACAGCGGTTGGTCGATGCCAGCGCCACCAAGGCATCGATCGTCACGCTGACCAAGGGTGTGACGGCGATCGACTTCAAGCCGGAATTCGCCGATGCGGACGCGGCGGAAGGCGCGGGTACGGGCGGCGGCAAGACGGTCACCGATCCCCATGCCTTCCAGTCGATTGCCAATGCCAAGATCTATGTGAAGAACATTGCCGAGGCGTTCTGCGCAGCCGACAATGATGGCTGTGTCAGCTACCAGACCAATGCCGCGGCCTACACGAAGAAGCTCGACGCGCTGGAAGGCGAGGTGAAAGCGGCGATCCAGTCCATCCCCGAGGCGAAGCGCGTCGTCATCACCTCGCATGACGCGTTCGGCTATTTCGAGCACGAATACGGCCTGACCTTCCTAGCGCCCGAGGGCGTCTCGACGGACTCCGAACCGTCGGCCGCCGACGTCGCCAAGCTGGTCGAACAGGTCAAGCAGGATAAAGCGGCGGCGATCTTCGTCGAGAACATCACCAATCCGCGCCTGATCGAGCAGATCGCCAGCGAGACCGGCATCAAGGTCGGCGGCACGCTGTATTCCGACGCGCTGTCGCAGTCCGACGGCCCGGCCTCGACCTATATCGACATGATGCACAACAACATCACGCAGATCAAAGGCGCGATCCTCGGCAGTTGAGCCGCTCCGGTCCAACCGGGCCTCGGCGGCCCGGTTGGATTTTCCGGTCAGCACTCGCTATTTGGCAGAGAAATCCCTCGGCGTGGATTGCCGGCCGTGCCGGGGAGTGGCAAGACTGCCCAACCAGATTGCGAGGACACCACAATGGAATACCGCCAGATCAGCGAGGACTATTCGGTCTCGGGCCAGATCCAGCCCGAGGACGTCGCCGCCATCAAGGCAGCCGGCTTCAAGAGCGTGATCTGCAACCGGCCGGACGACGAGCAGCCCGGCCAGCCTTCGGCCGACACGCTCAAGGCCGCAGTCGAGGCTGCCGGGCTTGCCTTCCGCTACATCCCCGTCATCAGCGGCCAGATCACCGCCGAGAATGTCGAGGACCAGGGACAAGCGCTCGACGAGTTGGAAGGCCCGGTCTTTGCCTATTGCCGTTCCGGCGCCCGCTGCACCAATCTCTATGGGCTGATCCAGCAGTCGAAGGGTTAGATCGGCAGCGCGCCCGTTTCCTTGAGCGTCTCGAGCACAATCGCCGTCTTGACGTGCTGCACGGATTCGTGCGGCAAGAGCACGCCATTGACGAACTCCGACAATGATTTCAGGTCGGGCGTAACCACCTTCAGGATATAATCCATTTCGCCGGTCAGCGCGTGCGCCTCCTGCACTTCGGGCAGCCGCGCCACGAGTTCGCCGAAGCGCCGGGCATTGTCGCGGTTGTGAGTGGCCAAGGTCACCGAGATGACATTGACCAGCGAAAAGCCCAGCCGGTCGCGGTCAAGCACGGCGCGATAGCCCTTGATATAGCCGTCTTCCTCCAGCCGCTGGCGGCGGCGCGAGCATTGCGAGGCCGAGAGGTTCACCCGCTCCGAAAGGTCGTTGTTGGTGAGCCGCGCGTCACTCTGCAAAAGCGCCAGTATCTTGCGATCAAACTGATCAAGGCGCGTATCATTCATGATATTTCCGAAAGCTATGCATACTTCATGCATCAGATAAACATTTCAAGCGTTTGAATGCAAGCACCGTGCGGCGCGCCAGCGCTATGATGGCATGGCCTATGCAGGCCAAGCCAGCTTCCGGAGGATAATCATGGGTCCCTTCCCGCACGACGCTCCACCCGCCAAGATCAGCAAGGCCAACCCCGCCGGCACCGATGGTTTCGAATTCGTCGAATTCGCGCATCCTGAGCCACGGAAGCTGGCCGAATTGTTCACCCACATGGGTTATGTAGCGGTGGCAAAGCACCGCACCAAGGACATCACCGTCTGGCGTCAGGGCGACATCAACTATGTCGTCAACGCCGAGCCCGGCTCGCATGCGATGAAGTTCGTCGACAAGCACGGCCCATGCGCCGCCTCCATGGCGTGGCGGGTGGTCGATGCCAAGCATGCCTTCGAACACGCGGTGTCGAAGGGAGCCACGCCTTACGAAGGCGCCGACAAGACGCTTGACGTGCCGGCGATATCAGGCATCGGCGGCTCGCTGCTCTACTTCATCGAAACCTATGGCGAGAAGGGCTCGGCCTATGATGCCGAATTCGAATGGCTGGGCGAACGCGACCCCAGACCGGAAGGCGTCGGCTTCTATTTCCTCGACCATCTGACGCACAACGTCTACCGCGGCAACATGGACAAATGGTGGGATTTCTACCGCGACCTGTTTGGCTTCAAGCAGATCCATTTCTTCGACATCGACGGCAAGATCACCGGGTTGGTCAGCCGGGCGATCACCTCGCCCTGCGGCAAGATCCGCATTCCGCTCAACGAATCCAAGGATGAGACCAGCCAGATCGCCGAATATCTGAAGAAGTACAATGGCGAGGGCATCCAGCACATAGCGGTGGGCACCGACGCGATCTACGAGGCCACCGACAAGCTTGCCGCCAATGGGCTGAAATTTATGCCCGGCCCGCCGGAGACCTATTACGAGATGTCGCATGCACGCGTGAACGGCCATGACGAGCCGATCGAACGCATGAAGAAGCATGGCATTTTGATCGACGGCGAAGGTGTGGTCGACGGCGGCACGACGAAGATCCTCCTGCAGATCTTCTCCAAGACCGTGATCGGACCAATCTTCTTCGAATTCATCCAGCGCAAAGGCGACGAAGGCTTTGGCGAAGGCAATTTCCGCGCACTGTTCGAATCGATCGAGCAGGACCAGATCAAGCGCGGCGTGATCAAAATGGACGGCAAGGCGGCGTAACACCAAACTTGCGGCTCGGCCAATTATGACTTAAATTATGGTCAGAAAGGTCGAGCCATGAACATTTCCATCGCAGAAGCAAAGGCCAAACTGTCGGAACTCGTCAGCCGCGCGGAAGCTGGCGAGGAGATCGTGCTCACGCGTCATGGCAAGATCGCCGCGAGGCTGGTGCCGCCAGCGAGGGCAGATCTCCTGCCTCGTATTGGTGCCTTGAAAGGCAAAATCTGGATTGCGAACGATTTTGACGAACTCGGTCCCGAATGGGACGAGTACGTCAGATGACGGTGGGACCGTTTCTCGCCGACACACATATCATCCTCTGGTCCATTTCGGACGATCGACGTCTCAGCGAGCACCACCGCGCCATCTTGGCTTCGGAAGCAGTAGTGTTCGCGAGCGCGGCGAGCGTTTGGGAAATTGCTATCAAACGTTCGATCGGAAAACTCACTGCGCCGCACGACCTGCCGGCGCTGCTTCCAAGGATGCAATTTCAGCCGCTCGCCGTCACCTTGCAGCACGCGCATGCGGTTGGCAGCCTCCCGCATCACCATGGCGATCCGTTCGACCGGTTGCTGATTGCACAAGCGCAAATGGAGAACCTGACAATCGTGACATCGGACCCGCATTTTGCGCGCTACGCTGTGACGCTTGCCTAGCTTTCCAACCCGAGCCTCTCAACCTCCGCCTTCCTGAGCTTCACATCGTAATCGAGCAGGAATTCGTCGAGCTGCGGCGGCGCGACCGACGTGCCGGACAGCATCGCGTGCACCTGGCCGCGATGGTGGATGTCATGCAGGAAAACATGGGCGAGGATGTCGCCGATCTTTTCCCGGATCATACCGTCCTGACGCCGGTCGGTGATGACCCGCCGTTCGAGGCCGGTCTCCGACAGGCTGTCGCAGAAGGTAATCAGCCTGCGATCAAAATCGGCCTGTGCCTCTGCCAAGCTTGCCGCATCGTCGAACGGCTCGAAATCATCATAGGCGGCAGCTCCGCGGCCGCCATCTGTCAGGAAATCGAGATAGAGATGATCTACCGCAAGGATGTGGTTGAGCGTTTCCTTAATTGAGGGGAAGAAACTGCTGCGCTCGGCCTCGAACTCCCCGGGCTGAAGCGCCAGCACAGCACGGTAGAGCCGGTCGTTCGACCACAGATTGTTGCGCGCCATACGGCACAGGTGTTCAAGCAAGGTCACGGTTTGGGTTCCCCCTCACCCCTCGTATTTCTCGACCGTCTGCTCGATGGCGCCGAAGATCGAATGCCCGGCCTTGTCCTTCATCTCTATGCGCACCGTGTCGCCGAAACGCAGGAACGGCGTCTTCGGCTCGCCGCTCTCTATGGTCTCGATCATGCGCAGTTCGGCGATGCAGGAATAGCCCGCCCCGCCGGCCGAGACGGGCTTGCCAGGCCCGCCGCCGAGCTTGTTGGAGACGGTGCCGGAGCCGATGATGGTGCCGGCCGCCAGCGGCCGTGCTTTCGCCGCATGGACGATGAGCGCGGGGAAATCGAAAGTCATGTCGACGCCGGCATTCGCCCGGCCGAAAGGTTTGCCGTTGAGGTCGGCAAGCAGCGGCAGGCTGACCTTGCCGCCGTCCCAGGCCTCGCCCAACTCGTCCGGCGTCACCGCGACCGGTGAAAAGGCCGAAGACGGCTTGGACTGGAAGAAGCCGAACCCCTTGGCGAGTTCCGGTCCGGCAATGGCACGCAGCGTCACATCGTTGACCAGCATCACCAGGCGAATCGCCTCCCGCGCCTTCTCGAGGCTGGCGCCCATTCGCACATCATCGACAACGACCGCGACTTCCGCCTCCATGTCGATGCCAAAGGTCTCGTCGGCCATGCGGATCGGATCTCGCGGCGGGATGAAGCTGTCGGAGCCGCCCTGATAGATCAGCGGGTCGGTCCAGAAGCTTGCCGGCATTTCGGCCCCGCGCGCCTTCCGCACCAGCTCGACATGGTTCACATAGGCTGAACCGTCAGCCCATTGATAGGCGCGCGGCAGCGGCGAATGGGCATTATGTTCGTGAAAGCGCGCCGACGGCACTGCATTGCTCTCGAGCGACTCCGCCATTGCGGCCAGATGCGGCGAAATCCGCCGCCAATCGTCGAGAGCCGCCTGCAGCGTCGGCACCAGGAAGGAGGCATCGGTGAAGCGTGTAAGATCGCGCGAGACGACGACGAGCTTTCCGTCGCGCGTCCCGTTCTTCAATGTGGCAAGCTTCATGCGGTTTCCTCTCCTGACGCGGCCTTGCGCCGCTTGGCCCACAACAAGGCTGTTATGGGCAATCGTCAAGCCGCCGGCTCAACTTTCCTGAAGGCAGTTTTCCGACGGCAGCGATCCATTCAGGACCAATCGCCCTCGGGCGTGCCATTGAAGCGCTTCTTCAGATCGGCCCAGCAGTCGATGTAATTGTCCTGCCTGGCGTCGAGTTCGGCGGCGTAGCGGGTCAGCATCTGCGGGAACCGGGTCTCGAACATGAAGGCCATGGTGTTGTCGAGCTTGACCGGTTTCAGATCCGCGCGCGAGGCCTTTTCGAAACCAGGCGCGTCCGGGCCATGCGCCAGCATCAGATTGTGCAGGCTGATTCCGCCGGGGACGAAACCCTCTTCCTTGGCGTCGTACTGGCCGTGGATCAGCCCCATGAACTCGCTCATGATGTTGCGGTGATACCAGGGTGGGCGGAACGTATCCTCCGCCACCAGCCAGCGCGGCGGAAAGATGACGAAATCGATGTTGGCGGTGCCCTCCTCGCCGCTCGGCGCGGTCAGCACCGTGAAGATCGACGGATCCGGGTGGTCAAAGAGGATCGCACCAACCGGCGAAAACGTCGCCAGATCATATTTGTAGGGCGCATAGTTGCCGTGCCACGCCACCACATCGAGGGGCGAATGGCCAATTTCGGTGACATGGAACTGTCCACACCATTTGACGGTCAGCCGGCAGGGCGTCTCCTTCTCCTCGAACCAGGCGCAGGGCGTCTTGAAATCGCGCGGATTGGCCAGGCAATTGGCGCCGATCGGGCCGCGGTCGGGCATCGTCAGCTTGGCACCGTAGTTCTCGCAGACATAGCCGCGCACTTCCGCATCGACCAGTTCGACCTTGAAGACGAGGCCGCGCGGCAGCACCGCGATCTCGCCGGGCCTGAGCTCGATGACCCCCATCTCGGTGACGAAGCGCAAGGCGCCCACCTGCGGCACCACCAGCAACTCGCCGTCGGCGTTGAAGAAATGGTCGTCGCCCATCGATTTGTTGGCGACATAGACATGCGCCGCCATGCCGGTCTGCCCAAGAACGTCGCCGGCGGTCGTCATCGAGCGCATGCCGGCGATGAAATCGGTTGGCTCCTTCGGCATCGGCACCGGGCTCCAGCGATACTGGCCGAGCGCCAGCTCATGATCGCCGACATTGGGCGCACTTTTCCAGAAGGGATAACTCACCGACGTGAAGCGCCCGGTATGTCTGACGCTTGGCCGGATGCGATAAAGCCAGGAGCGCTCATTGGTGCCACGCGGCGCGGTGAAGGGCGAACCGGAGAGCTGCTCGGCATAGAGGCCGTAGGCCGGCCGCTGCGGTGAATTGCGCCCGTGCGGCAGCGAACCCGGCAGGCTTTCGGTTTCGAAATCGTTGCCGAAACCCGGCATGTAGGAAAAGGCCATCGCTTCCTCCTCGCGAATGCTTGACCAAATTGGTTTCATTTGTAACCATCGAAAATGTAACTATCAATGCCGTGCGCGGGCATTTCTCGATGGCTGGTCATGGAATCCGAAATCCTGGAACTCGAAAGCTTTCTGCCCTACCGGCTGTATCGGCTGGCCGATGCCGTGAGCCGCGAATTCTCCCGGATCTACAAGGAGCGTCACGGCCTCACGCGCCCGGAATGGCGTACGCTTTCGGGGCTTGGCCAGCGCGGCACAATGACCGCGACGGAACTCGGCGCGCAGTCGGCGATGCACAAGACAAAGGTTTCGCGTGCCGTGGCGGAGCTTGAGCGTCGCCGATGGCTCATCCGAACCACTGACGAGAACGATCGCCGCGTCGAGCACCTGGCGCTGACCAGAGCCGGACTTGCGGCCTATAGCGAGATGGTGCCGCTGGCGAAGGCGTTCGAACGGGAGTTGCTGGCCCAGCTGAGCGCCGACCAGCAAGCCTCCATCGTCAAAGGCATCGCGTCGTTGGAAAGCGCGTTGGGTCTGAGATAGCGGCTATCGCCAGATGGAATAGGAGACGATGGCTCGACGCGACAGCGCCTTGAAGCAGAGACGGTCTGGCGGTCATTTTCGATCCCTGCTTGCCCGGTGGCGAATTTTCAGCGCTGTATGTAAGCCAGTGATCATCGACGGGCGAATTGGGGGGAAGGATGAAGTCGCTGCTCGCGAGGCCGGTGGCCGTGGTCGTCTTGCTGTTTGCCCGAGCCATCACCGCCGTGCGGCCGTTTTGGCATGAAGGCAGGTTGCCTCGGCGTCGCTCGATCTTCTTTGCCAATCACTCCAGCCATGGTGATTTCATCTTGATCTGGGCTGTCCTGCCGCCGCGCCTGCGTCGGCGGGTGCGACCCGTAGCGGGTGCCGACTACTGGCTGAAATCAAAAGTCCGAGCCTTCGTCGGCCGCGACGTTTTCAATGCCGTCCTGATCGAGCGCAATCGCGATGGACGCACGATGGATCCCGTCGAGAGCATGGGGGAGGCGATGAGAGAAGGCTCTTCGCTCATTCTCTTCCCGGAAGGCACGCGCAACCAATCCGACGCTTCCCTGCAGCCATTCAAGTCCGGGCTGTTCCATTTGGCGGCATCGCACCCGGATTTCGAGTTGGTGCCGGTATGGATCGCCAATCTCAACCGGGTGATGCCGAAAGGGGAATTCGTGCCTATCCCGCTGATCTGCACGGTGACGTTCGGCGAGGCAATGCACCTGGCTGACGGCGAGAGCAAGCATATGTTCCTCGAACGGGCACGTGGGGCGCTGCTGGCGCTGGCACCGAAAAAGGCAGCGGAATGAGCTCAACCCAATTCGATATGATGGTTCTCGTGCTCGGCGTCTGCGGGATCCTGCTCGTGGCCTCTTTCGTGGGGCATATCCTGGAGCGACGGCTGTCGCCGGAAGGCTCCAACCCAGCCATCGAGAACCTCAACGCCCGTATCAATGCCTGGTGGGTAATGGCGATTCTCATCGCCATAGCATTCATCGCCGGGCGGATCGGCGTCCTGCTTCTCTTCGGCTTCTGTTCCTTCGCCGCACTTCGCGAATTCGTGACGCTGACCAATACCCGGCGTGCCGACCACTGGGCGCTGGCCACGGCGTTTTTCGTCGTGCTGCCGGTACAGTATGTGCTGCTCTGGATCGAGGACTACGAGATCTTTTCTGTTTTCATCCCGGTCTACGCCTTCCTGTTGATGCCCATCATCTCAGCCATACGGGGCGATACCCAGCACTTCCTCGTTCGAATTGCCGAGGTGCAATGGGCGTTGATGATCTGCGTTTTCTGCGCCTCCCACGTCCCGGCTCTTCTGACGTTGCATATTCCCGGCTACGAGGGCCGCAATGTGCTTCTGATAGCCTTCCTTGTCATCGTCGTGCAATTGAGCGACGTACTGCAATATGTCTGGGGAAAGGCGATCGGGCATACGAAGATCGCACCAAAGCTTTCGCCGTCCAAGACGCTTGAAGGTTTCCTCGGAGGCGTTGCAAGCGCCAGCCTCATCGGCGCTGGCCTGTGGTGGATCACGCCGTTCTCTCCGCTTGAGGCGGGCGCGATGGCCTTCCTGATCACGCTGATGGGTTTTTTCGGCGGCCTTGTGATGTCGGCCATCAAACGTGACCGCGGCGTGAAGGATTGGGGCCATCTGATCGATGGCCACGGCGGCCTGATAGATCGGCTGGATTCGGTGGTCTTCTCCGCTCCGATCTTCTTCCATCTCACGCGTTATTTCTGGTCACCGGGATGAGGCAGTGATCAACACGGGCGATCGCAGACCACTTGCAAGCCGCGACACGCGCTGGGCACAAGCGACGGCCAGACGTCTCGCCGCGCTCTCCGTGCCCCCCAACCGGATTTCGCAGGCCAGTATCCTCGCCGGCGCGCTGGCAGGCGCGGCCTTCTGGCTTGGCGGGCAGAGCGGCGGCACTTCTCGTTTGTTGCTGTTGCTGGGCGCGGCGCTGTTTTGCCAACTGCGGCTGCTGTGCAATCTGTTCGATGGCATGGTCGCCGTCGAGGGCGGCAAGGCGTCGGCCGACGGGCCGTTCTGGAACGAGTTCCCGGACAGGATCGCCGACATCGCCATCATGGCCGGAATAGGCTACGGCATCGGCATGCCTGGCCTAGGCTGGGCGGCGGCCTGTTTTTCGGTTCTCACCGCCTATGTGCGGGAATTGGGGCGGGCCAACGAGGCGCCGAGCGATTTCACCGGACCGATGGCCAAGCCACATCGCATGGCAGTTGCAACCGTCGCGGCACTGCTATCGGCCGGAGAATTCCTTTGGAATGGCCACAACGAAGCCTTGACGCTCGCGCTCGCCGTCATTGCGATCGGCGCCGCCGCAACTGCGTTGCGGCGCGCGTGGCGACAGGTGCGATGGCTGAAAACCAGGCTACTCTAGCATCGCCTGCCTCGAAGGCTGAAGCTCTCAGCGCATCGATTACCAGTCCATCACCACCTTGCCCGAACTGCCGCTGCGCATCGCATCGAATCCAACCTGGAAATCGTCGATGCCGATGCGATGGGTGATCAGGCCTGAAACGTCGAGCGGGCCCTGTACGAGCGCGATCATCTTGTACCAGGTCTCGAACATCTCGCGGCCGTAGATGCCCTTGAGATGCAGCATCTTGAAGATGACCTTGTTCCAGTCGATCTCGAACCCGGTCGGCGCAATGCCGAGGATGGCGATCTTGCCGCCATTATTCATGGTGTCGATCATGTCGCGGAAGGCAGGGGCCGCGCCCGACATCTCCAGGCCGACGTCGAAACCCTCGGTCATGCCGAGTGCCGGCATCACATCGCGCAGTTTTTCCTTGGAGGCATCGACGACATGCTGGACGCCAAGCTTGCGCGCTAGGTCCAGCCGAACCGGATTGATGTCGGTGATAACGACCTTCCTGGCGCCGACGCATTGCGCCACCAGCGCGCCCATGATGCCGATCGGTCCTGCGCCGGTGACCAGCACGTCCTCGCCGACCAGGTCGAAGGACAATGCCGTATGAACGGCATTGCCCAGCGGGTCGAAGATCGCAGCGATCTCGTCGGGCACATCGTCGGGGATCGGCACGACATTGTGCTGCGGGATCGCCAGATACTCGCCGAAAGCACCCGGACGATTGACGCCGACGCCGAGCGTGTTGCGGCACAGATGCCCCCTGCCCGCGCGGCAGTTGCGGCAATGTCCGCAGACGATGTGGCCTTCGCCTGACACACGCTGGCCGACCTTGTATTCGGTGACCGCGGCGCCGAAATCCGCAACGGTGCCGACGAATTCATGGCCGGTCACCATCGGTACCGGCACCGTTTTCTGCGCCCACTGGTCCCAATTGTAGATGTGGACGTCGGTGCCGCAGATCGCGGTCTTCTTCACCTTGATCAGCACGTCGTTGGGGCCGATTTCCGGCACCGGCACCTCTTCCATCCAGATGCCTGGCTCGGCCTTGGCCTTCACCAGCGCCTTCATCATGTTCGACATTCTCTTGTCCCTTGAATCTCTTGATCCGGAAGCGGTTTGCGGTGCCGGTCGCTCAGGAAATCACACCTAGTTCCTTGCCAACCGCACCGAAAGCCTGGACCGCCCGATCAATGTCGGCGGTGGAATGCGCGGCCGACATCTGGGTGCGGATGCGCGCCTGGCCCTTTGGCACCACCGGAAAGGAGAAGCCGATGACATAGATGCCGCGCTGCAGCATGCGCGCCGCCATCTCCTGCGCCAAGCTGGCATCGCCCAGCATGACCGGGATGATCGGATGGCCGGCGCCTGCCAGCGTGAAGCCGAGCTTGCCCATCTGTGTCCGGAACCGTTCCGCATTGGCATATAGGCGCTCGCGCAGGGCATCGCCATTGCGGATCATGTCGAACACTCTGATCGAGGCGCCGGCGATCGCCGGCATCAGCGTGTTGGAGAACAGATAGGGTCGCGAGCGCTGGCGCAGCCAGTCGACCACCTGTTTCTTGCCGGACGTGTAACCGCCGGAAGCGCCGCCCAGCGCCTTGCCGAGCGTACCGGTGATGATGTCGACCCTGCCCTCGACGCCGCAATGCTCAGCCGAGCCGCGGCCGTTCCTGCCGACGAAGCCGACCGCGTGACTGTCGTCGACCATGACCATGGCATCGTATTTTTCAGCCAGATCGCACACACCTGCGAGATTGGCGATGATACCATCCATCGAGAACACGCCGTCGGTGGCGATCAGCCGGAAGCGGCAATCCTTCGCCTCCTTCAGCCGCGCCTCGAGATCCGCCATGTCGTTGTTGGCGTAGCGGAAGCGCTTGGCCTTGGACAGCCTGACCCCGTCGATGATGGAGGCGTGGTTCAGCGCGTCGGAGATGATGGCGTCCTCCTCGCCCAGAAGCGTCTCGAACAGGCCGCCATTGGCATCGAAGCAGGAGCCGTAGAGGATGGTGTCGTCCATGCCGAGGAAGGACGATATCGTCGCTTCCAACTGCTTGTGCTCCTCCTGCGTGCCGCAGATGAAACGCACCGAAGCCATGCCGTAGCCGTAGCGGTCGAGCGCGTGCTTTGCCGCCTCGCGCAGGTCGGGGCTGTCGGCGAGGCCGAGATAGTTGTTGGCGCAGAAATTCAGCACCTTCTCGCCGCCGACCTCGATCTCAGCCGACTGCGTGGAGGAAATCACCCGCTCGGACTTGTACAGTCCAGCCGATCTGAGCCCCTCAAGTTCGCCGTCGATATGGGAGAGAAATGCTGCGGTCATGATCATGCCTCGTTTGACGTGGGCAGACTGTCGTCCCGCACGCACAAAAAATCCACCGCAAAAGCGACCGGATCAGGTGGCTGGACAATGTCGAACGGATGCCGCAGGCATGGCTCGAGAAACGATCCCGATCACATGGGAGCCGGCGAATGTTCAAATGCGGACCGGCCGCGAAAGAGGCCGATAACCATTTCGCGATCTTTAAGCCTTTCCCCTTGTCGACCGGCCGTCGATTTCCGGCCCTGTTAATGTTTGCAGTTCAATGATGCTCATACAGGAATCCGTTGGCGAGAGGGCCGCCCCCCAAGATGTCGCAGCAGCCGGTGCAAACCGTTTCAGGCAAGCTCATACTGCTGATCAAGGCCGGCTACTGGCTGGCGCTGCTGATCATCGCCGCCATGGTGGTGGCTTCCTTCATCCTGCTGCAGCAGGTGATGGCCACCCAACGGCACAACCATACGCTGCTCGATATCGTCAGCACGCAAAAGACGCTGTCGCAGCGCATCGTCTTCCTCGCCGGTGCGACCGGTGCTGCTTCGCGCGACAAGCAGCCGGCGCTCGTCAACGCGCTCAAGCAAGCGACGGCGGAGTTCGAAACCAACTATGACCTGCTGCTCAAGCAGACGGCCGCCGATCCAAAGTCGCCGGCCAGGCTGGATCCGAAGACGATCGAGAACGTCCTTTTCGGCAAGCCTTTCCATCTCGACTATTTTTCCGTTGGGCTGGTCGCCAATGGCGAACGCCTGGTATCGGCCTTCTCGTCGCAGCTCGCACTCGGCGACAATGGCGGCTACAAGGGCGGTTACGAACGCGTCACCCTCGACGCCTCGGTCGCCAACGCAACATTGTCGGGCTATTCGGCACTGGGCCAGCGCATCAGCGCTTTCGCCGACGAACGATCCGAAAAGATGCTCGATCTGCACCGCACGCTGTTTTACGCCACGATCGGCGTCATCGTACTGGTGGCGCTGTTCATCTTCCGACCCATGTCGAACGCGATCCTGCGCAAGACGCGCGAACTCGTCGATGCGCGCAATTCGATGGCCTTCATCGCCGTTCATGACGGGCTGACCGGTCTGCACAACCGCACATTCCTGACCGACCATTTCGACACGCTGATCAAGAGCGCGCATCGTCGGCGCGAACGTCTTGCGGTGGTGCAGCTTGACCTCGACCGGTTCAAGCAGATCAACGACACGCTCGGCCACGCCGCCGGCGACTATGTGCTGGTCATCACGGCCCAGCGCATGCGCGATTCGTGTCGGGCGTCGGATCTGTGCGTGCGCCTCGGTGGCGACGAGTTCGTGATGATCCTCAACGGCGCCGGCGGCAGCGAAGACATCAACATGCTGGCACGGCGCATTCTTGCGCACATCAACGAGCCGATCGTCTTCCAGGGCACGACCATTCTACCGGGCGCCAGCGGCGGCATCGCCGTCTATCCGATCGACGCCGACAACGCCCAGGACCTGCTGGTTCACGCCGATCTGGCGCTTTACTCCGCCAAGAAGATGGGCGGCGGCAATTTCTCATTCTTCTCCGAGGAATTGCGTCGCGAACTCGATTATCGCAAGCAACTCGAGCACGACATCAAGGTTGCCATTTCACAGCAGGCATTCCAGGTCTATTTCCAGCCGCAGGTTTCACTGAGCGACGGCACGATCAGCGGCATCGAGGCGCTGGTACGCTGGAACCATGTCGAGCGCGGCATGATCTCGCCTGGCGAATTCATTCCCGTCGCCGAGAAATGCGGTTTCATGCCTGATATCGGCCGCATCGTCATCAGCAAGGCGATCAACGAAGCCGCCGAATGGAACCGCGCCGGCATTGCTTTCGGACGGCTTGCGGTCAACGTATCCGGAACCGAATTGCGCGAGCACGACTTCGACGCTTTCCTGTTCGAGACGCTTGAGAAGGCCGGCCTGCCGCCGCAGAAACTGTCGCTGGAAATCGTCGAATCCGTCATTCTCGATGACGAGAAGACAGGCATCGCGGCAAAGTTACGCCATATCAGGGCCGCCGGCGTCCATCTTGAGCTCGACGATTTCGGCACCGGCTACGCGTCGCTCAGCCACGTCAATCCCAACGAGATCGACCGGCTGAAGATCGATCGCCGCTTCGTCCAGAACATCCATGAGAACGGTGACAACTCCAAGATCGTGCGCGCCATCACCGAGCTCGCGCGGGGCCTTGGCATCTCGATCGTCGCGGAGGGCGCCGAGACCGAAGCCGAACTCGATTCACTGATGGCGATCGGCTGCGACCAGGTGCAGGGCTACTCCATCGCCTTCCCGATGCCGCAGGACAAAGCCCGTGACTGGCTGAGCGCCCGCATGCCGAAGAAGGCCAGGCTGACGGTGCTGCAGGGAAGCCTGGCGTAGGCAGCCCTTACCCGCGCTTGACAACTCATCACCGAGATGGCGCCCTGATCGCAAACGGGTAGTCCCGATGCCGCTTCTGCTTGCTTTGCTGACCATGCTCGCCGCATTTCCCGCTTACGCAGCGGATCGCACCATCTATCTGACCTTCGATGACGGGCCGCTGAACGGCACCAGCACCATCCTCGACGTGCTGGAGGCGCAGCAGGTGCCGGCGACGCTGTTCATGGTCGGCATGCATGCGCAGGCGAGCGCGGGCAACAAGGCATTGGTCAGACGCGCAAAAGCTCTGCCGCTGGTGACGGTGGGCAATCACAGCTACAGCCACGCCAACAACCGCTACCAACATTTCTATGCCGATACGGAAGGCGTTGTGGCCGACATGCTGCGGGCCAACGTCGTGCTCGGGCTCTCACCGGCGGTTCATGCGAGGCTGCCTGGGCGCGACGTGTTCAGACTGCCCTCAATGTCGAAGAACGACACCTCGCTCGGCCTTGCGCAGGAAGGCCGGGAGGAGCCGGACTACGAATTCGTCGCCGCCTCCGGGTTCTATCTCTATGGCTGGGACCATGAGTGGGTGCATGACGACACAGGCAAGCCGGTGCAAAGCGTCGACCACCTGGTCAGCGAGATCGATCACCTGTTCGGCTATGGCCGCTTCGTCAAGCGCGGAAAGATGATCCTGCTCATGCATGACGAGATGTTCCAGGACAGCTTCGATGGCAAGACGAGACTGACCAAGCTGATTACAGCGCTGAAGCAGCGCGGTTATGCTTTTGGCACAATCCAGAGCTATGACGACTGAGGCGGTGAGTCCTAAAGCGCGTCGTGTCGAAAGAGATTCACGTGGCGCGCCTTGGACATCGTCAGCTTTCCACATTGGCCCGCAACGTCGCCAGCACTTGCGCAAACTCCGCCAATCTGTCGTCTGACAGGCCGACACGCAGTCGCTTGTCGAAGGCAATCGCCGCCTTGCGCAGTGTCTCGAACATCGCTTCTCCGGCCTCTGTCAATTCGACCAGATGGACCCGGCGGTTGACGGGATCGCGGCGGCGCGTCAGCAATCCTTGCGCCTCCATCGCGTTCAGATGATGGGTGAGCGTCGCCCCCTGTATGCCGATCATTCCGGCGAGCTCGCGCTGGTTGGCTAGCTCGCTCGATTTGACCGACAGCAGAGTAAGCCAGACGGGCAACGTGCCGCCCGCTTCCACCAACGCGGTGTCGAAGGCCTGTGCAACAAGCTTGGCGGTGCGGCCGAGATTCATGCCGACCGGCGGGCGTTCAAAGGGCGTCATGGCAAGACACTAGACGGTGTTTTCCACGGATGGAACTGGCATCCTTTATACATTGACATCTAACAGTTAGATATCTAATTATTGAGGCGACGACGGGCAAGAGAGGAGAGCTGGTATGCAATATGTCTACATCATCACCATCGGTCTTCACGTCATGGCGGGGGTGTTCTGGGCCGGCACCACCATCACGCTGGCGCGCGACCCCGAGATCCGGGCTGAACGCTTCATTGGGCCGCAAATGGGAGCGGCCGGCATGGTGTTTCTCACCGGTGCGCTGCTCTGGTATTTCTTCCATGGCGCCTATTTCGGCTCGATGGAAATGGTGCTGGCGCTCGGCATCGTTGCCGCCTTCGCCGCGGCCGGCGTGCTCAGCACCATGGTCCGCCGCACCAGCACGCAACTTGCTGGCGCCGACGCGGCCACCGAACCCGCCCTGCGCGCGAAGATGGCCCAAGGCGAGCGAATCGCCGCCTGGCTGCTGGTTCTCACCGTGCTCTGCATGGCCACCGCCAGAATGTTCTGATCACGGATCGTACGGTGCCGGCGCAAGCAGGCGGCGTGCGCGGCGCGCAACGAACCAAGGCAGCAGATGGCTCTCATTGCGGAGGTTCCGTTGCGCGCCACAACTTTCCCCGGAATTGTTAGCGACAGCAGCCTTTCAAATCCTTAGCCCGAACCGGATGCCGTCATAGATGGCGGCGTGGATGTTGCGTGAGGCGACGGCATCGCCGACGCGGAACAGCACGAAAGATCCTCGCGGATTGCGCTCGGGAAAGATGTCGCCGCCACTCACCAGCCGCTCATAATCTATGGCGCCGCCGTTCTTCGCCAATGGCTTCAGCGAGAGGTAAAGGTCGTCGAGCGGCGCCGTGCCATGTTCGACCACCACCTGGTCGACCCGCCGCTCGCCGCGCCAGCCGTCGGCGAAATCGGAGGCAAGCTCGGCAACCAGTTGGTTGCCCTCGCGGCGCACCGAGCGCAGCCTTGTGTTGATAGTGATGGTGACCCCCTTCTCCTGGAAGGCGCGCATGTAGGGTACGTGGTTCATGCCGCCCATTTCCGGCGCGAAGAATCGCTCCGGCGAAACCAGTTCCAGTTTCGAACCGGCAGCCGCGACGAGTTCTGCAGCGCCCATTCCCTGATGGCCGCCATTGTCATCATAGAGCAGCACGTTTTCAGCCGGCTTGACGCTGCCGGCCATGATGTCCCAGCTCGATGTGACAAGAGTGCCGCCCGCCGTCAGCGGCGGATTCTGCGGCAGTCCGCCGGTGGCGACCACCACGACATCCGGCGACAACGCCAGAACGTCGTCCTTCTCCGCCCAGCTGTCGTAGCGAATCTCGACGCCGAGCCGGTCGAGTTCGGCCAGCCGCCAATCAACGATGCCGATCAACTCCTTGCGGCGCGGGTTCTGTGTCGCCAGCCTGACCTGCCCGCCGGCCTGGCCCGATGCCTCCAGCACCGTCACCTGATGGCCGCGCTCGGCGGCTACGCGCGCTATCTCCAGTCCACCTGCACCAGCGCCGATGACGACGACCTTTCGCTTTGGTCCCTCGGCCTTGGCGATGATATGCGGAATGTCTGCCTCGCGGCCGGTCGCCGCATTGTGGACGCAGAGCGCCTCGCCGCCTTCGTAAATGCGGTCGAGGCAGTAGGTGGCTCCGACACACGGGCGGATTTCGTGCTCGCGCCCTTCCATCACTTTGCGGACGATGTGCGGATCGGCGATGTGGGCGCGGGTCATGCCGACCATGTCGAGCTTGCCGGTGGCGATGGCGTGGCGGGCGGTGGCAACGTCGGAAATGCGCGCGGCATGGAAGGTCGGGAACTTCGTCGCCGCCCTCACCTCGCCGGCGAAGTCGAGATGCGGCGAAGAGCGCATGCCGGTCACCGGAATGACCTTGGTCAGCGCCGCGTCGGTTTCGATCGAGCCGCGGATGATGTTGAGGAAATCGACCTTGCCGGATGAGGCCAGCCGCCTGGCGATCTCGACGCCCTCCTCCTTCGACAGGCCCTGCGAAAAATCCTCGTCGGCGACCATGCGGATGCCGACGACGAACTTCTCACCGACCGCCGCGCGCACGGCGTCGAGCACCAAATCGGTGAAGCGCAGCCGGTTATCGAGCGAGCCACCGAACTCGTCGTCGCGATGGTTGGTGGCCGGAGACCAGAAGCCGTCCATCAGATGGCCGTAAGCCTCGAACTCGATGCCGTCGAGGCCGGCAGCCTGGCAGCGCTGGGCGGCCGACGCGTAGTCGGCGACGATGCGCTCGATATCCCACTCCTCGATGGTCTTGGGAAAGGCGCGATGCGCCGGCTCCCGTACCGGCGAAGCCGACAGCACCGGCAGCCAGTCGGCTTTGTTCCAGCCGGTTCGACGGCCGAGATGAGTAATCTGGATCATCACCTTGCAGTCATGCTCGTGGCAGGCGTCGGCCAGTTCCGCGAGCCATGGCACGATCCCGTCATCATAGAGATGCAAATTGCCGAAGGCGGCCGGGCTGTCGCGCGAAACGATGGCCGAGCCGGCGGTCATTGTCAGCGCCATGCCGCCCTTGGCCTTCTCCGCATGGTAGAGCCGGTAGCGCGCCTTGGGCATGCCGTCTTCCGAATAGGCGGGCTCGTGGCTGGTAGACATCACCCGGTTCTTCAACGTCAGATGTTTGAGCTGATAAGGCTGGAGAAGCGGATCGTTGCTGGTCATCGTCTTCCTGCAGGTTCAAATTGTGTTATTGAGCGGCCAGATGTGCCGCCCCTGAATGGATTGCGGCGTTTATTCCAATCTTCGTTCGCGCCGACCGCCATGGAAGCGTGCTTCCGGCGACAGGCAGGCAAGGAGCCGTCCATGATCGATACCAAAACCCTCACCCAGCTCGGCGCGCATGTCGAGACGCCACAGAGCCCGGAAGCGGCGGTCCTGGAAACCGTGCCGTTTTCGCGCGGCGACGGCCCGCCGGCCATCGTGCGCTTCACCTGCCCGGAATTCACCTCGCTGTGCCCGGTCACCGGCCAGCCTGACTTCGCCCATATCGTCATCGACTACGCACCCGACGCGGCTCTGGTGGAATCGAAGTCGCTCAAGCTGTTCATGACCTCGTTCCGCAATCATGGTGCTTTCCATGAGGATTGCACCGTCATGATCGGCCGCCGCATCGTGGCGGCAACGAGCCCGCTATGGTTGCGCATCGGCGGCTATTGGTATCCACGCGGCGGCATTCCGATCGACGTGTTCTGGCAGACGGGCGCGCCGCCGGAAGGCGCCTGGCTGCCCGAGACCGGAGTGGCACCCTATCGCGGGCGAGGCTAGCTCGAACCGTCATTCGCATTGGTACTGGCTGAGCGCCCATTCACCGGTCACCGATAGCAGGTCCGATATCTTCCATTCACCGTCGACCTTCTTGAACTTCCACTCAAGGCGGTGCGGGTTGCCGGCGACGACGAAGGCGACGATGACCTTGGCCTGGTCGCCATTGATCGCCTCGAGCGTCTTCAGGCTCTTGTCGATCTCGGCCTTGTCATAGTCGGCATTGTCGAGCGCCATGTTGGGGTCGAGGCACTCGCCCTGTCCGGATTTGCGCAGCGCATCGCTCTTGTCGAGCACCGTTTTCGCCGGATCGACGAAATGGCCGCGCTGCGACGGATCGACCTCCAAGCCGACCTGGTCGTAGAACGGCCGCACCACCTCCGTCGGCGAGCCCGGCTGAATTGGGGCGGCAGGTTCGCCCGGCGAGGCAACCGGTGGCGTTGCCGGCTCGGCGGCTCCGCGAGGTGCAGGCGCTGGCGGCGACCCGTTGTCATCGGGCGCGGTGGCCGCCGGAGCGTTTGCCGGCGGCGCGCCGAGCAGCCCCTGCGCGGCGCCGCCACTCAAGTCCGCCGCCATCATGCACACGGCCGACAGCGCCAGGAACCGGCGGCGGGCCATCGGATCACTCCGGATCTTGGCCCGCCAGGCATTCGAGCTGGCTCAGCGTCCAATCGTTGGTCTTCGATGCGATGTCCGATATCCTCCACTTGCCGTCGATCTTCTTCAGCGACCAATGCATTTCGCGTTGTGCATCGTCTCCTTCCGGAAAGAGACTGAAGCTCGCCACCACCTGGGCAGTGTCGCCGTCCACTGTCTCGGACACTTTCAGGGTCTTGGAGACGGTCTTCTGGTCGAAATCCTGCGCATCGAGGCCCGGATCGAAATCGATGCAGGCGAGTTGGTCCGGATTCTTCCTCGTTGCCTGATCGTTGAGGTCGAACAGTCTCGTCACCGGCTCGGTGAAGCGATCCCGGTATTTTGCGTCGGCCTCGAACTTGACCTCCGGAACATAGAAGAACTTCACGGCGTCCGACGCCGGACCGGCCAGGGCGACAGCGGGAAACGCCGTCGAAAGGGCGGCAAGGAGCACTGTCAGTCTCATGCAGAATCTCCGGCTTTTGATGGCTTGGCGCAATCCAGTAACACGCATCCTGCATATCGGCTTTTTTGCGGCTCATGAAGCCCGAGGGCCGCTCGCCGCTGGTGCAGGTCATCCGACAGGCGCGCGTGCCAAGACCGCGATCAGAGACCAAGCGCCACCTTGCGGCCATCATGGATGGCAAAAGCCGCCTGCCTTGAGGCGGTGCAATCACCAATCGACGTGTGGGCAATTTTCCGTCTGTCGAGTTCGATGGAAAGCATGTCGGCCGCCATACTCGTCGTGGCGAAGACCAGCGCATCGGCTTCGACGTCCTGCTCGGTTCCGTCGAGTAGGGAAGCGACCCTGGCCGCTTTGCCGTCCCAATGAACGATGGCGCTCTCGGTCAGAAACCGCACCCGCAGCCTGGCGAGTGCGCGGCGCAGCGGCGCGTCGACGGCCATTCGCTGAAGCTCTTTGCCAACCAGGGCGTCAGGTGTCACAAGCGTCACATTGTGACCGTCCTCGGCGAGTTTCCAGGCGGTGCCGCACCCTTTCCAATTGCCGCCATCGTCGAGCAAGACAATATTTTTGCCTGGCCTCACCTCACGGGCCATCACGGCTTCAGCCGAGAGAACCAGCCCGCCGCCCGGGATGCTTTCCCACTGCGGCAATGCCCGTTGGAAAGCGCCGTCCGGCGGCATCGAGCCGGTTGCAATGATGACGTGATCCGCGCCTTCGCGCTCGACATCCTCCGCCTCGACATATTGTCCGTACCAGACGTCGACCTGAAGCTGGCTGAGCTGGCGCTGGTACCAGTCGATCAGATCCAGAATCTGGGCGCGGCGCGGTTGCAGCCCCGCAAGGCGGAACTGCCCCCCAAGGCGGTCGGAAGCCTCGGCCAGTGTGACACGGTGACCGCGCTCGGCTGCTACACGCGCCGCTTCGAGGCCGGCGGGACCGCCGCCTACGACCAGCACGCGCTTGGGTTGGCTAGCAGGGGCGAAGCGATCTCCGCCCCACTCCCATTCCCGCCCCGCGGAAGGATTGATGACGCAGCTGATCCAGTAGTCGCGGCTGCGTCGGCCCCAGCACATCTGATTGCAGGACAGACACCCGCGAATGTCTTCCGGCCGTCCGGCGGCGGCCTTTGCAGCCAGGTGCGGATCGGCGATCTGCCCCCGCACGATGGAAACCAGATCAGCGTGGCCCTCGCTCAGCACGCTTTCGGCGTTCTGCGGCGTACGGATGTGACTCTCGGCCGTGATCAACGCGTGGCGCACGGTGGATTTGAGCACGGACGCCAGGTCGGCGCCGAGCTTTTCCGGATAAACAAAGGTCGGGATGATCTTGTAGAAATCGAAGTAGGAGCCCGTTCCACAAGTCACATAGTCCATCAAAGAATCGCGGTCGTGGAGGTCGATTATCTCGGCCAATGCTTCGCGCTTGAGCGCCACTTCGACTTCCGGTTCGTCGTTGACCGCAAGGCCGATGATGAAATCGTCGCCGCATTCCCGGCGAATTCTGCTCATCACCTCACGGCTCATCCGGGTGCGATTTTGAAGGCTGCCGCCCCACCGGTCGTCGCGGCGGTTCGACCAGGGCGTCCAGAACTGGTCCAGCATCGAATGATACGCCGCCCAGACCTCGACGCCGTCGAAACCGGCCTCGCGGCAACGGCGCGCCGCTTGTACGAAACCGTCGATCGTTTCTTCGATCTCGACTTCGGACATTCGATGCGAACCGTCAGAGTCGTGATAACTCGGCAGCCCGGAAGGGGACCAGCCGGCATGGAACGAGTTGTCCGCGTCCGCGTGCTGACCGACATGATAGAGCTGCTGGATGGCGACGGCGCCGTTGCCGCGGATCGCTTCCGTCACTTTGCGGAAATGGGGGATCACGCTGTCGTCGGAAGGACGGAAGTTGCCGCGGGTAAGAACCGCGGCCCCGTGCACCGGCATCGGCTCGACGACGATCATCCCCGCGCCGCCGATAGCGCGTTCGGCATAATAGCCGACATGCCGTTCTGTCGGCAGTCCCTCTACTGCCATGTTCGCGGTATGGGCCCCGAACACGATCCTGTTGCGTAAGGTCTTGCCGCGCAGAGCAATCGGCGCGAACAACCGGTTGAAGACCTGCCCAGACATGTACCGCTCCTCAAAAGCCTTAGCGGCAGCACCCGAGCGCCAGCGCCCGCAGCCAAAATCGATTTTTGCCGGAATGCCGGCACCTGAAAGGGTGCCGGCATTCGCCAACCATTGCAGCTAGGCGTCCAGCCAGACGTTCTGGAGGTCCATTTCGAAGGTCTGGTGGACGCCGTAGTTCTTCACCTTCTTGCTCGTATGACTGTAGAGCTTCTGCCAGAACGGCTGGATGATGACGCCGGAATCCTGCAGGATCTGCTCGACATCCTTCATAACCTCCTTGCGCTTGGCGACGTCGATCAGCGACAGCGCCTGCTTGAGCTTGGCGTCGAAATCGGGATTCGAATAGGCCGATTCATTCCAGGCCTCGCCGGTGCGATAGCCGAGCGCCAGCACCTGGACGCCGAGCGGGCGCATGTACCAGATCGTCATCGAATAGGGATATTTCGTCCAGTCGTTCCAGAACGTCGAGCCCGGCAGCACCGTGCGCTTCACCTTGATGCCGGCCTCCCGCAGTTGGCCCGCGATGGCATCGCCGGTGTTCTTCTGCCAGTCATCCTCGATGGTGATCAGCTCATGCTCGAAGTCGGCCTGACCCGCCTCCGCCATCAGCTTCTTGGCGCCAGCGGCATCACGCTCCTTCTTGGGCAGTGGGTAATATTCCGGATGGATGGGGCTGACATGGTGGTTTTCGCCGACCGTGCCGCGACCGCTGTAGCCGAGCTGCAGCACCGCGTTGTTGTCGACCGCCATCTGGAGCGCGTTGCGAACACGCTTGTCGTCATAGGGTTTGTGCGTGACGTTGGTGCGCGCAACCAGGGTGGTCGCGGTCGCCACCTCCGATTTCTCCAGCCCCATCTTGTCGAGGATGTCGATAAAATCGGCGGGCGACTCGAAATTGAGGTCGATTTCGCCGGAATCGAAGGCATTCACCGTGGCGTTGAAGTCGGTGCCGTAGTCGATGAATTCGACGCCGTCGAGCGGAGCTTCGCCGCCCCACCATTTGCCGTTCTCGCGGCGCTTGACGACGGCTTTCTGGCCAACATCGTAAGAGACCAGCTCGAAGGGTCCGGTGCCGATCGGCTTCTTGATCGGATCGGCGCCGTCGGCATCGAAATTGCGGTGAACGACGAGCGCCGGATAGTCGGTGAAGTTCGGGATCAGCGAAATGTCGGGCTCGGAGAGCTTCAGCTTGACCGTGTTGTCGTCGATCTTGGTGATCGCGCCGTCCCTCGCCTTACCGGTCTTGGCGTCGATAAGCGCGCCGACGCGCGCGGCCATGGAGTTGCCGGCGACGCCCTTCTCGCACCAGCGCGTCACATTGTGCACCACGTCATCGGCGTTGAAGGTATCGCCATTGTTCCAGGTGACGCCCTTGCGCACATGCAGCGTATATTCGGTGGCGTCGTCGTTGATGTCCCAGCTTTCGAGCAGCACCGGCTCGAAGGTGAACTGTCTGGTGTAGCGCACAAGCGGCTCCAGCCAGGTGCGCGAGATGTTGGCAAGCTCAACCCAGTCGTAGGTGCGCGGATCCTTCTGCGCCTTCACGGACATCGAGACATGCAGCGTTCCGCCCTTCTTCGGCTCCTCGGCCAAGGCGTTTGTCGGCGCGGCAAGGCCGATCATGCCATAGGCGAGCGCGGTCGACGCCCCGAAGGCGCTGGCCAGCGCCAGGAACTCGCGCCGGTCCATCCGGCCTGCCCGTGCTTCCACGGCCATTGCATCGATGGCGCCCGGGACGCGATCGCCGTTGCTTCTGAACAATGTCATTTCTTCCTCCCTGTGGTTCCCCTGGGCCTTCGCCCTTTGCATCAACTAACGGTGTCCGGCAGCTTCTCCTCACGCCGCGCGATCAAATCCCTGAGACCTTCGGCGATGCCCTCGTCGAGCTTCGGCTCTTCGTAATCGGCGAGCATGTTGCGGGCTTTTTCGCGACCGCGCGTGTCATGGTCCTTCGCGCCTTCGGCATTCCACTGCTCGTAGGAATTGAAGTCCATGATGCTGGGCATGAAGAAGGCCCGCTCGAAATGTTCGAGCGTGTGCTGGGTGCCGAGGAAATGGCCCTGCGGCCCCACCTCGCGGATGGCGGCCATCGCTTCCTTGAAATCGTCGAAGGGCAGCCCGCCGGCATATTTGTACCAGCCGACGAGTTGTTCGCAGTCGGTCGCGAACTTCGAATAGCCGCAGGTGAGACCCGCCTCGAGCCATCCGGCCGAGTGCCAGATGTAGTTGGCGCCGGCAAGGATGGCGGCATGCATGAGCATGTTCGCCTCGTAGCCCGCCTGGGCATCGTTCAGCTTGGAGCCGACATGGAAGCCGGACGTGCGCCACGGCAGCCCGTATTTCCGTGCCAGCGCGCCCATCAGATACATCATCTGCGCGGCCTCCGGCGTGCCGCCCATCGGAGCGCCGGTCTTCATATCGACCGTGACCATGAACTGGCCGTAGATCTGCGGCGAACCCGGACGGATGAGCTGGGTGAAGGCCACGCCCGCCAGCGCCTCCGCATTGACCTGCGCCACCGCGCCCACTGCCGAGGCCGAGGTCGAGGCGCCGCACAGCGCGAAGGGCGCCAGGATCAGCGGCTGATTGTGGCGCGCATAGACCTTCATCGCATCCAGCATGGTGGCATCCCACACCAGCGGTGAATTGCAGTTGGTGATCGACACCAGCACAGGGTTGTCGCGCACGTAATCCTCACCGAACACGATGCCCGCCATCGCCATCGTGTCTTCCGCCCGATCCTTCGACGTGACGATGCCCATGAACGGCTTGTCGGAATGCTTCAGCGCCGAGTGGATGATGTGGAGGTGCCGCTTGGGCACCGCTATTTCCATCGGCTCGCAGACGATGGAGCTCGAGGAATGCAGGGCCGGCGCCATGTAGGCGAGCTTGTGGAAATTGTTGAGGTCGGCGAGCGTGCCGTAGCGCCTGACATTGTCGAGGTCACGCACATAAGGCGCGCCATACATCGGCACGAAGATGGAATTCTTGCCGCCCACGCGCACCGAACGCTCAGGGTTGCGCGCGTTGAGCGTGAACTCCGACGGCACCTTCGAGACGAGTTCCATCAGCAAGGCGCGGTCGATCCGCACTCTCGTCTCGGAGACGTCTGCGCCGGCGGCCTTCCACATTTCGATGGCCTCATCGTCGCGGAACTCGCATCCGACATCCTCCAGGATGGCGAGCGATTCCTGGTGTATGAGTTCCACTGCCTCGTCCGGCACCATCTGATAGACGGGGATTTGGCGGACCAGTGTCGGAAACGACGTTACGGGAGCTCCCCGCAGCGCCTTGCGCCCCAGGCGGCCGCCGGCTCGACGATTGGCGTGTTCGGTCACAGCGGCCGGTGCGTTCATGGCAACTCCATTCCTCTTATACCTCGCAGCCTAGACGCACAAAACAGGAATGTGACGCTGGAAAATCCTGATCTCTTGTATAAGCTCTGCTTATGCGAAACCTGCGCCACCTCCTTCCCTCGGCGGGCAGCCTGATCGTTTTCGAGGCGGCGGGTCGCCTGTCGAGTTTCACCGCCGCCGGGCGAGAGCTCGGCATGACCCAGGCCGCCGTTTCCTACGCGGTGCGCGGGCTGGAGGAACAGCTCGGTGCCAAACTGTTCCAGCGCCGTCACCGGCAGGTCAGCCTGACGGAGGCCGGCGAGCGTTTCCACGCCGACGTTTCGCTGGGCCTGTCCCACATCCGCAAGTCGGCGGAGGATCTGCGCCTGCAGGCGACCGGAGGCCACGTGACGCTTGCCGCCTCAACCGCCTTCGGTTCCTTCTGGATGATGCCGCGGCTCCAGCAGTTCCGCGACGAACTGCCGGGCATTGATCTGCGCATCCAGACCGCCGACCGCGACCTTGACATCATCGCAGAGGGCATCCCGCTTGCCGTGCGCGGCGGCGAACCGAGGGACTGGCAGGACTATCATTCGCTGCCGCTTGCCGACGAAGAGATCTTTCCCGTCGCCGGCACCAGCTACGCGGCGAAGTTCGGCCTGCCCAAATCGGTCGCGGAACTGGCCACGCACCGTCTCATCCATCTCGAGGAGCCCTATCGAGAGGCGGCGAGCTGGAATGAGTGGTTCGAATCGGCCGGCGCCCGTCTCGGCGATACCGCGCGCGGCTTGCGCATCAACGACTACGGGCTGGTAATCCAGGGCGTCATGGAGGGACAAGGCATCGCACTGGGCTGGCGACACCTGGCCGAGCGGCTGCTGGCGACGGGCCTGTTGGTGCCGGTGACGGACCATGTGCTCAAGACCGGCAAGGCGTTCTATGTCATCTGGCCGAAGAACCGGGAGCTTAGCGAGAATGCCCGCAAGGTACGGAATTGGCTGGCAGCGCAAGCGTGAGACCGTTCACTGTTTTCGCCGTACTTCACCCTCGCCCGCTCGGCACGAATCCGCCTATACTGTCACCATGCCCATACGCCAGCTTTCCGAAACGATGATCAACCAGATCGCCGCCGGCGAAGTCATCGAGCGTCCGGCAAGCGTGGTGAAGGAACTGGTCGAGAACGCGCTTGATGCCGGTGCGGGAAAGGTCGAGGTCGTCACGTCGGGCGGCGGGTTGAACCTGATCCGTGTCACCGATGACGGCTTCGGCATCCCCGAAAAGGAGCTTTCGCTGGCAATCGCACGCCATTGCACCTCCAAGCTCGCCGAAGACATCCACGACATCCGCTCGCTCGGCTTTCGCGGCGAGGCGCTGCCGTCGATCGGCTCGGTGTCGCGGCTGTCGATCCGCTCGCGCACGGCGGCAAGCGACAGCGCCGCCGAGATCGGCATCGAGGGCGGCAGGATCTCGCCCGTCAGGCCGGCGGCGGCCAATCGCGGCACCACGGTGGAGGTGCGCGACCTTTTCTTCGCCACCCCGGCAAGGCTGAAATTCATGAAAGGCGAGCGCGCCGAAAGCTCGGCGACCAGCGACGTGGTCAAGCGCATCGCGATCGCCTTTCCGACCGTTCGCTTCACGCTCACCGGTTCCGACCGCTCGACGCTGGAATTGCCGGCGACCGATGACAGCGCGGAAGGCAGCCTGCGCCGCATCGCCCAGGTGATGGGGGCCGAGTTTCCCGACAATTCCATTGCCATCGATGCGATGCGCGAAGGCGTGCGCCTGACCGGTCATGTGTCGATCCCCTCCTTCACCCGCGCCAACGCGTTGCAGCAATATGCCTATGTCAATGGCCGGCCGGTGCGCGACAAGCTGGTCGCCGGCGCTATCAGAGGCGCCTTCGCCGACGTCCTGCCACGCGACCGCCATGCGGTCACTGTGCTTTTCCTGACGCTCGACCCGGCGATCGTCGACGTCAATGTCCACCCGGCCAAGGCCGATGTTCGCTTCCGCGACCCCGGCCTGGTGCGCGGGCTGATCGTCGGCGCCATCCGCCAGGCGCTTGCCGGAGCCGGCATCCGCGCCGCCACTTCCGGTGCCGCCGGCATGATGGCGGCGTTCCGGCCGGGAGCGGCGTCATATGCCCATGGCGGCCCGGCCAATGGCCACCGCAGCTACGAAGCGGCCTACCACGCCTCGGGCTCTGCCGGTTTCGACCCCGCACGCTCGCCGCAACGGCCACTCGACATGGAGTTCCAGGGTTCAGGATTCGAACGCGCGAGTAGAGCAAACGGCGGGTTCGGCGAAAACGAGCAGGCGGCGTTCGATGCCGGCCCGATCGCCAGCGCCGACGCCCGGGCAGGACAGGGCGAAGTGGCGGAGACGCTGCTTGGCACGGTGCTCGGTGCGGCACGGGCGCAGGTGCATGAGAACTACATCGTCGCCCAGACCAGGGACTCACTCGTCATCGTCGACCAGCACGCCGCGCATGAGCGGCTGGTCTATGAGGCGTTGAAGAACGCGCTGCACGCGCGCGCCGTGCCGTCGCAGATGCTGCTTCTGCCGGAGATCGTCGACCTGCCTGAAGAGGATGCCGAGCGGCTTGCCTTGCATTCCGAAACGCTCGCTCGCTTCGGGCTCGGCATCGAGCGTTTCGGGCCGGGCGCCGTGGCCGTGCGCGAGACGCCCTCGATGCTCGGCGAGACCAATGTCCAGCAATTGGTGCGAGACCTCGCAGACGAGATCGCCGACAACGACACCGTCGACACGCTGAAGGAAAGGCTGGACAAAATCGCGGCGACCATGGCCTGCCATGGTTCGGTGCGTTCCGGCCGCCTGCTCAAGCCCGAGGAGATGAACGCGCTGCTGCGCCAGATGGAGGCCACGCCCGGCTCCGGCACCTGCAACCACGGTCGCCCGACCTATATCGAACTCAAGCTGGCGGATATCGAAAGGCTGTTCGGGCGGCGGTGAAGGCTGCCTGCGAGGTTTGCCGGTGCAGCCCCCACCTCGCTGCTTCGCAGCGGGCGGGGGTCCGAAAAGAGCCGCTTCCAAGCGGCTCTTCTCGAATCAAGAAGTGACCCCAACCCCCTGATTCATCTCTTCAAATTCACCACGATGACGCCCCCCAGCGCCAGCGCGCCGCCAAGCAGGCCGAGCAGCGTCGGGACTTCGCCCAGCCAGAAGAAGCCGATCAGGGCGGACATGGGAGAGACCAGATAAAGGAAGTTCGAGGCACGCGCCGCAGGCAGGCGCGAAAGCGCCGTCGCCCAGGCGGCATAGGCGATCAGGCTCGGCACGACGCCGAGATAGATGACCGCGCCCAGCCCCGCCGTGTCGGCGACCGCCGCCTGCGAAAAAGCTGACGGCAGGAAGGGCGCCAGGCAGAGCGCGCCGAGCACCATGTTCGAGGCCGCGATGGTCAGTGGATGGTGGCGGGCAAACAGCGGCTTCTGGACGATGGTGTTGACGGCCGAACAGAGCGCCGATCCCAGAACCAGAAGTGCACCCGTGTCGAAATGCAGGCCCTGTCCGTCGGCCATCGCGATAATGCCGATGCCGCTGAAGGAAATGGCGGTGCCGACCCAGGCCATCGTCGAGAATCGTTCGCCGAGCAGCGCCATCGCCATGATGGCGGTGAAGATCGGGCTGACATTGATGATGAAGCCGGCAGCGCCGGCCGAAACCGTCAGCTCGCCGAAATTGAGCATGGCGGTGTAGAGCGCCACGAAAACGGCGCCGCCAAAGGCCAGGCGCCACAACTCGCCTATGCGCGGCAGCGTCGGCCGTCTGACGGCGAGGAAGATCGCCGCAGGTACCGCGGCGATGGCAAAGCGCAGGGCGCCGAGTTCGAGCGGCCCGAAAGCGGCGAGACCAGCCCGGATAGCCGGAAAGGCCGAGGCCCAGCCAATCACCGTCAGCGCCACCGCTACGGCCGCGGTGGTGTCCATCCGCTGTGCTGGATTCAACGTGCTCGTCATTGCCCTCACATCGTCCTCCCGTTCTTTCGCCTCTCGATTGGGACAAAACCCCTTTTCGGGCCGATTGACAAACGACCAAATCAAGGGTCAGCTGTGACTATGGATCACAGCTTAGACGGCATCTTGCCGCTTGAGACCCTGCGCGCCTTCGATGCAGCGGCACGCACGGGGAGTTTTTCGGCCGCCGCGCAGAGGCTCAACCTTACCCATGGCGCTGTCAGCCGGCAGATCGCCAAGCTGGAGGGCTGGCTTGGCCTGAAGGTTTTCGAACGCGGGGCGCGTGGCGTGACGCTGACGAACGAAGGCAATCGCCTGCATCTGAGGACCACCGAAGCCTTCGCGTTGATCTCGGTCAATTCGGATCGTTGGGTTGAACCGCGCGGCACCGCAGTGGTGCGGCTGGCCTCGATCCCCTCGGTGAGCGGCCTGTGGCTGATGCCGCGCATGGCGGCGCTTGAGAACGATCCCACCCGCCTGCGCATCGTGCTGGATGTCGACAACCGCCAGGCCGATCTCGCCGACGAAGGCATCGATCTGTCGGTGCGTTGCGGACGCGGCCGCATCCCGGGCCGCGTTTCGATGCAGTTGTTCGAGGAGTATCTGTTTCCGATCGCCTCGCCGAGTCTCGCGCCGGAGATCGGCGGCGGCGACCCGGCCCGGCTGCTCAAATTCCCGCTGATCAACGATTCCGATGCATCCGGCTGGCGCGCCTGGTTCGCCGCGCGGGACATGGACTACCGGCCGCGCCCGCAGGATCGCCGCTTCGAAGACTACAATCTGGTGCTCGATGCCGCGGCGTACGGCCTGGGCATCGCGCTGGCACGCCCGCCGCTCACCGAACACCAGATACGGTCGGGGCGCGTCGTGGCCGTCGACGACCGCGTTGTGCTCAACCCCGTTTCCTACTGGCTCGATCGTCCTGCCGGGAGGCCCCGCGCCGCTGCCGCCGACCTGTCGCGCCGCATCGCGGCGCAGGCGGGGGTGTCGGCAGAAAGGATCGAACACTTCATCGAAGCCGACACGTAGGTTTCACCGAATGGCCAGCCAGGCAAATGCAATGAGCGCGGCAACCAGCAGGCCCGTTGCGATGGGGCCGATGCCGACCACGCCTTGTTCGCGTTTTCCTGGGGCGGCGTCATTTGGCTGGCCGGTCACGCGCCCCGGCACCACATTGTCGGCTGACGCCTTTTGCACGACGGATACCCGCGGTGAGATGAACGCCAGCCACGAGGGCGGCGTGGGCCGGGCAGCGCCACCGTCTTCGGGTCTTGTGACGATCACTGGCACGCCGCGCTGAGCCTCGTCACCTGGCGACGCCTGCTTGCGCGCCGAAATCTCGGAGACGGTCTTTCCGGCGGTGTCCATATCCGGCTCCATGGCCGCCTGGTAGGCCCGTACGATCTGCGGTGCGGCCAATTGCTGCGACGTCTCGGCTGACGCGGGCGGCAAGGCCGCCAGCGTTTCCACGGCCGGTTGCGGGCGCAAGGCCGGCAGCGGCGGTCGCAAGGCCACCTTGACCAGCGCTGCCTTGAGCGCATCGGGTTTCGCCGACGGCGCCGCCTGCGGCGTCATCGCCTCCTTGAGCAAGGAAGCCAGCCGAGCGGAAGAAATGTCCATCATGTCCCCACCAATGGTACTCTTCGGCTCATCAAATAGGATATCAGCATTGCCTCGAGCTTGTCCCATGCTTGACCTTGCCGGCAATTTGTGGCGATGAACTCGGCATGAAGCTCGGCACCACAGCATGATGAACCGTTTCGAAGGCCCAGGCGGCAAGGAAGCCCGTATCCGCTATCTCGACGGCGACTTCCAGGTGACGAGCCCCGGCGCGTTCGTGCGCTGCGCCGTGACCGGCGAAAGCATTCCGCTCGACGAGCTGAAATACTGGAGCGTCGAGAGGCAGGAGCCCTACATCAACGCCGCGGCCTCATTGCGCCGCGAGATCGAGGCGCACCCGGAATTGCGCAAGCGAAGCTAACGCTTAAGCTTACGCTGGCGCCAGGCATCGAGTGTCTCCTCGATGATGCGTTCGGGAACGTGGTCGAGCTCGAAGACCGCGTCGATTTCCAGCACGTCGAGACGATCGAGAAAGTCCTTCGAAGCGCCATGGCGCAGCCGGGCGGCGTCCTTGGCGGTGGTGATGAGGCCGAGCCCTTCGGCGCGCGCGTTGGCCGCCAGTTCGGCAAGCTCATCCTCGGCATAGAAATGATGATCCGGAAACGGCCGCTTCAAAGCCACCTCGCCACCGGCCTCCTCTACCGTGTCGAAGAATTTTTCGGGATGGCCGATGCCGGCGAAGGCAAGATAGCGTTTGCCGGCGAGGCGTCCCTTGCCGCTCGGCTCGGTGTGAGCCTCGAAGATCGGCCGGCCGGCGCGCGCCGCCTGGCGCACCACCGCGTCAGCGGCGGTGCCGTGACCCATCTTCAACAACCCGCTGGTGAAGACCAGTTGATCGACGACCCTGGCCCTGAGCGGTCCGCCCGGGATGACACGGCCGTTGCCGATGCCGTAGCGCGCATCGACGACGACCAGCGCATAGTCGATATGGATGCGAGCGCTCTGGAAGCCATCATCCATGATCAGGAAATCGCAGCCATGATTTTCCATGAGCAGCCGGGCTCCGGCGGCGCGGTGCGGCGTCACTGCCACGGGCGCGTGTTCGGCCAGCAGCAGCGGCTCGTCCCCGACATGCCTGGCGCTGTCGTGTTTGATGTCGACGATATGCGGCTCGGCGAAGGAGCCGCCATGGCCGCGCGACAGGAAACCGGGTTTGAGCCGCATGCGCCTGGCGTGTTCGGCCATGGCGATCGCCACCGGCGTCTTGCCCGTCCCGCCGACGGTGAAATTGCCGATGCACAGAACCGGCGCTTCGATCTTCTCGCGCCTGGCCCGCCGCATGCCACGGCCGGCAACAAATGCATAGGCGGCCGACAGCGGCGACAGCGCGAAAACGCGCCAGTCCGGCTCCTCCCACCAGAATGGTGGTGCTTCGGAGGCCATCTTAGCGCCCGTTCGCGCCCTTCAGGCGCGCCTTGACGACCAGTGGCTGGATATAGGGCTCAAGCGATTTCAGCGTGCACGCCAGCGCGCCACGCATCTCATCGACGGTCGCGGCGCCGGCCGCCATCATCTCGTGGCGCGCCACTTCGTTGGTGAGCAGGAAGTTGACGGCACCGGCCAGCATGTCGCGGTCGCGCACCAACTTGGCGCCGCCGCTGTCGAGCAGGCGCTGATAGGCCTCGCGGAAATTCTGCACGTTGCGCCCGGCAAGGACCGCCGTCTCGAGCATGGCCGGTTCGAGCGGGTTCTGGCCGCCTTCGGAGGTGAGCGAACGGCCGACAAAGGCGATCTCGGTCATCCTGAGATAGAGCCCCATCTCGCCGATCGTATCGCCGAGCAGGATGTCGACGTCGGGCCCGATCCTGTCGGCCTTGCTGCGCCGCGCGACCTTGAGGCCCATGCCGGAAATCTGCTCGGCCAAGGCCTCCGCGCGGTCAGGATGGCGCGGGACGACGATCGTGACCAGGCCGTGGTGACGCTTGTGCAGCATCGCATGAACCTCGGCGGCAACCACTTCCTCGCCGTCATGGGTCGAGATCGCCGCCCAGGTCGGACGGCCGCCGATCTGCCGTTGCAAGGTGGCCAGCGTCCGTTCGTCGACCGGCGGCGGGTTCGTGTCGACCTTGAGATTGCCGGAGACGGTTACCGGGCGGGCGCCGAGCGCGCGGAAACGTTCGCCATCGACATCGGACTGGGCAACGACATGGGCAAGATTCTCGAACAGCGCCTCGGCGATGTTGGGGCGCTTCTTCCAGGACGTGAAGGAGCGGTCGGACAGCCTGCCATTGACGAGAACCTGCGGCACGTGGCGGGCGCCAAGCTCGAGAATCGTCATCGGCCAGATCTCGGATTCGGCGATGATCGCCAGATCCGGCTTCCAGTGGTCGAGGAAACGGCTGACCGCCGGCTTGAGGTCGAGTGGCACATATTGGTGGATGATGCGGTCGCCCAATCTCTCGTCGGCGACCTTGGCCGACGTCACGGTGCCGGTCGTCAGCACGATGTTGACGCCGTAGTCGAGTATGCTCTCGACCAGGGGAACGACAGCTATGGTTTCGCCGACGCTCGCGGCATGGATCCAGATAACAGGCCCATCGGGGCGAGGCCGGCCGGCGACGCCGTAGCGTTCGCGGCGGCGATTGCGGTCTTCCTTGCCGCGCGAGGTGCGCCAGGCAACATAGGGTCCGACCAGCGGATAGGCGACAGCGCCCGCCAAACGATATGCCGACAACATGGTGCGCGCCCAGCGACCGCTCATCGCGGGGCATCCACGAGACGGTAGGCCTCGGCGGTCGCGGCATTGAGCGAGGCCGTCACTTCGAGGCGCTTGCGCTCCATTTCGGCGTCATCGGCATTGGCCGGCACGAAAACCGGTGTACCGATGATGATGGACGAGCGGCCGAACGGCAGGTTGATGGTCGTCTTGTCCCAGCTCTTCTCCAGCACCTTGCGGCGGCTGGTGGCAATGGCCGCCGGCAGAATCGGCCGGCCGGAGAGCCGCGCCAGGAGCACGATGCCGAGCCCCGCATCGCGCGGCGTGCCATGGGGGATGTCAGCGATCATGGCGACGTTCTTGCCGGCGACGAGCGACTTTTTCAGGGCGATCAGCGCCTTGGCGCCGCCCTTGTCGAGATGTTTGGCATTATCGCGCCCGCCGGACCCGCGTACGGCCTCGATGCCGAATCTCTCGATCATCAGGGCGTTGAGTTCGGCATCGGCGCTTCGCGACACCATGGCGACCAGCGGCCTGCCCTTGGGGTAGTAGGCCGGCGTCAACAGATGCTGGCCGTGCCAAAGCGCAATGATGCCGGGCTCGAACTGGGCATAGGCACCGCCGGTCAATTTCGCCGAGCCGTCGACAACGCGGTTGGTCAGGCGCACCAGCCGAACGAACTGCGCCAACAGGCCGACAATAATGTTCTTGACGAATCGCGACTGCGCCAGCGGCTTGCGGACCCTGCGCCAGAAGGCCTTGGTGGCGCGGCTGCGGCCCCTGCCCGTTGGCGTAGCCTGGCCGGGCGGCGCTTTCGCCAGATCATTGTCCATCGAAGTCAACCGACAGCCTTGTGGTCGGGGTCCAGGAGCCGATGCAGGTGCACGACGAAATAACGCATATGGGCATTGTCCACGCTGGCCTGCGCCTTGGCTTTCCATGCCGTATGGGCGGATTGATAGTCGGGATAGATGCCGACGATGTCGAGCGCGTCGAGATCGCGGAATTCGGTGCCGCCAAGCTTCTTCAGTTCGCCGCCGAACACCAGGTGCAAAAGCTGTTTCTTTCCGTCTTCCGCGGCCATTTCGGTCCTTCACATATTGTGAGTTTGTGACAGGTCTAGACCAAAGCCGCCGACTTTGGAACCTTCGATAATGCTTTCAATCATCCAGTCCGGCAATGACACCCACGAGCACCGCCAGCAGTTCACCGCTGCCGGCGGCGAGCGCGCCGTGGCGGGTCACCTCGCCGGCATAGAGCGGCGCGCGGCCATGCGGGTCGAGCAACTGGCCGCCCGCCTCGCGCAGGATAAGGTCGGCGGCGGCGATATCCCAGTCGTGCGCGTTGGGCTTGACGAAAGTGGCGTCGAGCGTGCCGTTGGCGATCATTGCCAGGCGGTAGGCAAGCGAAGGACTGTAGGGCGCCCGCTTCAACCGTTCCTGCCAGCCGGCCGGTATCCTGTCGAGCAACTGCTTCAACCCGGAAATTTCGGCCTTGTCGCCGGGCTGGCGCACCGCGATGCGGCTGCCGTTGCGGAACGCGCCCTGGCCAGGCAGCGCCCAGTAAGTCTCGTTGAGCGCCGGACATTCGAGCACGCCGGCAAGCGAGCGGCCATGCTCGACAACCGCAACGCTGACGCACCAGGTGCGCTGGCCTTCCAGGAAGCCGCGCGTGCCGTCGATCGGATCAACGACAAAGGTTCGGCGCGCCGAAAGCCGCACTGGATCGTCGACCGTCTCCTCGGACAGCCAGCCATAATCCGGTCGCGCCGCAAGCAGGGTCTGGCGAAGATACGCATCGGCGGCGTGATCGGCCTCGCTGACTGGCGAGCTGCCGCCTTTCATCCAGACTTGCGGACTGTTGCCGAAGTAGCGCATCGCGATGGCGCCCGCCTCGCGGGCAGCATCGCGCAGCAGCGGCAGATCCTCCGTGGCGCCGGTCGTGGTCAGATCATGCTCCGGCAAGGGTCATGCCTTCGATCAGCAGCGTGGGGGCAGCGGTGCCGAAATTGCGATCGAGGTCGCTTGCCGGCACCATGTTGAGGAACATCGTCTTCAGGTTGGAGGCGATCGTGACTTCGGCCACGGGATAGGCAAGCTGGCCGTTGTCGATCCAAAACCCGGAAGCGCCGCGGCTGTATTCGCCGGTCACCATGTCGACACCTTGCCCGAACACCTCGGTGACGTAGAAGCCGGTCTTGAGCGACGCAATCAGTTCTTCCGGCGAGCGCTCACCCGGCTCGATGGCAAGATTGGTCGAAGACGGCGAGACGGAGGAGCCGCTGCGCGAACCGCGTCCATTGGTGACGAGACCCAGTTCCCGCGCCGCCGAGGTCGACAGGAACCAGTGGTTGAGCACGCCGTTCTCGACCATCAAAAGTTTGTCGCCTTCGACGCCTTCGCCGTCGAACGGACGCGAGGCCTGGCCGCGCCGCCTCAGCGGCTCGTCGGTGACGGTAATGGCCGATGCAGCCACCTTTTTGCCCATCATGTCGCGCAGGAACGACGTCCTACGTGCGACGGCAGCGCCGTTGATGGCACCCGCGAGATGGCCGGCAATGCCGCGCGCCACGCGCGGATCGAACACCACGTCGACCGGGCCGGTCGCGGCCTTGCGCGCGCCGAGGCGGCGCACGGCGCGCTCCCCGGCCTTGCGGCCTATGTCTTCCGGCGCATCCAGGTCGGCAAAATGCTGGCGCGAGGAGAATTCATAATCGCGTTCCATGCCGGTACCCTCGCCGGCGATGACGCTCGTGGAGCGCGAGAAGCGCGAGGCGACATAATGGCCGAGGAAGCCGTGCGAGGTGGCCAATACCAGCCCTCCGAGCCCCGCGCTGGCATTGCTGCCCGCCGAATTGGTCACGCCTTTGACGGCCAGGGCCGCCGCTTCCGCGGCCAGCGCCGCTTCCTTCAATTGGTCGGCCGATACTTCTGTTGCATCGAACAGGTCGAGATCGCGCGTCTGCCTGGCCAGCAGCGCCGGATCCGCGAGGCCCTGGTTGGGATCTTCGGGAGAGACCCTGGCCATGGCGACGGCACGTTCGGCAAGCGCCTTCGGGTCGGACGCGGCAGTCGCGGAAACGCTTGCCACCCGCTGGCCGACAAAGACACGCAGCGAAACGTCGTCGCCTTCCGACGCCTCGGTGTTTTCGACCTTGCCCAGCCGCACCGACACACCGGTCGAGCGGCCACGCACCGCGACGGCATCCGCGGCATCGGCGCCAGCTTTTTTGGCAGCCTCGACCAGGGCCGCGACGCGGTCGGTCAATCTTGATGCGTCCGATATATCGCTCATGCGCGTGATCCTGCTGTTGCGGCTGGCCCGAGAGCCGCCGTCCCCCATCTATTGTTCCGGTCCGGCTTGTGCAATGGCACAAGCTTCAATCAAAATGCATCGGTTCAGCCGCGCATCACGAAGCGCGGCACCGCATCGCCAGCACGGAGCTTTTCCAATGACGCCTTTCCATCTTGCCTTCCCGATCCGTGATCTCGATGAAACACGCGCTTTCTATGGCGAGGTGCTGGGTTGCGCCATCGGCCGCTCTTCGGAGACCTGGGTCGATTTCGACCTATTCGGCCATCAGATGTCGGCGCATCTGCGGCCACGGGCCGCGCCGGCCGCCAGTGACGGGAAGGTCGACGGCATGGCGGTGCCGATCCCGCATTTCGGCGCCGTGCTTTTGATGGACGACTGGCAGCGGCTTGCCGCGCGGCTGGAAGCACGCGCCGACATAGACTGGCTGGAGCGGCCGATGATCCGCTTCAAGGGAGAGCCCGGCGAACAGGCGACGCTGTTCATCCGCGACCCCTCGGGCAATGCTTTGGAATTCAAGGGTTTTCGTTCGCTGGAGCAGATTTTCGCGCATTGAGACGGCGCGAGCCGCAGCGCTGGGGCTCAAGACCCGGCAACAGGCGTCCAGATCACATCCTCGATTTTTTGCGCGCCCGTGGCTAGCATGGCCAGCCGGTCGAAGCCGAGCGCGATGCCACTGGCCTGTGGCATGACCGCAAGTGCCGCGAGAAAATCCTCGTCCAGCGGATAGCGCTCGCCATAGACTCGCTCTTTCTCGTCCATTTCCATGATGAAGCGCCGGCGCTGCTCTTCGGCGTCCGTCAACTCGCCAAAGCCGTTGGCGAGTTCGACGCCGCAGCAATAGAGCTCGAAGCGCTCGGCAACGCGGAGGTCGCGTGGGCTCGGTCGCGCCAGGGCCGCCTCGGCGACCGGATACTCGCACAGGATGGTCGCGCGGCCGATACCGAGATTGGGCTCGATCTTTTCCACCATCACCCGGCTGAACAGGTCGGCCCAGCCGTCGTCGGGCGCGGTACGCAGGCCGGCACCGGTCAAGGCTTGATGGAGCGAATCGCGGTCGGTACCCCCATCGGCGTTCACCGTCGCAAGCAGATCGATCCCGGCATGGCGGGCGAAGGCGTCCGCCACCGTCAGCCGTTCCGGCTCCGCGAAAGGATCGCAGTCGCGGCCGCGAAAGCTGAAACGCGTGGCCCCTGCCCTTGTCGCGGCCAGCGCCAGCAGATCCGCGCAATCCCGCATCAGGGTCTCATAGGTTTCGCCGACCCTGTACCATTCGAGCATGGTGAATTCGGGATGGTGCAAAGGGCCACACTCGCGGTTGCGATAGACCGGGCCGAAGCTGAAGATCCTGGTCTCGCCGGCGGCGAGCAGCTTCTTGCAGGCGAATTCCGGCGACGTGTGCAGATAGAGCGGCTTGCGCTGCCCGTCCGGCGCGACCGCCTCCGTGGCGAAGGCCGCCAGATGCGCCTCGTTGCCGGGCGATATCTGCAGGGCCGATGCCTGCACCTCGACGAAATCGCGGCGGGCGAACCAATCGCGCAAGGCGGCGGCAAGGCCGTTGCGCAGCATCAGGCGCGGGCGGCGATCGGCATGCACATGCGGCGTCCACCAGGGGGAAGCGGCGGTCATGGGCGGTTTGAAGGCGGGCTGGTTCGCGTTGGGGGCTGGCGGTTCGCGCCGAGATGCGCTAGGCCCCCATCCAGCGCCGCGCAAGCCGGCAAACGCCCGTCAACTCTCGCAGGATAAAAAACCGTGGTGAAAGTCATCGCCAGTTCGCTCCGCAAAGGCAATGTCGTCGACAAGGACGGCAAGCTTTATGTGATCCTCTTTGCCGAAAACATCCACCCAGGCAAGGGCACGCCCGTGACGCAGCTCGACATGCGCCGCATTGGCGACGGGGTGAAGGTTTCGGAGCGCTACCGCACCACCGAACAGGTGGAGCGCGCCTATGTCGAGGAGCGCGAGCACACCTTCCTCTACGCGGATGGCGAAGGTTATCACTTCATGAATCCGGAAACCTACGACCAGGTGGCGGTACCGGAAAGCGTCGTCGGCGACGCGGCGCCCTATCTCCAGGAAGGCATGCCGGTTCAGGTCTCCCAGTTCAACGGCATCGCAATCGCGCTGGTGCTGCCGCAGCGCGCCACTTTCGAGGTGGTGGAGACCGAGCCGACGACCAAGGGCCAGACGGCGTCGTCGTCCTACAAGCCGGCTGTGCTCTCCAACGGGGTGCGCACCACTGTGCCGCCGCACATCGCGCCGGGGACCCGCGTGGTGGTGATGACGGCCGATGGATCCTATGTGGAGCGGGCGAAGGACTGAGGGGACGGGCGTCAGCGGAGCATTACTGCTTAAAACAGTTTTCGCGATGCCATTGCAGGAAACGGGGATGCGGCCGCTCGAACGGCCGGCCCGGCGGAAGTGCTCGCCGAGTCTTGTTTATGAATGACTGCACGCTTCCGGGGTCATTGACCTGCCTCGATATCAGGATTTCCAGGTCATCGGATAAGCTGATCAATCCGCGATCGAACATCCAATGCGCGGTACCGGACAGTGCGATCCCGTTATTGATGACATCGGGTCCGTTCGCTTCGACCGACCGAATATGAGCGGCTGAAACCTCTGCTCGGCCGCCGCCATTTATCAACTTGAGTCCCGTAATCGCGCACCGCTCGTCATAGGCGCGCAAGACGATACGGCGGAAAATACGATCTCGTACGATTCGCGATCCGATGTAGCTCACGCGGTCACGGCTCTGCTCGAATTCAAATGGCGCCTGCACATCCTGAAAGCCGGCGGATGGATCGGCCTTATCCAAGCGTGGCAGCAACATCTCATTTGTGTCCAGGCCCAAATCGATGATGCGGTTGAAGTCGGCTGCACTAAGCGGGCGCACGGCAGATTGCGCACGACCGGAAATCCGCCCCTCGGGGTTGAGCAATGCTCGCTCCATGAGACCATCAGGTCCGTTAAATGGAACAGGATTGACGAAATCGAGGTAACTCCCGGGCTCAATCAGAGCGAGATACATGTCGGGTGCCACAGGATCGGAAATGACCTTCTGGACTTTCGCTACAGCGTAGTAACCCCGAGTATCGTTCACTTTGCTAGGTTCGTAGTAAATGATCCAGCTGCCGACACATTCTTCAACGCGGCGCAGATACGGGCGAGGAAACTGGTATTGCTCTGCGGGGCGGTCGTTGTATCGCGAATCCGAGCGGTGAATGAAGACGCCGAATCCCATGATCTTCCTGCGAGGCGTTCTTAAGAACAATTGCTTCAGACGCAGTACCAAAATCCGATCTTGGGGGCTTAGTCCAGGCCCGTCGTACTTTTCCCACGATATCGATCTTTCCTAAACGCGCTTAGATCCATCCTCTGAAGGGCGTTGCGATATTTTTCCCAAGCGTGTCGCAGAAAGCTGGCGCGGCACGTCCTCTGAGCGGAGAAGGAGAACGCCATGAGAAAGCTTATCGTCACCGAATTCATCAGCGTCGATGGCATTGCCGAGGTCGAGAAGCTGCCCGGCGTCACCTGGAACGACGAGATGGACAGGTTCAAGGAGGACGAGCTTACCGACAGCGGCGCCATGCTTTTGGGGCGCACGACCTACGAGATTTTCGCCGGCTCGTGGCCGAGCGAAACCGGAGACTTCGCCGACCGGTTCAACGCGCTGCCTAAATATGTCGCGTCCAGCAGTTTGAAGGTGCTCGACTGGAAACCGGCCGAGCTGCTCAGGGGGCCGCTGCCGGAGGCGGTCAGGACACTGAAGCAAGGTAGCGGCGGCAACATCTATGTGCATGGCAGCCTCAGCGTCGCGCAGGAACTGTTGCGCCATGGTCTGGTCGACCGCGTCAGGCTGCTGAGCTACCCCGGCACCGTCGGCCAGGGCAAAAAGCTGTTTCCGGCCGGCGATCCGGTGTCGCTTGAGTTGATTTACGCCAAGCCATTCAGCAACGGCGTGGTGGCGCTGGAGTATGCGCCGGTGCTGGCGAAATCGTGAACGGTTAGAGTGCCCTTCTTCCAGAGAGGACTGGAGGGCGCCGGGCTTTCGGGATCAAAGCTATAGCGGTGACGTGAGGCAACCTATGGACCTCGCGTCACCCGGTCTGCTTTTCCCGTCTTTGCTCGACGGCAGCACTTTCCCTAGCCTCCACAACCCTCTCCACCTCGCGCTTCAATTGGTCCTTGATATCGGCGGTCTCGGTCATCAGGACCTCGATCTTCAGGAAGTCGAGCACGCGGTATTTGGACACCGCCGGGCGGATCAGGATATCGGGCTGGCACTGCTTCAGCTTGTTGGCGATGATCGACTGCATCATCAGTTGCGTGGCGCCGAACATCAGGTCGACGGAGGTCGGCCGCCTGCGGTCGGCCTCTTCCGGCGCGCCGACCACGTCGACGCCGATGATGATGTCGGCATCCTCCTCGATCAGGTCGAAGGGCACGGGGTTGTAGATGCCGCCGTCGATCAGCAGCCGGCCGTCGCGCATCACCGGGCCGAACACGGCAGGAATGGCCGCTGAAGCTGCGAGCGCCGAATGCAGGTCGCCTTCGGCGAACACGGCCAGCTTGTGGCCGAAATAGTCCGTCGCCGTCACCTTCAGCGGGATTTTCAGCTCGGCGAAGGTTTCTGGAATGGCTTCGGGCAGGAATGCCTTGAGGATGCGTTCGACATTGAACTGGCTGACGCGGATGCCGGCCTGCATGGCCTCGGCGATGGTGCCGGGCCGCGCCCGCCACATGCGGCTCGCCACCTCGGCGCGACGGCCGAGGATCGAGCGGGCATAATCATGAATGTCCTTGCCGGTCATGCCTGAGGCCATACCGGCGCCCATGATGGCGCCGATCGACGAGCCGGCGATTGCGACCGGACTGATGCCCAGTTCGTCCAGCGCCTCGATAACATGGATGTGCGCCAGACCGCGCGCGCCGCCGCCGCCAAAGGCGATGCCGAAGGTGAGGCTCATCCCTTATTGGCTCCGGCCAAGGGCGGTCCGACGACCATAATGGTCGGCTCGGCCGACAAAAGCTTCTTCGCCGCGGCCTTGACCTGGTCGAGCGTCACTGCGTTGATGAGGCCGGTGCGGCGCTGAATGTAATCGACGCCGAGGTCGTCGAGCTGCAGCTCGACCAGGGTCGCGGCGATGGCGCTGGAGGAGTCCAGGTTGCTGATGGCGTAGGCGCCGATCAGGTATTTCTTGGTTGCCGCCAGTTCCTCCTCGGTAGGGCCGTCCTCGGCAAGCCGCCTGACCACGTCGCGCACGATGCCGAGGGTTTCGGCGGCGCGGTCCGAGCGCGTGCCGGTGGTGACGATCAGCGCGTCGGCATGGTCCTGGTTGATGAGCGAGGAGTTGACACTGTAGGCCAGCCCGCGCTTCTCGCGCACCTCCTGGAACAGGCGCGAGGTGAAGGTGCCACCGCCGAGGATCTCATTCATCAGAACCGTGGGGAAGAAATCCGCCGCCTTGCGTTTCACGCCAGGCCAGGCGAGCTGCAGCGAGGTCTGCGGCAGGTCGTAGTCGACCTCGACATGCTGCGCCAGATTTGGCTTGACGTCGGCGACCGGAGCTAGCGTCTGGTTCTGCGGCAGGTCGCCGAACACCATGTCCAGTTTCTTCTTCAGCGTTTCCGGGTCGATGGCGCCGACCACCGCGACATGCAGCCCGCTCCGCGCGAAGACCGCCTTGTGCAGCGCCTTCAAATCGTCCCGCGTGATGGCGGCGATGCTCTGCCTGGTGCCCTGGTCGGAGCGCGAATAGGGATGATCGCCATAGAGCGCGCGCGCCCATCTGTCCTGCGCGATCGTGTCGGGGTCGTTCTCTCCGGCGATGATGCCGGACAGGATCTGAGCGCCGATGCGATCGATCGGCGCCTGGTCGAAACGCGGCTCGTTGACCGCCAGCCGCAGCAGGTCGAACGCCTCGTCTCGCTGCTCGGCCAACATGCGCATGGAACCGTAGATGCCGTCGCGGGTCTCCTCGAAGCTCATCTCGGCGCCGGCGTCGTCGAGCTTCACCTGGAAAGCGTCGCTGTCCAGAGGGCCTGCGCCTTCGTCGAACAGACCGGTCATCAGATTGGCCAGCCCCTCCTTGCCCGGCGGATCCTGCGTCGAGCCGCCCCCAAAGACAAAACGGACGGCCACCATCGGCACCGAATAGTCTTCGACCAGCCAGGCGGTGACGCCCTTGGGCGAGGTGACCTGCTGGATGTCCATGGCGCGGGCGGCAAGCGCCGGCAGGACAAGGAAGAAGATGGTGAGGAGCAAAGTGACAAGCGCAGCGCGTGCCTTCCTTTCTCCCCTTGTGGGAGAAGGGAGAGAGCCGTGGTGCTCGCTATTCATCGTCAATTCCCCGCCCGTTGCTGCGGCAAGAGATAGCCGGTCGTCGACCGGGCCAGCACCAGGTAGCGCGCGGCGACGGCCTTGATCTCGCCGGCGGTGATCTTGCGGATGCGCTCCGGCCATTGCTCGATGTCCTGCACATTGCCGCCGGTGGCGAGCTCGGCGCCATAGATATTGGCCATTGAATCCTGCTTGTCGCGGGCGAAAACCATCGAGCGGACATAGCGGTCCTTGGCCTTGTCCAGCTCCTTGACGGTGACGCCGTCCCTGGCGATGCGCGCGACCTCCGCGTCGACGGCCGCCTCGACATCAACGAGCCTGGCGTCGCCGCGCGGCGTGCCATAGACGGTGAAGTTGGTGTCGTCCAGCATGGTGCCCTGGAAATAGGCGCCGGCGTTGGAAGCGATGCCTTGCCTGACCACCAGCGCCTGATAGAGCCGGCTGCGGTTGCCGCCGCCCAGTATTTCCGCCAGCAGGTCGAGCGCCTCGGCTTCGCCGGGCTTGGCCGTGTGGTAGGACGGCACCACCCATTGGGTGGAGAAATTCGGCACGCTGACGCGGGCGTCGGACAGCGTCACCGTTCGCCTGGTGTTCTGCTCCGGTTCGACCGGGCGCACGCGCGGCGGCAGGTCGGGCCCGCGCGCGATCTTGCCGTAGGTTTTCTCGGCCAGTGCCTTGACCGTGTCCGGCTCGACGTCGCCGGCCACGATCAGCACCGCGTTGTTGGGCTGGTAGTATTTGTTGTAGAAGGCGATGGCGTCGGTGCGGTTCAACTGCTCCATTTCCTGCATCCAGCCAATGACCGGAATTCGGTAGGGCTGGTTCTGCCACAGCGTGGCGTCGAGTTCCTCGTCGAGCACGGCCTCGGGACTGTTGTCGATGCGCGAACGGCGCTCCTCGAGGATGACGTCGCGCTCGGTCTTGATGACATCGTCGGTGAGGATGAGGTTGCGCATGCGATCGGCCTCGAAGCTCATCATCAGCTCGAGCGCCGACGGCGCCACCGTCTCGTAGAAGGCGGTGTAGTCGTAGGAGGTGAAGGCGTTGTTGGAGCCGCCTATGTCGGAGACGGCACGGTCGAACTCGCCTGCGGCGTGATTGGCAGTCGCCTTGAACATCAGATGCTCGAAAAAATGGGCGATGCCGGATTTGCCTGGCGGTTCGTCGGCGCTGCCCACCTTATACCACACCATATGGGTGACGATCGGCGAGCGATGGTCGGGAATGACGACCACTTCCATGCCGTTGTCGAGCAGGAAATCCGTCACCTTGAACTCGGCCGGCCGTTTGTCGGCGGCGAAGGCTGGGCCCGGCCCGGCAATGATGAAAGCCAGCGATGTCGCCAAGAGGGTCTTGCGCAGCCAGTCAGCCTGAAATGTCATCAATGGCTCCGGTTTCTCATCACGGACGATAGGCGGCGAGCCGATGTTGGGAAAGTGAATTGTTGATCATTGGCATGGCACAACCTGCTCCCTGGGAAAGAAGGGGTCGCATTCCATCTTCGCCTGCAAATGAAGCTTAACTCAGGCGGCCTCGACAAACCGGATCAGCGTCTCGCCATAGTGGCGCTCGTCGACAACTGAAAATCCCGGTCCCGGCTCGAAAGGCGCCGCCGCTGCCTCCTCGACCACGCACAGCGCGCCGGGACGCAGCCAGCCGCCTTGATTGGCCGACCTCAGCGCGCGCTCGCCAAGACCCTTGCCGTAGGGTGGATCGGCGAAAACGAGGTCGAACGGCGCCAGCGTGCCGGCCTCGCCCAGAGCCGTCGCATCGCGCCGGAATATCTTGGTGCGGCCGGTCAGGCCGAAGGCCTCGACATTGTCGCGGATCAGGCCCCGGCCTTCGGCCGATTCCTCGATGAAGACGCCATAGGACGCGCCGCGCGACAGCGCCTCGAGACCGAGCGCACCCGTTCCGGCGAACAGGTCGAGCACGCGCGCGCGCTGCAGCCGATCGGCAAAGCGATGCGCCAGCACATTGAAAACAGCCTCGCGGGTGCGGTCGGTCGTGGGGCGGATGGCGCTGCCGCGGGGCGTCGCCAGCGGGCGCCCGCGAAACTCGCCGCCGACGATCCTCATTTCGCCCTGGGACCCTTGGGACCGCCGCGCGGCCGCTCGCCGCCGCCACCCGAACGCTCGCCACGCGGCTTGCCGAACGGCTTTGGGCCGCCCGGCTTGCCGCCGGGCTTGCCATAGGCCGGCTTGAAAGACGCCTTGCGGGCCTTGGCTTCAGCGGCTTTGGCAGCATCCGCCTCCGCCCTGCCCTTGCCGATCGGCCGCGCGCCCGGCGCCATCCAGACATTGGCCTTGCGCTGGCCCGGCGGTTCGATCGGCCGCTGCTCGCGCTCGGATTTCTTGCCGCCCGGCTTGCCGCCAAAACCACCGCGCGGCTTGTCGCCGAAGCCACCGCGCTCGGGTCGCGGGCCGCGGTCGCCAAAGCTTTTTTCCGGCCTGGCGCCTCTGTCGGGGCTGGTCGACAGTTTGCCCAGCGCTTCGTCACGGCTGCCTTCGCGGCGCTTGCGGTTCTTGATCAGGCCGCCCTCGCCGATCGGCCGGTGGTCACCCTCGCGCGAAAATCTCGGCCGCTCGGCCTCCTCGCGGCGCGGCTCGACCCGCCGCACCGGCAGGTTGGAAAACGGCTTTGTTATCTCGGCATCGAAATTGGCGCCGGATTCCTCTATCAGGCGTTCGCCGAGCTGATCGCGCAAAACCTTGCCCTTGATTTCCAGCACATGGCCTTCGGGAAGATCCTCGAGCTGGAACGGACCGTAGGAGATGCGGATCAGCCGCGTCACGTCGAGGCCGAGCGCGCCGAGAATGTTCTTGACCTCGCGATTCTTGCCTTCGCGCAAGCCGATCGTCAGCCAGGCGTTCGAGCCTTGCTCGCGGTCGAGGCTCGCCTCGATGGCGCCATAGAAGACGCCGTCCACGGCAATGCCTTCGCGAAGGCCCGCAAGCGCACTTTCCTCGACCTTGCCATGGACGCGGACCCGGTAGCGGCGCAGCCAGCCGGTGGCCGGCAGTTCGAGCACGCGAGACAGGCCGCCATCATTGGTCAGCAGCAGCAGGCCTTCAGTGTTGATGTCGAGCCGGCCGATGGTCATCAGCCGGGGCAATTCGGCGGGCAGCACGTCGAAGACGGTCTTGCGGCCCTCGGGGTCGCGGTTGGTGGTCACGACGCCGGCAGGCTTGTGGAACAGGAACAGCCGGGTGCGCTCGATCGGCGGGATCTCCATGCCGTCGAGATGGATGATGTCGTCGGGCATTACATTGAAGGCTGGCGAAGACAGAACCCGGCCGTTGACCTTGACGCGGCCGGCCGCGATCAACTCCTCGGCGTCGCGGCGCGAGGCAAGCCCGGCGCGAGCCAGGCGCTTGGCGATCCGCTCGCCGGCTTCTTCCGCCGCCTCGGCGGGACGCGGACGGGACTTGAAACCGCCTTGCGGCCGGTCGGCAGCGAAATCGCGCTTCGGACGGTCAGAGAAGACGGGTTTGGGCCGATCGGCAAAATCACGCTTAGGTCGATCGAAACGTCTTTCACCCGCCGCACCTTCAGCCGCCATCGGCCGCTCGCCGCGCGGTGCATAGGGCTTGCGCGGCCCTTCGCGGTTTTCATAAGGCTTGCCTTGCGGACGCAGACCCTTGTTGAAGGGCCGCTCCGAGCGCCCGCCTTCGCCGCCTTCGCGCGGCTTGTACTCACGCTTCTGGGGCCGTTCGCCATCGGCGGCCATTGGACGCTCGCCACGCGGCGCGTAGGGCTTGCGCGGGCCTTCGCGCTTCTCATAAGGCTTGCCTTCCGGACGCGGACCGTTGTTAAACGGCCGCTCCGAGCGCCCGCCCTCACGCGGTTTGTACTCGCGCTTCTGGGGCCGTTCGCCTTCGGCTGCCATTGGCCGCTCGCCGCGCGGCGCGTAGGGCTTGCGCGGCCCTTCGCGTTTTTCGAAGGGCTTGCCGCCGTCGCCACGCTTGGCAAACGGTTTCTTGGCGCCGAAGGCCGGTTTGCCGCCTTTGCCGGTATCGCGCCCACGCGCGGCCGCCGGCTTCGGACCGCTTTTGCCCGGACCCTTCTGGCGCGGAGATTTCTTGTCGTTGTCGTCCATGTGGCCTTTGTCCGTTTGCGCTGCTACAGCGTGGCGCATCCTTTCGGGCGCGCAACGAACGCTGTAGCATTTTTAATTTGGCGCATGATCATTGCCGAAAACCGTACCCGATTTTCGAGGTTATGCGCTCAATAACAGGATCACCGTCGAGTGGCGAGGAGATAATCGGAATGGAAACCCGCGTGAAGCGGCCCGATTTCATGGCGCTGGCGCTGGCGGAGGCGCAGGCGGCAGCCTCGCGAGGCGAAGTGCCGGTTGGCGCCGTCATCGCCAGCGCCGGCACGGTGGTGGCCAGTGCCGGCAACCGCACCCGCGAGCTTGCCGATCCGACGGCCCATGCCGAGATGCTGGCCATCCGCGAAGCCTGCCGCAGGCTGTCGAGCGAGCGGCTCACCGGACACGATCTCTATGTGACGCTGGAGCCTTGCGCCATGTGCGCCGGCGCCATCTCCTTCGCCAGACTGCGCCGGCTCTACTTTGGCGCCGCGGACGAAAAGGGCGGCGCGGTGGTCAACGGCGTGCGCTTCTTCGCTTCGCCGACCTGCCATCACACGCCCGACATCTATGCGGGCATGGCAGAGGCCGAAGCGGCCCTGCTGCTGAGGGATTTCTTTCGGGAGCGCCGGGACTGAACCGAGGCAATGCCCGTCGGCAAGCAAACGCGGCCCGCTTTTTACAGAGACGGCAGCCAGTCGAACCAGCCGCTGCCCTTCTTGCCTTCCGCCTCTCTCTTGAGGCGGCGTTCCTTTTTATACTCGTCTTCGCCGAGTTCGTTTTGCGGCGCCGTGTCGGATGCGACGCGATAGGCAAGGGGCGGTTCGCTCAGATATTTGCGGGTATTCGGATCGCCCTGCTTGCTTTCGGCGAGGCGGCGCTGGATGTCGGCGGCGCGACCCTTGTCGGAATCGGCAGGCGTCCAGCGCGGCGGGTGACTTGAGCCGGATTCCTCCATCGCCTTCTTCACCGAGGCGGGATCCGTCTGCACGTCGTCGACGATCTGCGACTGGTAGGAGGGATCATCCTGGTGTGCGGTGGCGTCGGCGCGCAGGCGGGCACGGCGCTGCTCGGGCGATTCGGGCCATTCGGCGCTTGCGGTTTCGATGCTCTCCTGTGGCGCCGGCAGCGCTTCCTTCTGACCAGGCGCCGGCTTCACCAGGGTGGGACGCGGCTTGTAATCGATGTGTTCCTTGCGCTTGGGGGCGAACGAAAAAGCGCCGGTGAGATCGCCGGCCAGTTGTTCGCCGGCGGTCTTGTCGGTGCCGTAGGTCGGAGAACCGACACAGCCGGACAGAGCGAGTCCCGATGCGACAAGCGGCGCCAACAGCGCGAGGCGCGCGTTAAATCTCTCGGTCATGCCAAAAAGTCCCACTCTAGACAGCCTCTCGATCGCCGCCGGTCCCAAGGTCCGGTCCCCATCGTTCAAGCACTTGCGACGGAAATCCGGCGACAATTTGTCTTCCGGAGTTTCGCGTGTTTACCTCAACCACTCGTTAAGGGCAACGCACGGACGGGTTTCGCCCGTCCGGCGTGGCATTTGTGCACTATTTCATTGATGCATGTCGTTGTCCCAAAACCGCGGCACACTTTTGGGCGACATGCATTTTGGTTGATGCATGTCGTTGTCCCAAAACCGCGGCACACTTTTGGGCGACATGCATCTAGAGCCTTCCCAGCGCCTTCAGTTCATGCAGCACGGCGGCGTCGCGCGCCGAGACATCGGGAAAGGCAGGATCCTGCCCGACATCGGCGGTGTAACGCCACGACCGCGCGCATTTGACCAGACCGCGGTCCTCGGCCTTTTCGATCACCACGGCGACGCCCTTGACGTCTTCGAGTGTGAAGGCGCCTTGTTGCGCCTCCCCATGGACGATGACGAGATCGCTGGTGATCGCCATTTCGGCCATGTCGACGTCCGAAATAGCCGCTTCAAGCGCTGCGTCGTTGATGGTGACGACCGGCACCGCTTCCAACGACGAGCCGATCACTTTCTGGGCACGCGCGATTTCCAGCGCACCGGTGACGACACGGCGCACCTGCCGCACCTTACGCCATTTCTCCGCCAGCGCCTCGTTCTTCCAGTTTTCCGGGATCGCCGGGAACTGGTCGAGATGCACCGAGACGGCATCGGGATGGCGGTCGAGCCAGGCCTCTTCCATGGTGAAGGGCAGCATCGGCGCCAGCCATCTCACCAGGCAGTCGAACAGGTGGCGCACCACCTGCACCGAGGCCTTGCGCTTCGCGCTCGACGGCGCATCGCAGTAGAGCGCGTCCTTGCGGATGTCGAAATAGAAGGCCGACAACTCGACCACCATGAAATCGAGGAGCGCACGGGTGATGCGCTTGAACTCGAACGCATCGTAGCCCTGGCGCACCACCTCATCGAGTTCGGCGAGGCGATGCAGCATCAGCCGTTCCAGCTCCGGCATCCCTTCCAGCGGCACCTCCTCGCCATCGTCATGGGCGAGCGTGCCCAGCATCCAGCGGATGGTGTTGCGCAGCTTGCGGTAGGCGTCGATGTTGGTCTGCAGCACGTTCTTGCCGAGCCGCTGGTCTTCCCAATAGTCGGTCGTCACCACCCACAGGCGCAGGATGTCCGCGCCGGACTGCTTGATCACGTCCTGCGGGACGACGGTGTTGCCGAGCGATTTCGACATCTTGCGGCCGTCCTCGTCCATGGTGAAGCCATGGGTGACGACGGTGTCGTAGGGCGCCCTGCCCCTGGTGCCGCAGCTTTCGAGCAGCGAGGAGTGGAACCAGCCACGATGCTGGTCGGAGCCTTCGAGATAGACGTCGGCCGGCCATTTGAGGTCCGGACGATCCTCCAGCGTGAACACGTGGGTCGAGCCTGAATCAAACCAGACGTCGAGGATATCCGTCACCTGCTTCCATCTGGAGGCATCGTGATTGCCGAGGAAACGTTCCTTGGCACCGGCGGCGAACCAGGCATCGGCGCCTTCTTTCTCGAAAGCGTCCATGATGCGCTGGTTGACCGCCTCGTCCTGGAGCACATTGCCATCGACGTCGGCGAAGACCGCGATCGGCACGCCCCAGGCGCGCTGGCGCGACAGCACCCAGTCGGGCCGCTCCTCGATCATGGCGCGAATACGGTTCTGCCCCGCCCCTGGCACGAAACGGGTGTCGTCGATCGCCTTCAGCGCACGGCTGCGTAGCGTCGTGCCGTCGCCGAGGTCCTTGTCCATGTAGACGAACCATTGCGGCGTGTTGCGGAAGATGACCGGTTTCTTCGACCGCCAGGAATGCGGATAGCTGTGCTTGAGGCGACCGCGGGCAAACAGGGCGTTGCGCTTGATCAACTCGTCGATGACCGCCTGATTGGCATTGCCCTTCTTGCCGTTGTCGTCGAGAACGCGCGCCGCGCCACCCTCACGATCCGGACCGAAGCCCGGCGCATCCTTGGTGAAAAAGCCGGCATCGTCGACGGTGAACGGGATCGCGGTGTCGACGCCGCGCGCACGCAGGTCCTGTGCCGCATCCATCCAGGCGTCGAAATCCTCGCGGCCATGGCCCGGCGCCGTGTGAACGAACCCGGTGCCCGCATCATCGGTGACATGGTCGCCGGCAAGCATGGGCACCGGAAACCCGTAACCGCCGCCAAGACCCTTGAAGGGATGCGAAAGCGTAAGACTTCCAAGCTCTTGCGCCGACACGCTGCGAAGACGATTCAAGGTGACTTTGGCCTTGGCCGAAGCCTCTTCGGCCAGTGTATCGGCAAAGATCAGCTTTTCGCCCGGCTGCGGGCCGAAGGCGTTCTCAGCTGCCGTGACCTCGTAGAGACCGTAGTTGATACGGGGCGAATAGTTGACGGCACGGTTGCCGGGGATCGTCCAGGGCGTCGTCGTCCAGATGACGACATGGGCCTGCAGCAGATCGAGAGCACCCTCGGTCAATGCGGTTTCCCCGTCAGCAACGGCGCGCACCAGACTGGCGACCGGGAACTTCGCCCAGATCGTATCCGACTCGTAGTCCTGGTATTCGATCTCGGCCTCGGCGAGTGCGGTGCGCTCGACGACACTCCACATCACCGGCTTGGAGCCGCGATAGAGCTGGCCCGACATGGCGAATTTCAACAGTTCGCCGGCGATACGCGCCTCGGCGTGGAAGGCCATGGTCGTATAGGGGTTCTTGAAGTCGCCGATGACGCCAAGGCGCTGGAATTCCGCCCCCTGAACGCCGATCCAGTGAGCTGCGAAATCCCGGCATTCCTTGCGGAACTCGTTGACCGGCACCTCATCCTTGTTCTTGCCCTTGGCGCGGTACTGCTCCTCGATCTTCCATTCGATCGGCAGGCCGTGGCAGTCCCAGCCGGGCACGTAATTGGCGTCGCGGCCGCGCATCTGGAAGGAGCGGTTGATGACGTCCTTGAGGATCTTGTTCAGCGCATGGCCGATATGGATGTTGCCGTTGGCATAGGGCGGACCGTCATGCAGCACGTATTTCGGGCGGCCGGCGGAGGCCTCGCGCAGCTTGCGGTAGAGATCCATCTCCTGCCAGCGCTTGACCAGCACCGGTTCCTTCTCGGGCAAACCGGCACGCATCGGGAAATCCGTCTGCGGCAGGTAAAGCGTCTTGGAATAGTCGATCGTCTCAGCTGTATCGGTCATTGGTCTGCCATTGTGGATTGCCCGGCGGCAAGGGAGCTCGGGCCTGAACTATCATGATCTGGAAAAAGCGCGAGGGGTCGCGCGCAAGATTCCCGGCGGCTCCGACAGCTCTCAGGCCGTCCGGAACACCGGGCTGGTAATTCGTATCGTAATCGCGACAGAACGCGAAAAGCTCGTCATTGGTGGGCTTTTAGCGGAGATGAGCGCAGGAATAAAGCGTCTCGTTCGATTCACCTACATCTTGAAATCGAAGCGATAGGTCGTCGACACGCCGATCATGAACTGGTTGCGGTCGCCGCGCTCCTTGACCAGGCTGGAATCGGCGGCCGGGCCCTCGAGGCGCGAATATTCGCCGAACAGGCTGGCAGTCATCGGGTCGGTCACCTTCCACGTCACCGCACCGCCAAGGCCGACCGATTTCAGGCCGCCGCCGGGATTATACTGGTTCAACCCCGAGGCCACGGCTTCCTGCGCGTTGACGCCGTAATAGGCGTCGAAATATTTGGCGGAGGCGAACGAGACGCGCGGCCCGCCAGAAATCCTGACGGTTGGCGTCACATCGTAGAAGGCGTCGGCGGCGATGTCGGCGACGAAGCCGTTATGGGCGCGGATGCCGTGCCGCAGCTCGGCACGCGCACGTATCCAGTCCGTCGGATAGAATTCGAAGAAGCCGCCCACCTCGCCGCCCCAGCGGACCGGATCGAGGCCTTTCAGCTCGTCGGCATCGCCGTCGTCGCGCGAGAACAGGAACTTGCCGGTCAGGCCGGCGCGGACGCCGCCGTCATCGACCAGCGCCAGCGAAATGTTGTCGTTGCGCGAGGTGAAGCGGGCCGCCGGGCCAGCCTTGCCCAAGGAGATAATCGGCGAGGCGCTGAGCAGGTACTTCTTGCCCCCCTCGAAATTAGGCGCCACCATGCCGGTGGCGCCGACCGTCAGATACCAATCGCCGGACAGCCAGCCGAAGGCGCCCCCGCCGGCATCGGCCGCACCCGAGGTAGCCAGCATGACGGTAGCCAAGGCTGCAGAAATTTTCCCGACCGGACTCATGGCTACCCCATTAACACGATACGACTGTCTTTCGGTCACAGCTTTGAAGAGGCTTTGGTAAAATTTGATTTAAGGTCGAGACGTCCGGCTCGCATTGCTTGCACCATCCGGCCGCCGTCGGCTGGACGCGGGTCGGCACCGAGGGTAACTTCATTCCTGCTGGCGGTCCTCGATGGAGGTGGCGACATGACCTTGCACGGCGATGCACTGAAGGACGCGATCGGACAGACGCGAGCAAAGTGGGGATGGTTTGTTGGCCTGGGCGTGTTGCTGCTGATCCTCGGCGGCATTGCTTTCGGCAACCTCTTCATCGCTACGGTGGCTTCCGTCTATGTCGTGGGGTGGCTGATGCTGGTGGCCGGCATCATCGAGATCATGCATGCCTTCGGGGTCAAGACGTGGGGCCGCTTCTTCTACTGGCTGCTCAGCGGATTGCTCTACGCGGTCGCGGGCTTTTTCGCCTTCGACAACCCGCTGCTGGCCTCGGCGGTGCTGACCTTCCTGCTGGCCGTCGCGCTCGTCGCTTCCGGCGTGCTGCGCGCCTGGGTCGGCTACAGCCACCGGCCTGAGCGCGGCTGGGGCTGGATCGTCGCGGCCGGCGCCATCAGAGCGATCGCAGGGTTGATCATAGCCATGGGCTGGCCGGTCAACAGCGTATGGGTGCTCGGCCTGTTCCTGGCAATCGACCTGATCTTCCAGGGCTGGACCTTCATCGCCGTCGGTCTGGCGCTGAAAAAATAACGTCTGATTCGAACATGATCTAACCCGAAAACCGGGCTCCACTTTTCGGGATCATGCTTCAAAAAGCCATGGCCGCGTCGAGTTGCGAAAGCGGCTTGACGCCGGCCAGCAGTGCTCTCGCCTCGGCCTCGTCGCGCTTCATCTGCGCGACCAGCGCATCAAGCCCGTCGAACTTGACCTCGCTGCGCAGGTAACCGAAGAACGACACCTCGCAGATCTCGCCATAGAGGTCACCGGAAAAATCGAAGACGAAGGTTTCCAGAAGCGGCGCGCCATCATCGTCGACGGTCGGACGGCGGCCAAAGCTGGCAACGCCATCATGCAGCCTTCCGTCGGCGCGGCGAAAGCGAACGGCATAGATGCCTTCCCTGAGGGTGGCCTCGGCAGGAAGCCTCATGTTCGCGGTCGGAAAGCCGAGCGTTCGCCCCAGTTTCTGGCCGTTCACGACTTCGCTCTCCACCGTGAAGCGATAGCCGAGCAGGCCGGCGGCCTCCGCCACCTCACCATCGCAAAGCAAGGCGCGGATGCGGCTCGATGAAACCACCTCGGCGCTCTCGTCCCGAAATGCATCGACCAGCGTGACGCCGAAGCCATGGCGCTCGCCAGCCGCCATCAGATAGGCCGGCCCGCCCTGGCGGTCCTTGCCGAAATGGAAATCGAAGCCGGTCACCGCATGGGTGATGCCAAGCGTTCTCTCCAGAACGTCGGTCACGAAGGCTTCCGCCGATAGCGAGGCGAAGTCGCGCGTGAAAGGCTGTTCGACGAGCGCGGCAAAGCCCAGCAGCGACAGGAGCCGCGCCTTCATCGGCGGCGGCGTCAGCACGAACAGCGGTATTTCGGGCCTGAATACCTTTCGCGGGTGCGGTTCGAAAGTCAGCACCAGCGCCGGCACGCCACGCCGCCGCGCCTCCGCCAATGCCCGTTCGAGCACCGCCTGGTGACCGCGATGGACGCCGTCGAAATTGCCGATGGCGACAACGCCGCTGCGCAAATCGGCCGGCAGCGGCGCGGTTGCCGAAAGGTGCTGGAAAGCGTCCATCGCCATCTACCGCAGCCTGGGAATGACGGCCACTGGATGATAGCCGTGCCTGTCAAGAAACGCGGCGAGCCTTGCCGGATCCGGCTGCGATGCATCGCCATAGTCGCGGGCATGGATGCCGCCCGAGACATAGAGAACGTCGAAACCGTTGTCGGCCGCGCCTTTGATGTCGGTCAGCATGCCGTCGCCGATGGCCAGCACCTGGCGGCGCTCGACCGGCCGGCCAAGGATCTCCGCCACCTCCTTCATCGCCACATCATAGACGGGCGCATAAGGCTTTCCGGCGATCAGCGTGCGACCGCCGAGCTGCGCGTAGTCGCGCGCCAGGGCGCCGGCGCACCAGATGATGCGTTCGCCGCGCTCGACCATGATATCCGGATTGGCGCAGATGAAAGGCAGGTTCCTGGCGCGCAGCCGCCGCAGCAGCTCCGCATAATCTTCGGGCTTCTCCACTTCGTCATCGAACAGGCCGGTGCAGACGACGCCGGATGCCTCGAACTCCTCCACGAGATCGACGTCGAGCCCGTCATAGAGGGTCAAGTCTCGCTCGGCGCCCACATGGAAGATCTTTCGCGGGCCTTCCACGATCAGGTCGCGGGTCACGTCGCCCGAGGTGACCACGCGGTCGTATGCCGATGGGGGAACGCCGATGACGTTCATCTGGGCCACGACGTCGGCGCTGCGGCGCGGCGAATTGGTGATCAAGACGACGGGGATGCCGGCCGAACGGGCTGCCGTCAGCGCCGAAGCCGCCGCCGGAAAATGTGTCTCGCCATTGTGCACCACGCCCCAGACATCGCAGAGAATGGCCGAATAGTTCTTCGACACGTCTTCGAGCGAACCGATAATGTCAGGCGAGGCCGCCATGCCGTATCCTTCAGTCATGATCGTTGCGGTGCCGCAGCCGACGGTTTGCCGCAGCCGGTTGGAATTATCCGAACCGGCCCAGCCTGTCACCAGCTTTCGCCCTGAAGCGGACATCCGCCACCGTTCACCGGTTGGTTAACGAGCTTTGAAGGTGCGGCCTGACCTTGGATATATTCCAGAAACCTGAAATTTAACGATTTATGACACCGTCCCCAATGACTATCGATTTCGCGGGGCAGCTGTGACAATGATCCGAAGATTCGGACGCGACCGGCGTGGCAATTATGCGCTGATGACCGTGCTCGCCATGGTGCCGCTGATGGGCGCCGTGGCTATCGCCGTCGACTATACGGAAATGGTGGGCCAAAGGCAAAACGCCTTGAATGCCTTGGACGCGGCAGGCTTCGCCACGGCCCAGCAGATCGTTGCCGGCGCCAGCGACGCCGACGCGGTGGCCTATGCCAAGAATTTCTTCGAAGCCAATCTCGCGCATATAGATCCGGCCAACACCACGCTGGCCGTGACGCTGCCCAACAACAACACGGGCGGCGGGACGCTGAAGCTCTGCGCTACCTTGGTCTACAAGCCCTATTTCGAGCCGACGGCTAAACTACTGCTGGGCGGCAGCGCCGGCAGCACCGATATCGGCTTCAGCACCTGCTCCGAAGTGCGCCTGAAGAACACGCTGGAAGTGTCGCTGGTGCTCGATAATTCCGGTTCCATGAAGGAGCTCGGCAAAGGCTCGAACAAGGTGAGGTTCGACCTTCTCAAGAGCGCCGCCAAGCAGCTGGTCGACCAGTTGGCCGGCCAGGCCCAGCAGATGAGGCAGGTCACCAAGCCGGTCCAGTTCAGCCTGGTTCCCTTTGCCGCCTCGGTGAATGTCGGTCCGGGCAACGCTTCGGCGGCGTGGATGGACACGACCGGCATCTCGCCTATCCATCATGAGAATTTCGACTGGACGACCATGAGTTCGTCCTTTTCGTCCACCAAATACGCGCAGAACATCGCCGGCGTCTGGTACGCGAAAGGCACCGGCTGGGACGCGAGCCAGAAAGACCAGCCGCTGACCCGGTTCTCGATCTACAAACAGATGAAACGCACCACGGGGTGCAGTTCAAGGAACCGGGACGGCAGTTGCAGGACCTACACCTACGATACGGTTGCCAACTGGGGAGGCTGTGTCGAATCTCGGCCCTATCCATACAACATCCAGGATACCGCAGCGTCCATACCCGCTACCCTGTTCGTGCCGATGTTCGCGCCCGATGAAACCGATCTCATCGACAGCAGCAGCCGCCCGGCCAACAACAATTGGCGTGCCGATGTGCCGTCAGGGACACTTGTGCCGCCAGTCACCAGCGCCGAACGCCAGCGCTACATGCCGAAATATTTCAATGATCCGGGCACTACGGTGACGCCGGCCTACGGCATGGACGCCGGGCCGAATACAAGCTGCAGCACGACGGCAATCACGCCCCTGACCGATGTTTCCACGACAGCCGGCGCAACTTTGATCAAGAACGCTGTCGACGCCATGGCGGCCGCCGGTGCCACAAACGTGCCGGAAGGCATGGCGTGGGGCTGGCGAACCCTTTCCAGCACCGCACCTTTCACCGAGGGACGGCCCGAGACGGAAAGGGGCAACGACAAGGTGCTGATCGTGCTGACCGACGGCGCCAATACCTACTACACGCCGACCTCGGTGACGGCGCAGACCTACTCTGGAACCAATTGGAGTTCTGGCGGCAACGACCTGGCCGGCAGCAAGGCGATCTATGCGGCTCTCGGATACGTCGTACCTTTCATCAAAAGCTATACCTATGGCCGCATGTTCCTCGGCACCGATGTCACCAAGGACGACTACAGCAACGCCAACTACACCAAGGCGATGAACGAGCATTTCACCGCGCTCTGTAACAACGCCAAGGCCGCCGGGGTCATGGTTATGACCATCGCGCTTGATCTGGACGCCACCAAGACGGCGGAGAAAACGCAGATGGATGCGCTGAAGGCCTGTTCTTCGGATTCCCGCTTCAGCAAGGACAAGACCGATCCGAACAAGCCGATGAAGCTGTTCTGGAATTCGACGGGCGCAACGCTGTCCGACGATTTCAAGGCGATCGGCAACGAGCTGTCCAACCTGCGCATCGTCAGCTGATCCGACGAATTCCACGTCGACGCCCTGCATCGGCGGGGCGTCGTTCTGGACGGCACCGGGGGGCCGCTCCAGATTGGTTAGTGCTTGGTGAAGCGCGAACCAAGCAATCGAGCGGTTTCCCAAACCCGTCCTTCAGCGTTTTGTGGAAAGCTGGCGCCGATCGAGAATCCGCCGGCGGGGGCCGCTGCAAGACATGCGTGAAATCTGGCGTCAGTTCCGCCGCGACAGGCGCGGCAACTATGCTCTCATGACGGCCTTCGCGATGGTCCCGCTGATGGGCGGGCTTGCGCTCGCGGTCGACTTCACGGAAATGAACCGCGAAAAGCAGACGGTGTTGAACGCGCTCGACGCCGCCAACTTCGCCACGGCGCGCCGCCTGACGGAAGGCGCCACCGACGACCAGCTGAGGGCCTATGCGCTCGACTTCTTCAACGCCAATCTGAACGATGTCGATCCCGCCAACACGACGCTCAACCTCACTTTGCCCAGCAACGCCGCTGGCGGCGGAACAATGAAGCTTTGCGGCACCTTGACCTATAATCCTTACTTCCTGCCGACGGCGAAGATACTGCTCGGCGGCACCGGCGCCACCAATATCGGCTTCACCGCATGCTCTGAGGTGCGGCTGAAGAACACGCTCGAAGTGGCGCTGGTGCTCGACAATTCCGGATCGATGGTCACGCCCGGAACCGGCTCGGGGCAGAAGCGCATCGATCTCCTCAAGACTGCGGCGAAGCAGTTGGTCGACACGCTTGCCCAACAGGCCGCGATGATCAAGCAGGTCGACAAGCCGGTGCAGTTCGGCCTCGTACCCTTTGCCGCCTCGGTCAATGTCGGTCCTGGCAATGGCAATGCGTCCTGGATGGACACCGAGGGCTTGTCACCGGTGTCGAACGAGAATTTCGACTGGTCGACGCTGAACGCCGCCAACAAATACGCCCAGCAGACCAACGGCATCTGGTACAAGCGCGGCACCGGCTGGGGCGACGAGGAAGGCCAGATGCTGACCCGGTTTTCGCTCTACCGCGACATGAAGGTCGTCACCAGCCATGAGCGTGTTAAAAACAGCAAGCACGTTGTTTGTGCTGAATACAACTGGAACAATACCTGCAAGCGCAGTTACGACGCGTACGACTATGTCGATTCCTACGGTCCGTTCGCCAGTTGGCAAGGCTGTGTCGAAGCCCGGCCCTACCCCTACAATGTCAACGACGCCCCGCCGTCCGGCGGCTCGGCCAACACGGGGATAGGCGTGGGCGATCCGGCGACGATGTTCGTGCCGATGTTCGCCCCGGATGAACCCGGCAATCACTGGAAGATCACCCAGGATCCCAACGAAGCCGCGCCAAGGACCTACGGCGCCATTAACAGCTGGTGGAACGACGATCCTTCGAGCAGCAGCGGCCAAGTCCGGCTGCGCAACATGGCCAAATATTTCCAGCCGCGACCGATCGATGCGCCGGTATTGCCCGCAGGCAACGGCCCGAACTACAGCTGCACCACCAACCCGATCACGCCGCTGACCGACGTCAGCGTCGCCGATGGGCTCGCCACGATCAAGGCCGCGATCGACCTGATGCAGCCGGATGGCGGCACCAATGTTCCCGAGGGCATGGGCTGGGGCTGGCGGGTGGTCTCGAGCGGCGAGCCGTTCACGCAGGGGCGCCCGGAAACAGAAAAAGGCAACGACAAGGTGGTGATCGTGCTGACCGACGGCGCCAACACCTATTACACGCCTTCCTCGCTCAGCTATTCCGACCCCGCCGATTCGAAGTCGACCTACGCGTCCTACGGCTATCTCAAGCCCGGCTATGCCGGCACCTCGGTCGGGCGCCTGTTCATGGGCACATCCAGCGCCATCGGCCAGTTCGACTATTCGAACGGCAATTACACCAGCGCGCTCAACGAGCAGATGACGACGCTCTGCAACAACGCCAAGGCGGCCAACATCATGGTGATGACGGTGGCTCTCGACCTGTCCACGACCAAGACCAGCGACAAGAACGCCATCGATGCGCTGAAATCATGCTCGTCGGACTCGCGCTTCCGCAAGGACCCGGCGGACCCGAGCAAACCCGCCAAGCTGTTCTGGAACGCGACGGGCGCCAGCCTGTCGAACGATTTCAAGGAAATCGGCAACGAATTGTCGAACCTGCGCGTGGTCGGTTAACCGAACTCTGGCGCAACGCCTGGCGACGCCAAGCCCTTGTGGGCGCCTGCCGCAACGGGCACATAGGGGCCGCACGCCGGATCGCATCCATCGCGGCACGCCTGGGGACGAACAATGCCCGATACCGCCAACCACCTCGCCTTCGCGCTGGTCTGCCTGGGCATGGTGCTGACGCCGGGTCCAAACATGATCTACCTGATCTCGCGCTCCCTGTCGCAAGGGCCGAAGGCCGGACTGATCTCGCTTGGCGGGGTCGCCGTCGGTTTTCTCTTCTATGTGCTGTCGGCGGCCTTCGGCATCACCGCGCTGCTGCTGGCCGTGCCCTTCGCGTATGATGCGCTGCGCTTTGCCGGCGTGCTCTATCTCCTGTGGCTGGCCTGGCAGGCGGTGAGGCCGGGCGGACGCTCGCCATTCCAGGTGCGCGACCTGCCGAAAGACGGGCCGCGCAAGCTGTTCGCCATGGGGCTGATGACCAATCTGCTCAATCCGAAGGTGGCGGTGCTCTATTTGTCGCTGCTGCCGCAATTCATCAGCATTGGCGAAGGTCACGTCCTGTCTCAGCTTCTTGTGCTCGGCGCGACGCAGATTTCGATCAGCCTGACCGTGAATGCCATCATCGCGGTGACGGCCGGCTCCATCGCCGCCTTTCTCGCCGGGCGGCCTTTGTGGCTGGTCATCCAGCGCTGGATGATGGGAGGCGTGCTGACGGCGCTGGCGCTGAAGATGGCGACCGACGCGCAGCGCTGAGGGCGGGCCCGGTGTTGGTCTACATCGGCCGTCTTGTCTGCTGCGTCCGCTCCGGCTCCACCACCTTGCGGTAGAGGTGCCAGGTGGCATGGCCAAGGATGGGCATAACGACCGCGAGCCCGGCAAACAGCGGGATCGAACCGATCACCAGCAGCACCGCGACCGTCAGGCCCCAAAGAGCCATCTGCAGCGGGTTTGCCATCACCGCCCGCACCGAGGTTTCTATGGCCGAAACGGCGCCGACATCACGGTCGAGCAGCAGCGGGAAGGCGACGACTGTGGTGGCCAACACGATCACGGCGAAAACGAAGCCGGCGGCGTTGCCGAGAAGGATCAGCGTCCAGCCCTTGCTGGTCGTCAGCACGTCGCGGACAAAGGCGCCGATCGAAGCCGGCGGCTGGTCGCCGAACAGGCTGGTGTAGATCGACTGCGCGGTGAACAGCCACAACAGGAACAGCACGAAAAGCATGATGCCGATGACCGCGATCGAAGGTACCGCCGGCGAGTGGCGGACATCGAGGGCATGCCGCCAGTTGGTGTTCATGCCGAGCTCGCGGCGGCGGCTGATCTCGTAGAGGCCGAGCGCGGCGAAAGGGCCGACAAGGGCGAAACCCGACATCAAGGGATAGACGAGCTGAATGGCGTTGGAGCCAGACGTCCACTGCGTCAGGATCAAGCCGACGATGGGATAGATCAGGCACAGGAAAACGTAGTGAGACGGTTTTGCCCAGAAATCCTCGGCACCGAGCCGCAGCGCATCCCAGAGGTCCGATGTGGTGATGTGGCGCACCGTGGGCTGCACATGCATTCCACGCGCGTCCGCCATGACATGAAAGCTGGCCATAAGCTTTCTCCCTTTGTCGGGGGCGGTCACCACCGTGATGGCCGCCCGTAGCTGCCACTAGTAGATGTAACAGCATACCCGATTTGCCAGGGGCTGTCGCCAATTCGATGGTTCCGGACAGGCCATCACGGGATTGTCATCGCTGCCCGGCAGAAGCCGCGCGATCTTCGACATCGGATTTCTCGGATGGTGGGTCATTCGAAGCTGGATGGCCAAACGGAACGTTTGAAGACTACGCGGTGCGATCAGCGAAGGCCAAGGCATCAATTTCCTCGACAGTTTCTTCGGCTTGCCCGTCAAAAGCCATGATCGCGACTATGCAGGCAGGAATGAGCATTGTCATCGACCTCCCTCCAGAACCGCGCCCGACAAGGCGCTCCTTGCTGATCGGTCTTGCGGCCATTGCGGGGCTTGCCGCCTGCAGCACCGTTTCCGTGCCCACCGGTGAGGGCGCAGGTGTCTCTTCCTCCGCCACGGCCACCCTAGCCGACTTGCGCGCCGCGGCCGGGCGGAGTCCGCTGACCGCGGACACCCAGCTCGAACAGGCGGCGTTGCAGCAGGCCGGCTACATGGCGTCGCGGACGCGCATGAGTCACACCACCGGCTGGGGCAAGGATTTCGCCTCGCGCATGAAGGACAATGGCGTGCGCGGCGCTGCGGCCGAGAACATCGCCGAAGGCCGCTTCGACCAGCAGAAACTGTTCGATATCTGGATGCATTCGACCGGCCACCGGCGCAACATACTCGACGCGGACTTCAGCCGTTTCGGGCTTGCCTATGTCCGCGACGGCCGCGACCCCAGCCTCCGCTACTGGGCCCTGGTGCTCGGAAGGTAGCAAAGCCATCGCCGGCAGCGGACAGCCGTCGGCGAATATCAATCCATATGTGCCGCCGGCGCGCCGCCAGCCGGCGCCGTCTTCGGCTTGCGCAGCAGGATCACGAACGGAATGGCGGCCAGCGTCATGATCATCAGGATTTTGAAGTCGTTGACGTAGGAGATCATCATCGCCTGGATGTTCACCATCCTGTCGACCTGGGACAATGCCATCTGGTCGCCGCCGGCCGCCGCCGGCGAAACCGCCCACAGATTGGGGTTGAACGGATTGATAAAGGCGGAAAGCTCGGCGTGATTTATCTGTGTATTGCGCACCATGAGCACCGTCACGACCGATACGCCGATGGAAGAGCCGAGGTTGCGCACAAGGCTGAACAAAGCCGTGGCATCGGTGCGGAAGCGCACGTCAAGCGTGGCGAAGGCCACCGTCGACAGCGGAACGAATACCATTCCCATTCCCAGGCCCTGGATGATGCCGGAAGTGATGATCAGCCAGTTGTCCATCTGCGGCGAGAAGCCGGCCATCGTGTAGAGCGACTGCGCGGTCAGGAGGAAGCCGATGACGACGAGGATTCTGGCGTCGACCTTGCTCATGAGCCGGCCGACGACGAGCATCGAAATCATCGTGCCGACGCCGCGCGGCCCTATCACGACGCCGATGGTGATGGTCGGATAACCGAAGATGGTCGACAGCATGGGCGGCAGCAGCGACATGCTCGCCAGAATGAGCACGCCCATGACGAAGATGAACGCCAGCCCGGTCACGAAATTGCGGTCGAGGAAGATCTTGGGGTCGATGAAGGGATGCTCCGCGGTCATCGTGTGGATGATGAACACCCAGAAGCCAGTTATCGAAAGGCCAAGCTCGATCCAGATCTCGACCGACGAGAACCAGTCGACCTCGGCGCCACGATCGAGCAGCAGCTGCAGCGCGCCGACGCCGAGCGATATCATGGCGAAGCCGAAGAAATCGAAGCTTCGCACCCGCCGCGCAATGGCCGGCAGATAAGCGGCCATGCCGAGGAAGGCGACGATACCGACCGGCAGGTTGATGAAGAACACCCAGCGCCAGCTGAAATTCTCGGTCAGCCAGCCACCAAGCGTCGGACCCAGAATCGGCCCCAGCATGATGCCGGCGCCCCAGATGGCCATTGCCTGGCCGTGACGTTCCTTCGGGTTGATGTCGAGCAGGAAGGTCTGCGACAGCGGCACGATCGCGGCGCCGAACACGCCTTGCATGAGCCGGAACAACACGATGGTTTCAAGGCTCCAGGCCAGGCCGCACAGCATCGAGAAGATGGTGAAGCCGACCACCGCCGTCAGGAACAGTTCCTTGCGGCCGAAACGGTCCGCAAGCCAGCCGGTGACCGGCGTCATGATCGCCGCCGCGACGATGTAGGAGGTCAGCACCCAGTTGATGTTGTCGGGCGAGGCGCCGAGATCGCCGGTCATGGTCGGCAGCGCGACGTTGGCGATCGTGGTGTCGAGCGCCTGCATGATCGTCGCCAGCATGAGCGCAACCGTGATCAGGCCGCGATGCGGCACTTCTTTGAAAGGTTCTGGCGTGCTCATGATGCGGAACTTCCAGCCGGTAACAAAAACGTGTACACAGGGTTTCCGGGCGGCAAAGCCTTCCGTTGAGAGACCCTCATCGCGGTGGGACGCGATTATCGATGTGGGGGTTACATCGACCGAAAGTCTCGATTGAGCGGATGCCTGCCGCCCGGAAACATGAGGACCGACGGGTCCGTGTCGAAGATTTCAGCTTTCGATCAAACCGCGATGCGGTTTGCCCCGAAGGCTGACCCTTCCACTCCTCCCATCAGACCAATCCCCCTGCTCTGTGCGTCCACCCGCATGATCCCCGCGGGCTTCCGCTGATTTACTTCGCGGCCTCGCCAGCCGTGGCGTGGCCGAAAATGCCAGGCAGGCCGCGCGCCACGCCTGTGTCGACGGTGACGGCCGCGCTCATGCCTGTGCGCAGCATCATCTTGGCGTCGGGATCGCTCAGCTCCAGACGGACCGGAATGCGCTGGGTGACCTTGACCCAGTTGCCGGTGGCGTTCTGGGCGGGCAGCAGCGAGAAGTCCGCGCCGGTGCCGGCGCCGATGGCCTTGACGGTCGCTTCGAAGGTCCTGCCCGGATAGGTGTCGACCACGATTTCGGCCTTCTGGCCCGGCTTCATATTGGTCAGCTGCGTTTCCTTGAAATTGGCGTCGATCCAGGTATCGCCGGTCTCGACCAATGAAAACAACGGCGTGCCGGAGCCGACATACTGGCCGACCTTGAAGGAAGCGGCCTGGTAGACGACGCCATCGGCGGGCGCCTTCACGGTGGTCTGCGCCAGGTCGTAGGCAGCCTTGTCGCGCGCGGCGAGCGCCGACATCACGGTCGGATGTTTGTCGGTCTCGATATCGGGATTGCCGCCCAGCGCGGCCTTGGCGCTGACGATGCCCTGCTCGGCGACGGCAAGCTGCTGTTTTGCCTTGTCGAGATCGTTCCTGGCCTCATCGAGCGAAGACTTGGCGTTGATGCCTTTCTGGGCGAGATCGGCGGCACGGTCGTATTGCGACTGGGCATAGGCAACTTCGCTGCTGGCGGATTTCTCCTGCGCCATGGCCTGGCTGTAGGCGGCACGCAGCTGCTCGACGTTGAGCCGCGCCGCGGCCACCGCCGCGTCGGCCTGCGCAAGCGCGATCCGGTAAGGCTCGGGGTCAATGGCGAAGAGAAGATCGCCTTGCTTCACGCTCTGGTTGTCCGAGATTGCGACCTGAACGATGCGGCCCGCCGTGTCCGAGGCGATCGATACCTTGGCCTGCTGCAGGTTGGCGTTCTCCGTCTCCTGGTAGCGCCCCCCAGTGACCCAGACATAGCCGCCACCAATGACCAACGCCGCCGGCAGGGCGAACATCAACAAGAAGCGGCCGAGACGGCGCTTCTTCCTTGGCGCCGGTGCCGGCTCTGCCGGAGGTGCCACTGTAACAGGGGCCGCGGCCGGCTGCTGCGGCGCTTCCATTTCCACTTTGGCGGCGTTTTCGTCAACCTTGGCTACCGCGTTCATGCTGCTGCGCCTTCCGTATTCTTGACCTTGTCGCAGGACGGTGAATCGCCATCCGCGAGATTCTGTGCCATCGCATCCAATGCCCTGATCAGGACGCGGCGATCGTCCGGCGAAACGCCGGTCAGCGACTCCTCATAGACTTCGCCGGCGAGGCTCTTGACCTCCGCATACGCGGCACTTGCCTTGGGAGTTGGGAAGATCATGCGCACCCGGCGATCGGCGGCGTCGGAGCGGCGCTCGATCCAGCCGCCCTCCTCCATCCGATCGACCAGCCGCGAGACGCTGATCGGCTCGATTTCGAGCAGTTCGGCAAGCCGCGCCTGCGAAACGCCGGCTTCCTTGGCGACGCGAACCATCAGGCGCCATTGCGCCGAGGACAGGCCAAGGCCGCTGGCGCGCGCTTCGAAGCGCTTTCGCATCAGCCGCTGCACGTCGTGGATCAAAAATCCCAATCTGTCTACGCCTTCGGAAACCATGAGTGGGATATATAATAAGCGTGCTTATCATTCAAGTCCGGCACTGTTCCAGAAGCCGGCAAACGTGCATGGCAGCCGTGCGGCACAATCATGGCTGCGTCCCATGATTTGCGGCCGCCGCTACACCCATCACAAGCGGTTGCGGATCAGCATGGTGACAACGAAGAAGGCGCCGAGTGAGCTGGTGATGATGCCGATCGGCAGTTCCTGCGGGCAGCAATGGCTTCGACCCGAAAATCGGGCTTCACCATGTTCCCTTTTCACCCCTTGCCTTGCGGCGCGGGGACCATCACGAGTCGGAGCCTAGGATGCAGGCAGCGTCAAGGCAAGGTCGATGTATGTTCTGTTATAACAATACAATCGTCTGGTCAATCGCTATCGCGCGCCACCAGTTCCAGCGGCCAGACCTCGCGAATGATCTCTGGCCCTTTCGCGCCGGCGAAAGCCGGGAGCGAGGCGAGCAGGATTTCGCCAAGCCGCCGCCCCATCGGGTCAAGGCTCGGACGAAAGCCGGTCAGCGCCGGCGAGAAATAACGGCAGAGCGGCGTGTCGACGATGACGATCACCGCGACATCCTGCCCGGGCTTGATCCCCATTTCGGCGAGCGCTTTGCAGCCGCCGAGCGCCATCGAGTCGTTGTTGAAGATAATCGCGGTCGGCGGATCCTTCGACCGCATGACTTGCGGTGTCACCGCGTAGCCACCGGCTTCGTTGATAAAACCATCCACAATCAGGCCGGGATCGACTTCGATGCCGTGCCGCCGCAGCGCCTTGCAATAACCCTCCAGAAACAGATAACCGAAATTCAGGTCAAGCGACGGCCGGATGGCGGCGATGCGGCGGTGGCCACGCGTAACCAGCCGGTCGACCGCATCGGCGCCCGCCTTCTCGAAATCCAGATCCAGAGAGGGATAGCTGTCGTCGCCGGACCGGCTTCGGCCGAGCGTCGCGAAGGGAAAGCCGGCCTTGCTCAGATAGTCGATGCGATCGTCCTCGCGCCGCGTCCAGGCCAGCACGACGGCATCGGCACGACGCGTCTCGACGACGCGGCGCAGCCGCTCCTGCTGATAATCCGCCGGCGCGCCCATGACGATGATCAGGTCCAGCCCGCATTCGGCCAATGTCGCTTGCAGTCCGGTGAGGAAGGGAATGAAGAACGGCTCGCCATATTGCTGATCGCCCGGATGCGGCTGCAGCATGAAAGCCACTGCATGAGTGGTGCCGCGGCGCAGGTTCCTGCCCGAATGGTTCGGTGAATAATTGAGCTTCCGGGCCGCCTCGAGCACGCGCTGGCGTGTCTCGGCGTTCACGTCGGCACGCCCGTTAAGCGCGCGCGAGACCGTACCGATCGAAATATTCAGGTGCCGCGCAAGATCGTGAATGCTGGACGCCAAGACCTCCCCCTCCTGCTTCTGGCTAGCACCAGCCGGTCGTGCGGCCAAGGCGTTTCAGAACCGACGGTACAAATCCGATTGACAATATACGCCATCGGGTGTGTCATCGTAAACGTTTACGGAAGTCATTTACGGACTGCCGTGGTGCCAGCCAGGAGGGGTTGGCCGGAGGAGCGCTGGATGATGCACGTCGTCCTGGTCGGGTGCGGAGCCATGAGCAAAACCTGGCTCGAGGCCATCAGCCAATCCCCTGCCGTCAGGATCGTCGGTCTCGTCGACCTCGACGCCGACAGGGCGCGCCAGCGGGCCCGCGAATACGACCTCGCCGGGGTCGCGATCGGGACCGATCTCGACGCCATTCTGGGCCAGACCCGACCCGATGCGGTGTTCGATGTGGTCGTGCCCGCCGCCCGCCGCGCCGTGGCGAATTCGGCCTTTGCCCATGGCTGTCATCTGTTGACGGAAAAGCCGCTGGCCGACAGCCCGGACAATGCGCGCGCCATCATCGACGCTGCCCGGCGTGCGCGACGCGTCCATGCCGTGGTGCAGAACCGCCGCTACGTCGCCAACGTCCGGCGCATCCGGCGCTTTCTCGGCTCCGGCGCCATCGGCGCTGCGACCAGCATCCACGCCGATTTTTTCGTTGCGCCGCATTTCGGCGGTTTCCGCGAAGACATGCGCCACGTGCTGCTGCTCGACATGGCGATCCATACGTTCGACGCCGCCCGCTACATGATAGATGGCGAGCCGACCGAAGTGTATTGCCGGGAATGGGAGCCGGCCAATTCCTGGTACCGGCAGGGATCGTCGGCAAGCGCCACCTTCGAACTCGGCCAGGGCAAGATGTTCACCTATCGCGGCAGCTGGTGCGCCGACGGCTTCCGCACCAGTTGGGAAGGCAGTTGGCGCATCGTCGGCGAACGCGGCAGCCTGACCTGGGATGGTCATGACGAGTTGAAGGCCGAAGCCGTGCTGCCGGAACGTGAAGGCCTGCTCGACAAGGTCGTGCCGGTAGCGGTGCCGCCGCTCGACCCTACCGACCGCATCGGCGGGCATCTCGGCGTCATGGAAGATTTCGTCCGCGCCGTGGAAACCGGCACAGAGCCGGAGACGCGCGGGGCCGACAACGTCAAGAGCCTGGCCATGGTTTTCGCAGCGATCGAAAGCGCCGAGACCGGGCTCCGGATCGAAATCCCCAGGCAGGAAGGATGATCATGCCGAACCCGCTTCTCGACATCAGGATCGGCACCATGGTGCGGGCCAATCTCGAAGATCCGGCCGCCTATATCAGGCAGATCCTGCCGCTCGGCTTCGAGAGCATTCAGCCCTTCTTCTGGCAGACGCTGGGCGGCAAGGACCTGCCGCGGCTGGCCGGCGAGATTCGCGAGGCGATCGGCGACGCCGACGTCACCCTCTCCTCGATCGGCGTGTTCGGCAATCCGCTCGAGATCGGCGATACCGACCGGGGCGTGCTCAAGGCCTGGGAGACGGTGATCGACAATGCGCATCTGTTCGGCACCAATTTGGTCAGCGGCTTCACCGGTCGCATTCGCGGCAAGCCGCTGACCGACAGCCTGTCGCGCTACCGCGAAGTGTGGGGCGAATTGGCCAGGCGCGCGGCCGACAAGGGCGTGCGCATCGCCTTCGAGAATTGCGCCATGGACGGCAACTGGGCGGGTGGAGACTGGAACATCGCCCACAATCCCGATGCCTGGGAGCTGATGTTCAACGAATTGCCCAACGACAATCTCGGCCTGGAATGGGAGCCCTGCCATCAGCTCGTCTACCTGATCGACCCGATCCCGCAGATCCGCAAATGGGCGCCGCGCATCTTCCATGTCCACGGCAAGGACGCGACGGTGCGCTGGGATGTCATCCGCGAGCACGGCGTCTTCGGCCGCCTGCCTTTCGTGCAGATGCGCACGCCCGGCTTCGGCGACAGCGACTGGACGCGTGTGATCAGCGAATTGCGGCTGGCCGGATACAAGGGCGCCATCGATATCGAAGGTTGGCACGATCCGGTCTATCGCGACGATCTTGAAATGACAGGCCAGGTCCGCGCGCTGGAATATCTCCAGCAATGCAGAGGAGGCCTGAGCTACCTGCCGAACCCGACGTGAGAATTGGCCGGCGGGAGGAGCCGGACGGGATTGCCGAAGCAGATGTCGAAACCCTCGCTCGCGAGGACAAAGGGAGGAACGTGCATGAGCATCGCCAAGAGAACGACACTTCTGCGCACGACCGTGGTGGCGGCCGCCACCGCGCTCGCCGCCATCTCCACCTTGCCGGCACAGGCGCTCGACGCGCAATGGTGCAAGGACGTTCACATCCGCTTTTTCGTCGGCGGCGCCGAGGGCGACGCCTTCGGCACCATTGTCTACAATGGCGCCAAGCAGGCTGCGGCCGATCTCGGACCGAAGGTCGACTACATCTTCTCAGGCTGGGACATCGAAAAGATGGTCCAGCAGCTGCGCGAGGCGGTCGCTGTCAAGCCCAGCGGCATTGCCATGATGGGCCATCCCGGCGACGCCGCCATCATGCCGCTGGCCGAACAGGCGCATAAGGACGGCATCAAGATGATGTATCAAAACGTGCCGGTGCCGACGGTGGTGGCGGCCTTCGGCGGGGGCTATGTCGGCGCGCAGCAGGAACAGCAGGGCCGCGCGCTTGGCGCGGAAGCCTTCAAGCTGGCCAAGCTCAAGGCCGGTGACAAGGCCATCATGATCGGCCCGTTCGAGAACGAGAGCCGCGGCGCCCGCGAGCGAGGAACCGTCTCCGCCTTGAAAGAGGCCGGCATCGATGTCGTTCAAATCAATTCCGCAACCGAATGGGCGGCCGATCCGAATCTGGCGATCCCGGTGATCACCGCCGCCTTGCTCAACAATCCCGGCGTGAAGGCCGTCGGCTACCCCGGCGGGCAGATGCTCGGGAACGCTCAGACCTATATGACGGCGGCGGGCCGGAAGCCGGGCGACATCTTCAATTTCGGCTTCGACACCAGCCCGCAGATCGTCGAGGCCTTCAAGGGCGGCTGGGTGCAACTGACCGCCGACCAGCAGCCGTTCATGCAGGGCTATCTGCCGATCCTCAGCCTCTGCCAGCAAGTGGTGCTGGGACTGGCACCGATGAATGTCGATACCGGCGCCGGCTTCGTCACGCCTGAGAATTACAAGATCGTCGCCGAACTGGCCAAGCAGGCACTGCGCTGACCTCCCAAGCCGCCGGCCGGGGGCTTAGGCCCGGCCGGCGGGACCGCCGGCGAGAGCCGGCATGCGACAAGCAAGCGAGGACCCGATGGCCGAACGCATCATCGAACTGCGCGACATCACGAAATCCTACGGCCAGGTCTATGCGCTTGGCGGGGTCAATCTCAGCGTCGACCGCGGCGAGGTGGTCGGACTGATCGGCGACAATGGCGCCGGCAAGTCGACGCTGATCAAGATTCTTGCCGGCGCGGTCAAGCCCACCAGTGGCGAGATCCTCGTTCGCGGCAAACCGGTCACCGGCTGGAACGCGGCGCGCTCGCGCGACGCCGGCATCGAGACCGTATTCCAGGATCGTGCGCTGGCCGTGCAGCAGACCATCGTGCGCAATATCTTCATGGGGCGCGAACTCACCGGTTTCCTCGGCTGGCTGAAGGTCGGCACCGAAATCAGGGAGGCGAGCCGGCTGATGCGCGAGATCGGCTTCACTTCGAAAGTGTTCACGCCGCAGTCCGTTGTCGGCCAGCTTTCCGGCGGCGAACGCCAGGGCGTGGCGATCGCGCGCGCCATCTACAAGCAGGCCGACCTGATCATCCTCGACGAGCCGACGACGGCTCTGTCGCTGACCGAAACCGCCAAGGTCTTCCACTTCGTGCGCCAGGTGCGGGCGAGCGGGCGCTCGATCCTGTTCATCGGCCACAACATCCACCATGTCTTCGACATCGCCGACCGTTTCGTCGTGCTCGATCGTGGCACTGTGGCGCTACAGGTCGACAAATGCGACATCAAGTCGGCCGACACGCTCGTCAATTTCATGGAAGACCTCGCGCATCCCGGCGGCCTGCCCGGCTTGGGCGAAGCCCAGCGCGCGGAGGACACAAGGCCATGAGCAACATCGCCGAACCCAATCGCCATGCCCCCTCGCCCCGTACCGAAATGGGCGAAGCGGCGTGGAAGCACCCGTCCGATCATTTGCTGCGCGGCTTCGTTCTCGACAATCGCGCGGCGCTGGGCACGCTCGGCGTGTTCGTGGTGATGATGGTCGCCTTCACCATCGCCAATCCGACCGTGTTCACCACCTGGTTTCTTTACAGCTCGGTGCTGACCACGCTGCCGGTGGCGCTGTTCGTGGTCGTGCCGCTGGTCTTTGTCGTCACTGCCGGCGAAATCGACCTGTCGTTTCCGGCGACGATGGGTTTTGCCTCGTGGGTTTTCGCGCTGGTCGTTCAGGCCGGCTACGATCCGTTCCTCGGCATCGTCGCAGCACTCGCCACAGGCATGCTGCTCGGCTTCCTGGTCGGCGTGCTGGTCGTCTATGGCAGCCTGTCGTCGCTGATCGCCACGCTCGGCATGAACTTCCTGCTGCGCGGGCTGATCCAGATCATCAACGAAGGCAAGTCGACCGCGCTGCCGACGCTCGGGCAAAGCTGGACCTATACGATCTTTTCCAGCCAGGTTTACGGCATTCCGGTGCAGATTCTGTGGGCGCTCGCCTTCGTCGTCTTCGCCGCGCTGCTCTACAACCGCCACCGCTTCGGCGCGCAGGTGAAGGTGGTCGGCGACAATCCCGACAGCGCCCAGCAGATGGGCATCGACGTCAAGCGGGTGAAGGTCAAGGTGTTCGTTTTCGTCGGCATCGGGGCCGCGATCGGCGGCACCTTCTCGACGATGATCAACTTCACCTGGTGGCCAACCGCCGGCGACGGCTATCTGTTGCCGGTGCTGGCTTCGGTGTTCGTGGGCGGCACGCCGACCTGGGGCGGCATCGGTACCGTGCTTGGCGGCGCGATCGGCGCACTGACGGTGGCGTTCATCCAGACCGGCGTCGTCGCCGCCGGCCTCAGCGGCTTCTATGTGCAGTTCTTCAACGGGCTGATCATCATCCTGTCGCTGCTTGGCCACCGATGGAACCAGGCGCGCTACCGCTGAAGCATTGCCGTTCGGCACGACCGTCGAGCTCATCCGGGTGGTGAAGCAATGGCCGCAACGCCCTACCCCATCGGCAGCGCGGGCCAGCGGTCCACGAGCCTGCCGCCCGAAAAAACCGCGATCGGTCCGAACTGCTGCAGCACCGCCTCGCTCTGCGTTGGGCGCAGGAAGGCGTAGTCGCCGGACCTGGTGGTGGCATCGCCGGGTAGGCCCATGAACTGCTGGTTCGAAGAAAGGCCAAGCAGGCCATTGGCCTTCATGCCTTCGGGAAACACCGGTTCGGCCATCCATTTGCCGCCATAGAGATAGCAACCCTTGCGCGGAAACCGACCGATCGTCTGCAGCAGGCGGGTGACCGCCGGCGGGCCTGGCAGCATCGGCTCGACCACCTTGAGGATCGGCGTGGCGATGAAGGCCGCGGGCTGGAAGCCGTCGAGGCCGGGCGTGTCGAAATCGCCGGGCAGCACGAAGGCCGACCCGATCGACACTTCGTTGGCCATGCCGCCACGATGAAGCAACGCGGTCTTCGAGCCGCCGATGTTCAGTATTCGGCGCTGGTCCTCGCCGAGAGCCGCGATGAACGCCGCGGCCCGCTGCGACGCCTCTGCCAGCGCCTTCTTGGGCCCGCCGAACAGACCGGGAATGTGCGGCGCGTGCGCCTCATAGGCCATGACGCCTTCGCAGCGCAACCGGGCGGGCAGCGCGTTCAATGCCTTCGACAAGGCCTGCGGTTCGGCGAACCCGCCGCGATGCAGCCCGACATCGATCTCGAAAACGATGCGCAACTCGGTCTCGAGTTCGGCGGCCAGAGCGCCGTATTCCGCCAGTCTTTCCTCGCTGTCGATCAGCCAGCAGACGCGCGACCAGTCGGCGGTGCCGCCTGAAATCGCCTGCTTTGCCGCGCCGACCGGCATCGGCTTGCCGTAGAGCATGTCGGCATCGGGAAAAGCGTCGAGCACGGCCCTTGTGATCGGCGGATGAAACGTCATGAAGCGATGGGTGCCGAGCGCCCCGGCGATGTGCGAAAGCAGCGGCAGGCAAGCAAGCGACTTGTCGACCAGCCGCACGGCAAGGCCGGGCGCCAGTCTCTGCTTCACCAGGTCGATGTTGCGGTCCAGCCGGTCGCGGTCGAGCACGAGACAAGGCTGAAAGACGCCGGCTGCCCTCAACGCATCCGACAGCGCGGTGAAATAGCCGCTCATTGGCCGATGCCGAACAGGCCGGCCATGTAGGGCGAGACGAAACGGTTCTCGGGATCGGTGTCTCGCCGAACGGCCATGGCATCATCCCAGCGCGGATAGAGCTTTTTGAGATCCGCCGCCTTCAGGCTGTGCATCTTGCCCCAATGCGGCCGGCCGCCATGCCTGCGGAAGATCGGCTCGGCCGCCCGCATGAAGGGTTCAGGGTCGTTGGCGGCATCGTGATGAATGGCGATCGAGCAGGTGAGACGCTTGTAGAAGGGCGAAAGCCAGAACATGTCGGGTGCCACCGAGCGCACCTCCATCGGAAAATAGACTTCCGGAAAGTGCTTCTCGGTCAGCTCGATGATCTGGGTGATCACCTTCGGCCCCTCCTCGAAGGGCAGATGATACTCCATCTCGTTGAACTTGGTCTGCCGGTCGCTGGCATAGACGTTGAGCCAGTCCTGCACATAATCCTCGGCCGCCACCTTTTTCACGGCGCCGCGGATCAAAGAGCGGCGCAGCCATGGCAGCCGGCGCAGCGCCCTGCTCAGCTTGCGTAGCGTCGCCAGTCCGGCCTCGTCGTCGTCGGTGGGCCTGGTGGTCGGGTTCGCGTCGCTGAGGTCGCTGGCGATGAACTGCGCGTAGCCGGAAAACGGAATGTAGTAGAATTCGGCCGACCGGTGCGCGGCCATCATCGTCTCGAAGTCGCGCAGCATGTCGGCGATCGGCAGCACCCACTTGCGGCGGCGCAGCCGGTAGGTCGCGATGTTGTTCAGCGTGACTTCGCTCAAGATGCCGAAGGAGCCGAGCGCAACGCCCATCGCATGGATCATGTCCTGGTCGCGGGTCTGATCGAACTCGCGCAACTCGCCCCGCCCATCCACGATCTGCACCGTCTCCAACCGGGTGTGATAAGCACCCAGTGTCAGCCCGGAACCATGGGTGGCGGTGCCCAGCGCGCCGCCGATCGCCTGGCGGTCGATGTCGCCCATATTGGGCAGGCCCTGGCCGATGCCTTGCAGCATGTGCATCAGCGGGCCGAGCCGCGTCCCTGCCCGCACCCGCGCGCGATGGCTTTGTACGTCGTGCGAGACCAGCCCCTCGATCTTCTCCAGGGAAACGATCGCGCCTTGCGATGCCACCAGCGGCGTGAAGGAGTGGCCAGCACCCGCCACGCGCAGCGGCCCAGGTGCCGTGCGCACCAGATCGGCAAGCTCGCCGGCGTCGGTTGGAGTGGCGACCAGCTTCGGCTCGGCGCGCACGAAGCCCGACCAGTTGCTCCAGTTCCGCGCGGTGATCGTCGACATCTGGCCGTCCCGTCAGACGCGCCGACGGCGCATAGTGGCCACGAACAGGCCAAGCAGGGCCACGCTGACAAACGCGCTTGCCGCAGCGAATTCCGGCACGGGCCGGAAATCCTTGCCGTCGATGAGCAGCGACGCCGCCACCGGCCCGATCGCCAGGCCGAAGAGCTGTGCGGCCGGCACCAGCAGCACGGCGGTACGCGTCTCGTCCGCCGTGATCGCCAGCCGGATCTGGTAGGGTACGATGAACAACAGGATGAAGCCCATGACCAGGGCGGCGATCCAGAATGTCGTCAGGCCAGGTGCGCTGGCAAGAACAAGGGAGGAGACCAGCGCGACGGCACCGATGGCCGCAATGGCAATGCGGTAATCGATGCGCGCCTCGAACACGGTTGCCGTGATCGCGCCCAGGACCTGCGTCGCCAGGCTGGCCGAGACGATCAGGCCGACGGTCCAGCTATCAATCCCATACTGCGCACCGAGCGGTTCAAGGAAGGCCCAGATCGCGCCGAAGTACATGAAGTAGCAGAAAACCGACACTAGCGCGGTGATCGACGGAACCGTCAGCACATTGGCCAGGTTCTCCTCTTTCGGCAGGTCGGCGTAGTCACCGGGCACGGTGATGGCGGCCACCAGCGAGACGATGCAGACGACGGCAAGCACGATGAAGCCGCCGGACGACCCGGCCTTGGGAATGACATAGAGCGCCAAAAGCAGAGCGAGCGCGCATTGCGCCAGGGTCTGCAGCGTCATGAAATAGCCGCCGATGCGCTCGGCCCGGCGCGAACGGGCGATCAGTTCGGTGGCGATCGCGACCAGACCACCTTCAGCCAGCCCGGCGAGGGCGCGGGCGGCGATCAGCGCATTGGCGCTTGCGGCGTGCGCCGTCCATACATTCGCCAGGGCCAGCAGGATCAGAAGGACGGCGCTTTTCCAGCGCATGTTGCGCGCGGAAAACAGCATCGCCACCACGGCTGAACCGATGGCGATGGCGATCATCTCCGCGGTGGCGACCAGCGCCAGTTCATCGCCGCTGACATGGCCCTCGGTGTAGAGAGCGCCAAGCAGCACCGGCTGAAGCCCGAGGATCAGCAGCCCGACCGAGCCGATCCATAATGCGGAGCCGAGCTCGACCCCGGTCGGATTGCCGACCAGCCAATCGCCATTTTCCGCTTGTACGGCTTCCGTCGCAGTCACGAGGCGCCTCCCAACGTCCTTGCAGCGCGATAAAAAAACTGACAACTTGTCAGCATTCACGAAACTGATACTTGATCATGTTTCTTGTCAACCGGGAATTTGCAGCTCTCGCGAGAGATTGGGCGCATGGCGGAAGCAAGACGGATGGCGACGGCGCCGAGGCGCAGGCCCAAGCAGGAGCGGAGCCGCGAACGCATTGACGCGATCCTTTCGACGACCATGCGGTTGATCGGCGAAAAAGGCATCGACGCGGTGACGATGAAGGAAGTGGGCGCACTGGCGGGCGGACCGATCGCCACCGTCTACCATTATTTTCCCAACAAATCGGCGATCCTGGCTATGCTCTATGAGCGCTTCTCGGAAGAAAGCCGCGCACGCTTCGGTGTGATCATCACAGAAATAAGCGGGCTTGAGGACGTAACGGCTGCCGCGGACCGCATGCTCGAGGACTATTACCAGCGCGTGGCCGACGACCCGGCCATCCAGGATCTGCAGAACGCGATCCAGGCCGACAAGGCGCTGCAGAACCTCGACATCGCAGAGACAAGGCACCAGGCCAAGATGTTCTGCGACCACGTCGCTCCGATGCTGCGGCCCGACCGGCGCGAAGACTTCGCGCGCGTGGTGTTCCTGATCTTCCAGCTTGCCGGCGGCGTCGTGCGGCTGGCGCTGACGCAGGACGAGAAGGAAGGCCGGCGCACGATCGACGACTACAGGTCCATCATCCACACGCAGCTGAGATTGTTTCTGTAGTTTCGGCGGCGGCTTTCGTGCCCCTCTCTCCCCTGACATCGACACGTCTTGCGTATCGAAGTGTCGGGCGGCAGGATCTCTGACCGGTAGCGGCAGAGCACCCCTCCGCGCCTTGTTTCGCCATCGATTGCTGGTGGAACCGGCGCATTTCGCATGAAAGGCCGGCGGCAACTGGCACGTTCTGCGAGCGGGCTTTCGCGGAAAACAAAATTTCGCGCCGCTGCCCGCTCGCGCGCGCCTTGACTCTCGCCGGCCAGCAGCCTATTTCACCGCCACGTTAGCACTCGCCCTTGGTGAGTGCTAACCACAGGTCCGCTACCCCGGGCTTTGTAGATTGTCCGGCTTCGCCGGACGGAGGAACTGTTTCTCACCGTTCTCATCGAGGAAGAAAACATGGCAAAGTCGAAGTTCCGCCCGCTTCATGACCGCGTGGTCGTACGCCGGGTCGAATCCGAATCCAAGACCGCCGGCGGGATCATCATCCCAGACACGGCGAAGGAAAAGCCGCAGGAAGGCGAGATCATCGCCGTCGGCTCCGGCGCCCGCGACGAAGCTGGCAAGCTCGTGCCCCTGGACGTCAAGGCTGGCGACCGCATTCTGTTCGGCAAGTGGTCGGGCACCGAAGTCAAGCTCAATGGCGAAGACCTTCTGATCATGAAGGAATCCGACATCATGGGCATCATCGGCTGAATATCGGCCTTTCCATCAACTGAATCTTAAATCTTCGGGCTCGATCCGAGCCCCTGCCAGGAGTTGAACATGGCTGCCAAAGACGTAAAATTCTCCCGCGACGCCCGTGAGCGCATGCTGCGCGGCGTCAACATCCTCGCCGACGCGGTGAAGGTCACGCTCGGCCCCAAGGGCCGCAACGTCGTCATCGACAAGTCGTTCGGCGCACCGCGCATCACCAAGGACGGCGTCACCGTCGCCAAGGAAATCGAGCTTGAGGACAAGTTCGAGAACATGGGCGCGCAGATGGTCCGCGAAGTCGCTTCGAAGACCAACGACATCGCCGGCGACGGCACCACGACCGCGACCGTTCTGGCGCAGTCGATCGTCCAGGAAGGCCACAAGGCGGTTGCCGCCGGCATGAACCCGATGGACCTGAAGCGCGGCATCGACCTGGCCGTGACCGAAGTGGTCGCAGCTCTCGGCAAGGCCGCCAAGAAGATCAAGACCTCCGAGGAAGTCGCCCAGGTCGGCACGATCTCGGCCAATGGCGACGAGTCGGTCGGCAAGATGATCGCGGAAGCGATGCAGAAGGTCGGCAACGAAGGCGTCATCACCGTCGAGGAAGCCAAGACCGCCGAGACCGAACTCGAGGTCGTCGAAGGCATGCAGTTCGATCGCGGCTATCTCTCGCCCTACTTCGTCACCAACCCCGACAAGATGGTTGCCGATCTCGAGGACGCCTACATCCTGCTCCACGAGAAGAAGCTCTCCAACCTGCAGGCGATGCTGCCGGTCCTGGAAGCGGTCGTGCAGACCTCCAAGCCGCTGCTCATCATCTCGGAAGACGTCGAAGGCGAGGCCCTGGCCACGCTGGTCGTCAACAAGCTGCGCGGTGGCCTGAAGATCGCCGCCGTCAAGGCTCCGGGCTTCGGTGACCGTCGCAAGGCCATGCTGGAAGACATCGCCATCCTGACCGGTGGCCAGGTCATCTCCGAAGACCTCGGCATCAAGCTCGAGAATGTCGGCCTCAACATGCTCGGCCGCGCCAAGAAGGTGTCGATCTCGAAGGAGAACACCACCATCGTCGACGGCGCCGGCAAGAAGGCAGAGATCCAGGGCCGCGTTGCCCAGATCAAGCAGCAGATCGAGGAGACCACCTCGGACTACGACAAGGAGAAGCTGCAGGAACGTCTGGCCAAGCTTGCCGGCGGTGTTGCCGTGATCCGCGTCGGCGGTGCGACCGAAGTGGAAGTGAAGGAAAAGAAGGACCGCGTCGATGACGCCCTCAACGCGACCCGCGCGGCCGTGGAAGAAGGCATCGTTGCCGGCGGTGGCGTGGCCCTGCTGCGCGCTTCGGGCAACCTCAAGGCCACCGGCGTCAACTCCGACCAGGCGGCCGGCATCAACATCGTTCGCCGCGCACTGCAGGCTCCGGCCCGTCAGATCGCTGCCAACGCCGGTGCGGAAGCATCGATCGTTGCTGGCAAGATCCTTGAGAACAAGGGCGCGACCTTCGGCTACAATGCCCAGACCGGCGACTATGGCGACATGATCGCCATGGGCATCGTCGACCCGGTCAAGGTCGTGCGCACGGCTCTCCAGGACGCGGCTTCGGTCGCCGGCCTGCTGGTCACCACCGAGGCCATGATCGCCGAGGCTCCGAAGAAAGAGTCGGCTGGTGGCATGCCTGGCGGTATGCCCGGCGGCGGCATGGGTGGCATGGGCGGCATGGATTTCTAATCCAGCCCACATCGCAGGACTTACGGAAAGGGCGGCCGACAGGTCGCCCTTTTCTTTTCGAGATGATGCAGGAGCCGAAAGGCTCGACCATCGCTTACCGAGACATTGAGCCTCAGATAATGTCCGCGCGTGGGCGCGCTTCACCGGCCAGCACCGCGGTTTCGATCAGCGCCGCAACCTCGTCGGCCACCGCCAGCAGCGGCGCACGATCGCGGGTGGCGCGGGCGATCACCATCAGCCCCTCCAGCGAGGATTCGACCAGAAGCGCCAGAGCGTGCGCGCGGCGCTCCGGCACCCCTGCCCTGACGAAGGCGTCCCGCAGCAGGCCGATCCATTGCTCGAAGGCCGAGCGGCACAGTTCCGCCAGCTCCGGGACATCGGTCGGCGAGTCCAGCACGACGGGCGCGATCGGGCAGCCGAGCGAGAATTCGTTGTCCTCCAGCATGCGAGCGACCGACTGGTAAATGTGGTGGACGGCAACCGCCGGGTCGCTTTCCGCCGCCAGCTCGGCGCCAAGCCTCTCAGTCACCTCGGCCACGCTGGCGCGCGTCACTTCGACGACCAGTTGATCCTTGCCACCGGGAAAGTGAAAATAGAGCGAGCCGCGCGGGGCGCCGCTGGCGCTCAGTATGTCATTGAGCGAAGTACCGTGATAGCCGCGCCGCCTGAGCAGCAATCCGGTCGTTTCGAGTATGCGGGCTCTCGTATCGTTCGCCATGTCAACCCCTGTCAGGAGGAATCATTATAAGCCTTGTCAGGAATATGACAATCGGTCTATATATTATGTAGATCAGTCTATATAATCGAGAACCGGAATGCGCAGCTATCGTCTTGAAGGTTTGGGCGGAACCGAATGTCTGGTGATGCGGGAAGGGGTACGGCCGGAGCCAAGGCCTCAGGAGATCGTGGTGCGGGTGCGCGCCACCTCGCTCAACCGACGCGACACGATGATCCTCAATGGCACCTACCCCTTGACGCCACGCCGCGGGATCGTTCCGCTCAGCGACGGCGCCGGCGAGGTCGTCGCCATCGGCGATGATGTCACACGCTTTGCGGTCGGCGACCGCGTCACCGGCAGCTATTTCGCCCGCTGGATTGATGGCCGCATCAATGCCGGACTGATCGACCAGTTGGGCTGCACGCTGGATGGCATGCTCGGCGAATACGCCGTACTTGACGAACAATGGGCGGTGCGACTTCCCGAGCATCTCGACTGGCGCGAGGCGGCAACGCTGAGCTGCGCCGGCCTGACAGCCTGGAACGCATTGACCGGGGCGGAGATTCCCAAGCCCGGCCAATGGGTTCTGGTCATCGGCTCGGGCGGCGTCTCGCTGTTCGCGTTGCAATTCGCCAAGCTGCTCGGCTGCCGCGTCGTCGCCGTCACCTCTCGCGCCGAGAAGGCCGGCAGGCTACGGGCGATGGGGGCCGACCTCGTCGTCTCCTCGACCGACATGCCGGAATGGGGGGCGATGGTGCGTGGCGAGACCGGCGGTGTCGACCTTGCCATCGAAACCGGCGGCCCGCCGACCTTCGCGCAGTCGATGATCGCCAGCGCGCTTTACGGGCGCATCGTGCTGCTCACCATTCAGGACGCGAAGGGTGCAACGGTGCAGATCCCGGGCGCCATCTATCAGCGCAGCCTCGCCACCATCAGCCGCCTGTTCGTTGGCAGCCGCGCGAACCTGGAAACGATGCTCAACGCCATCTCGGCGCACCGGTTGAGGCCGGTCATCGACAAGGTCTTCCCCTTCGCCGAGGCCCGCGACGCCTACCGCTATTTCCAGCAAGGCGACGTGTTCGGGAAGGTCGTCATCGACGGAGCCTGATCTTTCAACATCGATCGAACCTGAAGGAAGAACAGCAATGACAATTCGTGAAGCTTCGGCCGAGTGGCAAGGCACGCTGAGGGAAGGTTCAGGCCGGCTGCGGCTCGGCAGCGGTGTGTTCGAGGGCGCCTATTCCTTTCCGTCGCGTTTCGAGAACGGCCCCGGCACCAACCCGGAAGAACTGATCGCGGCCGCGCATGCCGGCTGCTTCTCGATGGCACTGACCTTCATCCTCGGCCAGGGAGGTCATGTGCCCCGGGACATCCGCACCATCGTCAGGGTGCACCTCGGAGCGACGGCGGCCGGGCCGACCATCACCCGCATCGACCTTGAAACGGCGGTGGAGGTCGCGGGGCTCGCCGAAGACCAGTTCGAGCGCCTTGCCCAGTCCGCCAAGGCGAGTTGTCTCGTCTCGCGCGCGCTGGCCGGCGTGGCCCAGATCAACCTCAAGGCGACCCTCGTGGGTACCGTCGCGCAACAATGAATCAGGAGAAGCACGAGATGAGACAGGACAGCATCATGGACAGCCATCCAGACTCGCGGCGGACAGCCGAGATCATGCGGCGCTTCAACGACGTGTTCCAGTTGCACGATCCGTCGGCGCTGGCCGAGCTGGTGGGCGAGGACTGCGTGATTGAAAACACCGTGCCGGCACCGGACGGTGCGCGCCATGCCGGCAAGGCGGCCTGTGTCGGGCTATGGGCGGCGATCGCGACCCAGCCCGGCACGCGCTTCGACATCGAGGAGACCTTCGTCGCCGGCGAGCGGGCGACGATCCGCTGGCGCTACTGGATGGCGGGCGGCAATTCGCTGCGCGGCGTCAATCTGATGCGCGTCGAGGGGGGGCGGATCGTCGAGGCGATGGGTTACGTCAAGGGATAGGCCGACTTCACCATATGAGTTACTCCTAATACACATCGGTTCGTGCTAGGAATTGAGTCCGACCGCCATTCGACGATCGAGAAAGACCATAGGGAGGACTAATGTCATGAACATCAGAACCGCCTGCTTTGGAGCACTCGCGTTGACCGTTCTCAGCGGCACGGCACTTGCCGGGGCGCTCGACTCGCCCAAGATGATGGAACCGTTCTTCACCGATGCGAGCATGAAGACGATGAAATCCGACGCCGAGATGAAGGCCGCCTGGGCAAAAATGTCCAAGGACGACCAGGCCATGATGATGAAGGACTGTCAGGATGCGGCGATGAGCAAGCCGTATGCCCCGTTCTGCGAAAAATTGAAGGCGCTCGGCGGCGCGAACAAATGATTGCCGGCTAGTCCGGAGTGGAAGAACAAAAGAAGGCGAGCCAAGGCTCGCCTTCTCATTGCTTAGCATCGATTTCGTGACAAGGTGAGGCGAACGAATTCTACCTGTCCGCCAGCGCAAGCTTGGCGCCGAGCATGACGAAAGCGCCGGCGAAGGTGCGGCGCATCCAGGTCAGTACCCTCGGCCGCGACGCGACATGGCTGCGGATCGAGGCGGCGAAGACGCCATAGCCGACGAAGATGACGAAGGTCAAAAGCATGAAGACGCTGCTCAGTTCCAGCATCTTCGACAGCGCGTGCGGCTCGGTCGTGCTGACGAACTGCGGCAGGAAGGCAAAGAAGAAGATCGACAGCTTCGGGTTGAGCACATTGACGAGGATGCCTCTCGCAATCACCTTGCCGGTGGAGCGCGGCGCGACATTGTCCTCGACGCTCAGACCACCCCTCTCCTTCAGCGTGTTCCAGGCCATGTAAAGGAGGTAGGCGACGCCCAGATATTTCAGCGTCTCGAAGGCGACCGCGCTGGTGTGCAGGAGCGCGGCGAGGCCGGTGATGGCGGCAGCCATATGCGGGATGATGCCGAGCGTGCAGCCGAAAGCGGCGACGATTGAGGCGCGGGCGCCGCGGGAAAGTCCGGCGCTCAGCGTGTAGAGGACGCCGGTGCCGGGCGAAGCCACCACGATCAGCGACGTCAACAAGAATTCGATGCTCACGATTTGGTCCTCCGCTGTGCTGCCCGCAGCAGCGTAGCAGCGAAATCCCCTCGCACAAGCCGCGGCGCAGTCAGATCAGAGGACAGGCAGCCCGTGCGCCCGACGCGCCATCAGGCAATCCTCGTCGCCGGGCATGCAGGCGCGGCAGACATCCGGGCGAAGCTGGTAGATGCCGCAAGCGGTTGCGTTGCCGACTTCCCCACAGAGGGCCGAACAGCGCGCGCCCTCGCAGCGCATACCCGACAGATCGGCCGCGACATACTTGTCCGGGATACGGTCGAGCTGCGCGTCATCCTCGGTGGAAAAGCGCGGCCACTCGGCCGAGTAGGAACAACAGGCGCCGCAGCTCTGGCAATCGAATGCCGGGACGGTGCCTCGTTGGGGCGATGAAAGGCTTGCCGCGGTCACCGACGAGAACGGTCCCTGCACAGCAGATTGCGGTCGGCGTCTTGCGGCAAGGCGCTATTTCTTCTTGCCTGCCTTGCGCGACGGCGCCGAGGCCGGCGACTTGAATAGATCGGTCGCGGCCTCGACAGCTGCGTCGGCCTTCGGCGCGGCACCCGGCTTGACCGGCTTTGCAGCGGCCGGTGCCGCCGGGTGGTCCTTGGCGGAGAATTTTATGGCCATCTCAGTCCTCGTCGGCGAAGCGCGATGACGGTGCGCGCGGATTGCGCAAACGGCCAATCAGAGCCGAAACCGCCGTTATGTTCATTTCCTCAGGCGACCAGTTCCTCGCCTCCGCGATGTGATGCGGCGCCAGTTCGCGATGCGTGCTGCCGCTGTAGGCGGCGTCCTGATGGGTCACCGGCTCACGGGTCTTGGCGTCTTGGCGGACATATTCGATCAAATAGTTCGGGCACTCGGCACGGCCGCGCACGCCGACGCGCACCTGTGCATCGCCATGGGCGCGCTTGCAGCGTTCGAGTTTTTCCAGCACACGGCGGACATATTCGACTGGCTTGTCCAATGTTTCGACCATGTCGGCGATGGTCGCATCAGCGGCGATGGGTGTCGCCGGCACACGCTTCGTCGCCATCAGCGTCTTCCGGCCCGTTTCGGCAACGCCGCCAGTGCGGCCGCCGCAGCCATTTCATCAGCCTCTTTTTCCAGGCGCAGTTCGCGCAAGCGCGCGGTCTTGGCTTCACGCGCCTCGGTGACGGCATCGCGTTCGGAAATGATGCGGTTGAGCGACATCGACTGGGTTTGCGTCTTGCTGAACAAGGGCGCTGCCTGATCAGCAGCTGTCTTCGAGTTGGCGGTCAAAATCTTTCTCCTGTCAGGAGTCTTATGCCAATAGGGCAAGACCGGTCTTCAGTCAGGACCCACGCGCAAAAGCATTGGGGCGGCGGATTCAACTTGCTGGAGCGTCCCTTAGCACGTTCAGGCCGACGCGCAGCGCATTTTCGGCGGCGAGACCCACAAAGTGAAAAAAGGCCAGGCACCGCCTGACCTTCCATGAGAGCGTCGCGCATCCAGTGGATGCACAGGACGCTCCGGTGCGCACGGTGCGAAAACTCAGGTTTCCGCCGCCATGCGCCCGAATTCGCCATTCACCGGTGCCAGTACATCCGTGGTCACCGGGAAGGCTGAATTCTTTTTCAGGCCGCCTTCAACTGGTCGGCCGACATCTTGCCGGACTTGTTGTCGCGGACCATCTCGTAGCCGAGCTTCTGGCCCTCGACGATGTCACGCATGCCGGCGCGCTCTACGGCCGAGATGTGGACGAAAACGTCGGCAGAGCCGTCGTCAGGCTGAATAAAACCAAAACCCTTGGTGGCGTTGAACCATTTAACTGTGCCGGTGCTCATGACGAACCCTTTCCATGGCAAATACTCGTTCGCCGCCATGCGGATGCATAACGTCGTTTATCTCGATTTTTTGTGTGGGAAGTTCGTCAAAGGCGCGCTGCAAAACGCGGATAACAAAAGTCGGTCAACAAATATCGACAAAGGTCTTGTAAGCTATTTAAACGGCCATGTCAAATTCTTGGCTCACCCGCCGCGACGGTTCACGCCAATCGGGCATTGAACAAAGCGGCCCTAAAAAAATCTGGACGCCCAGGGAGCCATTTCGGTCGAAGCACGTTTCATGGTTGTCGTCAGCAATTCACGAGAGCAATCGAAGGAAAAGCTAACGGCAAAGACGCCCCCCGCACGATAAAAGGTGCGAGGGGCGTTTTCTTTCGGCCCTTACATCGCGGCGGTCATCATCGGCGGCATCTCGTAGCGGAGGCCGAGGCCCGAGCGTACTGCCAGGTCGACGTCAGTCAGCGTCCGGGATGAAAAGACCGCTGCGGGCTTTCATGTCTCGAACGGTTTGCTGAAGGCGTTGGTGAATGTGACCTCGCCGTGATCGTCGCTGGCTTCGCCCAGCACGACATCCATGCCATCATTGGTGACCCGCGCCAGTGCGAACCCGCCCATATAGGCCGCCTTTGGTTTGAAGAGATCAAGGCCGTCGCGCTGATAGATCATCGGCACCTCGTGCTGATGGCCATGGAAGACGGCAATCACGTTATAGCCCTTCAGAGCCGCAAGCAGTGCCTGACGGTCCGCATCGCTCCACCAATGCGGCGGCCCCTTGCCGTCGTCGTCGAACGCCTTTTTAGCGGGATCCCATCGCTCGGTCGAAAAACTATCCCAGCCATAATGCTGAAACAGGATGACCGGGCGGCCGTCCGCCGCATAGGTCGCCAGATCCTGCTTCAGCCAGGGCAGGCTGCTGTCCGCGCCATGGCCGGTGTCGCCGGCGAAACGGTGGGTCTGGACAAGATGCAGCCCGCCCCAGTCCCACGCATAGCAGTCGGTCTCTACATCGTAGTCGGTGGCAGGTACCGGTGGCTTGAAGAACACGCCGGCACGGTGATTGACTTCGACATAGTCGCGCATTTCGCGCCGGTACCAGTCGACGTGATGCCGCGGGCCGTTCTGGTCGAGGTCATGATTGCCGAGCCCGACATAGACTGGAACATGCACGCGGTCAGGCCCCATGCCTTGCTGGTAACGCTGGCTGAATTGCAGCAATTGCGTGCCTTCGCTCGGCTGGGTGATCTGACCACCGCCATCGTCGGTCATGTCGCCGCCGATGACGAGGCCGAGCGGCGTGCCGATTCGGCTGCCGGCGGAGCGCAGGCCCGTCGGGACGCCGCCGATCTCGACGGGCCATGTCTTGTCGCCAATGCCGTTCAGAGCCGCCACATTGCGCAGCAAGGCGGCGTCGGTCTTGCCTTCCTGCTGGCAATTGGGGCTCAAGCCGCTGGCCATGCGGCAGGCATGGACATCGGCGATGAACAGGAAGGTGGCGTCGACAGGCTGAATGCGCTGCCCGGTCTGGCCGAGCGCCGGGCGTGGAAGCGCAAGGGCCGTGGCAAGACCGGCGGCCCGCGCCAGAAAACGGCGTCGTGATACCGATTTTGGTGAGAAGCGCTTCATCATGGGTGGAAGTTCAGCACGGACACCGGTCAGCAGTAAAGTTCAGCGCCCGGCCCACGGCTGCCCTCCCCCAGAACCGAACTGAGTTGTAGGATCGTTCCCGTCCTCGGCATCAAAGGTTTCCCGGTGGCAGCAATATCCTGCGACGCCGCCTCGTTGCGGCCATGGGCGAAGCTTGGGCGACATTCTGCTCCAGCCCCGCCAGGCAATCGCGCAACATGCCGGCATCCTGCGCCGTCTTGGCCATCGACATCGCGCCGGAATAGGCCGCGACGGCCAGGGCGGCGAAACGCTGCGGGTCGGTGTCCTGCTCCCTGCCCGCCTGCTGATCGGCCCGGACCTTGTCGGCGATCGCCTGGCGCCAGCTGGCAAAAATGCCGGCAAGGGCGGCGCGCAATTCGGCATCGGCGAGCGACAGTTCATGCGCAAGGTTGTTGAGCGGGCAGCCGCGCACGAAGCCTTGCCGCTCAAGTTCCGCCGCCACGGCTTCGAAGGCTGCACGCACGCCTTCGCGCGCCGAAGCCGCCGCCCGCAAAGGCGCCATCCATGTCTCTTCGACCGCCGCGGCCACACGCTCTTCGATCACCGCCAGCGCCAACGCCTTCTTGGTCGGGAAATGATGATGCAATGCGCCGCCGCTGACACCCGCCGCCGCCATCAGATCGCCGAGACTGGAGGCGTGATAGCCGCGTACCTGAAAGGACTCTTGCGCGGCATCGAGCACTCTGTTGCGCATGCCTTCGGGATCATTGGTGCGCTTCTGGGCATGGCCTGCCATCGCGAATCTCCACCTTCTCCTTCCAGGAGGGAAGAAAAAGAAGCTAGCACATTGACAAAACAGGACAACCGGTCTGTTTTACAAACAGGATGATCACCCTGTTTTTGGAGACGAGCTTATGAGCCTGCCCCTGAGTGCCCCATCGGAGACCGCAGCGCTCGCCTCCTCGGTCGTCGAACTGCGGCAGTACACGCTGAAGCCCGGCAAGCGCGATACCCTTATCGACCTCTTCGACGGCAAGCTGATCGAAGGCCAGGAAGGGGCCGGGATGACCATCATCGGCCAGTTCCGCGATCTCGATCGCCCCGACATGTTCGTCTGGCTGCGCGGCTTCGAGGACATGGAGGCGCGGAAACGTGCCCTGAGCGCCTTCTATGACGGTCCGGTATGGGCAGCGCACCGTGATGCCGCCAACGCCACGATGATCGATTCCGACGATGTGCTGCTGCTCAAACCTGCATGGCCCGGCGCTGGCTTCGATCTCTCCGGCGCATTGAGCGCGGGCTTGGCCGTAGACGAAAAGCCAGGCAGAAGCACGCCGCTGTCAGGCATGGTCGTGATTCGGATTTATCATTTGCGGCCGGGCGCAGAGGCCGCGTTCGCCAGCCGCTTCGAGGCCGAAGCGGCGCCGATGACGGCGTCGCCCGGTGCGCGGCTGCTCGCCGCTTTCGTCACGGAGCATGCGGAAAACAGCTTTCCACGCCTGCCGGTGCGAGCGACTGAGAATGTTTTCATCAGTGTGATGGGTTTTGATGGCGAAGAAACGCACGCCCTGCATGAAACCGCGCTTGCCGCCTCACCTGCATGGCAGGCCTTCTCGCACGCCGTCCGACATGACCTGGCCAGACCGACCGAAATCTTGCGCCTGTCGGCGACATCGCGCTCGCGGCTTTGTTGCTGATCTCCAGTCCGCGCGGAGGCGGCGTCTGATCCGCTATATCTCCCCGGCATCGAGGCGGGCGTAAATTCCCGCTGGCTCCCTGCCCAGTCTGCGAATGCAAGCGCCGGCAGTTGACCCCGACGCCGGCCACCGTCGAAGTTCATACCATGGGATAGGCAGCCGGCTTGACCTCGACCGCCGATATGCGGTGCTCTCGTCACCAAACAGGCTTGGAGCGTTCAATGAGACTTTCCGGCAAACGCGCGCTGGTGACCGGCGGTTCGGACGGCATCGGCCTTGCCATAGCGGACGCTTTCTTGCGCGAGGGTGCCGAGGTCCTGATCATCGGGCGCGACATCGGAAAACTCGAGGCGGCCCGCGAAACACTCACGGCTTTCCATCCGAACGGCGCCGTCGAAACGCTGTCGGCCGACCTCGCCACCCGCCCCGGCGTCGCGGCGGTTGTCGAGCTTGTGAAAGAATCCGGCCGGCCGCTCGACATCCTCGTCAACAATGCCGGTGTCGCCTATCTCGTGCCGTTCGAGACTGTCAGCATTGACCAATTCCAGCAATCCTTCGCGCTCAATGTGGCGACGGCGTTCTTCCTCACGCAAGGGCTGTTGCCGCATCTCCCGGTCGGCGCATCGGTGATCAACATCTCCTCCTACTTCGCCAACAAGATGATCCCCAACCGGCCGTCTAGCCTCTATTCCCTGTCGAAGGGCGCACTGAATTCGCTGACCAAGTCACTCGCCTTCGAACTCGGCCCGCGCGGCATCAGGGTCAACGCCATAGCGCCCGGCACCGTCGACACCGCCATGCGGCGCAGGACCGTCGACAATCTGCCGTCGCAGGCAAAGGTTGAGCTCGAGGCCTATGTCGAGCGCAGCTACCCGCTTGGCCGCATCGGCCGCCCCGAGGATCTCGCCGGCATCGCGATCTATCTCGCCAGCGACGAGGCGGCATGGACCAGCGGCGGGATTTTCGCGGTGGATGGCGGATATACGGCGGGGTGAGCGGGACAGCCGATCTCCCCGCGAGCGGAGAGATTGGCTCCGTCTTCAACCGATTTGCATCTTCACCGCCCGCAATCTCCGCTTGATGCGTTTTGTGCAACGCGATACGCCGTTGCCCAAATCGACAGACCGGAGACTTGCCGTGAGCGCTGCAAAGACCAGAACCGAAACCGATACGTTCGGTGCCATCGAGGTCGCCGCCGACCGCTATTGGGGCGCGCAGGCGCAGCGTTCGCTCGGCAATTTCAAGATCGGTTGGGAAAAGCAGCCGGCATCCGTCGTGCGCGCGCTCGGCATCGTCAAGCGGGCGGCGGCGGAAGCCAATATGGAGCTGAAGCGGCTGGATCCGGCGATCGGCAAGGCGATCGTGGAAGCCTCTCAAGAAGTCATCGATGGCAAGCTCAACGACCATTTCCCGCTGGTGGTCTGGCAGACCGGCTCGGGTACGCAGTCCAACATGAACGCCAACGAGGTGATCTCCAACCGGGCAATCGAGATGCTGGGCGGCGTCATGGGCTCCAAGAAGCCGGTGCACCCGAACGACCACGTCAATATGAGCCAGTCGTCGAACGACACCTATCCGACCGCCATGCACATCGCTTGCGCGGAGCGCATCGTGCATGACCTGTTGCCGGCGCTGAAGCACCTGCACAAGGCGCTCGCCGCCAAGAGCAGAGAGTTCAACCATATCATCAAGATCGGCCGCACTCACACGCAGGACGCCACCCCGCTTACGCTGGGCCAGGAATTCTCGGGCTACGCCGCGCAGGTCGCTTCGTCGATCAAGCGCATCGAGCTGACGCTGCCCGGCTTGCAGGAACTGGCGCAGGGCGGCACCGCGGTCGGCACCGGCCTCAACGCGCCCGTCGGCTTCGCCGAGCGGGTGGCCGACCGCATCGCCGCCATCACCGGTATCGCCTTCGTCACCGCCCCGAACAAGTTCGAGGCGTTGGCAGCACATGATTCCATGGTGTTCTCACATGGCGCCATCAACGCCGCTGCCGCCGCGCTGTTCAAGATCGCCAACGACATACGCTTCCTCGGTTCAGGGCCGCGTTCCGGCCTTGGCGAGTTGTCGTTGCCGGAAAACGAGCCGGGTTCCTCGATCATGCCGGGCAAGGTCAACCCGACGCAGTGCGAAGCGATGACCCAGGTCTGCGTGCAGGTGTTCGGCAACAATGCAGCGCTTACCTTCGCCGGCAGCCAGGGCCATTTCGAGCTCAACGTCTATAATCCGCTGATGGCCTACAACTTCCTGCAGTCGGTGCAGTTGCTCGCCGACGCTTCGGTCTCCTTCACCGACAATTGCGTCGTCGGCATCGAGGCGCGGGAAGACAACATCAAGGCGGCCCTCGACCGCTCGCTGATGCTGGTGACGGCGCTTGCGCCCACCATCGGCTACGACAACGCCGCCAAGATCGCCAAGACCGCGCACAAGAACGGCACCACGCTGCGCGAGGAAGCGCTTGCCACCGGGCTGGTCAGCGAAGCCGATTACGACCGGATCGTGCGGCCCGAAGATATGACCCATCCGGGGTGAAGGCACTTTTCGGCGGAGAATATCCTCCCGCCACCGCGTCAACCGGCACGAATTTCCGTTTTTCACCGGTTCACGGAAAACGTATGTCCTGTGAACAATGTGTCGCCAGACAGGCGGCTTTGGTGAACAGTCAGCATGGTCTATCTGAAGGGTGATCAACCCTATTCGGAGAGCCACCATGTCCACCAACACTTCCTTCGCCGGCACCGGCACCGCGTCCAACAGTTCTGTCACCATCCTGCTCGGCCGTATCCTGCTCGCGGTCATTTTCCTGCTTTCCGGTTTCGGCAAGCTCAGCGCCCTTTCCGGCACCGCGGCCTATTTCGGCGGCCTCGGCCTGCCCTTGCCGACCGTGACGGCCATCGTCGTCGGCCTCGTCGAACTGCTCGGCGGTCTGGCCATTCTAGTCGGCTTCCAGACCCGGATTGCCGCCTGGGTGCTGGCGATCTTCACCGTCGCCACGGCCCTGGTCGCCCACACCGGCTGGGCCGACCAGATGCAGATGATCAACTTCATGAAGAACCTGGCGATCGCCGGTGGCTTCCTCGTGCTGGCTTCCTCAGGCGCCGGCGCCTATTCGGTCGACGCCAAGCGCGGCTGAAGCCACCCTGGCAAATAGCTGAACCAAAAGGCGGCGCGGAATTTTCCGCGCCGCCTTTTCGTTGTCGGGATATACCGGTCGGAATTTTCCGCCAGGCGGCAATTCTGCTAGAGCGGAGCCAAGGACTGCCGACGATGGAGGGTAACCAGCATGCCCCGCAATGCGCTGCTTCTGCTTTCCCGGCTGTTGCTGGCCGCCCTGTTCGTCCCGTCCGGCTTTCATGCCTTGAGCGACATTGCCGGCACCGCGGGCTATTTCTCCGGCCTCGGCCTGCCGTTGCCGACGCTCGCCGCCTGGGGAACCGGCTTGTTCGAACTGATCGCCGGATTGCTTATCCTGGTCGGTTTCCAAACCAGGATCGTTGCGCTGTTGCTCGCCGCCTTCTGCATCGTTGCCGGCTTCATCGGCCATTACGGCCAAGGCGGCGACGACGCGATGCTCGCCTTGCTGCATTCGCAGATGCTGATGAAGGACATCGCGATATCGGGCGGTTTCCTGGCGCTGGCGATGGCCGGGGCCGGCGCCTGGTCGGTCGACGGGCGGGCTGCGGTTTGATATCGCCTAAATCCAAGGGCAGGCCCGGAACGAACCAGACATATGCCCCGGGTTGAACTCTCGACGCCCGAGCCAAGTCAACGCCCGAGCCAAGTCGACCCCCACTCCGTCGTGCTGCGCTCGACACTTCTCCCGCGATCGACGGGGGAGAAGAAGGGCGCGAGTTCGCCAATCTTGGCGCCCTTCCTCTCACTCCGGAGGGGCGAGAGGTGGCTTGGCGAAGCCAAGACGGAGTAGGGAAAGCCGGTCTTCAAACGCGAAGCCGCTGAACAAGTGGCGCGATTGAGTTGGTCTAATATCGGCGTGGATCAGATAACTCACGCTCTGGTAGGCCGTACCTATTTCACCGAAACGCTCGGCCCGCCTTCGACCGCCAGTACCAGGCGGCGGCCGGTAATTCGCGCCAGCTGGGCCAGGCGCCCGGCGGGCCGCTCGCCGTAGAGATCTGCCAGAGATGCCGGCAAGACCAGCGCCAGCACGCCATTGCCGCGCTGCTCCCATTTCAGCCTGGGCATGACGCCGGGCATCGAGGCGGTCAGCAGGTAGACAACGCGCATCGATGCCGCCAGCACCCGCGCCCTCTCCAGATAGCGCGGTGTCGCCAGCGCCTTGATCTCGGGCGCGATGGCTTCGTTGAAGATGCCATCGTGCCGATAAGCGTTGGCCATCGCCAGGTAGGCGCGGCCAGGGTGGTCGACGCCGAAAAAGGAGGCGTGGGCGATGATATTGAGCGATTGCTTGCCGCGATATTCGGGATGCGCGCGCCAACCGATGTCGGCCAGCAATGCCGCGGCGTGGCGGTAGCGCGCCTCGTCCTCGGTCTCGTCGATGCCGAAAGCGGCAAAGGTTTTGGCTGTCCAGTCGACGAGTTCATGCGCATGGGTGACCGAGCGCGAACGCAGCCGGGCGAGTTCTTCCGATGCCGAGATCAGCGGATCGGCCTTCTGCTCGGCCTGGTCGAGCAGCGAATAGAGGAAGCCTTCGCGCACGCCGAGCGCCGAGACGATGATCTTCGACGGCTGCATCGCCGCCATGATCTCCTGCAGCACGATGGCACCGTAAGGCAGGAGCGAGCGGCGGTTCTTCGAAACGCCCTCGATGCCTTTGATCTTCTCGATCTCGCCTTTCGCCACTTGCCGCAGGAAATTGGCTGCACTTTCGACGCCGATCTCGTAGTGGTGCATGACGCCAAGCGGATAGTTGGTCATCTCCATGTGCAGCCGGGCGAGATTTCGCCAGGTGCCGCCGACGGCATAGAAAGGCCTGCCCTGCCCGCCTTTCAGCAGCTTCGCCCGCCCCAGCTCGTCGCGCACGATTTTCGCCGCCTGCGTGAGGGAGTTCTTGGCCATATCTTGGAGGCGCAGGCCGCCCAGCGGCAACGTTATGCCGTCGCCGATCGCCTCGCCATTGACGTCGACCAGTTCAAGGCTGCCACCGCCGAGGTCACCCGCAATACCGTTGGCCGGATGAAAGCCGCAGATGACGCCGAGCGCGGAATAATAGGCTTCCTCGCGGCCGCTGATCACGCGGATCTCGGTCTTGAGCACGTCTTCGGCGCGGTGGATGAAATCGGGGCCGTTGACGGCCTCGCGGGCAGCCGCGGTCGCCAGCACGTACATGTGCTCGGCGCCGGCCTGGTCGGAGAGCGCGCGGAAGCGGCGGAACTCCTCCATCGACCGTGTCACGCCCTCGGGGTCGAGCTTCCCCGTCGACACGATGCCGCGGCCGAGGCCCGCCAGCATCTTTTCGTTGAACAGCATGGTCGGCGAGCGCGCCAGCCCCTCATAGACGACAAGGCGGATCGAATTCGAGCCGATGTCGATGATGGACAGCGGTCGGCGATCCTGCAGCCGGCCCTGGGAATCGGACAGCAGCATCAGGCGGCGGCGTTCTTCTTGCGGCGCTTGAATTGCGCGATCCGCTTCGGCGCATGCGATTTCAGCGCATCACCCCGTCCCGACAGGCTCGGATTGGTCATGAAATATTCCTGCGCGTTGAACGGTTCCTCGCCCTCCTCGAGCACGACGCGCCGGGAAGTTCCATCAGCCAATACGTCGAAACTTTGCTGATTGTCCATGATGTTGCCGAGCATGATCTGGCCCAGCACCTGTTCATGCACAGTTGGGTTGGTGATCGGCACCATGGTCTCGACGCGACGGTCAAGATTGCGCGGCATGAGGTCGGCCGAGGAGATGTAGACGACGGCCTCGTCCGACGGCAGGCCGTGGCCATTGCCGAAGCAATAGATGCGGCTGTGCTCGAGGAAACGGCCGACGATCGACTTGACCCTGATGTTTTCCGACAGGCCCGGCACCTGCGGCCGCAGGCAGCATATGCCGCGCACGACGAGGTCGATCTCGACGCCCGCTCGGCTGGCGTCGTAGAGCGCGTCGATGATGATCGGATCGACAAGGGCGTTCATCTTCATCCAGATGCGCGCCGGCCGTCCCTCGAGCGCGTGGGCGACCTCATCGGAAATGTGCTGCAGGATGCGGTTCCTCAGGGTGAAGGGCGAGATCGCCAGCCGCATTTCGGCGGTCGGCTCGGCATAGCCGGTGATGAAGTTGAAAAGCTGGGCGACATCGCGCGCGATCGTGGCATCGGTAGTGAAGAAGGACAGGTCGGTGTAGATGCGCGCGGTCACCGGATGGTAGTTGCCGGTGCCCAGATGCACATAGTTGCGCAGCTTGCCGTCCTCGCGCCGCACCACCAGAGACATCTTGGCGTGGGTCTTGAGCTCGAGGAAGCCGAACACGACCTGGACGCCGGCGCGTTCGAGGTCGCGCGCCCAGCGGATGTTGGCCTCCTCGTCGAAGCGGGCCTTGAGCTCGACCAGGGCCGTCACCGACTTGCCGGCCTCGGCGGCGTCGACCAGCGCGCGCACGATCGGGCTGTCATTGGAGGTGCGGTAAAGCGTCTGCTTGATCGCCACCACTTCCGGGTCGGCCATCGCCTGGCGCAGGAACTGAACCACCACGTCGAAGGATTCGTACGGGTGGTGGACGATGATGTCCTTCTCGCGGATGGCGGCGAAGCAATCGCCGCCATGCTCGCGAATGCGCTCGGGGAAACGCGGATTGTAGGGCGTGAATTTGAGGTCGTCGCGAGCAACGGCGACGATCTCGGAAATCTGGCTGAGCGCCAGCGGGCCGGTCAGGACGCTGATGCGGCTCGACGAAACGCCGAGTTCGCCGGCGACAAATTCGCGCAGTTCGGCCGGCATGAGCATGTCGAACTCGATGCGAATGACGGAGCCGCGGCGGCGACGCTTCAGCGCGGTCTCGAACAGGCGCACGAGATCTTCCGATTCCTCCTCGACCTCGATATCGCTGTCGCGAATGATGCGGAACGTGCCGGAGCCCTTGACCTCGTAACCCGGGAACAACTTGCCGATGTAGAGGCCGACCGCCTCTTCCAGCGGGATGAAGCGGACATGCTGCTTGCGGTCCGGCAGGCGGATGAAACGCTTCAGCGCCACCGGCAGGCGCAAGAGCGCGCTCATCTCCTCGCCATTCTTGCGGTGGCGAAGCTGCAGCGCCATCGAGAAGCCGAGATTGGGGATGAACGGGAACGGATGCGCCGGGTCGATCGACAATGGCGTGAGAACCGGAAACACCTGGTCCTGGAAGTGCTCCTCCAGCCAGGCCTTCTCGTCCTTGGTCAGCGCGTCGCGGGTGATGCTCTCGATGCCTTCCTTGTTGAGCAGCACGGTCAGCGCCGAGAGGCTCTTCTGCTGGTCTTCCTGCAACCGTTCGACCTCGCGCAGCAGCTGTTCGAGCTGCTGCTCGGGGGTACGCCCGTCCGGGCTTCTCAACACGATTCCTTCGCGAACCTGGCCGGCGAGACCGGCGACGCGCACCATGAAGAACTCATCGAGATTGGCGGCGGAGATCGACAAAAACCGCACCCGCTCCAGCAGCGGATGGTTTGTGTTCTGCGATTCCTCGAGCACGCGGCGGTTGAACTGCAACCAGGAGAACTCGCGATTGACGAAACGATCCGGATTGCCTTCCGGGCTTGCCGCTTCCGCATTGATGAACTCGCTCTGGACCGGCTTCAGTTCGTTCATGGTTCCTGCTCTTCCCACGTCTGGTTGCTTCGCCGCTTTTTCGGGCGGCGCCCAGGCTGTTGTGCCTGGCTGCGATGCTCCAGCCGGTTAACCGGCTTAACTTATCCTCTGACAGGCTTTTGCGACAGTTTCATTTCATCGAACTTGCAAACAGACCGGTTATGATCCAAACGCTGAGCAGACTGCGCTAAAGGAGACGACGATGGCAGGCGGTTCCATTCCCCATTTCCAGAACGATGCGGGCCATCCGGCGATCGATATCGGCGTCAAGGAATTCATGTGCACCGGGGCCAACCCGCCCTTCGACCATCCGCATGTGTTTCTCGACATGGGCGACGACAATGAGAAGGTCTGCCCCTACTGCTCGACGCTCTACCGCTATTCGCCGAAGCTGACGGCGATGGAAACGCTGCCGGCCGGCTGCCTCTACATCGACCAGGCCGCCTGACTTCCAGCGGCCGGGCCAATGGCAGAGGCACAGTCCCGGCAAGTCATCATCGCCGGGGCGGGTATTGCCGGGCTGACCGCGGCGCTGGCTTTCGCCGAGCGCGGCTATCCCGTACGGATCTTCGAACAGGCGCAGCGCCTCGAGGCGGCGGGCGCTGGCATCCAGCTTTCGCCCAACGCGACACGCATCCTGCGTGAGCTCGGCGTACTCGACGCACTTCTTCCCAATGCCGTCAGGCCGGAAGCCGTGGTGCTGAAGAATGCGGCAACCTTGGGCGAACTGGCGCGCGTACCTCTTGGACGAGCCGGCGAGGCGCGCTGGGGTGCGCCCTACCTCGTGGCGCATCGAGCGGACCTGCAAAACGCGCTGATGACGCGCGTGGCTGCCATGCCCGATGTTCATCTCACTACCGGCGCGCGCCTTGGCAGCGTCACGATCAGCAGTTCAGGCATCACCGCGGCAGCCGATGTGGGTGGCAGGCCCGTCGCGGCGGAAGGCTTCCTTCTGGTCGGCGCCGATGGCGTCTGGTCGTCGGTGCGCGGACTTGCCGACCAAGGAAGGAAAACCAAGCCTGCGAAAAGCCACTTCTCCGGCGAACTGGCCTGGCGGGCAACCGTCAGCGCAGACGGTCCTGCCGGGCAAGCTTTTGCAGAGATCGGTGCGCCGGACTGCGTCACCACCTTCCTGCATCCCGGCTTTCACATGGTCGCCTATCCCGTCAGCAAGGGCAGCGCCATCAACCTCGTCGCTTTCACCAGGGGCGAGCGTATCGCCGAAGGCTGGTCCGGCCACGCCGATCCCGCAATCCTGGCCGGCGCCATGCGCCGCACCGCGCCAGCGCTGGCAAGGCTTGCGGCGTTGGCCGGGCCGTGGGCGGCCTGGCCGGTCCATACGGTCGATCAGAAGCAGCCATGGGTAAGGTCGGGCCGCATCGCGCTGGTCGGCGACGCGGCGCATGCCATGACGCCGTTCGCGGCACAGGGCGCCGCGATGGCCATCGAGGATGCCGCCACGCTTGCCGACGTCATGGCCGCCTCTCCTGCCGACCTGGCCGGAAGTCTTCAAATCTGGGAAGGCCTGCGCCGGCCGCGCGTCGTGAGAGTGGCACGTCGCGGCGCTCTCAACCGCCTTGCCTGGCATGCCTGGGGTCCGGTGGCGTTGGCGCGCAACCTTTTCCTGAAAATGCGGACGCCGGAGAAGCTCGCCGCGGATTTGGACTGGCTTTATGGGTGGCGGGTCTAGAACTCGAACGAGGCGTTGGCGTTATCTGCGCGACCTACCAATTATACAGCCGCAACGACCACCCGAGCGAGACCGGCAGCGGGTTCCACCAACCCGTGCGCAGGCCGGCGGTCCGCAAGGCGGCGGCGGTCCAGGTATTGCAGCCGGCCAGCGCATTGAAATGGCCGTTCGCCTCATAGAAGCGGTCGAAATCGGAATAGGCGGCCCCGGCGATGACGATCGGCCCGCCTGGTCCTTGCTGAAAACTCGCATCGATGAAGTCGAGTAATGCGGCAAAGCGGTCTTCCGGGATGTCGAAGCCGGCGACATCGGGTCCGGAGATATCGCCGGCGACCTCGACATGCATCACTGAAGCGTCAAGCGTCAGGGCCTTGAATACGGGCATAACCTTCAGCTGCGACCAGGTCGGCGTCTCCAGGTAGAAGGCGCGGCCGCCCCAGCCGAAGACGATGTAGCGCACCTCGGGCGCGTCGGAAGGCTGGCCGGCAACGGCGAGGAAGCGAAAGCGCCGGCGCACGCCGTCATCGACGGGAATGGCGATGTCGGTGTGGATCGGATTGTTCTGCACCAGAATGTGCCTGACGCCCTCGCCGGCCGCGGCAGCCGGCCAGAGTGGTCGCGGCACCAGCGTGCCGAGTGCCGCGACCAGCACCACCGCGGCAACCAGCACTGCCAGGAAACGAAGGCGTTTTCTCATCCGGGCATAGTTTTTGCGGTTCCATCACATTTCAATCGAAACGATCCGATCGGCCAAATGTGAAAAAGCCCGACTGTGGCGCGGCCGGGCTCCTTCCATTTCGACCAAGCAGCGCTCAGTGCAATATCTGCGACAGGAACAGCTTCGTGCGCTCGTGGCGCGGGTGATCGAAGAACTCGGCCGGCGTGTTCTGCTCGACGATCTGGCCCTGATCCATGAAGATCACCCGGTTGGCGACTTTCCGCGCAAAGCCCATTTCGTGCGTGACGCACAGCATGGTCATGCCTTCCTCGGCAAGGCTAACCATGGTCTCCAGCACTTCCTTGATCATTTCCGGGTCGAGTGCCGAGGTCGGCTCATCGAACAGCATGATGCGCGGGTTCATGCACAGCGAACGGGCGATCGCCACGCGCTGCTGCTGGCCGCCGGAGAGCTGGCCCGGATATTTGTTGGCCTGCTCGGGGATCTTGACGCGCTTGAGGAAATGCATGGCCATCTCCTCGGCCTGTTTCTTCGGCGTCTTGCGGACCCATATCGGCGCCAGCGTGCAGTTCTCCAGGATGGTCAGGTGGGGAAACAGGTTGAAGTGCTGGAATACCATGCCGACCTCTCGGCGCACCTCGTCGATCTTCTTGAGATCGTTGGTCAATTCCTTGCCGTCGACGAAGATCTTGCCCTTCTGGTGTTCTTCGAGCCGGTTGATGCAGCGGATCATGGTCGACTTGCCGGAGCCGGACGGGCCGCAGATGACGATGCGCTCGCCGCGCATCACCTTGAGGTTGATGTCCTTCAGCACATGGAACTCGCCGTACCATTTGTGCATGGCGATGATGTCGATGGCGACATCGGTGGTCGAGATGTGCATCTTCGCGGCATTGACCTTGATCTCTTCCGCGCTGACGGCGTTTTCGGTGGCCATGAACCAATCCCCTTTTTATCGTTTGTAACCGGTGTCGAGCCGGCGTTCCGTATACATTGAATAGCGCGACATGCCGAAGCAGAACAGCCAAAACACGAAGGCGGCGAACACGAGACCGGATTTCGCGGTCTGCGGCGTCGCCCAGTTGGCGTCCGAGAAGTTCTGCTTGACCACGCCGAGCAGGTCGAACATCGAAATGATGAGGACCAGGCTGGTGTCCTTGAACATGCCGATGAACGTGTTGACGATGCCGGGGATGACCAGCTTCAGCGCCTGCGGCAGCACGATCAGGCCCATCTTCTGCCAATAGCCGAGGCCGAGTGAATCGGCGCCCTCATATTGGCCCTTGGGGATCGCCTGCAGGCCGCCGCGCACCACCTCCGCCATATAGGCGGCGGCAAATAGCGACACGCCGATCAGGGCCCTCAGGTATTTGTCGAAGGTGACGCCGGCCGGCAGGAAAAGCGGCAGCATGACGCTGACGAAGAACAGCACGGTGATCAGCGGGATACCGCGCACGGCTTCGATGAAGATGATGCACAGCATCTTGACGATCGGCATCTTGGAGCGCCGGCCGAGCGCCAGCACGGTGCCCAGCGGCAGCGACACGGCGATGCCGACGAAGGAGAGGCTGAGCGTGATCAGCAGTCCGCCCCACCGCGACGTCTCGACATGCGGCAGGCCGAACACGCCGCCGACCAGAAGGAAGAAGGCGACGATCGGCAGCACCAGGAACAGCAGGATGGCGTTCAGGCCCTTGCGGGGCACGCTGGGGATCAGCATAGGGACCAGCAGCGCCGCGAACAGGATGGCGACCAGGATCGGCCGCCAGCGCTCCTCGAGCGGATAGGTGCCGAACATGAACTGGCCGAACTTGGCGTTGACGAACGCCCAGCAGGCTCCGCTCCAGCCATCGGGCTGGATGCCACCTTGTGCCACGGTCGCGCAGACGGTCCGGTCCGGTCCGGTCCACTGGGCATTGATGAAGGCCCAGTTGATGACCTGCGGCAGGACCCAGGCGACGATGATGATGCCGAGGAAGGTGAGGATGGTGTCGCCGACCGAACCGACGAGGTTCTTGCGGACCCAGGCATACAGGCCACGCTCGCTGATCGGCGCCGGCTCCGCCAGGGCCATTTCGGTGCGCACCCAGGACATGTCGTGTTCCTGCATGGCCCTACCTTTCCACCAGCGCCATTCTGGCATTGACCACGTTCATCACGGCGGAGGTCACCAGGCTGAGGATGAGATAGGCGATCATCATGATCAGCACGCCCTCGACCGCCTGGCCGGTCTGGTTGAGCACCGTGCCGGCGGTCGCCGTCAGGTCTGGATAGCCGATGGCGATGGCCAGCGAGGAGTTCTTGGTCAGGTTGAGATACTGGCTGGTCAAAGGCGGGATGACGATGCGCATGGCCTGCGGCACCACGACCAGCCGCAGGATCGATCCCGAGCGCAGGCCAAGTGCGGCGGCGGCCTCGGTCTGGCCCTTGCTGACACCCCTGATGCCGGCACGCACGATCTCGGCGATGAAGGCCGCTGTGTAGCAGGACAGCGCCAGATAGAGCGACAGGAACTCCGGCTTGACCTGGAAGCCGCCGGTCAGGTTGAAGGTCGACTGTTTCGGAAAATCGAAGCTCAGCGGAAAGCCGCTCAGCGCATAGGCGAGCAGCGGCAGGCCGACGATGAGCGCGACGGACGTCCAGAACACGGGAAACTGCTGACCCGTCGCCATCTGCCGCTGGCGCGCCTTGCGGGCGACGAACCAGGCCATGGCGATGCCCACGATGAGCGCCACGAAGATCAGCCATGAGCCCTCGCCCCAGACGGCGCGCGGGAAATAGAAACCGCGCTGGTTGAGGAAGGAACCGAAAGGCAGGTTATAGCTCTCGCGCGGCGGCGGCAGCACGGCCAGCACGCCCGAATACCAGAAGAAGATGACCAGCAGCGGCGGGATGTTGCGGAAGATCTCGACATAGACCGTGCAGATCTTGCGGATCAGCCAATTCTGCGACAGCCGGCCGATGCCGATGACGAAACCGATAATGGTCGCGGTGACGATGCCGGCCACGGCGACGATGATGGTGTTGATCAGGCCGACAATGATGGCGCGACCATAGGTCGAATCCGACGTGTAGGCGATCGGCGTGTCCGAGATGTCGAATCCGGCGCGACCCCTGAGGAAGCCGAAACCGGAGGCGATGTGAAGACGCTGCAGGTTGTCGATGACGTTCTGCACGATCCACCAGACAGAGCCGAACAGAACGACGACGACCAGTGTCTGGAAGAAGAGACTGCGGACTTTCGGGTCGTTGATAAAGGAGCCGCGACTTGTGTCCTCGCGAAGGATTTCCTGCGATGCCATATCACCGTCCCCTGTGAAAGAGAAACCGGAAGGCAGATGGTTCTGCCTTCCGGATCACATTTCGATCAGCGGATCGGCGGAGCGTATTGCAGGCCGCCCTTGGTCCACAGCGCGTTGATGCCGCGGGCGATCTTCAGCGGGCTGCCCGAGCCGACATTGCGATCGAACATTTCGCCGTAATTGCCGACCGCCTTGACGATGTTGACGACCCAGTCGTTGGAGACGCCGAGATCGGTGCCGATCTTGGTGTCGGCTTCCTGGCCGAGCACGCGCTTGATCTCAGGGCTGGCCGAGTTCTTCATCTCGTCGACATTGGCCTTGGTGATGCCGAGTTCCTCGGCATCGAGCAGCGCGAAATAGGTCCACTTGACGATATGATACCACTGGTCGTCGCCCTGGCGCACCGCCGGTCCGAGCGGCTCCTTGGAGATGATCTCCGGCAGCACGACGTGATCGGCCGGCGCACCCAGCGTCAGGCGGATGCCGTAAAGGCCCGATTGGTCTGTGGTGTAGACGTCGCAGCGGCCGGCGTCATAGGCCGCGTTAACCTCTTCGAGCTTCTCGAAAACGACCGGATTGTACTCCATCTTGTTCGCCTTGAAGTAGTCGGCGAGGTTGAGCTCGGTGGTGGTGCCGCTCTGCACGCAGACGGCGGCGCCGGACAGCTGAAGCGCCGAATTGACGCCCGGCAGCTTCTTGGCATTGATCATGAAGCCCTGGCCGTCATAGTAGGTGGTGCCGATGAAGTTCAGGCCAAGTGCGGTGTCGCGGTTTATGGTCCAGGTGGTGTTGCGCGACAGGATGTCGATTTCACCGGATTGCAAGGCGGTGAAGCGCTCCTTGGCGCTGAGCGGCGTGAACTTGACCTTGGAGCCGTCACCGAAGACGGCGGCCGCCACGGCGCGGCAGAAATCGGCATCGATGCCTTGCCAGTCACCCTTGTCGTCCGGCGCCGAGAAGCCGGCCAGGCCCGTCGAGACGCCGCACTGGATGAAGCCCTTCTGCTTGACCGTGTCGAGCGTGGTGGCTGAAGCCGTTGAAGCCACGGCTCCAAGCGCGGCGGCTCCAAGGATGCCGATTGCAATGTGTTTCATGACCCACAGACCCTTTTCTGTTTTCAGGCAAACCTGATCTTTTTTCCCGCGTGAACGCAGCCTTCCGTTCCGGCCCATTTCCGGAACTCCGCATCGCAGTCGACGCGCCGCCTCCCATTCACGAACAGCATCGAAGGCGATAATTCCTGTGAGGTCAAGGAAAATGACCGAATTCAGATGGGTTTGAAAATCGTTTGCCGCAATTGCCTGAATCGCAGACAAACGCGCCCGCAATTTAGTCACAAGCGCGAATAAAGCCGGCGAAGCTCGCCCCACGCCAGGCTGCGCTCTGTCCGCGAAAAGTCCATCCGCCGGATTACTCTGCGTTACTGTGCTCTGCCGGCCGGTTGCGTGCCGATGTCTGCGCCCTCTGGCTGGATCTGGGTCATGGTGAGGTGCGCTTTGCGTTATCAGGCGACGCATGCCGCTGCCGGCGGCGGGCTTTCTGGCCGCGGCATTACCGCTTGCAGTCGGCCTGCGGCGGCTCGGCAATTGGCACATTCGAAGTCGGGGTCTTGGCGAAAGCCGGCTGTTGCGCGGTCCATGTCGCCGCACTATGGCTAGCGGCTTACCAAAAAAGGCGACGACGAATGGCAAAAGACGGCAACGGGCCGGTGACTGGCAAAATGGGCATCAACACGCGGCTTGCCCATTCGGGCAACAATCCGCACGACTATTTCGGCTTCGTCAATCCGCCTGTCGTGCACGCCTCCACGGTGCTGTTCCGCAATGCCGCCTCGATGGCTGGACGGGACCAGAAATACACCTACGGCACGCGGGGCACACCGACCACCGACGCCTTGGCCCAGGCCATAGACGCGCTGGAGGGGTCGGCCGGCACGATCGTGGTCCCGTCGGGACTGGCGGCGGTGACGGTGCCGCTGCTTGCCTTCGTTTCGGCGGGGGACCACCTGCTGATCGTCGACAGCGTCTATCATCCGACGCGCAACTTCGCCGACACGATGCTGAAGCGGCTCGGCGTCGAGGTCGAGTATTATGCTCCCGGCATCGGCGCGGGCATCGCCGCCTTGATCAAGCCGAACACCAAGGTGGTGTTCACGGAATCGCCGGCCTCAAACACGTTCGAGGTGCAGGACATACCAGCCATCGCCAAGGCCGCGCACGCCGCCGGTGCCATCGTCATGATGGACAATACCTGGGCAACGCCGCTTTATTTCCGTCCGCTCGACCATGGCGTCGACATCTCGATCCACGCGGCGACGAAATATCCCGCCGGCCATTCGGACGTGCTGCTGGGTACGGTGTCGGCCACCGAGGCCTGCTGGAAACAGCTGTATGAAAGCTTCTGCACGCTTGGCTGCTGCGCCGGACCCGACGACGTCTACCAGGTGCTGCGCGGCCTGCGAACCATGGGCGTGCGCCTCGATCACCATCAGCGCAGCGCGCTTGCCATCGCGGCGTGGCTGGAAGGCCAGAAGGGCGTGGCGCGCGTGCTCCACCCTGGCCTTCCCAGTCATCCCGACCACGCCCTGTGGAAGCGCGACTTTTCCGGCTCCAGCGGCATCTTTTCCATCGTGCTTGCCGGCGGCGGCCAGAAACAGCAGCACGCGTTCCTCGACGCATTGCGGATCTTCGGTCTCGGCTACTCCTGGGGCGGTTACGAGAGCCTTGCCGTGCCGGTCTGGCTCGGCGACCGCGTCGTTGCCAAGGGCCCCTATCAAGGGCCGTTGATTCGTCTGCAGATCGGCCTCGAGGATGTCGAGGACCTCATGACCGATATTCTTCGCGGGCTCACCGCCGCCGCAGCGGCCTGACGCGACCTTCCGGACCATACCAGCAACGCCCGCAACGCCTTGACGCGATTGAGCAAACGGGGGCCGCTCGCGGCACCCCGGTTCGGCCATGTCGGCAATATTATTCTCCCCATCCGCAGTTTTGCGGATTTGTTTGACTTCCAAATTGCCGGCTTCCGCTTCATTGCGGCAGCGGAAATCATTCCCCAGCCACCGCACCAAGAGCCTGCCCATGGCGTTCCGCCTCTTTGTTCCCATTCTTGCCGGCGCAACGCTGCGCGAACGCATCATCGCCTGCGTCGGTGCGATGATCGGCATTGCGCTGACTGGCGCGATCAGCGGGCTTACGCTGGGCAGCGGGCCACATGTGCCGCTGCTGGTGGCGCCGATGGGAGCATCGGCGGTGCTGTTGTTCGCGGTGCCCGCCAGCCCGCTGGCGCAGCCCTGGTCGATCATCGGCGGCAACACGATCTCGGCGCTTGTCGGCGTGATCGTGGTGCAATTCGTGCACCAACCGGTGCTCGCCACCGGTATTGCGGTAGCGCTGGCGATCGCCGCCATGTCGTTCACGCGCTGCCTGCATCCACCTGGGGGTGCGGCGGCATTGACCGCGGTATTCGGCGGTCCAGCCGTCATCAGCGCCGGCTTCCTGTTTCCCTTTATCCCGGTGGCGGTCAATTCGATGCTGCTGGTGGCGCTTGGCTACGGCTTCCACAAGCTGGCCAGGCGCAACTACCCGCACGTGCCGGCCCCGGCGCCAGTAAACAGCCACGGCACCATCGATCCGCCGGCGCAATTGCGCGTTGGTTTTCGCTCCGAGGACATCGATGCCGCGCTTGGAGCGCTCGACGAAACCTTCGACATCGACCGGGGCGATCTCGACCGGCTGCTGCGGCAGGTCGAATTGCAGGCCATGGTGCGCGAGCATGCGACGTTGCGGTGCCAAGACATCATGTCGCGCGACGTGATCTCGGTGGACGAGCACACGCCAGCCGCCGCTGCGCGCCAATTGCTGCTCGACCACAACATACGCACCTTACCGGTGGTGGATGCCGAGGCAAGGCTGGCCGGAACCGTGGGCTTGCGGGAACTGACGCTGGCGGCCGGCACGGTCGGAACCGTGATCTCGCCGGCGGCAACCGCAACTGCCGGCTCGGCCGCCATGGCGCTGCTGCCGGTGCTGACCGACGGGCGCAGCCACGCCGTCATCATCGTCGACGATAAAAACCGCATCCTCGGGCTGATCACGCAGACCGATCTGCTGGCCGCGACGGCGCGGATGCAAAACACCGGCAGAGAGCCGGCCAAAGTGCTAGCATAGGCAGCTAGGCGATCGGCCTGGCGTGATTTTTCGGGAACCTTTTTTCGAAACCTGCATCCAATCTTTCGTGCAAGGATCGATGGAGGACACATGCCCGCGCTGACGGCAGCATCAACCGCGACGGACGAGCTCCGGCTCGTAGCCCGAGCGCTTGCCCGCGACAGCGATGCCTTTCGCAAGATCATGAAGCTGAATAACCAGCGGCTCTACCGACTGGCGCGCGGCATGGTGCGCAATGACAGCGAGGCCGAGGACATCGTGCAGGAGGCCTATGTCAGGGCCTTTACCAATCTTGGCACCTATCGCGGCGATGCTTCGCTTTCCACCTGGCTGTCGCGCATCGTCATCAACGAGGCACTCGGGCGGCTTCGCAAAGGACGGCGAACCGTGGCCATGCCTGAAAACCCGGAAGCGCAGATCATCCGGTTTCCCCTCAACCCAAGCGACGATCCGGAGCGGACGATGGCGCAGCGGCAGATCCTCGGGCTTGTCGAGCGGGCGACCGACAGCCTGCCCGACGCCTATCGCGCGGTTTTCGTGGCCCGCGTCATCGAGGGCCTGAGCATCGAGGAGACCGCCGACCTGCTCGGCGTGCGGCCCGAGACCGTCAAGACGAGACTGCACCGCGCCCGCGCTTTGCTGCGCAAGGCGCTGGACGACGAGATCGGGCCGGTGCTGCTCGACGCCTTCCCCTTCGCCGGCCGGCGCTGCGAACGGCTGACGCAGGCCGTGATGAAGCGGCTCGGATTCGAGGGGTGATCTTCAAGGCCAGATCTTTCGCCGATTTGTCGGGAACGTTTCTGCGCCATCCTCATCCAATGAATGTCAACCCAGATGAAGCCCGCTGCCCAGGCTGTCGGGCGGAAGGAGATGCCATGCTTATCCGACACACCGCAGCGCTTGCCGCCCTCTTGCTGCTTGGCGCTGCCCCATTCGCGCAAGCTGCCGACAAGCCGACCGACCCGCAGATCGCCCACATCGCCTACACTGCCGACATGATCGACATCGAGGCGGCCAAGCAGGCAATCACGAAATCCAAGAACAAGCAGATCGTCGATTTCGCCAAGGACATGGAGCGCGACCACGAAGCGGTGAACAAGCAGGCGCTCGACCTACTCAAGAAGCTCAAGGTGAAGCCGGAAGACAATGCCACCAGCCAGGCGCTGACCAAGGCGGCGAAAGAGGAACATGCCAAGCTCGCCAAGCTGAAAGGGGCTGCCTTCGACAAGGCCTATATCGAAAACGAGGTGGCCTACCACAAGCAGGTCAATGGAGCGCTCGAAACCCTGCTCATTCCGTCAGCCAGCAATGCCGAGCTGAAGAGCCTGCTCGAAACCGGCCTCAAGATCTTCCAGGGGCATGAGCAGCATGCCGAACATGTCGCCGGCATGTTGAAATGAAAGCCGCATTGATCCGACCGCTCCTTGTCGGGCTGGCGCTGGTGCTTGCCGCCGACCCGGCGCCGGCCGCGACCATCGAGGTGATGATCGACAAGCTCGTCTTCTCGCCGACAACCATCGACGCCAGGGTCGGCAATACGATCGAGTGGGTGAACAAGGATGCATTCGCCCACACGGCCACGGTGAAGGGCGGCTGGGAGGTGATGATCCCGCCGAAGGCGAAGGGAAAACTGACCCTCAAGACAGCGGGAACGGTTGATTATTTCTGCCGCTTCCATCCCAACATGAAAGGCCGATTGGTAGTGGCGCCCTGAAAATCTGGGCCAGTGGCGGGACTTGCAGGCAAATACCAAGCCCCGCCACTCCGGAGCACCCGTCACTCCGCAGCAATTGAGCACGGAACAGTCGCGCCAGGGATCAGAGCGCCAGCCATGCCGTGCCGGCCGCCAGCGTCAGCAGCGTCAATGGCAGGCCGACTTTGAAGAAAGCGCCGAACGACAGCGACGTGCCGGCGGCGCGCGCCTGCTCGGCAACGATCAGATTGGCGACCGAACCCAGGAGCGTGAAATTGCCGGCCAGCGTCGAGCTCATGGCGACGACCAGCCAGGCGCGCTCGGGGTTGTCCAGGCCGGGGATGAAGGGCCGCAGCGCCAGCACGGCCGGCACGTTGCTCATTATGTTGGAGAGCAAGGCGGTGAAGCCCGACAGGCGCCAGACGTCGTCCAGCCCGAGATTCTTGGCCGAGGCAACGATGTCCGGTGTCAGCAGCGTTCGTTCGGCGCCGGCAACCACGATGAACAGGCCGGCGAACATGAACAGCAATGGCCCGTCGATTTCGCGATAGATGCGCTCTGGTTTGATGGCGCGGGTGAGCAGAAGGATGGCGCCGCCGATGAGCGCCGCCTTGGCGACGGGCACACCGGCGAAGAAGGCCACGGCCAGTCCGATGCAAACCACCACCGCTTTCAGCACCTGGCGGCGATGCATGCGGCCGCGCGAGACCTGCGGCGTCAATTCGCCGTTGCGCGCGAATTCGGTGCGGTAGACGATGCGAACAACGGCGATGACCGCGCCGAGACCGAACAGCGCAACCGGAGCCAGAGCCGCTGAAAAGGCCGGATAGGAAATGCCCGACAGCGCACCGATGACCATGTTTTGCGGATTGCCGGTGATGGTGGCGACACTGCCGCAATTCGAAGCGGTGGCGGTCGCGATGAGGTAAGGAACCGGGTTGCGCTTGATCGCGCGGGTGACGTGAACGACGATCGGCGCCATGACAAGACAGATGGCGTCATTGACCAGGAAAGCCGACAGCAGGCCGGTCAGCAGCGTCACCATAACCAAAAGCATGAACGGCGCATGCGCGTGCTCGATCGCAATGGCGCCAAGGCCGCGAAAGGCGCCCGAGACCTTCAGATGCGCCACCACAATCATCATGCCGAGCAAAAGCGTGATGGTGTCGAAATTGATGGCGCGATAGGCGTCCTCCATGCTGATCGCGCCGATGGCGATCATCGCGGCCCCGCCGAGCAGTGCGATGCCCGCCCGGTCGAGACGCAGCCCCGGTATGCGGCCGACAGCGACGCCGGCATAGGTCAGGACCAGGATCAGCAGTGCCGCTGCGCCCATCAATGTCATGCGAAGAAGGCCCTGCCCGATGCATTCAGCCCCGGCCGGAGCTGTGGCCACCACCTTTAGCGGGCGGCGCGCAAAGCGAAAATACCTTCTGCGTGATAGCTGTTGAAATCCCCGGCAACGCGCCCCCGGCCCCAGTGGCTGGCCGGGTCCGCCTCAATGAACCGTGATTGTCGCGGCTGGCGGCGTTTGCTGGGAAACCATCGGATCGAAACTGACCTGGTCGCGTCCATTCGATTTGGCGGCATAGAGCCGCCTGTCGGCAGCAGAGAAGATCTCCTCGTATGTGGTCGGCCCGTTAAAGGCGGTGCCGCCAATGCTGACGGAAAGCGGACAGGACCGGCCGCCGGGCGAAAATTCCACCTCGCGAATTCGCCGGCGGATGCTTTCGGCAACCAGCCAGGATTGCGAGGGATCGACGCCGGGAAGAAACACGCCGAATTCCTCGCCGCCGATGCGGCCGACGATGTCGGTGCCGCGGAGCTGATCCTTGATCGTCTGCGCGATCAGCTTGAGCGCCTGGTCGCCGCAGTCATGACCAAGCCGGTCGTTGATCGATTTGAAGTGATCGGCGTCGATGATCAGCAGCGCACCGGAATTGGCCGACGCCTGCTTGCGGACCTGTTCGAGATAGGCCTCGACAAGCATGGAGAAAGCGCCCCGGTTGAGCACTGCCGTCAGGCTGTCGGTGGCGGCAACGACGCTGAGGTCACGCTGGGCAATGGCCAACTGGCGTATCTTCCACATCAGGAAGAAGAGAAACGATCCACCCAGCACCAGCGGCAACAGAATGTCGGTCAGTTGTGCCCGCCACACAGCCTCGGGCGAAAGATAGGGGAAATTGAACGAATCGACGAAAAACGCCACGCCAATGAAGAACGCCGTGCCGGCGGCGGTGACGGCGATCACCCTGCCCCAACTCGTCGGCGACAGGTCGAGCTTCATCTCTTCAACTCCGTTAGCCGCGTCTACTATGACGCGCCAACGCAAACAAAACGATAAGACTTTCCCTTCAATTCGACAGCAGAAGTCGCAGGATCACGGCCGCCGGACCGGCGGCCGCCTCCGACCTGCGTCTCGAAGATTTGTCCGGATGATCGATCCGGACCTACGACAAGAGGGGCCTGCCGTCAGCCGTTGGGCGCCGATTCGCCCAGCGTCTCTGCAACAAAGGATGCCGCGATCAGATCGTCGGCATCCAGGCCTAGAGAGCCTTCGCCCGCCCCCATGATGGCGGCAACCTTGTGGAAGGTCTTCATCTCATGGTCGGAAATCTGGGCGGTTTGCATCTTGGCTTTGAGCTCGGCGATACGTCGCCCCAAGGCGGGCGACGTTCCAATTTCACGTTTCGACATGACGGCGTTCTCTCCTTCCCCAACCCGTATTTGTTTGCCCGCCATTCGCAGCCCGCATACTTATGTTTATGAGACGCCGCGAATACAAGGCCCCGAACGCCTGATCCTTGCGAAGGTTCCCGCGCGACAAGGTCACGAAATAATACGGAAAGGGCGCGGCGGCGGCGAGGTCCCGCCGGCTCGGCTGCAAGCGCATTCGTGAAGACGAAAAGGGACGAAAAGGTCCAACCGGGCTCCTGCCCGCGTTGGAACTTTTCGCTTACGGAGCAGCTAAGCCATTGAAAAAATTGGCGATCCCGACAGGATTCGAACCTGTGACCATCGGCTTAGAAGGCCGGTGCTCTATCCAGCTGAGCTACGGGACCGCTGGCCGGCTCGGAGCCGGTAAGATGTCTGCGCTGGCGTCCGCCCGGGCTTTTGCCGGTCAATGCGTCCAGGGCGTCCTGCGGTCATAGCGGAAATTTTCCGCATAGGAAATCTGGCGGCGCTTGGGCTCTTTCGGCTCCTCGACGCGGTAGGCGAGCCCTTCCTTCTCGGCATAGGCCACGGCCTCTTCGCGCGTGTCGAAGGTCAGCTTGATCTGGCTCCTCATGTCGCCGGAAGTGGTGTAGCCCATAAGCGGGTCGATCTTCTTGCGCATCTCGGGATCGAATTCCAGCACCCAGTGGCCGGTCTTGGCGGTGCCGGACTGCATCGCGGTTTTGGCTGGACTGAAAATGCGCGCGGACATGACCACCTCATTGCTGTGCAAGGCAGCATCGCCGCCTCTTCGCCCGTCATTACTGCGCAATGCCGACGGCGGCAAGGTTTTTGCACTTGCAGGTTTTTGCACTTGCCATGGAACACTGAAATGAATAGGCAACAGACCGTTCGGAGTGTAGCGCAGCCTGGTAGCGCATCTGGTTTGGGACCAGAGGGTCGGGAGTTCGAATCTCTCCACTCCGACCACCTTCTTCATATCCGTGCGAACTATGCGCCCGCCACCAAAGACGCGATCACTTCCGCTGCCCTCGTCGTGCCTTTGATTGTCCTCTTTTCGTCGGGGAAGGCAATCCATCCCTCATTAAACCCATCGAGCATGCGCATGCGCGGCTGCGGGTTCTTCATGCCTTGCGAACGGAAAAGCGCTTCCCAGGTCTCGCGCGGTACAGGGACGGCGCGGACCGGCTTGCCAAGCGCGGCCCCGAAGGCGGCGGCGAGATCATCGGGCGATACACGTGCCGGGCCTTCCAGTTCGACGATACGCGTGCCGGTCCAGTCTTGCTGGATGAGTTCTGCCGCTACCCGTCCGACATCCCGGGCGGCCACCATCGGCAGCGCCCTGTCCGTCGGCGCGAGCGGGCTGTGGACGAGGCCTGTCTCGCGTGCCGATGCGACGTCCCAGACGGCATTGTCCAGGAACCAGGCGGGCCGCAGAAAGGTGACTGCCCCTGGAAGCGCACTCAATGCGGCCTCAATCATCGTATGTTGCGACAGCAAATTCTCCTCCGCCGCATCGGCACCGACCGTCGACAGGCAGACAAATTTGGCCGGCCTCGATGCCTTCCACGCAGTCACGACGCTGTCGATTACCGATTGCGCTTCGGGATAGCCGGGCTCCGGATCAAACACCGGCGGCGGCAGCACGAACACCGCCGCTGCGCCCTTAAAGGCTTGCGTCAGCGCTTCCGCATCGTCCAAGGCGGCGACCGCGACCTCGCAGCCGAGCGCAGCCCATGGCCCACCCTTGGCGGCATCGCGTACAACGGCGCGAACGGGCTCGCCGGCGGCGAGCAAGGCGTGCGCCAACGTGCCGCCGACTTTGCCGGTGATGCCGGTGATTGCATACATGATCCGTCTCCATTTCAGTGTCGGCGCGCCGGTATGGCGCGGATGACGGGTCTATAGGTCGAGACCGACTGTTGCAGTGAGTGCTATTAAATCATATCATTGTTGATCAGAACTCAACGAGTCCAGCCATGGCGTTCGATGGACGGGTGATCTCAAATGTCGGCGTGCTGGCCGCGATCGCCGAAGGCGGCAGCTTTGCCCGGGCGGCCGACGCACTCGGCCTGTCGCGCTCGGGTGTCAGCCGTGCGGTTTCGCGTCTCGAAGCCCGTGTCGGCGTCCGGCTGCTCGACCGCACGACGCGCGCGGTATCGCTGACCGACGAGGGCCGTCGGCTTTACGCCGAGGTCGCGCCATTGCTGACGGGGATCGAAGACGCAGTAACCGTGACCTCCGGCACGTCGGTCGCGGTGCGCGGCCGGCTGCGCGTCAATGTGGACGCCTTCTTCTCGCGCCAGCTGTTCGCGCCGCATATCCGCGAATTCCTGTCGCTCTACCCGGACCTTTCGCTCGAGCTGGTTGCGAGGGACCAGTTGGGGGATCTGGTGGCTGAAGGGTTCGACATCGCCATCCGCTTCGGTACGCCGCCGGTTTCGTCGCTGGTGGCACGGAAACTTGTGGAGACCCGCACGGTCGCGGTGGCCGCCCCCACCTACCTGAAGACGCACGGGTATCCTGCCATCCCCGCCGATCTCGTTGACCATGCCTGCATCCAGGTTCGGGATTCGCTGACGGGCCAGCCAGTCGAGGAGTGGCGGTTTCGGTGCGGTGATGAGGTCGTCGATGTGAGGACCACCGGCCGCCTGATGGTCACCGAATTCGGCACGATGCTCGGCGCCTGTCTCGACGGTGTCGGCGTCGCCAGGATCAAGGCGATTGGCGTGCAGCACCTCATCCGGCAAGGCGCACTGGTCGAAGTCCTGCCGAATTGGCATGGCGAGAGCTTTCCGCTCTACGCGCTCCACCCTTCGCGGCATTTGCCGCCGGCCAAGGTGCGCGCCTTCATCGATTTCGTGCAATCGCGCATGGTTTGAACGGCCCGCACCGTATGGCAGCCCTCAAAGGATCGACTCGCATGTTCAGGCGACTCACCCCGTGTTGATCTGCGCGCGCTGCATCGTCCCACAACGGGATTTGGAACCCCCACCCCATTCAAAAGTTCTGCGGTTATGACCGATCCGTCAAAGACCCCGAAGATCGCTCGCATCTGGCGCGGCAGAACCTTGCCTGATAAGGCCGATGCCTATGAAGCCTACAACTACGAGGCCGGCATCAAGCCGCTGATCGAGAAGGCGCTGGGCGTCCAGACCTTTCGCCAGGACACTGCCACGCATTCGGAATTCATGACCATCTCCTATTGGGAGAGCGTCGAGGCGATGGCGCGTTTCACGGGCCGGGACGCCAGCAGCATCCATCACCTCGATCGCGATGAGGAATTCCTGATCGAGCTTCCCTCGCATGTACAGATATTGCGGCTTCTCACCAGCCACGGCCGAACCGGCTGATCCTCGGCCGACAAAGGGGCGCAACTTTGGACGACATACATTAGAGCGCGCCTTCTATGTCCGTCTTCGAAAAATCGGATCCGACATAAAGCAGAGGGCAGCCGTGTTCCTTCGCCACCTCATAGGAGAAACAATCGCCGAAATTGAGCGCGGCCGGGTGAATGCCCTTACCCCATTGCATGTAAGCCTCAGCGATACGCCGGGCAGAGGCCGGCGTCACTGCCACCACCTCGAAACCAAGCCCGTCGATCAGGCTTGATAGCTCCTCGGCAACGCCACGGTGCGACCCGACGATAAGCGCCTCGGCGACCGAGCCGGCGGAATCAGCAAGCCGCTCTCGGCTTCGGGCGCGGCCACGCAGGCGTCGGCCTGCGGTTCGCCAAGCACGATCGCCATCAACGCCGAGGTATCGACCGCGATCATTCGGGCATGCCGTCATCGCCATAGAGAAAATCCTGGCTACAGGCGGCCGACGGTCCGGCCTTCGCTTTGGCCGCGCCAGCTGTGCGTGCCGCTTCCAGGAGCGCGCGACGGCTTCTCCTGTCGGGCACCGCCTTGATCGGAACCAGCCGCACCGCTGCTTGACCGTGACGGGTCAGAACGATCTCGTCGCCTGCCTCCGCGCGGCGCACCAACTCGGTTAGTTGCCCCTTTGCGTCGGTGGCGGATACCTGCATTGACGCTCCGCATGCTCCGCTCCATATCTCGACCAAGAAATAGACCATCGAATGGTCCTTTTCAACAGATCACAAAATGGAAGCTGATGGTCGCCGTCCGTCCGACTACCGGCTTCGGCAGCATCGGCCATCACATGGTCCAGAGAAGGCAAGCTCGCCGGGCGAGAACCCCAACCGCCCCACTCCCGGCGAGCCTACAACCTGATTTGGAACGCAATCAGGACCGGGGTCAGCCGGCAAGCTTGTATCGCAAGATCGGTGCCAGCTTTTGTTTCCCGAAATGGGACGGCTAAAGGGACATGGAACCACCGTTTGCTGGCCGGCCGACCATCGCGCGCTAGACCTCGAACTCGCCCTGCCCCTCGTCCATGGCGCTGACGGTTTCAGCCGCCAGCGCCCGGGTGATCGGCGTCTTGCGTTCGAGCGCGGCGCGGTCCAGCCGCTCCACCACGCGCATGGCCGTCGCAAGAGAGCGCTCGATGCGGCGCACCAGATATTGCACGACATGCGGCTCGACCTCGACCTGGCGGTCGGCGAACAGCTTGGTGATGACACCTGCCAGCAGGAGATCGTCGGGTTCGTGGATCTCGATGGTTGCCGCCGCCTTCAGCCGCGACGCCAGATCGGGCAGCGTAACGCCCCAGGCCGAGGGAAAGCGGCGCGCCGTCAAAAGCAAATGCGAGCCGCTGCCGCGCACCGCATTGATCAGATGAAACAGCCCTTGCTGGTCGACGGTCCCGGTATCGACATCGTCGATCAGCGCCGGCCGGGCACCGAGATTTGCGATGCTGTCACCGACGCGGCGCGCGTCGACCTGAACGGCATCCGCCCGTGCCCGCCAGATCGAGGCCAGATGGGTCTTGCCGGAACCAGCCGGACCGGCCAGCACGACCACCGGCGAGGGCCAGTCCGGCCAGCGGTCGACCAGCGCCACTGCCTGGTTGTTGGTGCCGGAGACGACGAGTTCGTCTCGCGAATAGCCAGTGCCATGGCCGAGATCGAGCGGCAGCTGGCGCGGCGGGTCGGCCCTCTGGTCGCTCATGCCAGGCTCAGCCGCGCGACCCGGCCAGGCCGGATCATGGATTGATGCCTTTGCGACGACCGGCCGGCAATGGCGGCACGGCCTTGCCGTGACCCTTGTAGAGCGGCGATTCCAGATAACGCGCAATGGCAAAGCGCACCAGCACCGCGACCGCGGCCGACGCAGGCACCGCAATCAGCAGGCCAACGAAGCCAAACAGCGCGCCGAAGGCGAACAGCGCGAACATCAGCCACACCGGATGCAAGCCGACGCTTTTGCCGACCAGCCGCGGCTGCAAGATATTGCCCTCGATGAACTGGCCGATAAAGAACACCACCGCAACCGCGACGACCATGGTCCAGTCCGGCCAGAACTGGACGAAGGCAACGCCGACGGCCAGCACCAGCCCGGTCAGCGAGCCGACATAGGGGATGAAGGAGATCAGCCCGGCGAACAGGCCGATGAGGATGCCGAAATTGAGACCGGTCAGCGTCAGGCCGGTGGCATACATGGCGCCCAGCACCAGGCACAGCGTGCCCTGCCCGCGCACGAAGCCGGCCGTTGCCGTGTTGATGTCCCTGGCGATGGCGCGCACCGTGGCGACATTGTCCCGCGGCACCCAACTGTCGATCACCGCCACCATGCGGTCCCAGTCCAGCAGCATGTAGAAGGCGACCACCGGCGTCACCACGAACAGGCTTATCACCGAGACCAGCGCCACGCCCGAACTCCATATCGAGGTGAACACGGTCGTCAGCAGACCGAAGCCGGATGTCAGCAGTGAGTTCAATCCGTCGCGCAGGCCATTGGCGTTGACGCCGAATTTCTGTTCCAGCCATTTCGGATCGAACGAGGTGATCAGGCTCTGAAGCCGGGTCAGGTACTCAGGCAATTTGCCGGCAAAATCGGCCATCTGCGTCGCCAGCACCGGGATGAGGATGACGAAGGCCAGCACCAGCACGACGAGGAAGGTGATGAGGATGACCACCGTTGCCATGAAACGGCTGAGGCCGAGCCGCTGCAGCCGGTCGGCCACCGGATCGAGGAAATAGGCGAGCACCATGCCGGCCACGAAGGGCAAGAGGATGGCGCTGAAAACATAGAGGAAAAGCGCGAGCGCGGCGACGCCGGCGAGCCAAAAGAAGATCTGCCGGCGGAATCCGGCGGATGGATCATCACCGGCTGCCGCCGGCGCGCTCGCCGCAGCTTCTTTGTCAGGTGCCCGGGGTGGAGCCTTCGCCATAGCCGCTCATATGCCTCAGCCAAGCCACGAGATAGGCTGCGGCCGAAGCCACGGTCAAGACCCCGGACAGCATTATGAGGGCGGGACGAAGTGGATCGAGATGGATCGAAAAAGCAAGCTCACCCAGCACCAGCGCCGCCAGTACAATCTGGATGGCGGTGTTGACCTTGGAGACGAGGAGCGGCTTCATCTCGACGGGATGGGCCATCACGGTGGACAACAGCACCGCGCAAATGATCAGCGCATCGCGCGATACCATGGTGACGACCAGCCATAGCGGCAATTGCCCGATGAAGCCAAGGACGACGAACACGGAAACCAGGAGCAGCTTGTCGGCCACCGGATCGAGATAGGCTCCGAGCTTGGAATGCTGGTTGAACCGGCGGGCGATGAAGCCGTCGATGCCGTCGGAGATGCCGGCAACGAGGAACCCGGCAAACGCCCAATCCCAGCGCGCCTGGAGCATGGCCAGCACCACGGCAGGCACCAGGACAAGGCGCATGATTGTTATCAGGTTGGGGATGGTCAAGCGCATGTCCCGTCGCTTCTGTCTGAACGATAGATGATGGAGATGGGGGATGGGCGCAAGAGAGAAGCTGCCGAGCTTCCCCTGGTGGGGAGCGGCAGTTTCAGCGCCGTTTTCCTTGCGGACCGAAACCGTTCATGCGAAGAGCCGCAAAGGAAACAGCGACAAGCCAGATATGAAGCGCGATACAGTCAAGCGTAAGAACGGGCTCACCTATGCCGATGCTGGCGTCGACATCGATGCCGGCAATCTCATGGTCGAGAAGATCAAACCGCTGGTCAAGGCGACGCGCCGGCCGGGCGCCGATGGCGAGATCGGCGGTTTCGGCGGCCTGTTCGACCTCAAGGCCGCCGGCTTTGCCGACCCGGTGCTGGTCGCCGCAAATGACGGCGTCGGCACCAAGCTGAAGATCGCCATCGACGCCGGCAAGCACGACACGATCGGCATCGACCTGGTCGCCATGTGCGTCAACGACATCGTCGTTCAGGGTGCCGAGCCGCTGTTCTTCCTCGATTATTTCGCCACCGGCAAGCTCGATCCAGACCAAGGTGCGGCGATCGTCGGCGGCATCGCCACGGGCTGCCGGCAGGCCGGCTGTGCGCTGATCGGCGGCGAGACGGCGGAAATGCCGGGCATGTATCACGGCAAGGACTATGACCTTGCCGGTTTTGCCGTGGGCGCGGCCGAGCGCGGCCAGCTTCTGCCCACCGACGACATCGTCGAGGGCGACGTGCTGCTGGGGCTGGGTTCGTCGGGCCTGCATTCCAACGGCTTTTCGCTGGTGCGCCGCATCGTTGCGACCAGTGGCCTGGCATGGACCGATCCGGCTCCCTTCAACGACGAGGCCACATTGGCAGAGGCGCTGCTCGAGCCGACCCGGATCTATGTGAAATCGATCCTGAAGGCGATCCGCAACACGCACGGCATCAAGGCGCTGGCCCATATCACCGGCGGCGGCTTCCCCGAAAACATCCCGCGCGTTCTGCCGAAGGAGTTCTCGGCCGAGCTCGATCTCGACGCCATCGACGTGCCGCCTGTGTTCTCATGGCTGGCCAAGACCGGCGGTGTGGCGCCCGAAGAGATGATGCGCACCTTCAACTGCGGCATCGGCATGATCCTGGCGGTGGCGTCCGGCCAGGCGGCGCAGGTCGCTGCCGTCTTGCAGGAAGCCGGCGAGACGGTGACGCCGATCGGCAGGATCGTGCCGCGCCGCGACGCCGGCGTCATCTACCGGGGTTCGATCGGTCTATGAGCGCGCAGAAGAAACGCACTGTCGTTTTGATCTCGGGGCGCGGTTCCAACATGACGGCGCTGATCGCCGCCGCCAGCGACCCGGCTTTCCCCGCCGAAATCGTCGGCGTCATCTCCGACAAGGCGGATGCCGCCGGGCTCGGCATGGCGAGGGCGCGCGGCATCGCCACCCAGGTGATTTCCCGGGCCGACCATGCCAGCAAGCAGGCGCATGACGCCGCGATCGATGCGGCGCTCACGGCCTTCAATGCCGAGATCGTGGCACTGGCCGGCTATATGCGCATTCTGACCACTGGCCTAGTCCAGAAATGGCAGGGTCGCATGATCAACATCCACCCCGCTCTGTTGCCGGCCTTCAAGGGGCTCGACACGCATGAGCGCGCGCTGGCGGCGGGCATGCGCATCCATGGCTGCACGGTGCATTTTGTTACCTCTGAGATGGATGACGGTCCGATCATCGCACAGGCGGCGGTGCCGGTAATGGTCGGCGACAATGCCGACACACTAGCCGCTCGCGTGCTCAAGGTCGAACACCAGCTCTATCCGCTGGCGCTGGGGCTGGTCGCCGAGGGCAAGGCGCGTATGGAAAAGGGCCGCACCGTGTTTGCCCGCTTCGCCGACGATGCCGACAATGCAACCTCGATGATCATTGCACCGAGCCCGCTGCGCGAGGAAATCGATTTCGAGCAATTGGCGCGGATCACGCCGTAAGGACTCGGATCGGGGATGACGGCATGTCGCGTGGCTCGGAATCGCTAAATCGGAATTCGCGCCAGATCGAAACGGATAGGCTGCGCAGAGCTTGGTTTGAGGGATTGGAAAGCGGCCCATTCGATTCCTTCGACACAGAGGCGATCAAGCAAAAGGCCCGCACGGGTCTGGCCAGATTCGCCGGCCCTGACCAATGCCTGTGAAACAGCTTCTGCTGCTGCGCCATGCCAAGTCGAGCTGGGACGATCCCAACCTCCCCGATTTCGACCGGCCGCTCGCCGGACGCGGATTGAAGTCGGCCCGATTGATAGGGCGCGAACTCGCGGCCCGCGGGTGGTTGCCGGACCGGGCACTGGTATCGCCGGCGCTGCGCACCCGCGAGACTTGGCGGCTGGTGGACGCGGAGTTACCGGCGCATCCACGGGTCGCGTTCTCCGATGCGCTTTATGAAGCCTCGGCGACGGATATCCTGGGCCAGATTCGTCACGTCGATTCGTCGAACGACAGCTTGCTGGTGGTCGGCCACAATCCCGGTCTGCAAGATCTGGCGAAACAGCTTGCCGGGCCAGGGTCAGAGGCCAAGGCGCGCAGGAGGCTCGAAGGAAAATTTGCAACGGCAGCCTTTGCGCGCCTCGTTTTCGAGGGCGCCTGGTCCAACCTGTCGTCCGCGCGGCTGACGCATTGCCTGCGTCCGAAGGACCTGCGCTAGAAATCCGGGGTTTAGCTGGCAACCAAAGGCCGCTGCATGCGCGGGACGTTAATTGCCCCAGATGCCCTGGCCGGGTTCGGGCCAGTCCGTAGCGGGCTTCGTCTTGGCATCGCCTGTCTCTTGGCCGGCCATGCCCGTATCCTTGAGCGCGCCGGTGACAACGTGGTCCACGCCCGCTATCAGGGCGACGGGCTGGTTGGCATTGTCGGAGCCATAATGGTCGCTGCCGGCAAAGGCGCTGCCGGTCGCAACGAGGATGGCGGCGGTGGCGAGGGCGATCTTGTTCATTTCAATCTCCTGGGTTCATCTGTCAGGCGGCGTCTTGGGAGGACGGTTCCGCTAAGGACAAGACCCCAGGCAGTCCTGTTTTATTCCTGGCTCGGATTGTTTTCTGCCGAGCTTGGAGGATTGGTAATGTGCAAAAAACAAGAGCGGCGGGCCAGGCCCACCGCTCTTTGTGGTCGAAGACCAACAGAATCAACGGCCCCAGATGCCCTGGCCAGACTGAGCCGGCACGTTGGCGTTCGCGTCGCCCTGCGCCTTTACGGACTTGGCGATCGAGCCGGTATGCGTGGTGTCGATGTTGGAGGTCGACTGGTTGGCAACCGGCTGATTGACATTGTTGGAACCATAATTGTCGCTGCCGGCAAAGGCGCTGCCCGTGGCAATGAGAATGGCGGCGGCGGTAAGAGCGATCTTGGTCATTTCTTTACTCCTGAGTTCAAGTGGTTGATGTCGGCAGTCGCAATTAGCGGCCGAAAAGGTTGCGGTCGGCGCCCTGCGAAGCCGGGGCCTGGACGGTTCCGTTCGTCTTCGAGGTCGAAGCGGTAACGGAATGGTCGACAGCGGCGGCGGGCTGATTGGCGTTGGCCGAACCATAATTGTCGCTGCCGGCGAAAGCTGTGCCCGTGGCAACGAGGATGGCGGCGGCGGTAAGAGCGATCTTGGTCATTTTGGTTACTCCAGTATGTTTGTTCTGTCCGTCTAGTGGCGTGCCCTTGGGAGGATTTCGCGTCGCTCGGACCACCCCGAGATGGGTCTGCGATGTTGTCGTTTCCAGTCACGAAAATGTGCCGAAAAAGCTCTGGGAATGACCCTTGAAATTGAAAACCCTCGCTGCATGCCACAATTTTATCGTTTCTATTCAGTGTCTTATTGAGGGAACTCTATTGCGCCTACCCGTTTTTGCGGAGCCTGCGTTCACCGTTTGATGCACGGTCCGTCAATAGAAATCGAACCGAACGGTTCGGTTTTATGCAGGAGCGGTCGCGCGAGCGGCATCCGGGCGTTGAGCTGGATCGGGATTATGGCTTGCAAACGGGGTGGAGGACGGCCCAGAGGCGCGCCGTATTCTCCACGGGGTGGCTTCGCACTCGCCGTGGCAGGCCCGAGCCTTCAGTCATTTGGCGACTGGAGAAATGGAAAGCGGCGGGTTCTGGCCCGTCAAGAAGCGCCAAAGCCAAGGACGTCGCGCATATCGTATTGACCGGGCGGTCGCCCGGCCACCCAGAGGGCTGCGGCGAGGGCGCCACGAGCGAACATGACGCGATCCTCGGCCGCATGCGACAGGGTAACGGTCTCGCCCCTGGTGCAGAAACTGACGCTGTGCTCGCCGACGATGCTGCCGCCGCGCAGCACCGCGAAGCCGATCTCGCCGGCAGGCCGCGCACCGGTGACACCATCGCGAACACGCCTCGCCATCGCATCGAGCTCGACATCACGTCCGTCGGCAATGGCTTGGCCGAGCATCAGGGCGGTGCCCGATGGCGCGTCGATCTTGTTGCGGTGATGCGCCTCGAAAATCTCTGCATCCCAGTCCGCGGAACCGAGCGCTCTCGCCGCCTGCTCGACCAATCCGACCAGCATGTTGAGCCCAAGCGAAAAGCTGCCGGAGCGCACGATGGCGACGGCTTTCGCGGCATCGGCGATGGCTGCCAATTCAGCGTCATCGAAACCGGTCGAGCCAATGACCATGGCAGGCCCGCGACGGCCGGCGCAGGCTCTCGCCAGATCGGCCGATGCCGCCGGCGTGGTGAAATCGATCACCACATCGGCCAGGCCGAGCGCCTCGTCGCGGCTGACCAGCCCATCGCCGGCAATCCCCGGTCGATGAAAGCGGGCAGTGAGCGCCAGCCGCGAGTCGGCCTGCACAGCGTCCGTCATCTGGCGCCCCATGCGGCCGAGCGCACCGGCAATTGCGATCCTGACTGGCGCCATCGCTGCGGCTATTTCCACATGCCGCGCATGCGCGCGCCAATGTCGACGCGTATCTCCGGCCGGGGCGCCCTGCCCGGTGCTGCTTGCGCTGCCGGCCATACCGTCTGTTCGAATGCCGCAAGGAGGGAAGCCGGGATGAAGCGCGTGCGCGAGGCATAGACATGGCGGTCGCCGCGCGCCGCCTGGCCATGCGGAAAGAAGCGCTGCGGCATGACCAGGTTGAGGCTGTCCTTGGCCCTTGTCATCGCCACGTAAAGCAGCCGGCGCTCCTCCTCGATATCTTCCCTGGTACCAACGCCGAGATCGGCCGGAATGCAGCCATCGACAGTGTTGAGCACAAACACGTTCTTCCATTCCTGCCCCTTGGCCGAGTGGATCGTGGACAGGATCAGATAGTCCTCGTCGCGATGCGGCGGCCCGGCCTGGTCGCTGGTTGCATCGGGCGGATCGAGGGTCAGCTCGGTGAGGAAGCGCTCGCGCGAAGCGTAGCCGGATCCGATCTGCTCGAGCTGCAAAAGGTCGGCCCTGCGCGTGGTTGCGTCCTCGTGGATGCGCTCGAGATGCGGCTCGTACCAGAGCCTGACCTGTTCGAGATCGGCCGGCCATTTGGCGCCGGCGCGCAGGCCGGAGTAGAGCGAGACGAACCCCGGCCAGTCATCCGCCGCGCGCTGCGGCGGCCGCCAGCCGGCAAGGCCCATCGCCTCGTCCAGCGCCGATGTCATCGTCTCCACGATCTGCGCGGCGGCCGAGGGGCCGATGCCCGGCAAAAGCTGCAGCACGCGAAATCCGGCGACGCGGTCACGCGGGTTTTCGGCAAAGCGCAGCACCGACAGCACATCCTTGACGTGAGCGGCATCGAGGAATTTCAGCCCCCCGAACTTGACGAAGGGAATGTTGCGCCGCGTCAGCTCGATTTCCAGAGGCCCGCTGTGGTGCGAGGCGCGAAACAGCACCGCCTGTGATTTCAGCGCCGTGCCGGCCTCGCGCTCGGCCAGGATCACCTCGCAGACGAAATTGGCCTGCTCGACCTCGTCGCGTACAGTCACCAGCCTCGGCTTGGCGGCGGATTTGCGCTCCGACCACAGGTTTTTGGTGAAGCGCTCCGAGGCCTCGCCGATCACCGCATTGGCGGCGGCCAAAATGGTTTCGGTCGAGCGGTAGTTGCGCTCCAGCATCACCACATCGGCGGCCTGCGCGAACTGGTTTGGGAAGTCCAGGATGTTGCGCACCTCGGCGGCGCGGAACGAATAGATCGATTGCGCATCGTCGCCGACCACCGTCAGGCCGGCGCCATCGGGTTTGAGCGCCACGAGGATCGAGGCCTGCAGCCGGTTGGTATCCTGGTATTCATCGACCAGCACATGGTCGAAGCGCCCGCCCAGGTGCGTCGCTATCTCCGGTTCTGCCGTCATCTGCGCCCAGTAGAGCAGCAGGTCATCGTAATCGAGCACGTTCTGCGCCTGCTTGGCCTCGACATAGCCGGCGAACAGCTGCTTCAGCTGTTCGGCCCATCCGGCGCACCATGGAAAGGCGGAGCCCAGCACCTCGCCGAGCGGCGCCTGCGCGTTGACGGCGCGCGAATAGATGGCAAGGCAGGTGCCCTTGGTGGGAAAGCGCGCTTCCGTCTTCGAGAAGCCAAGCTCGTGGCGCACCAGGTTCATCAGGTCGGCCGAATCCTCGCGATCGTGGATGGTGAACGCCGGATCAAGGCCGATCTCCTGCGCGTAGTCGCGCAGCAGCCGTGCACCGATGCCATGGAAGGTGCCGGCCCAGGTCAGCGCGTCAGTGACGATCGAGGCGTCACGGCCGAGCACCTCGCCAGCGATGCGCTCGACGCGCCTGGCCATTTCGGAGGCCGCGCGACGTGAAAACGTCATAAGCAGGATGCGGCGCGGATCGGCGCCCTTGACGATAAGATGGGCGACGCGATGCGCCAGCGTGTTGGTCTTGCCCGAGCCGGCGCCGGCAATGACCAGCAGCGGTCCGGCGATCCTGCCGTCGCCATGCTCGACGGCCTGGCGTTGGGCATCGTTCAGCCTTGCGAGATAAGCAGGCTGGTCGGTCGGTTCCCGAAATGTCGAATCAAGAGCGGCAAGGTTCATCGCCCATCAAGCATCGTTTCCGCTTTGTTCGCAACAAGGAAGCGGCGCAGCGAGCTCAAGGTCGACAGGTCAGCGTTCCGGATCGACACCCATCGCCGCAGACTGCCTGCGCAATGCCTCCCGATCATTTTTTGGGACCGGTAGCAACAGGGGATCGACGGTGTCGGGCACGTCCTCGATCAGCTTGCGCGCGAGGCGGTAAGTGACAAAGGCGATGGTGCAGGCCAAGAGCAGACGGATCATCCAGCAGTCCTCCTTTGCCTGATCCAACCGAAGACATGAGCTTTTGTTCCTCGGCTTGATCGTCGCAACCAAACCGGAGGCGTCTCGTTGTCAGGCAAGAGGAGGTAGCGATGAAGAAGCTCTCCCTAGGCCTCTTGCTGATCATTCTGGCAGTCTCGGCCTGCGACAACAACGTCCCGCCAACCAAGGCTCCGGCAGCGGAAAACCCACACGCCGACGGCAATCCTGTAGCCGATAAGACCGGCAAATGAGTTGGGCATGCGTGCAGCAACGCCGCGGACCATAGTGGGACAGCACAAGGCACAGCCTGGAAAAGACGGCCGGCGCCGCTTGGGAGGTGCCTGATAGCGCCGGCCAGGCGGATATCAGGTCCGCCGCAAAGTGGATGTTAGCTGAGTCTTGCCGCAGCGTCATGGGGATTCCACCCCTTTGGCTTCCCGCAAAGTTCCGGAAGGACCGCGCGGTTCATGCTCCCAATCGACGTCTGACGACCGCGGCATGGAAATTCGTGCCGAACAGCAGGCCGTCATCGTTGAAGTCGTAGCTCGGATCGATCTTAGCCATTTCTCCACCCTCTCAACTAGGTTGCAAGTCGGGTGACGACATCAAGCAGAATGTTGGCGCCGGCGACGAGCTCGGTATCGCCGGTATATTCGCGCGGGTTATGGCTGATGCCCCCGGCGCTCGGCACGAAGATCATCGCGGCGGGTGCGATACGCGCCATCATCTGCGCGTCATGGCCGGCGCCGGACGTCATGCGCTTCGAAACCAGCCCGCGATTGTCGGCGGCGGCCTCGATCAGCTCCACGATGCGGCTGTCGAAGATCACCGGCTCGAAGCGCGCCAGCCGCTCGACCGAGATCGTCACGCCTTCGGCGGCGGCGAGTTCTTCGAGGTGAGCGGCGAGTGCTGCTTCCTCCGCCTGCAACCGGTGCTCGAAAGGATCGCGCAGGTCGATGGTGAAGACCGCTCGCGAGGGAATGACGTTGATGGCGTTGGGCTCGAAACGCATCGTGCCGACGGTGGCGACGGTCGGCGTGTTCGAAGCCTTGGCACGATCGTGCAGGAAGGTGACGACACGCGCGGCCGCATGGCCGGCGTCGCTGCGCATCGACATCGGCGTGGTGCCGGCATGATTAGCGACCCCGTCGATGGTGATGCGCTGCCAGGAGATGCCTTGCAGGTTTTCCACCGCGCCGATCGGCACGCCTTCGCGCTCCAGCACCGGGCCCTGCTCGATATGCAGTTCGAGATAGGTATGCGGCTTTAGGAAGCCCGGCTGTTCGTCGCCGGCATAGCCGATGCGCGCCAGTTCCTGCCCGAGCACGCTGCCGTCGGTCCCCACGGCCGCCAGCGCCTCCTCGATCGCGACGCCGCCGGCATGAACCAGCGAGCCCATCATGTCGGGGGAATAGCGCACGCCTTCCTCATTGGTGAAGGCCGCGATGGCCAACGGGCGCGGCGGGACAAAGCCTGAGGCCTTCAGTGTCTCGATTGTCTCCAGTCCGGCCAGCACGCCGTAGCAGCCGTCATAAATGCCGGCATCTATGACCGTATCTATATGCGAGCCTATCAGGATCGGCGCCTGCCCGGCATTCTCAGGCGTCCGCCAGATGCCGAAGATATTACCCATGCGGTCGATGGCGACTTCGAGCCCAGCCTCGCGCAACCAGCCGACGAAGCGGTCGCGGCCCTGCCGGTCGGCGTCAGAGGCGGCAAGCCGCACCAACCGGCCCTCGCCGTCGCGGCCGATGGCGCCGAGGTCCCGAATACGGCCAAGCAGCCGCTGCGCGTCGACCGAGATCATGGCGTTGCTCCAGCAAGTACCTTGCCCGCAAGCACGTCCGCGGCGGCCGCGCCGACGAGTTTGGCATAACGCTTGGGATCGGTGGCGCCTTCGGTGTTGACGACGAGCACCCGCGAGGTCCGGTCGAGGCCGAGTTCGGCCCTGTTGTCGGCCAGCGCCCGGATCAGTCCGGCCAGGCCGACCCCGCCGCTTTCGCCGGCAACGATGGCCGGATCGCCTCCGGCCGGCCGCGCAAGCCTCCGCATCACGGCGACCGCATCCTCCTCGTCGACGGTCATGAAGGCATCGGCGGCACGCGCCAGCACGCGCCAGGCGACAGGCGACGCCTCGTAGCATTCGAGCATCGCCATGACAGTCGCTTCGCCATGCGCGATCTTGACAGGATGGCCAGCCCTGGCGGCGCCCAAGATGCAAGCGGCACGTGCGGGCTCGACCACCGTGAAGACTGGCCTGGCATCGCCGAGCACGATGGCGAGATGGCCAGCCAGGGCAGCGGCAATGCCGCCGACCCCGGCCTGGACGAAGACGTGGGTGGGCGGTCCGCCGAGCTGGCGCAGCGCCTCGCGCATGATCGCGGTGTAGCCTTGCATGACGAGGCCCGGAATGCGCTCATAGCCGGACCACGAGGTGTCGGACACGACGGTCCAGCCTTTGTCCGCCGCCACGCGTGCGGCTTGCCTCACCGAATCATCGTAGTTGCCGTCGACGCGGATGATCTCGGCGCCGTAGCGGGCGATAGCCGTGATGCGTTCGTCGCTGACGCCGGCATGGACGAAGATCGCCGCCCTCGCGCCGACAAGCCGCGCGCCCTGTGCCACCGAGCGGCCATGATTGCCGTCGGTGGCGCAAGCCATCGTCATGGTGGCGGCGACCGCCCTGACATCGGGCTGATCGAGATCGGCGATGTCGAGCGCCCTGCCAAGCCGGCGGCCGGCTTCCTCCAGCACCAGATGAACGACGGCATAAGCGCCCCCAAGCGCCTTGAAGCTGCCGAGACCGAGGCGAAAACCCTCATCCTTGAGGTGGATGGCGCCAATGCCCAGTTCCGCGGCCAGCGCCGGCAACGCATGCAACGGCGTCTCCCGATTGATGTCGCGATGGGACAGGAAACGCTCGGCCGCGTCGGCCCCCGCAACCCCGAGCGTTTCGGCGTCGACCGGATCGAGTGGGCTGCCGTGAAAGGCATTGCGGTTGAGCAGGAACATCAAGGCCTCCTTGGCTGACAACGAGACTATATTGCAAGGCAGGCGCAAAAAGCGCTGTATTCAAGGCCCCGAAATGCAAGTTTGTTTCTTCAGGACATGCCATTGCCCGCATTGCCATCCTCGCTCGACAGTTTCGACCTCGCCATTCTCGCCGTGTTGCAGAAGGACAACACGACGCCGCAGCGACTGATCGGCGAGGCCGTCAACCTGTCGGCGCCGGCGGTGCAGCGCCGTATCAAGCGCATGCAACAGACCGGCGTCATCGCGGCCAATGTCGCGGTCATCGAACCGGCGGCGGTCGGCCAGCCCATCACCATCTTCGTCGAGGTCGAACTCGAAAGCGAACGCACCGAACTGATCGACGCGGCCAAGCGCGAATTCCTGGCGGCGCCGGAAGTCCAGCAATGCTACTATGTGACAGGCGAGGCCGACTTCATCCTGGCCATCACAGTGGCCGACATGAGCGCCTATGAGGCGCTGACACGGCGCCTGTTCTTCGACAGCAACAATGTCCGCAAATTCCGCACCTTCGTGGCCATGGACCGCGTCAAGGTCGGCCTGACGGTGCCGCTGCCGGGATGAGCGATCGGGTTGCATGTCTGGCATGCTTTCGCCATTCTCCGCGTCGCGAATTGGCGGGAGGCGCGTTTGGACGACACCACCCCGGTTGCGATTATCGGTGCCGGGCCGGCGGGCCTGGCCGTTGCCGCGTGCCTGCGGCAGGCCGGTGTCGACTTCATCCTGCTTGAAAAAGAACAGCGCCCCGCTCCCGCCTGGCGACGCCACTACGAGCGCGTCCACCTGCACACGACCAAGCGCTATTCATCCCTGCCCTTCGTGCCCTTCCCCAGGCATTACCCGCGCTATGTGCCGCGCGATCTGTTCGTCGAATATCTCGATGCCTATGCGCAACGCTTCGATCTGCGGCCCCGCTTTGGAGAAGCGGTGCGGGCGATCGGCCGGCAGGGCAGAAGCTGGGGCGTCGAAGCGACATCCGGCACCGTGCGCGCTTCCCATGTGGTGATTGCGTCCGGATACAATGCCGAGCCGCTGATGCCGGCATTCGCCGGCGCCGGCAGTTTCAAGGGCAAAAGTCTGCACAGCGCCGACTACCGCAACAACACGCCGTTTGCCGGCCAGTCGGTGCTGGTCGTCGGCATGGGCAACACCGGCGCCGAGATCGCGCTCGACCTGGCGGAAGGCGGCGCGCATCCGACGATCTCCGTGCGCGGCGGCGTCCATATCGTGCCGCGCGAGCTGCTCGGCGTGCCCATCCAGGTCGTCAGCATGGCGACGCGCCTGGGGCCGCGACGCGTCAACGACGCCGTCTTTCCTATCATTCTCGATCTGGTGTTGGGCAGGCTGGAGAAATATGGGCTCAAACGGCCCAAGCAGGGATTGCTGGAGCAGATATCCCTGGCGTCGCGCATCCCGGTGATCGATGTCGGGACCATCGGCAAGATCCGCGAAGGCGCGATCAAGGTCGCGCCCGACATTGCCGAGATATCAGAAGGCGGCGCCCGTTTCGTCGATGGTCGGCACAGCGACTTCGACGCGATCATCTTCGCTACCGGCTACCGCCCAGCCTATGCCAAATTCCTCGAACCCGGCGTCGAGCCTGGCGCCAGTGGCGTGAATACGCGCGCTTCGGAACTCGGTCTTTATCTCGTCGGCTTCCACAATTCGGTCACCGGCCTGCTGCGCGAAATCGGAATCGAAGCCCAGGCGATCGCCGACGACATCCGTCTCCGGCAGAACAGAAAAAGGACGGTAGAAGCCCTGCCGGTGTGAGCTGGTCAGACCGCTCACCCCGCCTTGCGCAGCCACACCTTGTTGTCGTGGAATGCCGCGCCGCCATAGGGTGCGGGCGCATCGGCGCCAGTCAGCACGTTGATGCCCTCGCCGCGCTCATGCGCGCTGTTCGGCCAGATGCCTTCGGCGATCACCACGCCGCGCTTGATGCCGTCGAACAGCCTTGCATGCAGCACCACCTCGCCGCGCGCATTGCCGACCTCGACACGGTCGCCCTCTGCCAAACCGTGTGCGGCGGCATCGTCGGGATGCAAGAGCAATTCGGGCCGGCCCTCCTTGGCCTTCGACACCGGCGTTTCGGAAAAGGTCGAGTTGAGGAAGTTGCGCGCCGGCGACGTAGCCAGCCGGAACGGATGCGCCTCGTCGGCAACCTCGATCAGGTCGACATGATCGGGAAATTGCGGCAACTGCTCCACCGGGCCGAACAGGCCCATGCTTTTCGGCGGCCGGTTGGGGGCGGCTTGTCCGGTCCAGTCGGCGCGGAAGCGGAATTTGCCGTCAGCATGGCCGAAGCCCTTGGTGAAATGCGCGGTTTCGAAATCCGGCTGCAGGTCGACCCATTTCTGCTCTTTCAGGCTGGCGAAGCTGCCCAGCCCGCGCTTGCCCAGGATGAGGTCGATGTGCTGCTGCTCGGTGAGGCCGAAGCCCGGCCTGTCGGCGACGCCGAGGCGCTCAGCCAATTGCTCGATGACGAAATGGTTGGTGCGCGGCCCTTCCGGAGGCTCGATCAGTTTTGGGCCGAGCGTGATGTGCTGGTTGCCACCGCCCTTGTAGATGTCGTCATGCTCGACGAACATCGTTGCCGGCAATACGACGTCGGCGAGTCTGGCCGTGTCGGTCATGAACTGCTCGTGCACGCAGGTGAACAGGTCGTCACGCAAGAAACCCTGCTTCACCAGCCGCTGCTCGGGCGCGACATTGGCCGGGTTGGTGTTCTGGATGAGCAGCGCCGTCACCGGCGGCCCGCCATACAGCGCATCCGGCGCCCCCGTCAGCACCGGGCCGATGCGCGAATGATCGAGATAGCGGATCGAGGGATCGCGCATGCGCGTGCCCTCCAGCACCTCCTGGTTGAGCTTGAAGATGCCGGAATTGGAGTGGAAGGCGCCGCCGCCCTCATATTGCCAGGCGCCGGTGACCGCGGCGATACAGGAGGCGGCATGCATGTTGACCGCGCCGTTGCGCTGGCGGGCAAAGCCGTAGCCGAGGCGGAAATAGGTTTTCCTGGTCGTCCCGACGAGACGAGCGAAGTTCTCGATCTCGGCCACAGTCAATCCGGTGATCGCGGCCGCCCATTCGGGCGAGCGCGTGCGCAGGTGGGCTTCCAGACCTTTCGGGTCATCGGTGTATTTCTCGAGATAGGCGCGGTCGGCCAAGCCTTCCCTGAACAGCACATGCATGACCGCGCAAGCCAGCGCGCCATCGGTGCCAGGCTTCAGGACAAGGCCCATATCGGCCTGCTTCATCGTGGCGTTCTCATAGACGTCGATGACCACGATCCTGGCACCGCGCTCCTTGCGCGCCTTGATGGCGTGGGTCATGACGTTGACCTGGGTCACCACGGCATTGGTGCCCCAGATCACCACGCAATCGGACTTGGCCATTTCGCGCGGGTCGGGACCGCGCAGCGCGCCCGCGCCCATCATCCAGCCGGTCCAGGCCAGATTGGTGCAGATCGAGCCAAAGAAGCCCGAATATTTCTTCGCATGCCGCAGCCGCTCGATGCCGTCGCGCTGCACCAGCCCCATCGTGCCGGCATAAAAATAGGGCCAGACCGTCTCCGAGCCGTATTTTTCCTCGGCCGCGATGAACTTTTCGGCGACGAGATCCAGCGCCGCCTCCCAACTTGTTTCCTGCCAGGCGCCCTCGCCCTTGGCGCCTTTGCGCACCAGCGGCTTCAGCAAGCGGTCGGGATGGTGGACGCGGTCGGCATAGCGCCCGACCTTGGCGCAGACGACGCCCGACGTGTAGGTGTTTGCCTTGGCGCCATGGACGCGGCCGATGCGGTTGCCGTCAAGCAACTCGACCTCGAGCGCACAGGTCGACGGGCAATCATGCGGACAGGCCGAATGGCCGATGCGAAGGCTGGCGTGCTGGTTCATGGGGTTTGTTTAGCGGGTTTTGAAGGAGAGGTGTAGGGCCAGACGGTTAGCTAATCGCCCCTCTCGTGGGGGAGATCACGCTTTCCCTACTCCGCCGTGCCTTCCTCGTATTCGGCCGACATGGTCAGCCATTTTTCCTCATGGCCGGCAAGCGTCTGGGCGAGTTGCGATCGCTCCTTCGCCAGCCTTGTCGCCGTCGACGGATCCTTTTCGTAGATCGCTGGGTTGGCCAGTTCGTCCTCGATGCCGTCGATGCGCTTGCGGATGCGGTCAATCAGCGCTTCGGTGGCGCGAATTTCCTTGGCCAGCGGCTCAAAGGCGGCGCGGCGCTGGGCCGCCTCGCGGCGGCGGTCGGCCTTCGAGGCTTTTTCCGCCTCGCGCCGCTCGCGCCTGTCGCCCGACACGCCGGTGACCAGCGTCTTGTAGTCTTCGAGGTCGCCGTCATAGGGATTGACCGCGCCATCCTTGACCAACCACAGCCGGTCCGCCGTCGCCTCCAGGAGATGGCGGTCGTGCGAGATCAGGATGACGGCGCCGGGGAACTCGTTCAGCGCATGGATCAAGGATTCGCGGCTGTCGATGTCGAGATGATTGGTCGGCTCGTCAAGGATGAACAGGTTCGGCCCCTCGAAGGCCGACAGACCCATCAACAGCCGCGCCTTCTCGCCGCCGGACAGGTCTTTCGCCGCCGTGTTCATCTTTTCGGTGGTGAGCCCAAACTGGGCGACACGGCCGCGCACTTTCGATTCCGGCGCTTCCGGCATCAGCCTGCGAACATGCTCGTAGGCGTTTTCCTCAGGCCTGAGATCGTCGAGCTGGTGCTGCGCGAAGATGGCCACCTTCAGCCCGGGCGCCACGGTCATGGTGCCGGTCTCCTGCTTCAGGCGGCCGGAGAGAAGCTTGGCGAAGGTCGACTTGCCGTTGCCATTCGCGCCAAGCAGCGCGATGCGGTCGTCGGCATCGATGCGCAAGGTCATCTTCTTCAGAATCGGCTCACCGGGAGTATAGCCGACATTGACATTGTTCAGCGCGACGATCGGCGAGGCCACCGTCTTCACCGGCTCCGGGAAAGAGAATGGCCGCACCGTGTCGTTCACGATGGCCGTGATCGGCTTCATCTTTTCAAGCGCCTTGATGCGGGACTGAGCCTGTCTTGCCTTGGAGGCCTTTGCGCGAAAACGCTCGACGAAGGATTCCATATGCTTGCGGGCGGCTTCCTGCTTGATGCGGCCCTTTTCCTGCTGTTCTTTCTGCTCGGTGTACTGGCGTTCGAACTGATCGTAGCCGCCGCGCCAGAAGGTCAGCTTCTTCTGGTCGAGATGGACGATCGAATTGACGGCGCGGTTAAGCAGGTCGCGATCGTGCGAGATCAGCAGCACCGTGTGCGGATATCTGGAAACATAGTTCTCGAGCCACAGCGTGCCTTCGAGATCGAGATAATTGGTCGGCTCGTCGAGCAGCAGAAGATCGGGTTCGGAAAACAGCACGGCAGCGAGTGCCACGCGCATGCGCCAGCCGCCGGAAAACGAGGAGGCCGGGCGCCGCTGCGCCGCGTCGTCGAAGCCGAGACCAGCGAGAATGGTGGCGGCGCGCGACTCGGCCGAATGCGCGTCGATATCGGCCAGCCGCATATGGATGTCGGCGATGCGGTGCGGATCGGTCGCCGTCTTTTCCTCCTCGAGCAGCGCCGTGCGCTCGAGGTCGGCCTTGAGCACGATCTCGATCAGCGGCTCCTCGGTTCCGGGCGCCTCTTGCGCCACCTGGCCGATGCGGGTGTTCTTCGGCAGGCTGATCGAGCCCGTCTCGGAAGGGAAATCGCCTGTTATGGCCTTGAACAGCGTGGTCTTGCCGGTGCCGTTGCGGCCGACAAGTCCGGCCTTGGTGCCGGCCGGCAAGGTCAGCGAGGCATGGTCGAGAAGCAAGCGCCCCGCCATGCGCAGCGAGAGGTCGTTGATGATAAGCATGGCCGCGCTTTTGCACGGGAGACCGGCGCTTCGCAAGACCTTGCGGGCCGGTTGGCCACGCAAGGCATGAAAACGGCGCGCGCAATGGCGCCGTCAACATCGCAGCTCAGTGGCTGCCGGCTGCGATCGGCCGCGCTCAGGCGCTGGCTTTGCCGCGCTTTGTCGCCTTGGCCACAGGGGCCGGCGCTGCCGGCTTGCGGCCAAGTCCCGTCGACTTCGCCAGCGCTGACCGTGTCGCTGAGTAGTTCGGAGCGACCATCGGATAGTCGGGGGGCAGGCCCCATTTGGTGCGATACTCATCCGGGCTCAGCCCATAGTCCGTCCTGAGGTGCCGCTTGAGCGACTTGAACTTCTTGCCGTCCTCCAGGCAGACGATGTAGTCGGGAAAAACCGACTTCTTCGGGTTCACCGCAGGAACCAGGCTTGGGCTTTCGGCGACAACCGCACCTCCGAGCTTTCGCACCGAGGCACTGACGCTGGCAATCAGGTCAGGCAGGCCGGAAACCGGCAGCGGGTTGTTGCCGACATAGGCCGAGACAATGTCAGCGGTCAGCTCGATAACGGTCTTATCCTCGATATTTGACAAATCTTTCACCCTATTTGCGACAAAATCGTCTACCCCAGAGAAGAATTTCGTCGATGCATTTATTTAACCGCGTCCCCCAAACGGACCAGCAAATCTCAAAACGAATCAAGACTTGCAGTCAAATATTTTTTACGGAAATCGGCTCCGTGCAAATTAGAAAAGCTAATTTTTGGGGTCGGCAGACTTAGGCGGCCCGGTTGGGAGGCCAATATCTCTAAAGCACGCGCCGCCGGTCATAACGCTCTCCAACGTCTTTCGGCCTTCAGTTCGCAGTTTCCGTGAAACGGTGAAAACTGCTCTACCGGAGCCGGCGGCCGAAATCAGGCGTATGCGCGCCCTTCCTCGGTGCGCTGGAAATGCGCCAGATCGAGCTGCACGGAAGGGCGGCCCAGAACCGTCAGGATCATATGGGCCTGGCCGCGGTGGTGGGTCTGGTGGTTGAAGACGTGGTCGAGCGCCGGAGCCAGCCGTTGCGAGACGGTGCGCATGTCCGATACCGTCATGTATATAAAGCGGCCCGACAGCGCCTTGTCGCTCAAACCGCCAACCCAGTCGACGATCCGCCGGTCCTCCGTCTCGCGCGCCATGCGCAGGCCCGGCAACGCCTGGTACAGTATGGCGTCCAGCGCCGTCGGCGCATCGCCCTCGCCGGTAAAGCGCTTCATCCAGATGCGATCGGCGGCCAGGAGATGGTTGAGTGTGCCCTTCATCGAGCCGAAAAAAGCGCCGACGTCGCGATTGAATTCCTCTTCGTCGAGATCGGCGGCGGCATCGTAGATGCGGCCATTGGCCCATTGATTATAGGCCGCAAACATCATGAAGTGCCGTTTCATCTTTTCTCCCGCCGGCCTGTGTCGAGGCGTTGCGGGATACCTAAACCGCAAGGAAGCCGCCGCCAATGACCATTCTGCTTTATGATCTCGTCGGACGCGACGCCAGCCGCCCCTTCAGCCCGCATTGCTGGAAGGCGACGATGGCGCTGGCGCATAAGGGGCTGGAGATCAGCGCGGTGCCGACGCGTTTTCTCGAAGTGCCCCGCGTCGAGGGCGGTACATCGAAACTCGTGCCGGTGATCCGCGACGGCGAGACGGTCGTCGCGGATTCCTTCGCCATCGCGCTTTATCTCGACGAAACCTATCCGGACCGGCCGTCGCTGTTTGGCGGGGAAGGCGGCAAGGCTATGGCGCGCTTCATCGAGCGCTGGTCGCAACTGACCATCCATCCCTATGTGACCACCGCAGCGATCATGGACCTTTATGCCATGCAGGATACGGAGAACGCCGCCTATTTCCGCCAGAGCCGGGAGCAGCGCCTGGGCAAGAGCCTGGAAGAGGTGATGGCCGCGCGGGACGCCGGGCTTGGCAATTTCAGGGCTTCGCTGGAGCCGCTGCGCTCGATGCTCGCCTATCAGCCATTCATCGGCGGAGATTCGCCCCTGTTTGCCGACTATATCGTGTTCGGCGCGCTGCAATGGGCACGCATCGCCTCGCCCTACCCATTGCTCGAAGACCATGATGTCGTGGCGCAGTGGTTCGCCCGCTGCCTCGACTTGCATGGCGGGCTGGGTCGGGCGGTTGCGGCGGCCGCGTGAAACCGTAGCGCCTGTCCTTGCGGCAGGGCTAACGACGAGCCATCGGCTCCGATATGGCCAGGTGTTATTTGGCCGCCTTTTTTGGCTTGCCGGTCTTGGCGGCGGTCTTGGCCTCTTTGGGCGCGGCCTTTGCCTTGCCGGCGGCGGCTGCCTTTCTTGCTGGCTTCTTCACCGCGGATGACCCTGCATCCTCCTGGTCGATGTCGGCCGTCGCCTGTTGCCAATGGCGCTCATGCTGTCCGGCCGGTTGCCCTTCTTCCTGCCAGATCTGATGTGCGCGGCTGCGAATGCGCTCCTGGCGGTCGTCTGTCATGGTCATGGTCTCCATTCGGGCCAACCTCAGCGCGGCGCCGACACGCGACTATAGCAAGCAAAGCCTTATATTGCAGCCGTCCGATCTCGGGCTGGCGGCGGCATCGCCGATAATCGGCCCGGCACGCAAACGCGCATGGCGTCGACTTCCCCCGTCGACACCTCTGTCGACTTCCTCTTGGCAATGGGCCGGCCGGCTTGTATAGAGCCCGCCACTCCCAATCCAACCAGACAAGGACGACCCATGGCGCTCGAACGCACCTTTTCCATGATCAAGCCGGACGCAACGCGGCGCAATCTCACCGGCGCCATCACCAAGATGCTGGAAGATGCCGGTCTGCGCGTCATCGCTTCGCGCCGCGTGTGGATGAGCCGCCGCGAGGCGGAAGGTTTTTACGCCATCCACAAGGATCGTCCGTTCTTCGGCGAGCTGGTCGAATTCATGTCGTCGGCGCCGACGATCGTGCAGGTGCTGGAAGGCGAGAACGCCATTGCCAGGAACCGTGAGGTGATGGGCGCCACCAACCCGGCCAACGCAGCCGAAGGCACCATCCGCAAGGTGCATGCGCTGTCGATCGGCGAGAATTCGGTGCACGGTTCGGACGCGCCGGAAACCGCCGCGCAGGAGATCAAGTACTGGTTCTCCGACACCGAGATCGTCGGCTGAGCCGACCTGGCATTGTGACCGAAAAGGCCGGCGGATTGCCGGCCTTTTTCATTGAAACGGATCGATCCGGCACTGCCGTTGAACCCTTGCCCGCGCTAAAGTCGGTCAGGCGCAGGGAGCCGGCGAAGCATGACCAGCACCATTCCCGGCTTCTTCCAGGGCACCGAGATGCCATCGAGCGGCTGGTGGGAGGTGCTGTGGCCCGACCCCGGTGCCGTGCTTTCGTCAACGGGACTGAAGCCGGGCATGGAGGTGGCCGACCTCTGCTGTGGCGACGGCTGGTTTACGTTGCCCATCGCCAGGGTCGCCCGCCATGTCGTCGGCATCGATATCGATACCGACCTGCTCGACGTCACCCGTCGCCGGCTCAATGAAAACGGCATGAGGAATTTCGATCTTGTCGCGGGCGATGCCTATGAACTCGCGAGCCTGATATCCCGCCCAGTCGATTTCATCTTCATGGCAAACGCCTTTCACGGCGTGCCGGACCGGCCACGGCTGGCGCGAGCCATTAGCGAAGCGCTTGTCCCTGCCGGACGCTTTGTTGTCGTCAATTGGCATCAGCAGGCGCGTGAACAAACCACGGTGCTCGGCGAGCCCCGCGGACCAAAGACCGAATTGAGGATATCGCCGGAACAGACCATCACGGCCGTCGAGGCGGCCGACCTCAAATTCATCGAGCTGGTCGAGGTGCCGCCCTACCACTATGGCGCCGTGTTCGAAAAAATGAGCGGCTGACCTCCGCCGACAGCCGTTTCATGGCATCAGCTCGCGGCGCTGAAACGCAGGATCTCGCGGCCGTTCCCGTCGGCGATGGTCAACTTGCCGGCATCGACTTTATACGAAGCCGCCTTTGCCAGAGCCTCAAACAGCGCCTTTTCCTCCGCCATCACCTCGGGCGCGCAGGCCTTGTAGGTCGAGCCGATGTCGCTGATCGCGATCTTCTGGCCATTGAGGTTGGCGGTGGCAAAATAGCTGTTGCAGGGACCGTTGCCGCCCGCCTTGCCTGCTTCACTCACCCGGAATGTCGCTTGCGCTGTGATGGCTACGCCGTGGACATAGTCGAGCAGCCAAAGCTGATCGAGAACGGAAGCAGTGGGCTCGGGGCTTGGCGTCACCATCTTGAGCATGATTGTTTGCGGCGCATCGGTCAGCGGATCGACTTGATGGCGCTCATCCGAGATGAACAGGAGCCTGTCGCCGACGGTGATGCGGGCCTGCAATGCATAGGTCATCCGCCGCTGGATCCGGGACGGATCGAATTTGACCGTAAAACTGATCGGCACCTGGCCTGCCGGCGTCAGCTTCTGTTCGCCGACGATTTTGGCGGGCGCGTCGGCCAACGAGACATCGGCAAGCTGGACCGAGAGCACGGCATTGGGCGGCAAGGCGATGCGCTCGCGGTAGGTCACCTCGCCCTTCATGGCTTTTTCGGCGGCCACGGAGAGTTCCGGCACGGCAAGTATACCGACGACCAGAGGCACGAAACCGAAGACGAAGAACTCCGCTATCCTGTCCAGCATGACCATCTCCCTTCCCCGGGCTGGCCACAGCCCAGGCTGACCAACAACGAATTGGCCAAAGGATTGCGGTCAATGCGTGGCTGAGGCCGAATTTATTCGGACGGTGGCCTCCAGCGTCCTGCCGCCTGTTCGTCTTTCTCCTTGGCCTCGACCCAGCCGCCTTCGGAGCCGTCAGCGCGATGCTCCTTCTTCCAGAAGGGAGCGCGCGACTTCAGATAATCCATGAGGAAATTCGCCGCCTCGAACGCAGCTTGCCGATGCGCGGAGGCCGCCACCACCAGCACGATGTTCTCGCCCGGCCGAATTCTGCCGTGGCGGTGGATGGCGGTGATGCCCTGCAGCGGCCAGCGCTGAACCGCTTCGGCCGCGATGCGAGTGATTTCGGCCTCGGCCATGCCCGGATAATGCTCGAGCTCAAGGGCCGAGAGCGTCCCCTGCTCGTCACGGCACAGGCCCGAGAAGGTGACCACAGCGCCGATGTCGGCGCGGCCTCGCGTCAGTCTGGCGATTTCGGCGGCAACGTCAAAATCTCGGCGCTGGACGCGCACGGCAGGTACGACCGCGCCGGCCATCTCAGCCCCCGGTCATCGGCGGAAACAGCGCGATCTCGCGCGCGCCTGATATCTTCTCGCCGTGCTCGACATGTTCCTGGTTGATAGCGACACGGATCACGTCGGGATGTTGCAGCGCATGCTCGTATTCCTCGCCGCGCGACTTCAGCCAACGCAACAGATCCGCGACCGTCTCGACGCCATGCGGCAAGTCCACGTCTTCGTCCGGCTTGCCGATTCGCTCCCGCACCCAGGCGAAGTAGATGAGCTTCGTCATCCTATTCGTCCATGATGTGCTTGAGGCCGGCGCGGAAGTAGTCATAGCCGGTGTAAAGCGTGACCAGGGCCGCGATCCACAACAGCACCAGGCCGGTCTGTGTGGTCAGCGGAAAAATCTTGTCGCCGGCCGGACCGGCGAGCAGGAAGGCGATAGCGACCATCTGGATGGTGGTCTTCCATTTGGCAAGCTGCGTCACCGGCACGGAGACCTTGAGCGCCGCCAGATATTCGCGCAGGCCCGAAACCAGGATTTCGCGGCACAGGATGATGATCGCCGCCCACAGCGACCAGCCGGCAATGCCGGCATGGCGGTCGGTGTCGGCGGCAAGCAGCAGCAGGCATGTCGCGACCAGCAGTTTGTCGGCAATGGGGTCGAGCATCTTGCCGATGTTCGAGGTCTGCTTCCAGGCGCGGGCGAAATAGCCGTCGAAATAATCGGTGATGGACGCCAGCAGGAAAATGATCAGCGCCGACCAGCGGGCGAAGTCGCTCGACTTCAGATGTCCCTCGAGGAAAAAGCACAGCACCACCAGCGGCACCGCGATAATGCGGGCGTAGGTGAGGATGTTCGGGAGGTTGAACGCGCGCTGAGCCATATCCGGGGGAACTCTTTCTGCCTGCGTACTCAAATCAGAAGCTGATGTAGGGGGTCAACAGGCCAAAATCGATTGGCCAGCAAAAATAGGCCAATCTCGTCATCTCGCGGGCTCCGCCGCGCCGCTCCTTGCTTCGCCCGGGAGCTGACGGCGGCTTTCGGGCGACATGCATCAGTTCTCGTGGAAATGGTTGTAAACCAGTCTGGCCACCTGCTCGGAAATGCCGTCGACCTTTACCAGGTCCTCGATTGCCGCGCGACCGACCGCCTTGGCGGTGCCGAAATGCATCAGCAGCGCCCGTTTGCGGCTGGGACCGATGCCGCCGATCTCGTCGAGCGGGCTCTTGACCATCTCCTTCTTGCGGCGAGCCCGGTGCGAGCCGATGGCGAAACGGTGAACCTCGTCGCGCAGGCGCTGGACAAAATAGAGCACGGGATCGCGTACCGGCAGGGAAAACGAGTCCCTGCCCTTGACGAAGAAGCGCTCGCGGCCCGCGTCGCGGTCCTGGCCCTTGGCGATGCCGATGGCCACGACCCGGTCCTCGATACCGAGATCGGCGAGGATCTTGCGCACGGCGCTCATCTGGCCCTGGCCGCCATCGATCAGGATAACGTCCGGCCAGGCAGGGAAGCCGCCTGACATGTCGCCTTCATCGCTGTCCGCCTCGCCTGCCGCAGCATCGTCGGGCGTCACATCGCCATGCTCCTTGAGCAATCGTGAAAAGCGCCGCTCCATCACTTCGCGCATCATGCCGAAATCGTCGCCGGGCGTGATCTCGGTCGAGCGGATATTGAATTTCCGGTACTGGTTCTTCACAAAACCTTCCGGCCCGGCGACGACCATGGCGCCGACGGCGTTGGTGCCCATGATGTGCGAATTGTCGTAGACCTCGATGCGCACCGGCGGCTTTTCGAGGCCAAAGGTCTCGGCAAAGCCGGCAAGCAGCCTGGCCTGCGTTGAGGTTTCGGCCAGCCGGCGGCCGAGCGCCTCGCGGGCATTTTGCAACGCGTTATCGGTCAGGTCTTTCTTCTCGCCACGCTGCGGCACCGAGATCGACACCTTGCGGCCGGCGCGGGTCGAGAGCGCCTCAGCCAACAGTTCCTGGTCCTCCACGGCGTGCGACAGCAGAATGGCCCGCGGGGTCGGCTTGTTGTCGTAGAACTGCGCCAGGAACGAGCCCAGCACCTCTGCGCCTTCCAGCGCCGGATCGGCCTTCGGGAAATAGGCGCGGTTGCCCCAGTTCTGGCCGGTGCGGAAGAAGAACACCTGGATGCAGACCTGGCCGCCCTCCTGATGGATTGCGAAGACATCGGCCTCGTCGACGGTCTGCGGATTGATGCCCTGGTGGCTCTGCACGTGCGAGAGTGCCGCCAGCCGGTCTCGATAGATGGCGGCGCGCTCGAAATCGAGATCTTGCGAGGCCTGTTGCATGGCGGCCGAAATCTCGGTCTTCACCTTCTGGCTGCGGCCGGAAAGAAAATCCTTCGCCTCCGCGACCAGCTCGGCATAGTCGCCATGCGAAATCTCGCCGGTGCAGGGACCGGCGCAGCGTTTGATCTGATAGAGCAGGCAGGGCCGCGTGCGGTTCTCGTAGAAGGAGTTGGTGCAACTCCTCAGCAGGAAGGCGCGCTGCAAGGAATTGATGGTGCGGCCGACCGCGCCCGCGGAAGCGAATGGGCCGAAATAATCACCTTTGCGCGAACGCGCGCCGCGATGCTTGTAGATGCCGGGCGAGACATGGTCACCGGTCAAGAGGATGTAGGGAAACGACTTGTCATCGCGCATCAGCACGTTGAAACGTGGCCGCAGCCGCTTGATGAGGTTGGCCTCCAACAGCAGCGCCTCGATCTCGGTGCGGGTGACGACGAACTCCATCGTCGCGGTTTCGCGCACCATGCGGCCGATGCGGTTGGTGTGGAAGCGACCTTGCGCGTAATTGGTGACGCGCTTCTTCAGGCTGCGGGCCTTGCCGACATAGAGCACGTCGCCATTGGCATTCATCATGCGGTAGACGCCCGGCGCATTGGGCAGCCGCTTGACCAGCGTCTGGATCACCTCGGCGCCGACCATGCCGTCGGCATCGCCGGCACGCGGCGTCCAGTCGATGGCGGTGAAGGCGACGTCCGGGCCGGCCGGTTCGACGATCTCCTCCGCCGCCTCGTCCTCGACGTCGATTTCGGGAGGCAGATCGTCGGCGCCGCCACGCATCTTGTGTTTCTGCTCTGCAGGACTCATTCCGTCATGCCTGTCACATCAGGTGTGCGCCATGCAAGATGCTGGCCGCCATCAAGCGCGATCATCTGCCCGGTGATCGAGCGGGCTTCCCAGAGATAGCGGATTGTGGCGCCGAATTCCGGCAATTGCGGGCCGCGTTTCAAAATGAGACCGGCGAGTTGCGCGGCAAAGTCGCTGTCGTCCTGGTGCGCGTTCTTCAGGGTCGGGCCGGGACCGATGGCGTTGACGCGGATGCGCGGGCCGAGCGCCTGCGCCATCATCTGGGTTGCCGTCCACAAGGCGGACTTGGACAGCGCATAGGAGAAGTAGCGCGGCGTCGGCCGCCAGACACGCTGGTCGATCATGTTGACGATCAGCCCCTCTCGCCTGTCCGGCAGTGCCCGGGCAAAGTTCTGCGCCAACAGCGCCGGGGTCTTCACATGAATGGCGAAGTGGCGGTCCCAGCCCTCCCAGTCGAAGTCAAGAACCGAATCGTCCTCGAACAGCGAAGCGTTGTTGACTAGTAGCGAGATCGGCCCGAGCGCGGCTTCGGCGCGGCCGATCAGGCCGCCGACGTCGGCCATGTCGGTCAGATCGGCGGCGACCACGGCGGCGTGGCCGCCGGCGCGGTTGATCCGCTGGGCAAGCGCATCCGCGTCGTCGCGCGAGCGGTTGCAGTGAATGGCGACGGCAAAACCGTGGGCGGCGAGATCCTCGACAATCGCGCTACCGATCCGTTTTGCCCCGCCCGTCACCAGCGCCGCGGTGGCTTTGCTCATCTGTTGTCAATCCTCGGTTTCGGCGCGAAGGAGGGCGCCGGCAAATTATGGCCCGCCACCCGTTAAATGGCGTTCGCACCTGCGGCAGCATTGTGGCGAAACGGCCGGTTCGGCATCTCTAGCCGGCCCGCAATGAGCCAGCTTCGAAACAATATAGGGGGCCGGACTCCTTGCACCAAGCCGCGTACGGCGAAGCACGGCCCATCTGCTGACATTTCGCTGTTGCGAAGATGCAACGTCACGTTTCTGCCTCATTCGCGCCGGGGAATGACCCAAGTTCAGGTTCGCTTCAGCCGCATTTCGACACGACATTTGGAACCGACGAACGCCAGATCCGTTTCACCCCCCGGACGGGTTGATGGGCGATCGTAAGAACAAGCCTGTGTCCTGTGGCTTAAGGAGTAACAACAATGCAAGCCAATCTCAAATTCGCACGGCCGCTGGCCGTAGCGCTCGGGCTCTTCGCCCTCGGTGGAACTGCCTATGCCGCCGATGTGGTCCAGGAAGAGCCGCCGGCACCTGCCCCGGTCGCCGAACTGCCCGTCGCGTCCTGGGCCGGCCCCTATGCCGGTATTAATCTTGGCTATGGCTTCAGTGGCCGTACCAAGGAAAAGGATTTCGACGTTGACACCGATACCAACGGTTTCATCGGCAGCGTCTTCGGCGGCTATCAGTGGCAGCAGGAGAACTTCGTCTACGGCGGTGAAGCCGAACTCGGCTACAACGGCGTTAAGGGCGACGATAATGGCATCGACTCCAAGGCCGGCTTCGAAGGTTCGCTTCGTGCCCGTCTCGGCTACGCTGTGACCCCGGAAATCCTGCTCTACGGCACCGGTGGTCTCGCCGGCAGGAGCCTGAAGGTGGAGGACAGCGTCCTCGGCGCCAGCGATCGCGCCACCATGATCGGCTGGACCGCCGGTCTTGGTACCGACATCAAGCTGACCGACAATGTGTTCGGCCGCGTCGAATACCGCTACACCGACTTCGGCAGCAAGGACTTCGATGGCATCGGCAAGGTCAAGGCCACCGACAACCGCGTCACCTTCGGCGTCGGTATGAAGTTCTAAGTCGTTCAAGCCACGACACGAAGAAGCCGGGCCTCGCGCCCGGCTTTTTTATTGTCTGCCGCTCACGCGGGAACGCAGGGTTTCAGGTCCGGGAATTTCTCATCGAAGCGCGCGGCCCAGCGGACCAGCCGGTTGCGGCCTTTTTCCCATTTCCCGGCGAAACGCAGCGCCAGGTACCCGAGGCAGGCGCGCAGCGCCATCTGGCCGGCGGTGATCTTCTTCGGCAGTTTCGGCGGATTGGCATTGAGCAGATCGAGCGCGGCGGTGATCTTCGCCCATTGGCGGTCGAGCCAGGGCTGGTAGACCATCTCCTCGGGCCGCGTGCGGCGCTCATAGACCATCGACAGCGCACAGTCGCAGATGCCGTCCGCCAACGCTTCCAGCACTTCCGCTTCCAGCCGCTTGTCGGGATTGCGCGGAAACAACGCGCTCTTCGACATCCGGTTGAGCTGCTGGGTGATGGCTCGGCTGTCGTGGATCGAGCGGCCGTCGTCGAGCACCAGCACAGGGATCTTGCCCAGCGGATTGGCGCCGATCAGTTCGGCCGGCTTGTCTTCGGTTTTGACAGGCGCCAGGTCGACGGCGATGCCGGCATAAAGGGCCGCCATTCGTACCTTGGAACTGTAGGGGGACGTGGAGGCGTAAAGCAGTTTCGGCATGATCGGGTTCCCGTTGGCAGGCCGTCACTGTTGACCGGGCGCCCTTCCCCGCGCAACAGCCAGAAGCGGAAAAACCAGCCGCCAGCAACCGGCGACCACTCCTGCATGCCTTGGTCTCTTGTACGCCTTTATCTGGATGCGCCACATGTGACGACGGCAACACTCCGACAGGCCGGACAAACCAACGATCGTTCCGCCGCCGCACGATAGCGCACAACAAAAGCCCACCGGACTTCGCCCTGCGGCGAAGTCCTGGGAGTTGCGAAAGATATCTGGCGTCCGCCCCTCTCGTTGCGCCCCAATGCCAGAGCAGAGGGCGAGGGCCTCAACGGCACCTGCCCTCATTTCTGCCGACACGGTCCCCGGCGCGAAGAAACGTGACTACTTCTTCGCGGTCTTCGCCGGCGCTGCTTTCTTGGCGGCGGGTGCCGCCTTCTTCACCGGTGCCGAAGACTTCGCCGCGGCGGCCTTGGCCGGAGCCTTGGCCGGAGATGCCTTCTTCGCAGCGGGCTTGGCTGCGGCCTTGGCAGCGGGCTTCCTTGCCGGAGCGGCTTTCTTTGCCGGAGCGGCCTTCTTGGCCGGTGCAGCCTTCTTCGCGGATGCGGCGCTGGCCTTGGCGGGCGCTGCCTTCTTCGCCGCCGGTTTCGCGGCGGCCTTGGCTGCCGGCTTCTTGGCCGGTGCCGCCTTCGCCTTGGGCGCTGCCGCCTTCGGCTTGGCAGCGGGTGCTGCTTTCTTGACTGCGGTCGCGGCTTTCGCCGCTGCCGCTTTTACAGGTGCTTTCTTTGCCGGTGCCTTGGATGCCGGCGCTTTTGATGACTGCTTAGCCATGCGATGCCCCTTGCGTTATGCCGACGACCGTTAATGGCCCGGCGTGTCATGCTTATCTGACTCGCGCCTCGCTAGCCAGCGAAGCAATGATATGATTTTCTCAGCTTAAATTTTCGTTGCGATCGACGCATGATCGCACTCATCATCGCAAAAATATGGCGTGATCTTCCGATATCGCCAGAAATTTGGCACCGACATTCTCGATACGCTGCGAGGGCGCGCCTGCCATGAGACTGCAAAGGTCAGGAAGCAGCTTCGCGCATTGATCTTCGCGCGCGAATATCATGAGCTGCGGCTTATAGAGAATGATCATCTTTTGCAGGCGACCGGTCCCTTCGGATTACAAGTGCAATGCGATGCGCCGATCTGGAGATCACCTTGTCAAGCCTGGTTTCATCACTGAATTGACAGATTACTCTGCATGCCAGAGTATTCTGTCAAATGCGTTCGATGTCGTTCACAAGGGCGAATGGTTAGTACTGCCCGAGGCTGCAGAGCCATAGGGTGACAGCTCAAAGTACGCAGCATTGGAGCCGATTGATGAGTGCCGACGACATCGTCCATCAGAGTACACGGCTCAGGATCATGGCCGCCCTGAACACGCTGGAAAGACGCGAGGCGCTGGAGTTCACGCAGCTGAAAGCCATGATCGAAACCACCGACGGAAATCTCGGCGCGCATCTCGATACGCTGGCCAAAGCGGGCTACGTCGATGTTGAAAAGCTTTTCATCGGGCGACGGCCGCGGACACGGATCAGAGCAACGACGATCGGGCGCCGCGCTTTTCGCGGTCACATTGCCTTTCTTCGAAAGATCATCGGTGAAGCCGAAGCAAAACGGGGCAGGAAATAGCACTGCGATCGGGGAGAAATTGTCGGCGCGTGGCGCGCGGCACATATTTTCGTCAGGGCCGATACCCCGGGTCGCAGAAAAGGCCCGCGGCTTGAGCCGCAGGCGCTAACGAAATCGAAACTGGAAACCGCCCGCTAGCGCAGGATGCGGCAGCGGCCGTTGTAGACCATCCAGCGGTCAAAGCCCGAGACGCAGAATTCGACATTGTCGCCGATCGAGGCAAAGCCCTGGCCTTCCTCGATCAGATACCAGATGGCGCGGTCGCGGCCATCCGAGAGGGCGACCGTAGCGCCGCAATAGCGACGGCCGATCGGCCATTCCTCGCTGGCCGGCAAGTAGCGATGCTGGTGGATGCGGTGGAAATCGGTGATCGCGACATCCGGCAGGTGCGGCACGTGCCGCACCTGGTAGGAGAAGCGGCTGGTGATCTTGTTCAGCACCCAGGCTTCGCCGCAAATGCCGCTGTCCTCGTCAGAATAGACGGCAAGATCAGCGGCTTGCGCCGCCTGGGTGAAGCCAAGCGATGTGCCAAACGGCGTGCAGAGCGAGATCAGGGCGGCAAGGGCGGAGCGGGCGAAGCGAGTCATGGCAGCCTCTCAAGGTCGATTGCGTGCACTGTGCGGGATTCGCCGGGCGGCGGTCAAGCGATTGCATTGACAATGGTTTCCAGGGTGTGGCCGCCGGCTTTGGCCACCGGCCATCAGCCGAGGCGCGCCGCCAGCAGCAGCCCGCCGATAACGGCGATGTTGACCAGGAAGGCGGACCTCAGCACCTGCCTTTCCGGCCCGTGATGGCGCCAGAAAGGCAGGACGAGCAGGTTCGCCGCCACCGTGAACAGGATCAGCGCGCCGGCGGCATAGGGCACCGCGGCGCCGATGGCGAGGCAGAAGCCGGCCACCACCTCCAGCACCGAGCCTGCGGCGAGCAGGAAGGCCGGAGCCGGAAATCGCCGCGCCGCCAGGTCTTCGCTGATCGCCCTGAACCTGACGAAATGCTCGACCCCGGCCCAAAGAAAGACGCCGCCGATCAGCAGCAGGCCGAACGCAGGTGCGATATCGCTGACCATGGCCAGGCTCCGCTCCGCCTCAGTCTTCGGGAACGAAGGCAGGATTGTAGACGACCTCCCAGAGATGGTCGTCGGGATCCTGGAAGTAGCCGGCGTAGCCGCCCCAGAAAGTCTTCTGGGCCGGCTTGACCAGGTGCGCGCCGGCCTTGACCGCCTCAGCCATCACCGCATCGACCTCGGTCTCGCTGGCCACATTATGGCCGAGGGTGAGCTCGGTCGGGCTGCGGCCGCTCTGGCCGATGCCCGCATCATGGGCGATGCCTGCATCATGTGCGATGCTGCTGCGCTCGAAGATGGCGAACTTCAATCCGCCGTGCAGGGTGAAGAAGGCGACGGCGCCGTGCTCGAATTCGCGGCCGATGATGCCTTCGCTCGGAAGCCCCAGCCCGGTGCGATAGAATTCGAGCGATGCTTCCAGATTGTCGACGCCAAGCGTGACGACACTTATTCGGGCTTTCATGTCCATTCTCCTTTCAAGGATCAGCGTTGTTTCGCCGCCGGGCGGGGAGCGGGTATGACTGGTCCGCGCAACCATCGCCGACAGGCTGCGTTTGATTTGCCATGGCGGAGGCGCCGCGAATTGAAGATTTCGGCCAAAATGCCGGCGCGTAGGCCGGGAAAACTGGCGAGAGCGGATGAATGGAAGCGGTACTGGCGCAGACCACCGGCTCTTTCCGTGAACGCCCCGCACATCCGCGGCTGGGCGGCGCGTTCGCTTCGGTGTGGGTCCACTCCATGCAGGAAAAGGACGCACCACCCGTCATCGTCACGCCGGATGCGACGATCGACCTGCAATGGATCGACGGCCGGTTCCGCATCGCCGGGCCGGACAAGGAGCCGCAGGTCGAGGCGCTGCCCTCCGGCGCCCTGGTCATCGGCTTCCGCTTCCGACCAGGTGCCGCTGCGGCCTGGCTGGGCATGCCGGCGAGCGAGATCGTCGGACAGCGGCTCGACCTGAATGAGTTATGGGGTGCCAGGGCACGCCAGCTCGCGGGCCGTGTCCGTGCAAATCCCGATCTCGCTGCCCTGGTGAAATCCCTGGAGAACGCCGTCGGCCAATCCGGCGACGGGCATGAGGTCCTCGATCCGGTCATGCATCATGCTTATGACGCCATTAACCGCGGCCTGCCGGCCGGCGCGCCTCTGGTGCCCTTTCTGCTTCGCGCGCTGCACCTGAGCGAGAGGACCTTGCGCCGCCGCTTCGAAGAGAATTTCGGCTACGGGCCGAAGACGCTCGACCGCATCCTGCGCTTCCATCGCTTCCGTCGCCTGCAACGGGTGTCCGGCGATGCCTCGACCGCGGTGCTGGCGGCCGAAGCCGGCTATTCGGACCAAGCCCATCTCATCCGCGAAAGCCGGCGGCTGTCGGGCATAACGCCCTCGGCATTGGCGCACGGCATATCGCGGAATCGGAGCGGAGCCGGGTCGGCTGAAGAACCGCTTTGACTGTTTAATCCAGTCCATTATGAGAACGCGGCCTGCACTCGGCATTCCGCCGCCGCTGCTACTCCCCTGCCAGCCAGTTCAGCGTCCATTGCGCCGGCTTTTCCAAGACCAGCAATTTGTGCAGGGCCGGCAGGAGAATGCGCAATTCACCTTCCAGCGTGAAGGGCGGGTTGGCCACGACCAGGCCGCTGCCGTCGAGGCTGGGCTCTTGCGATGCGGGCCGGATTTCGAATTCGATGTCGAGCAATTTCGGAACCCCGGTTTCCTTCAGCGCCTTGCGGAAGCCAATCACCGCCTTGCGGTCCTTGATCGGATACCACAGCGCATAGATGCCGCCCGGCCAGCGCTTGTACGCCTTCGCCAGCCCGTCGACGAGGCGGCCGAACTCGCCCTCTTCCTCGAATGGCGGATCGATCAGCACCAGCCCGCGCTTTTCCTTCGGCGGCAGGTGCGCGCCGAGCGCCAGCCAGCCGTCGAGCTCGATCACCCTTGTCTGGAAATCGCCGGCGAATTCCGTCTTCAGCTTCGCGACATCCTTCGGGTGCAGCTCGATCGCCGACAGCCGGTCCTGCTTGCGCAGAAGGTGCCGCGCGACCAACGGCGAGCCCGGGTATTTTTTCAATTGACCGTCTGCGTTGCACGCACGCACCGCGTCGAGATAGGGCGCAAGCAGCATTGCGGCCTGGGCTTCGGGCGCAGCATCGACCAGCCGGCCGATGCCGCCTTGCCATTCGCCGGTCTTCTGCGCCTCGAGCGAGGACAGATCGTAGCGGCCGGTGCCGGCATGGGTGTCGATGACGCGAAAGGCCTTGTCCTTCTGCTTCAGATATTCGAGCAGCCGCGTCAGCACGACGTGCTTGACGACGTCGGCAAAATTTCCGGCGTGATAGGCGTGGCGATAGTTCATGTGGTGCCCCTGCCCCAGCGTGGCGGCGGTGGCTGTGAATTCGGATTTTGCGGCCGGCCGCCGGCAGAACGCAAGGACAGCAGGAAGCCGATCAGGCCGATCGCCATCAGCGCGAAGCCAACCGGTCGCGCACGGCTGTCGGTCTCGCCGACACCGGAGCGCAAGACAAGATCGACCGCGCGTATCGGAATATCCTCGGCGTCGCCGGGACCGACGGTGAAGACATAGGGGCCGGGGCCGACGGTCCGGATCACGCCAGCCTCGTCGCGGAAGATCTTGTCGGGCAGTTGCGGGCTCGCCTGACGCGGATTGTCGGAATGATTGAACTGAAGCGTCGAGGCAAGCGCCGTGCGACCGCCGGTGGCGGCTGTCAGCGTCAGCACCGTGCGCTGCTGCGAAACGATGCGCTCGGCCCTCGCGGTCAAGTCGACCAGCACCCTCACCGGCGCGTCGCGCGCGGCAAGCGGCACGGTGACTTGCTTGAAGCGGCCGCCCTCATAGACCCGCCAGCTGCCGATCTGGTGACCGGAGAAATTGGTCATCGCCCATGGATAGATGGCGCCGACGCCGATGCCGGCGAGCAGGATCAACAGGAACAGAAAGCGCATTCAGGGAATCACCTTGTAATCGGGCGTTGCCGGACAATTAGCCTGCATTGGCGCTGTCGCGCAGGCGCTCCATTTCGTCCAATAGCATGTCGAGGCCGAGTTCGAACGTCTTGTCGAAACCGCCGGTGCCGAAATAGGTCCCGGCCGCCATGACACTGGGGAAATCCTTCGCCAGTTGCTCGTCGTCGACGGTGGTCACCGCCGACGGGCCCTTGGCGTAGCCCGCGGTCTCGTCGAGGATCGCGCCCATGAGATAATAGCTGGCGGTGCGAAACAGCCTGGCGCTGAGTTCCGGGCCGAAACCGCCAGCCTCGAACAGGCCGATGACACCGTTCAGCATGGCCAGGCAAGGCGGCGAATTCATCCGGTAGACGACAAGGAATGGTGCGAAGGCCGGGTGCTCCCTCGCAACACGGCGAAACTCATGCATGACCATCCGAATCCTGTCGCGCCATGGCATGCTGTCGTCGGGGATAACCATCCCGCTGACCTGGCGATCGACCAACGCCTCATAGAGGTGCGCTTGCGAGGGGAAGTGATGATAAATGCTCATCGCCTCGCAGCCGAGCACGGCGGCGAGCTTGCGCATCGAAAAACCGGAAAGGCCCTCCTTCTCGATCACCTCGAAAGCGGCATCCTCGATCATCTCGCGGGACAGCCGTCCGCGTGCTCGCTTTTTTTTGATCGATGAGTCCATGGCCGCGCTTGACAACTTACAGCGTAAGGTTCATTTTTCACTTTACCTTACACAGTAAGGCTAACAAAGACCAGAGGAGGAACACATGTCACACCATCGCATTGCCAAATCCGTGCATTCTTCCCTCCATCGTGCGTTGGCACTAACCGCCGTGGCCTGCGTCCTCGCCGCGGCCCCTGCCTATGCCGATGACTACGATGCAACCATAAAGGACATCCAGTCGACCATGGGCGGCGTGCCGAGCTTTGTGAAGCAACTTCCCAAAGCCGGTCTGCCCGGCGCCTGGGCCGAGGTCAAGGCCATCGAACTCAGCGACAAGACGGCGCTGCCGCCAAAGGTCAAATCGCTGATTTCGCTGGCGGTGGCGGCGCAGATCCCGTGCAACTACTGCATCTGGTCGGACACGCGAGACGCCAAGCGCGCCGGCGCTACCGATGAGGAAATCCAGGAGGCGGTGGCGATGGCGGCGCTGACCCGCCATTGGAGCACCATCTTCAATGGCATGCAGGTCGATTTCGACACGTTCAAGAAGGAAATGGGCGGGCAGTGAAACGACCTGCGGTGGTCCGCGCCTGCGGGCCACCGCAGAACCGCCGTCATCGGGCAGCGCCATGATCTTCGCCTTCGATTGTCATCCAGCTGGAAATGCCGCATTGAAAGTGCAACCGCAAAGCATGGACGAGGGCCGCTGATGGCGCCGGTCAAGGTCGACCCCGACAAGGTGCACGAATTCGAGGACGCCGAGAGCTTTTATACCTGGCTGGGCGAGCATCATGACAGGGAAACCGAGGTCTGGATCAAAATCCACAAGACCGGCTCGGGACTGAGGTCGATCTCGCCGAAGGAAGCGATCGACGTCGTGCTGTGCTGGGGCTGGATCGACGCGGTGCGCAAGGGGCTCGACGACAAGAGCTTCCTGCAGCGCTACACGCCGAGGACGAAGAAAAGCATCTGGAGCCAGATCAACATCGACAATGTCGCCCGGCTGATCGACGACGGCCGGATGACGCGGCATGGGCTGGCCGAGGTCGAAGCCGCCAAGGCCGATGGCCGCTGGGCGCGTGCCTATGCCGGCGGCAAGGACATGAAAATTCCCGATGACCTGCAGGCCGCGATCGATGCCGAGCCAGAGGCTCGGCAAATGCTCGAAAAACTCAGCGCGCAAAACCGCTTCGCGCTCGCCTTCCGTATCCACAACATGAAGACCGAGGCCGGCCGCAGGAAGAAGATCGAGACTTTTGTCGAGATGCTCAAGCGCGGCGAGACGATCCATCCGCAAGTGAAGAAGTAAGGCTGCTCATGTGACGAGCGACAGGTTTCTTCCGGCTCGATGATCGCGATCCACATTATCAACAAGGCAGTGATCAGCCGCCGCTGACGTCCCTTAGGCTTTGCGCTCCCAGCGGCGGTCGGGCGTCTGCTGCCAGTAGGTCACCGCGTGGCCGGCGTCTTTCATCGTCTTCCAGTGCCCGCGGGCGGCCTCGACCTGGGCGGCATCGTGACCGTCGAACAGGAACACGGCGCGCTCGTAGCCGCCAAGGTCAGGGGGTGCCGCTCCGTCCACCAGGAAACGTATCTGCGCCGCGTTCGGGTTGCCTTCGGCGGTGGTCAAAAGGATCGGCTGCTCGGCGGGATGGGCTTCGCGATCAGTGGCGTGCGCGAGGAAGGAATCGTCACGGAACGTCCACAGATGCTGGTCGAGCGCGTCGCGCCGCTCCTCGGTGCCGGTCTGCACCACGGCGCGCCAGCCGCGATCGACGCTGCGCTCAAGAAGGCCTGGCAGCGCATCCTCCAGCGTCGATTCGGTCAGGTGATAAAACAGCACGTCGGCCATGGGTCCGATCAGTTCTCGTAGTGGTCGCGCACGAGCCGGTCGAGCAGCCGCACGCCAAAGCCGGAACCCCAGGACTGATTGATTTCGTTCGACAGCGCTCCCATGGCGGTGCCTGCGATATCGAGATGCGCCCAGGGCGTGTCCTTGACGAAGCGCTGCAAGAACTGCGCGGCGATGATGGCGCCGCCATAGCGGCCGCCGATGTTCTTCATGTCGGCGTTCTTGGAATCGATCAGCTTGTCGTATTCGGGACCGAGCGGCATGCGCCACAGCCGCTCCTGCGTCGACTGCCCGGCTGTCGCCAGGCGTTCCGCCAGTTCGTCATTGTTGGAGAACAGACCGGCATAGTGCTGGCCGAGCGCGACCATGATCGCGCCGGTCAACGTCGCCAGATTGACCATGAACTTCGGCTGGAAACGGTCATTGCAGTACCAGAGCGCGTCGGCCAACACGAGGCGCCCTTCCGCATCGGTGTTGAGCACCTCGATGGTCTGGCCCGACATCGAGGTAACGATGTCGCCGGGACGCTGCGCATGGCCGTCGACGGCGTTTTCCACCAGCCCGATGATGCCGACGACATTGGCCTTCGCCTTGCGGGCGGCGAGCGCATGCATCAGTCCGGTCACCGCCGCGGCGCCGCCCATGTCTCCCTTCATGTCCTCCATGCCGGATGCCGGTTTCATCGAATTGCCGCCGGTGTCGAAGGTGACGCCCTTGCCGATGAAGGCGACCGGGCTGTCCTTGGCCTTGCCGCCGCTCCACTGCATGACGGCCATGCGGGCGCCGCGCGGCGAGCCTTGCGCGACGCCGAGCAGCGACCCCATGCCGAGTTTCTTCATCTCCTTTTCGGCCAGGATCTCGACCTTGACGCCGAGGGCTTCCAGTTCCTTGGCGCGGGCGGCAAACTCGACAGGTCCCAGGACGTTTGCCGGCTCGTTGACGAGGTCACGCGCCAAAAGCACGCCGTCGATCACAGCCTCGGTCTCGGCGAACGCCTTCTTCGCACCCGCCGGATCGGCGGTGTGGATGGTTATCTTGGCAGGCTTTTTCGGCTCGGCCCTGTCGCCTTGGCCATCGTCCTTGTCTTTCCTGGTCTTGTACTTGTCGAAGGAATAGCTGCGCAGAAGAATACCGGCGGCAAGGCTGGCCGCCTGCGCACCGCTTGACGAGGCGCCGACCACGTCGAGCACCACCGCTACGTCGGTCGCCTTGCGCAGCGACGCTGCGATGGTGCCTCCCAGCTTCGTCCAGGCGTATTCGTCGAGCCCCGACACCTTGCCGGCGCCGATCGCGACCAGCCGGTCGAGCGAGCTTGCCTGCGGCGTCAGCACTTCCACCACGCTGGCAAACTTGGCCGTGAATTCGGCCACCGGGAAGGCCCGTTCCAGCGTCTTGCCGGGATCATACGCCGCGGCGGTTTCGCTCAGGCCGCCATCATCCGCCGCCAGCACGAAGACCGTCCCCTTCCTGTTCGCGGCGGTCTGCGGCGCGGCGAATTTTGCGAAGGCGATCGAGGGTCTCTGGTTCATCATGTCCTGCTTTCGGGGAATGCGCGGCTCGCGCGAAGCGGTTGGAAGCGATCCGCGACATTTGGTCGTTTTCCGGCATTTGGCAAGACTTTGCCAAGCTGGCTCCCCATATGGCACATGAATCGATGGCGATTCGTCGCGGCACGGCTCCGCTTTTTGGCCGCAACCTGTTGTTAACCATCGATGTTCGCCCTTTCTTATCCAATCCCGCCGACACTCCGGCCCAACGTGGCGCGCGATGTGGGACGGGAACCGGATCGTCTGCCTGACAGAGCCCGACGCAGCCAGTTGTGCGGGCGTCGCCGGACGGCTACCCTTATCTGGTGGCATGATGCCGTTCGAGAAAATTGAGAAAAGCCTTCATGAAGGTCGTTGAACGCTACATCATGCGCCGCGCTTTCGTGGTCTTTATTGCAGCGCTGGCCTGGACGCTGGCCATTGTCTGGACGACGCAAGTGCTGGCCAAGATCGACCTCGTCACCGACAGCGGCCAGTCGGCGCTGACCTTCTTCGAGGTTGCGGCCCTCATTCTTCCCTCGATCATTCCGATCGTGGTGCCCTTCGCGCTCGTGGTGGCGGTTGCCCAGACGCTCAGCGTCATGAATTCGGATTCGGAGCTCGCAGTCGTCAACGCAGCGGGCGCCTCGCGCTGGACCATCGTGCGGCCGATCATGATTCTCGCGGCCGCAGCCAGCGTCTTTTCCTTCGCCGTCGACAATGGCATCGACCCCTATGCGCGCCAGAAGAACCGGATGCTGGTGGCGGAGTCACGCGCGGATCTTCTGTCGCTGATCATCCAGGAGGGCACATTCCGCAAGATCGATGACGGGCTGTTCCTGCAGATAGGCGAGCGGCTCCCCGACAACCGGCTGGGCGGCATCTTCGTCGCGGATTCACGCGAGGAAGGGGTCAACCTCGTCTATTATGCCAAGACCGGCAGCATCGTCGAACGCGGCGGCGAAAAGGTGCTGATGATGAATGACGGCGTCATCCATCGAAAGACGCTGACCGGCGACCTCTCGGTCATCCGCTTCACCTCCTATGCCTTCGACATGTCGGCCTTCATGGCGGCAGCGTCGGAGGTGACGCTGATGCCAAAAGACCAGACGACCCAGTACCTGCTCAACCCGAGTGCCAACGACAAGGTCTATCAGCAGCGCCCGAACGAATACCGGGCGGAGGTCGACCAGCGGTTCTCGGAATGGCTCTATTCCATGGTTTTCGCCCTGATCGCACTCGCGGTCGCCGGAGATGCACGCTCGCATCGGGAGGCGCGCGTCAATCCGCTGATCACGGCCATCGCGATATCGCTGTTCGTGCGCTGGCTGGGCTTCTTCGCCGCCAGCAAGGCCGACGAGGTCCCGCAATATGCGTATATGGTCTACGGCGTGCCCATCGTGTCGTCGGCGGTGGCAATCTGGTTCATCGCATCCAACCGGACGATGGAACTGCCGGTGGCCTGGGCAGATTGGCTGACGAATCTCGCCAGCCGCATGGCTGACGCCTGGAATGCCGTCAAGCTGCGCCTGTCCCGGCGCAGCGCCTCGGGCCAGGGGGTCAGTTGATGGGCTGGACGCTGGGACGCTACTTCTTCTTCCGCTATGTCACGATCACCGTGTGGTTCTTCATCGGCCTGCTTGCGCTGGTGTTCCTGATCGATTTCACCGAGCTTTCCGGCCGCACGACCGGCCTGCCCGGCTTCACCTATGGAACGGCGCTGGCCATTTCCGGACTCAGGATGCCGATGATCATGTTGCAGACCGTGCCGTTTGTCGGTCTCTTCTCGGCGATGGCGACGCTGGTCTCGCTCAACCGCAGGTATGAACTGGTCATAGCGCGCTCGGCCGGCGTTTCGGCCTGGCAGTTCCTTCTGCCGTGCTGCATCGGAGCGCTGTTGTTCGGCGTCCTGTCGGTCGGTCTCATCAACCCGCTCGCCGCGCACGCCTTTTCCTGGTCCGAACAGATCGAAACCCAGTTGCGCTCGGGCAAGTCGAATACGGTGTCGGCCGACGCCGCGCCCTGGATCCGGCAGAAAACCAGTTCCGGAGACACCATCATCGGAGCGCGCGCCATCCTCAACCAGGGCCTGGAGATGGCTGACGCTGTCTTTTTCATCCTCGACCCGCAAGGCGATATCGTCGAGCGCAAGGATGCCGCGCGCGCCTACCTGCGGGACGGCTACTGGGAATTGCAGGACGTCAAGACCTTCAGGAACGGCACCATCCAGCCTGCGGCAAACGATCGCGTGCCGACCAATCTGAAGCCCGAATTCGTGCAGGAGCGGCTGGCGCGCCCGGAGACCATTCCATTCTACGATCTGCCGGGAAAAATCGAGGTTGCCCGTTCCTTCGGCCTCAAGGCAAATGCCTTTGCCATGCAGTTCGATTCGCTGGTGGCGTTGCCGTTCCTGCTCGTCGCCATGACGCTGATTGCGGCAACAGTTTCAATGCGATTTGCAAGGATGGGGCAATCGGCAACGATGATTCTGGGTGGCGTCGTTGCCGGGTTTCTGCTTTATGTCGTTTCGGTGCTGGTGAAGGCATTCGGCGTGGCGGGGTTCGTGCCGACTGTCGTAGCTGCCTGGGTGCCGGTCGTGGTAGCTATGTTCTTCGGGGTGACTTTCCTGCTATACAAGGAAGACGGCTAGTGAGGGAGGCCTTTTTGCCCACTAACAGGCAGGCCGGTTTGGCGCGCCTTTATGCGGCGACCGCCTTGGCATGCCTGTTTGCATGCGCGGTTCCGCTGCCTGCGTTCGCGCAGGATGTCGGCGACATGGCGACCAAGGTGCCGTCCGGCTCGCAGATGCTGCTGGCGGCCGATACGCTGGTCTACAACAACGACAATCAGACCGTGACCGCCGTCGGCGGCGTGCAGATCGACTACGGCGGCAACCGACTTGTCGCGCAGAAGGTCGAGTACAACCGCAACACCAAGCGCATGGTCGCAAGCGGCAATGTCGAGGTGATCAACAGCGACGGCACCAAGATCAATTCAGATCATATCGACATCACCGACGACTTCGCCGACGGTTTCGTCAACGCGCTCCGCGTCGAAACCATCGACAAGGCCTATTTCGCCGCCGAAAGCGCCGAACGCATGGGCGGCGTGCTGACCACCTTCCACAATGGCGTCTACACTGCCTGCGAACCGTGCGAGGATAAGCCCGACAAGGCGCCGACCTGGCGCGTGAAGGCCAGGAAGATCATCTGGAACGGCGAGAAAAAGACGGTCCGTTTCGAGAATGCGAATTTCGAATTCTTCGGCTTCCCGCTCGCCTACCTGCCGGCGTTCGAGATCGCCGACCCGACGGTGAAGCGCAAGAGCGGCTTCCTGATCCCCGGCATCGTCTTCAAAAGCGATCTGGGCGTGGGGGTGAAGGTCCCCTATTATTTCGCGCTCTCGCCGACTTACGACCTGACCGTCACCGGCACCGGCTTTACCAAGCAGGGCTTTCTCGGTGAGGCTGAATGGCGCCAGCGCTTCAACAATGGCGAATATAGCCTGAAGATCGCGGGCATTCAGCAGCGGGATCCCGATGCCTTCATCGATGCCGCCGGCCGCAATGTCGATTCGGGCGAGGCGGGCGATCCGAACAAATTCCGCGGCATGATGGGCACACAGGGCCAGTTCGCCATCAATGCGCGCTGGAATTTCGGCTGGGACGTGCTGCTGCAGACCGACAAGAACTTCTCGAACACCTACGCCATCGACAAATACAACGGGTCCGTTCACCAGTCGTCGGTTTACCTGACGGGGCTCGACGGCCGTAATTATTTCGACCTGCGCGCCATGCATTTCGAGGTGCAGGAAGATACGCTGGACAGCAACATCGCTGCGCGAAGTGGCCAGCAGCCCTGGGTGCTGCCCTCGCTCGACTATGCCTACATTCCGGATACGTCGGTCGCAGGCGGCCAGTTGTCGTTCAACGTCAATTCGCGCGTCATCCGCCGCGATGATCTCGACGAGACCTATTTCACCCCCTACTTCCCCCCTTCAGGCACCCAACGTGTGCGCGGCATCGAGGGCGAATCCGGCCGGCTCACCGCCCAAGCCGAGTGGAAGCGGTCATTTGTCACCGATGACGGGTTGGTGCTGACACCCTTGCTGGCGCTGCAGGGCGACGTCGACTATGTCAACGCGTCATCAGCTTCACTCGCAGCCGTCAACCAGATGGCGACGAATTTGGGCGAGCAGGACGATATGCGCTCGTCTTTCGCCCGCTATATGGCAACCGCCGGACTTGAGATGAGCTGGCCGCTGCTGTTTTCCATGGCCAGCGGCTCCAGTCATGTGTTCGAGCCGATGGCGCAGGTGTTCCTGCGCCCCAACGAACAATATGTCGGCGGCCTGGCTGTGCCGAACGAAGATGCGCAGAGCATGGTCTTCGACGCGAGCACCCTGTTCGAGCGCGACAAGTTCTCCGGCTATGACCGCATCGAAGGCGGCTCGCGCGCCAATGTGGGCCTGCGCTATTCCGGTTCCTACATCAACGGCTGGGGCACCAACGCCATCTTCGGCCAGTCCTACCAGATCGGCGGCGAGAACTCCTTCGACGCGCCAGACCTGGTCAATGTCGGCGCCTATTCGGGCCTCGAAAACACCAAGTCGGATTATGTCGGCTTGTTTGGCGTCAGCAGCCCGAACGGGTTCGCCGCCTCGGTCAGCGGCCGTTTCGACGAGCAGAGCTTCGAGGTTCGCCGCGCCGAGGTAAAGGCCGCCTATTCCGGCCTGCCGGTGTCGCTGAGCGCCAAATACGCCTTCATCCAGGCTCAGCCGCTCTATGGCTTCACCACCGACCGGCACGAGGTCACGCTCGGCGCGTCCACGCATCTTGCCGAGAACTGGCGCGTGTTCGGGACGGGAACCTATGACCTGCAGGAAAGCCTGCTGGTCAAGGACGGGGTCGGTTTCGCCTACAATGATTCCTGCTTCACCTATTTGATGACGTACTCGCAGTCGCGCGACCTGAACACCAGGGAGGTGACGCAGAGCATCGGCTTCAACCTGTCGTTCCGCACCCTCGGCGATTTCGGATCGTCGAGCAGCGCCTTCGATACCACCCAGTAACCCGCGACATCGTTTCGCCGCATAGGGCTGGCAGGGACTTCACAAACCCCGAAGAAGGATGAAGTTGGGCGGGACCGGGATAGAATTGGGATGTTTGCGATGAGGAAATACCTCTTTTCAGCAGGGTTGGCGCTGCTTGTGGCGGCGACATCCGTGTCGATGGCCATCATCACGCCGCCGGCTTTCGCCAGCGAGATCAAGTACGTCGTCAACGACATACCGATCACCAGCGGCGACATCGCGCATCGCGCCGCCTTCCTCAAGCTGCAGCGCAAGAAGGGCGACGCCGGCCAGGAAATGATCGATCAGACCTTGCGCATGGCCGAAGCCAGACGGCTTGGGATTCACATCAGCGACGCGCAGGTCGAGGCCGCGTACCAGCGCTTTGCCTCGAGCAACAAGATGCAGCTCAGCCAGCTCGACGGCGTCATGGAAAAGTCCGGCGTCAGCAAGGGCCATTTCAAGGAGTTCATCCGCGCCCAGATGGCCTGGAATCAGGCCTTGAGCGCACGGTACCGTTCCGGCGAGGGCGGCAGCGTGACCGAGCAGGACGCGGTCAGGCGCATGCTCGACAAGGGCGGCTCCAAGCCGAGCGCCACTGAATACATGCTCCAGCAGGTCATCTTCGTCGTGCCGGCGGCCGAACGCAGCGCGACGCTGGGCAAGCGCAAGCGCGAAGCCGACGCCATGCGTGCCCGCTTCAACGGCTGCAACACGACGCGGCAGTTCGCCAAGGGCCTGATCGACGTCACCGTTCGCGATCTCGGCCGGGTGCTGGCGCCGCAACTGCCGCCGGACTGGGCCGAGCAGATCAAGGCCACCAAGGTTGGCGGCGCCACGCCTACCCGCCAAACGGAGCGCGGTGTCGAGTTCATCGGTATCTGTTCGTCGCGCGAGGTGTCCGACGACAAGGTCGCCCAGATGGTTTTCCAGAGCGAAGGCTCCAACGACAAGGCGGCCGACGATCTCAGCAAGAAATATGTCGACGAGCTGAAGGCAAAAGCCCGCATCGTCAAGCGCTGAGGTGGACAGGGCGATGCGCGCGCTGGCGTTGAGCGTCGGCGATCCTTCCGGCATCGGACCGGAAATCGCGATTGCCGCGTTTCTGGCGCGTACAGCCGCAGCCCTTCCGCCCTTCTATCTCCTCGCTGATCCCGCGCTGATCGCCTCGCGGGCGCGCCGCCTCGGCGTTTCGCTGCCTATCGAGGAAACGACGCCAGCGCAGGCAACCGAGGTCTTTGGCGGCGCACTGCCGGTCGTTACGCTGTCTGCCCGCTTCATCGACAGCCCCGGCCAGCCTGATCCGGCCAATGCGGCGGGCATCATCGAAGCGATCGATCGGGCGGTGGCCGCTAGCCTCGCCGGCGACGCCGCGGCCGTCGTCACCTGCCCGATCGCCAAGAAGCCCCTCTACGACGCCGGCTTCCGCTTTCCCGGCCACACCGAATATCTGGCGTATCTGGCGGCGCGGCATAGCGGCGTGGAAGCGATGCCGGTGATGATGCTGGCAGGCCCCGACCTGCGCACCGTTCCCGTCACCATTCACATCGCGCTGGCCGAAGTGCCGAAGGCGCTGACCACCGACCTGATCCTCGCCACGACGCGGGTCACCGCCGCCGACCTCAGGGACCGCTTTGGCATCGCCAACCCACGGCTCGCCATCGCCGGCCTCAACCCGCATGCGGGCGAGGATGGCTCCATGGGCCTGGAGGACCAGCGCATCATCCGACCGGCGATCGAGATCCTGCAAGCCGAAGGCATCGACGCGTTCGGGCCGTTGCCCGCGGACACCTTGTTCCATGCCCGGGCCCGGGCCGGCTACGACGTGGCGCTGTGCATGTATCACGACCAGGCGCTGATACCGGCCAAGGCGCTGGCCTTCGATGAAGCGGTCAATGTCACGCTCGGCCTGCCCTTCATCCGCACCTCGCCCGACCACGGCACCGCCTTCGATATCGCCGGCAAGGGCATCGCCCGGCCCGACAGCCTGATGGCGGCGCTGCGGCTTGCACGGCAGCTGGCCGACACCGACGCCAAATTTGTCACGCAATGAGGCTCAACTCATGAGCATGGATGGGCTGCCGCCGCTGCGCGAGGTCATCGAGCGCCACGGCTTGCAGGCAAAGAAGGCACTGGGCCAGAATTTTCTGTTCGACCTCAACCTGACCGGCAAGATAGCGCGCACCGCCGGCAGCCTGGCGGAGACGACCGTAATCGAGGTCGGCCCCGGCCCTGGCGGGTTGACAAGGGCCCTGCTTTTCAACGGCGCGCGCAAGGTCGTCGCCATCGAGCGCGACGAACGCTGCCTGGCGGCCCTCGCCGAGATATCGGTCCATTATCCCGGCCGGCTGGAGGTCGTTTCCGGCGACGCCCTGAAGATCGACTTTCCGACGCTTGCCGCGACCGCCGGTGACGGCGGGCCGGTCAGGATCGTGGCCAACCTGCCCTACAATATCGGCACGGAACTGCTGGTCCGCTGGCTGACCGTCGCGGAGTGGCCTCCCTTCTATGCCTCGATGACCCTGATGTTCCAGCGCGAGGTGGCCCAGCGGATCGTCGCCGCGCCTGGCAGCGAGGCCTATGGCAGGCTCGGCGTACTGGCCGGGTGGCGCACGCAGGCCAGGATAGCGTTCGACGTGCCGCCCCAGGCGTTCACACCGCCGCCCAAGGTGACCTCTTCCGTCGTGCATCTCGAGCCGCGAGTGACGCCGCTATGCGCCGACGTGAAAAAACTCGGCCGCGTCACGGAAGCCGCCTTCGGCCAGCGCCGAAAGATGCTGCGGCAGAGCGTTAAGAGCCTCGGCGGCGAGGCCCTGCTCGAACGCGCCGGGATCGACCCGACCCGGCGCGCCGAGACGCTCGATGTCGAGGAGTTCGTACGGCTGACCAATGCGGTGTAGCGCCGCCGGCCCTGGAAGTGCGGCGCAATCCGATCCGTGTCGAGCGCATGCTTCGACTACACGCCCAACACCGCTTTCACGCGCTCGCGCGTGTAGGGCAGGTCATAGATGCGTTTTCCCGCGGCGTGGCGGAAGGCATTGGCGATCGCGCCGGCTGTCGGGCCCTGCGCTGCTTCCGCGACGCCGAGATAGAGCGTGCCGGGATTGTCGACGACATGCACTTCCACGCTGTCCGGAACAGCGCTGAAGCGCAGGATCGGATAGGCCGACCAATCCGCGCTCAGGATGCGGGTGTCGTCGAAATGGACGGCCTCGTAAAGCGTCCAGCTCAGCGACTGCAAGATACCGCCTTCGGTCTGGTTGACGATCGAATCCGGCGCCACCGCTTCGCCGCAGTCGACCGCCGAGACCACATGCGAGATGGCGATGACGCCGCTGTCGCGATCGACCTCCGCTTCAAGCGCGACTGCGAGATAGGCGGCGTGGTTCTTGTACTTGGCGAAGGCGAACCCCCGGCCGCGGCCCTCCGGCATAGGATCATTGCTCCAGCCGAATTTTTGCGCCGCAACCTCGATCACCTTCCTGGCGCGCGGGTCCTTCATGTGCCTCAGCCGGTATTCCACCGGGTCGGCGCCGGCCGCGAGCGCCAGCTCGTCCATGAAGCTTTCGATCGAGAACACGTTGCAGTAGGCGCCGAGGCCGCGCAGCGACGAGACGCGCACCGGCATGTCGGCAACGAAATGCCAGTTCACCCGCTGGTTCGGCACCTCGTAGAGCGGGATGGCGTTGCGGTCGCCATTGCCGAGCGGCGAGATCTGCAGCTTGGCCGGATCGGGCGGGAAATGCTTCGCCATCAGCCGGCCGGCGATCAGCGAACCGGCCGTTCCCGGCCGCGTGCCGTGGCTGTTGCTCCACAGATCATAGTGCCAGTTGACGATCTTGCCGCTGGCGTCCAGCGTTGCGCTGGCGCGCGTCAGCATGCCAGGGCCATAAGGCTCCCACAAATGCTCCTGATCGCGCATCCACTGCACGCGCACCGGCGTGCCGGGCAGCGCCTGCGCGATCAGCGCGGCGTCGGCCGCCGCGTCGTCGGCGCCATTGTGGCCGTAGCAGCCTGATCCCTCGGTGTGGATGCAGCGCACCTTTTCCGGTCCGACGCCGAGCATCTCGGCGATCGCCTTGCGGTCTGGATAGACGCCTTGAGTATGCGTCCACACCGTGATGAGACCCTTGTCCGACAGGGCAACGGCAGCGGAGGGGCCGATCGACCCATGCATCTGGTAGGCGCGGGTGAACTGTGCCTGCAGCGTCTTTGCGCCGGTTGCCGTTTCCGCGCCGACCGAGGTCACGGTGCCGACCTCGGCGACCGAGCGCTCGAGGAAGGCGGGGATATCGTCCTGGTCCGGCAAGGCCGGCTGCTCCTGCCACTTCGCCTTGGCGGCCATGGCGCGCATGGCCTGGACCGCCTGGAATTCCTGCCTGGCCACAACGGCCAGGAAGTCGCCATCGCGGATCACCGCCACCACGCCCGGCATCGTCTTGATGGCGGCCTCGTCGACGCTGACGAGCTTGGCCGAATAGCTTGGCGGGCGAACGACGCGGGCATGCACCATGCCGGGAAGCCGCATGTCCTGCACATAGGCCTCGCCGCCCGTTACCTTTGCCGGAATATCGACGCGGGCGAACGGCTTGCCGATCGCGTGATAGCTGTCCGGCGATTTCAGCGCTGTGTCGGCCGATGCGTCCACATGCAGCAAATCCGCCACCACGAGTTCGCCATAGCCCACGGACTTCCCGTCCGGCCCGGTGATCCTGCCGCTTGCCGCCTTGAGCTGGTCGGCCGGAACGCCGAGCTTCTCGCTCGCCTTGGCGATAAGGATCTGGCGCACCTGCGCCGAGGCGTAGCGTATGGCGGTGCCGCTGTTCTGGATCGTCTGGCTGCCGGCGGTATAGCCTTCGTTCGGCGTCAGCGCGGTATCGGCAGTGATGAGCTTGATGGAAGCCGGCTCGACCTCCAGTTCTTCGGCGGCGATCTGGCGCAGCGACGTCCTGGTGCCCTGGCCGAGCTCGGCCTTGCCGGTGAAGACGGTGATCGAACCGTCGGCATCCAACCTGATCCAGGCGTCGAGCGAGGGGGTATCGGCAAGGCTGCCCGGCAGTTTCTTGGCCGGGGCCGGCGTCGCGGGCGTCTGCGCCGGGGGCGCGGCCTCCTGAGCCTGCACGGGAATGGTGAAGGACACGACCAGCGCGCCGGTCCCGGCGAGAAAGCCGCGTCGTGTCAGCTCGGGAAAGGTTGGCGCGTTCATCATGCCCTCCCTGCGGCCGCGGCCGGCGCTAAGCCAGCCGATTTCGATTTCATCAGGTCGCGCGCGCGGCTCACCGCCCGCAGGATGCGCATATGCGTGCCACAGCGGCAGAGGTTAGGTTCCAGCGCCTGCCGGATATCGGCGTCACTGGCATCGGGTTTGGCCTCGAGCAGCGCCTGCGCCCGCATCATCATGCCGGCGATGCAATAACCGCATTGCGCCGCCTGCTCCTCGATGAACGCTTTCTGCATCGGACCCGGGTTCTCGATCGTGCCCAAACCCTCGACCGTCTTGACCTCGCGGCCTTCCACCAGCATCGCTGGCGTCAGGCAGGAGAAGACGGGCTTGCCGTCGACCATCAGCGTGCAGGCGCCGCATTGGCCAAGGCCGCAGCCGAACTTGGCGCCGTTCAGCTTCAAATCGTTGCGCAGCACATAAAGCAGCGGCGTCGCGGGATCGACGTCGACGTCGTGGGAGATGCCGTTGACGTTGAGATTGATCATCTGTCCTTCGCTCCTACATTGTCCGGGCCGCGCTCGATGCCATCCGAGGGCCGGACGCTAACCTGGTATTTTCCGCTCCTGGTGTCGGCGATCCTGGCCGCCGCATCCTGCCAGGCCGGCTTGCCGGCAAAGGCATCGCGCAGATAGGCCAGCAAGTCATTCACCTGGTCGTCCTTCAGCGTCGCCGCGAATCCCGGCATGATGGCGCTCGGGCGTCCACCCGCCGCCGGCAGGCCGAACAGCACGGTGTTGATGACGTTCTGCGGATCTGGCGCGTTGACCGCGCTCGACAGATGGAAATTGATACCGCCAAAAGGCGGCGGACGGCTGCCGTCGTGGCAGGTGGCGCATGCTGCCTGGTAAATGACGGCTCCACGCGCCGCCGGCGTATCGGCGGATGTCGGCACCACGGCGGCGGTCGACGCCGGGTCGGCCGCGGCGCGGCCGCGGATAGCCTGCGCGGCTGCCGTCCGTTCGGCGGATGGTTCGCCCATGAGCGACATGGCGTAAGTGGCCATGGCGTCGATGTCGGCGTCGGGAAGCCGGCCGAGATTGCCCGTCACTTCGCCCATCGGGCCATTGGCGACGCCGTGGTCGGCATGCCAGCCTTGCCTGAGATAGGCAAACAGGCTGTCATGCGTCCACGGTATGGGCGCCGGTGAAGTGCCGTCGAGCGCAAAGGCCGTCCAGCCTTCCGCCTCGCCGCCGGCCATGTGCGAACCCTTCTCTTCCGCGCCGAACCGATTGCGCGGCGTGTGGCAGGCGCCGCAATGGCCGAGCCCATCGACCAGATAGGCGCCGCGGTTCCACTGCGCGCTTTGCGAAGCATCGTTTTGATAGGCGCCCCTGTCGAAGAACAGCAGCTTCCAGCCGGCCAGCACGAGGCGCACATCGAGCGGGAAAGGCAGCTCGTTCGGGGGCGGCCGGCTGTTCACCGGCTGGCGCGTCATCAGATAGGCGTAGAGCGCACGGTTGTCCTCATCGGAAACACGCGTGAAATGATCGAACGGGAAGGCCGGGTAGAGATGCCTGCCCTCGCGGTCGACGCCTTCGCGCATGGCGCGGTTGAAGGCTGCCTGGGACCAGCGGCCGATACCGGTCTGCGGATCTGGCGTGATGTTGGTCGAATAGATGGTGCCGAACGGCGTCGGCACGGCGAGCCCGCCGGCAAAGGACTTTTCACCGGGCCTGGTGTGGCAGGAGGTGCAATTGCCGACCGAGGCCAGCACAGCGCCTTTCTCGATCAGCGCCGGGTCGAACGACGATCGTTGCGGCGGCTCGACAGGATCGATCGCCGGCTTCCACGCATAGGCGAAAAATCCGGCGCCGCAGACAATGACAATGGCAAGAACGCCCAGCCAGAAGCGTTTCAATATCTGCTCTCCCTCATGGCTACGGTGAGACGCCGCCGAACCAGCCGTTACCGACCACGCGCGTGCGTTCGTGCAGGAGAAACTAGGGGCATTACCCTCTTCGTCAATTGTCTGATTTATGTCGCCGAAAAATGCATCTGGCGCGACCTGCCCGGGCACATCGTTTCGGACTTATCGGCCTTCGGCCTGTCCGCCGGCCCATGTTCGTGGGCAGAGGAAAGTGCTAGCTCGTCTTCTCGTCCAACAGTCCCGAGACGAAATCGAAGAGCCCGGGCCGACGATCGCGCCGCAACCGCTCGGCGACAACGATGCCGCGCACTTCGGCGAAGGCGCGATCGAGGTCATCGTTGACGATGACGAAATCATATTCCTTCCAGTGCTCGATCTCGTTGCGCGCGTTCTTCAGCCGCGTCTCGATCACCGCTTCCTGGTCCTCGGCGCGGCGCTTCAGCCTTGCCTTCAACTCCTTCATCGACGGCGGCAGGATGAAGATCGAGACGATGTCGGCGCGCATCTTCTCCTTGAGCTGCTGGGCGCCTTGCCAATCGATGTCGAACAGCATGTCGCGCCCTTGAGCCAGCGCCAGTTCCGCCGGCTCGCGCGGTGTCGCGTAGCAATTGCCATGCACCTCCGCCCATTCGAGCAGGGCGTCCGAATCGCGCAGCCGCTCGAACTCGCGCATGGTGCGGAAATGATAGTGAACGCCTTCGATCTCCGAGCCGCGGCGCGGCCTGGTGGTGACGGAGACCGAGAGTTCGAGGCTGGAATCGCTTTCCAGAAGGTTGCGCGCAATCGTCGACTTGCCGGCGCCCGACGGCGACGACAGCACGAGCATCAGGCCCCGGCGGCGAATGCGGGACCCCAAATCCCTGGCAACCATCGGCTACTCCAGATTCTGGACCTGTTCACGAAACTGATCGACCACGGCCTTCAGTTCCAGCCCGATTGCGGTGACCGCAGCGGCGTTCGATTTCGAGCACAGCGTATTCGATTCGCGGTTAAATTCCTGTGCCAGAAAATCGAGCTTGCGGCCGACGGCGCCGCCGCCGGAAAGCAATGCCCGACCCGACGCCACATGCGTCTTCAAGCGATCGATCTCCTCGCGAATGTCGGCCTTGGTGGCGAGGAAGGCGGCTTCCTGGTGCAAGCGGCCGGCGTCGAGATTGGCCGAAGCATCCATCAAGAGCCGCACCTGCTCGGCGAGGCGCTCGCGGATGGCCGCCGGTTCGCGCGACGGATCCGCTTCAGCGCCCAGCGTCAGCGCTTCGATGGCGTCGATATGGCCCATCAGAAGCGTGCGAAGTGCCGCGCCCTCACCCTGGCGGGACCGCTCCAGCCCCTCCAGCGCCGCCTCGAGGGCCGCCATGACGGCGTTGTCGAGCGCTGTCCTTACATCCTCGGTTTCGTTGGTCTCGGGAATTTCGAGCACGCCGCGCAGCGACAACAGTCCGTCGGCGGTCGCAGGAGCAACGCCAAATTGTTCTTCGATCCGCTTGGCGAGCCCGGCCAGATCCTTGAGGAAGGCCTCGTTGACAACGGGCTGGGACTGCATTCCGGCGGCACGCGTGATGGTCAGCGTCGCCTGAAAATTGCCGCGCGCAAAACGTTTCTGAAGCGTCTGCCTGATGGCCGGCTCCAGCCGCTCGAAGCCCTGCGGCAGCCGCAGCCGCACCTCGACGCTCTTGCCGTTGACGGATTTGACCTCCCAGGCAATCGAGGTGCCGTCATGTTCGGCGACAGCACGCGCAAATCCGGTCATGCTCTGCAAATTCATCGTGCCTGCATACCCCCTGGCGCGTACAACCGATACTTGCTTGATCCGGCTTCGCGCACCTTCAGAAAGCCGAAATGCCCGCCTGCCAACCGGCTTACGACCGATAGCGTGGACGAGTTGGAAAACCGTGCGCCGCTACTGGGCCGCCCCCGCGTCGCCGTCAATGGGAGCGTCGGTCTGCCCCTCCACCTTGGCATCAGCCTTGGCCGCGTCGTCGACTTGCTTCTTCTGTTGGGCTCGATAGCGCGCGACGTTCTCATTGTGCTCGTTAAGCGTGGCGGCAAAGACGTGTCCGCCAGTGCCGTCGGCAACGAAATAGAGGTCGTCGGTCTTTGATGGATTGGCTACCGCCTCCAGCGCCGCGCGGCCGGGATTGGCGATCGGCGTCGGCGGCAGGCCGTTGATCACATAGGTGTTGTAGGGCGTCGGCTTCTGGATATCCGACTGATAGATCGGCCGGTCGGCGGGTTTGCCCTTGCCGCCGAACAGACCGTAGATGATGGTCGGATCGGATTGCAGGCGCATGCCCTTGGCCAGCCGGTTCAGGAAGACCGCGGCGACGCGCGAACGCTCATCGCCCTTGCCTGTTTCCTTCTCGACGATCGAGGCGAGCGTGACGAACTCGTCAATGCTGGCGAGCGGCAGGTCGGCGGCGCGCCGCTGCCAGACCTCCTCGACCAGCTTCTTCTGGTCGGCCAGCAGCTTGTCTATCATCTGCTGGCGCGTGGCGCCGCGCGTGAAGCGCAGCGTATCGGTGGCGAGGCTGCCCTCTGGAGGCACGGTGGCCGGCATGTCGCCGCTCAAGGCGGGCTCGCCTGCGATGCGCGCCAGCGCCTGCTCGACGGTCAGCCCTTCGGGAATGGTCAGCGAGTACATGACCGACTTGCCGCTCTTCAGCAATTCCATGATGTCGCGCATGGAAGCCCTGGGCTTGATCTCGTATTCGCCGGCCTTCAGCGCCGAATCATTGCCGAAGGCTCGCACGCCAAGACGGAATATGCGCGCGTCGCTGATCAGGCCGCGCCGCTCGAGCTGGTCGGCGATATCCTGGACGCCGGTGTTTGGCTTGACCAGGAAGGTGTCGCCATTGGCCGATGGGCCGGGCTCGGTGAATTCCTGCTTGCCGAAGTAAAGCGCGATACCCGCCGCCAGAACCATCAGCATCACCAAGGAGATGACGAAGTTCATGAACACGACGACCTGACTGCGCGAAGCACGCGAGCGCTTCGGCGGCGGGGTCCCGGCCTCCGGCCGCAAGGCTTCGCTGGCTGTCTTCGGCATGATCGGTCCCGATGTCGCCTGCCCTTGCCCGAACTCTCCGTTTCCGGCCGGATTTGTGTTCATTTCGCCCTACCGTTTGATCTCTCAACGAATCCCCTGCGGCAGAGTAGGGGCGAATATGGCAAAATTGACGACACGCCGAAGCGCCGTCCGGCAGGCGAACGGTCAGCCATTGTAGCGCTGGAAGACCAGCGAAGCGTTGGTGCCGCCGAAGCCGAAGGAATTGGACAACGCCACGTCGATCTGGCGGGCACGCGGCTTGTTCGGCACCAGGTCGATCGCGGTCTCACGCTCCGGATTGTCAAGATTGATGGTGGCCGGCGCGATATTGTCGCGGATGGCGAGGATCGAAAAGATCGCTTCGGCAGCCCCTGCCGCGCCGAGGAGATGGCCGATCGACGACTTGGTCGACGACATCGAAATCTTCGATGCGGCATTGCCGACCAGCCGCTCGACGGCGCCGAGCTCGATCGTGTCGGCCATGGTCGAAGTGCCGTGCGCGTTGATGTAATCGACATCGGCGGGCGTCAGCTTTGCCCGGTTCAACGCCGCCGTCATGCAACGGAATGCGCCGTCGCCATCTTCAGCCGGTGCGGTGATGTGATAGGCGTCGCCGGTCAGGCCGTAGCCGGTCACTTCCGCATAGATCTTCGCGCCGCGCGCCTTGGCATGCTCGAGTTCCTCAAGCACGACGACGCCGGCGCCCTCGCCCATGACGAAGCCGTCGCGATCACGGTCATAGGGCCGCGACGCCGTTTGCGGCGCGTCGTTGCGCTCGGTCGACAGCGCACGGCAGGCAGCGAAGCCAGCGATCGACAGTCGCGTCACCGGCGCTTCGGCACCGCCGGCGACCATGACGTCGGCATCGCCCCAGATGATCAGCCGGGCTGCGTCGCCGATGGCATGCGCGCCGGTCGAGCAAGCGGTGACGACGGCATGGTTGGGGCCTTTCAGCCCATGCCGGATCGAAACCTGGCCGGAGACGAGATTGATGATCTGGCCGGGGATGAAGAAGGGGCTGATGCGACGTGGGCCGCGCTCCTTCAGGATCATCGCGTTCTCGGCGATGCCTTCGATGCCGCCAATGCCCGAACCGATCAGAACGCCGGTGGCGCACTGCTCGGCATGGGTCTTCGGCTGCCAGCCGGAATCCTTCAGCGCCTCGTCGGCGGCCGCGATCCCGTACAGGATGAAGTCGCCGATCTTGCGCAGTTCCTTCGGCTCGAGCACCGCCTCGGGATTGAAGGTGGCGTTGCTGCCGTCACCACGCGGAACGACATGGGCGATCTTGCAGGCAAGATCCTCCACCTCGAACTCGGTGATGCGCTTGGCGGCGCTGCGGCCGGTCAGAAGTTCCTTCCAGCTGTGCTCGAAGCCCATGCCGAACGGCGACAGCAACCCAAGGCCCGTGACGACGACACGCCTCATCGCAGGTCCTCCCCGGTGATGACTGCGGAAAGCGTCAGGCCGAAGCCTTGTCGATGTACTTCACGGCATCGCCCACCGTCAGGATGGTTTCAGCCGCGTCATCGGGGATCTCGACGCCGAATTCTTCTTCGAACGCCATGACGAGTTCGACCGTGTCGAGACTGTCGGCGCCCAGATCATCGATGAAGCTCGCCTGCTCCGTCACCTTGTCGGCATCGACGCCCAGGTGCTCGATGACAATCTTCTTGACGCGCTCTGCGGTGTCACTCATTTGGGGCATCCTCGTCTTTTGGTTGTCTGTCTTCGTTAGCGGGCGGAATGCCGCTAATCAAGCTGAAAGATGGTCCCGCCGGAAACGCAATGGCCGCAGACCGGTTTTTGCCCGAACCGCCGGGTTGCGGGCCGCATTACACGAAAAATCGTGGGCGTCCAAGCCGAAATGGTCGCTTTTCACAGCCCGCCCAGGTGTCGCCTGTCGCCGTCTCAAAGCCACCGCGAATGCCCGGGCCCGGCCCGAAATGCATGCTTTGGCCGACCCGATCAGATCATCGCCATACCGCCGTTCACATGGATGGTTTGGCCGGTGACGTAGCCGGCCTCGTTGGAGGCAAGGTAGGCGACGGCGGACGCCACTTCGGCGCTGGTGCCCATGCGGCGCGTCGGGATCGCGGCCATGATCGCCTCCTTCTGCTTGTCGTTGAGCTTGTCGGTCATCGCCGATTCGATGAAGCCCGGGGCGACACAGTTGACGGTTATGCTGCGGGTGGCGATCTCCTGCGCCAGCGATTTGGAAAAACCGATCATGCCGGCCTTGGAGGCGCAGTAGTTGGTCTGGCCGGGATTGCCGGTGACGCCGACCACCGAGGTAATGTTGATGATGCGGCCGTGGCGACGGCGCATCATCGGATGGGTCAGCTCACGCGTCAGCCTGAACACGGCAGTCAGATTGACTTCAAGCACGCTGTCCCAGTCGGCGTCCGACATGCGCACGAACAGTCCGTCCTTGGTGATGCCGGCATTGTTGACCAGGATATCGACGCCCTCGAGATCGGCCTCCGCTTTCTGGCCCAGCGTCTTGACCTCGTCGCGGTTCGACAGGTCGGCCGGAAACAGCTTCACCCGGTCGCCAAGTTCGGCGGCCAGCGCCTCCAGTTTCTCTATACGCGTGCCGTGCAGGCCGACGACGGCGCCCTGCGCATGCAACACCCTGGCGATCGCCTCGCCGATGCCTCCCGACGCGCCGGTGACAAGTGCCTTGCGGCCGGTCAGTTCGAACATGTGTTTTCCTCTTTGGTTTTCGGAAGCTCAGCGAGCAACCTCATCTGTATACGTCGTGCCGGTGTCCGATTGCCATCACCAACGGAATATCTTCAGCGATACAAGCCGCGCCATCAAATTCACACGCGGCGCTTCACCCGAGCGCCGCCAATGCGGCCTCGACCTCCGCCGCGGTTCCGACCGATGTCGTGGCGATGTCGCGGTTTATGCGCCGGGCCAGCCCTGAAAGCACTTTTCCCGCGCCGACTTCATAGAGCGTGGTGACGCCGTTCGCGCCGAACCACTCCACCGTCTCGCGCCAGCGCACGCGGCCGATCACCTGTTCGAACAGACGGCGCGCAATGATTTCGGGATCGCTGGTCGGAGTGACCGTGACATTGGAGACGAGCGGCACGACAGGCGCGTTCTTGGTTACCCCGGCCAGCGCTTCCCGCATGATCTCGGCGGCAGGCGCCATCAGCGCCGAATGGAAGGGCGCGGAGACCTGCAGCATCAGCGCCCGCTTGGCGCCCTTCTCGGTGCACAGTTTGGCGGCCAGTTCGACCGCTGCCTTGGCGCCGGAAATAACCAGCTGGCCACCGCCATTGTCGTTGGCGATCTGGCAGACCGATCCTTTGGCAGCCTCGGCGCAGGCGGCTTCGACATCGGCCTGCTCCAGCCCGATGATCGCCGCCATGGCGCCTTCGCCGGCCGGCACCGCCGCTTGCATGGCATTGCCGCGGATGCGCAGCAGCCTGGCGGCATCGGCAACCGAGACGAAGCCGGCGGCGGCGAGCGCCGAATACTCGCCCAGCGAATGGCCGGCGACGTAAGCGACCTTGTCCTTCAGCGAAAAACCGCGTGCTTCCAAGGCCCTGATCGCGGCCAGCGATACAGCCATCAGCGCCGGCTGCGCATTGGCGGTCAGCGTCAGCGTCTCTTCCGGCCCTTCCCAGATCAGCTTCGACAGGTTTTGGCCGAGCGCGTCGTCGACTTCGCTAAAAACCCTGCGCGCCTCGGGGAAGGCATCGGCGAGGTCCTTGCCCATGCCGACAGCCTGGCTGCCTTGTCCCGGAAAGGTGAATGCAACGGCCATGTGTGGGCTCCCAAAGCTCGGTTCTGCTTGCCTGATACACGAATTTTCCTGCCTGTGACGCAACGCGGCCTGCCAAGTCAAGCCCGGTTCGGCCCGGCCGCTCGGCAGCTTTGCGGGCCGAGTGACTGTTCCAAAAGGCTTTTTGGCGATCACTCCTGATGAAAACCGCTCACGAATCGTTTGCTGGCTCTTCTTATTTCCGCCACAGGCGCTAGCTTTGCGTGACAATTCCATGACAATCGAGTGACGGGTCTGTCGCTGGGTGGGGAAGTTAAAGTGGCTAGGATTTCGAAAGGCGCAGGCAAAGCCGCGCCACAGTTTCTGGAAGACGATCCTTCCACCGGCTACCTGCCGGGACGGAAGTGGCCGACCATACGCTATGGGCTGACCAGCCTGCTGATCGCGGCCGTCCTGGTGTTCGCCATCGAATTGATCGTGCGCGGCGACTTCGGCGGCACGGTTTCCTTCTTCCTGCAGCCGCTCAAACCGGGCTGGACCACGATCGTGGTGTTCGCCCTGGTTCTGATCGGCCTCGATGCCGTTTTCGGCCGCAGCTATCAAAGCCTGATGATCGTCGCGCCGCTGACGCTCTCGCTGGCTTTCATCGGCCATCAGAAATCGCATTATCTCGGCGATCCCCTCTACCCGACCGATTTCCTCTACTCCCGCCAGATCGTGGCGCTGCTGCCGCTTCTGGTGCGTGACCGCCCGATGACTGCCCTTGCCATGGTTGTCGGCATCGTCGCCGGCCTGTCGCTGCTCATCTATGGCTGGCGGGTCTGGCGTCGAAAGGTGCCGATACTCAGCCGCAAGGGCCGTCTCGCCCGGCTGACGCTGGCGGTGCCGCTGCTCGCCTTCTTCGTCTCGATCATGGACTATGCCACCTTCTCCTGGACCCGGGACCGGCTGCAGATCATCCCGATCATGTGGGACCAGAAGGAGAATTACGCCTCCAACGGCTTTGCGCTCGCCTTCGCGCTCAACGTGCCGATGGCGCATGTCTCGGCGCCGCCAGGCTATTCGGCAAAGACGATCGCGGCCATCGACAGGCCGCAGGTGACCGCCTCGGTGCCCCAGGAAAAGCCCGACATCATCGTCGTCATGAGCGAATCCTTCTGGGATCCGACCAAGCTGCCGGGGGTCACCATCACGCCCGATCCGATCCCCAACGTGCGGGCGTTGCGTTCGGGCTCCATGTTCTCACCCGAATTCGGCGGCATGACCGCCAATATCGAGTTCGAGGCACTGACCGGCTTCTCCAACGCCTTCCTGCCGGCCGGCAGCATCCCCTACCAGCAATATGTGCGCACGCCGACGCCGTCGCTGGCGACTTTCCTGAAGAGGGAGGGCTACAGGGCGCGCGCCATCCATCCGGGCACCAACTGGTTCTGGAACCGCGGCGCGGTCTATGCCGATTTCGGCTTCGACGACTTCAGATCGGAAGAGACGCTGCCGCCGATGCAAAAGCGCGGGCCGCTGGCATCCGACGCGGCGATGACGGACGAGATCATCAGCGAGGCCGATGCCAGCGATGCCCCCGTGTTCTTCTTTGCCGTCAGCCTGCAGAACCACGGCCCTTACGAGCCGAACCGCTACTACAACCCGACCCACACCGTGCAGGCGCCTACCAGCCAATGGGCGCGTGAATCGCTGCTGAGTTACACCGAGGGCTCGGCCGACGCGGACCGCGGTCTCGGACGCCTGATCGAATGGGCAAAGAAACGCTCTCGCCCCACCGTCATCGCCTTCTTCGGCGACCATCTGCCGCCACTTGGGCCGGTCTATGTCGAGACGGGGTTCATGAAGGACAATGTCGCGCCGCGCAAGGAGGCTTCCGCCGAGGCGGCGCTGGAGCATCATCAGACGCCACTGGTCATCTGGTCGAACCGCACAGGCCCGGCCAAGGACATGGGCGCCGTCAGCCCCGCCTTCCTGCCCTATCACATCCTGAAAACAGCCGGCATCACCCACCCCTACTACACCGGCTTCCTGGGCGAGATGCGCGAACGCTACCGCGTGGTCGACCGCAATCTGCTGCTGACGCCGGCGGGAGAAGCCACGCCCGATTGGGCGCGGCAAAAGCAGATCGACCCGGCGATCCGCGACTTCCGGCTGCTGCAATACGACATGATGTTCGGCAAACGCCATGCGGCGCCCGACTTCTTCCCCGAAACGGTGGACAAGGTCGTCGCCCATATGAGCTGATATTCGCGGCATCCTTCAGGATGCCGCACGTCGGGGTCGGGCGTTCAATTCGTTAGTTGCAATTTCGAGAATTTGTTGGCGATCTGCTGGAACACGTTCGGCAATTTGTTTGGATCGTTGACGGCGTAATAGTCGCTGGGATCCGAGGCGCAAGCGCTGTAAAGCGTGCGGTTGGCGGGGGTGTCGGATTGCAGCACCATCGTGTAGATTTCGGCGCCCTGGTTCTTCAGCTGCGTGCAGACGCTTTTGGTCCATCCGTCGACATTGCGCGCGGCGGTCGTCTGATTGTCCGATCCAAGCCGACCGGCAGCGCCATAGGCTGAGCCGGCGAGAAAACCATAGGACGTATAGTCGGACTTCGTCGTCTCGTTGCTGGCGCCGTAGACGACATTCTCCCCGTCGGTGAGCAACATGACGATCTTGCTCACCCCGGGCGTCTTCCAAGGCGTCCCCTCAGCATAGGGCGCACTCGGCGACAACACCCGCTGGCCCCAGGCCAGGCCCTCGGAAACATTGGTGCCGGACCCCGCCCATGCAAGCATCTTGGCGGCCGCCTGGCGAAGCTTTGTAAAGTCTTCCGTCAAGGGGACGATTGGCGAGGGACAGGACCGGTTTGGCCCTACCGTCAGTTGCAAGGCGTTTGGATCGCTTGTGACCGCGGTGGCAATGGCGGTGTTCTGCGGCGCCACATATTTGGCGACCGTTTCAAGATCACCCCTCAAAGGGCCGGCAGCACTTCCAAGCAAGCCGCTCAGATCTATTCCGAGAATATTCAGTCCGCCATTCTGAGCAAGTTTGGTCTCATCGGGGGCGTCGTCGATAAAGGAGTTGTTGTAGTGATAGGCGTCGTTTGAATAGCCGCTGGAAGGCCTCGTGCCGTTTCCCGGACTGTCCGGCGCGAAATACGGTACGAACAGAGTGTCAGGGTAACGTGGATCGGGCGGCGTATCGGCGATATTAAGGGCACCAGGACGCGCCTCGACGCAGCCTTTCCAACCCGTATCCTCCCCCTTGCCGTCCTTCCACCCCGTTAACTTCGCGGCAGAGGCCGGATCTTTCATCAACTGCCTGAACAGCGCCATATGATTGGGACGCTTGTGGTTGATGGCGGGGAAATTGATTCCATTGGTGGATGACTTGCCGTCCATATCGATCCAGGACGGGTCGAACCCGTCGCCGTTGACATTGACTGCCGTGACGAAGGGTACCAGCGCCACGCGGACCTTGCGCGTCGGTGATTGCGCCGCCTCCAGATATTTGAGCAGATTGTCCGTCGCTGTCTTCAGGGCAGCAATTTTGGCGCCGGCCATCGAGCCGGTGTTGTCCAGAACCAGCACGACTTCGAGCTGGTTGTTCGATTCGACCGCCGAGGCATCGACCACGATGTGCCTGCTCTGGCCGAGCAGGAAGGCGAAGTTCAAATCGACGTCAGCCGAGGCGACGGCCTTCGTCTTGACGAAGTTGACGCCGCTGTCGACCGTCAACGTGGCCCGCGCATTTGTGAGTTCGCCATGTCCGGCTACGTTGGCCTGGAAATAGCGGTTGAAGGCGTCGGTGCGGGTGATGTCCAGATCGCCGAGATGCGAGGAAGCGAGATTTGCCGCGTCGAGCGCATTCTGCAGGTTGCTTCTGGCCCGCATGATGGTGGAGACATCGGTTGCGAAGGCCACCGCCGACAAGATGGCCGGCAAGCCGATCCCGAGCAAAAGCGCGAAATTGCCGCTTTTCGAGCGCCAGAATTTCTTGAGAAGCATCCTTACCCCCGGAAATGCCTAGCCCGTTGCTGACAGCGGGATGCCGCTTTTTGCGCCAGACATGATGAATCGGCGGTTGATGCCGGGGCGGCGACCCCACACAACCTGTCTTGGTGGTTAAGGTCTGGTTTCCCGGAACCATGAAGTCCTGTCGCCGCACCTGCCGGTTTTTCCGGCCCTGCGACATCCGGGATTGCCGCCTGCTCTTGCCTTCCACGTGGATTGCTATATAGACGCCGCCAATCTGCCGGTCCTAGCTGGGGGCTGAACGGAGGGCCGGAGGTTTTCGAAACCTTCGCGTGAAGCCAGAAGCGCTTCCGCCTCCCGTGTCTCCGCTCTCGACCGTCTCGTCATGCTCCTTTCTTCCCCGCTCCTGGCGGGTCAGAGAAGTTGCAGAGGCTTTTGCCGCCGGGAACCGGGAGAGAAACGAAGAAAGGCGAAAAGACATAATGGCTCTTTACGAACATGTGTTTCTTGCCCGGCAGGACCTCTCGCAGCAGCAGGTCGATGCGCTTGTCGAACAGTACAAGGGCGTCATCTCCGCCAATGGCGGGTCGGTCGGCCGGGTCGAGAACTGGGGACTGAAGTCCCTCACCTACCGGGTCAACAAGAACCGGAAGGCATACTACACGCTGATGGATCTTGACTGCCCGCCGGCAGCGCTCAACGAAATGGAGCGCCAGATGGGCCTGTCCGAGGACGTGCTGCGTTTCCTGACCATCAAGGTCGATGCGCATGAGGAAGGTCCCTCCGCCATGATGCAGAAGCGCGAAGAGCGCTCGGAACGCGGCGGCTTCGGCGACCGTGATCGCGGCGACCGTGGTCCGCGCTCGTTCGGCGACCGTGATCGCGGCGATCGTCCGCCACGCAGCTTCGGCGGCGACGCCGGTGGCGATCGTGGTCCGCGCCGTCCGCGCGAAGGCTTTGAAGGGGGTGCAGAATAATGGTCGACATTAACCAGATCCCGACCCGGCGCCCGTTCCATCGCCGCCGCAAGACCTGCCCGTTCTCGGGCGCCAACGCGCCCAAGATCGACTACAAGGACGTGCGCCTCCTGCAGCGCTACATTTCCGAGCGCGGCAAGATCGTGCCGTCGCGCATCACCGCCGTCAGCCAGAAGAAGCAGCGCGAACTCGCCAAGGCGATCAAGCGCGCCCGCTTCCTCGGCCTGCTGCCCTACGTGGTTCGCTAATCCTTGACGCGGGCGGCGCCCCCCCCCCCCCCCCCCCGCTTCTCTTCCACGGCGACGGGCGCCGCTGGATTGCGCATCAAATCCCGAGTTGAGGCCAAAAGCCTCTAACTGCCGCGACAGGCAGGACAGCGACACCGGCGGCAACGCCCTTTTGCTTCCTGACCTGTTCCAGAGAATTCGGTGCCGATCCCTCGATTGGTGCCCTAATGAAAGGAACAAACCATGGAAGTCATTCTTCTCGAACGCGTTTCCCGCCTCGGCCAAATGGGCGATACCGTCAAGGTCAAGGACGGCTTTGCCCGGAATTTCCTGTTGCCGCAGGGCAAGGCGCTGCGCGCCAACGAAGCCAACAAGAAGAAGTTCGAAGGCCAGCGCGCCCAGCTTGAAGCCCGCAACCTCGAGCGGAAGTCCGAAGCCTCGCAGGTCGCCGAACAGCTCGACGGCAAGAGCTTCATCGCCGTTCGCTCGGCCGGCGAGACCGGCCAGCTCTACGGCTCGGTGTCGACGCGCGACATCGCCGACCTGCTGACGGCCGAGGGCTTTTCGGTCAACCGCAACCAGATCCAGCTCAACCAGCCGATCAAGACCATCGGCGTGACCAATGTGGCGATTGCGCTGCATCCGGAAGTCGAGGTCACCATCACGCTCAACATCGCCCGCACGGCCGACGAAGCCGAGCGGCAGGCCAAGGGCGAGACGCTGACCACCGCCGAGGCCATCTATGGCGAGGACATCAACGACAATGCCCGGCCGGAGAACTTCTTCGACCCGAACGCCGAGTTCGAGGGCGAAGAGAATGCCTGATATCGGTGCGGCGCGCCTGCCGGCGCGCCGCATTCGGCTTCGGCCTCAATAGCTCCAATCAGACTGGCAGCTCCAGTCAGACTGGCAGCTCCAGTCAGACTGGACCAATGCCCGGGTTCACCACCTGGGCATTTTTGTGCCAAAAGGAACTTTTCGAAACCCTATATATTGATGCAGAGTAGGACAGCCTGTCTGACCGAGAGGGGACATTTGGGTCATGAATATTCTGTTGAAACGCGTTCTCGACCGCCTGGTGCGCACAGGCCATCTCAAGGTGACCGGCCCCAAGGGCACAACATTCGTGTTCGGTGACGGCAGCGGCGAGCCGGTGCACCTGCACATCAAGACCAGGCACGCCGAGCGCGCCGTCACCTTCGATCCGATGCTGGCCGTGCCGGAAGCCTACATGGATGGCGAACTCGACATCCTCGAGGGCGGCGTCCTTGGCCTGATGCGCATCGCTTTCCAGAACATGGGCAGCGGCGGCATCGACGCGACGTGGTCGAAAGCCATCGAAGGCCTGCGCCACGCTTTCCGCCGCCTGCAGCAGATCAACACCGCGTCGCGTTCGCGCCGCAACGTGCAGCGCCACTATGATCTGTCGGGCGAGCTTTACCGGCTCTTCCTCGATGAGGACATGCAGTATTCCTGCGCCTATTTCGAGCAGCCGGACATGACGCTGGACGAGGCGCAGGCAGCCAAGAAGCGCCACATCGCCGCCAAGCTCAGGCTGAAGGCCGGGCAGACGGTGCTCGACATCGGCTCCGGCTGGGGCGGGCTAGGCCTCTACCTCGCCAAGGCCTTCGACGTCGACGTACAGGGCGTGACACTGTCGACCGAGCAGCACGGCGTCGCCACCGACCGGGCGCATGCCCAGGGCCTGGAAAACCACGTCCATTTCGAGCTGAAGGATTACCGCGAGCTCAATGAACGCTTCGACCGCATCGTTTCCGTCGGCATGTTCGAACATGTCGGGGTCAACCACTACCGCACCTTCTTCGACAAGAGCGCGACGTTGCTGAAGCCCGACGGCGTCATGCTCCTGCACACGATCGGCCGCTCCGGCGTGCCGTGGGCGACCAGCGCCTTCATCCGCAAGTACATTTTCCCGGGCGGCTACATTCCCGCGCTTTCCGAAGTCATGCCGGCGATCGAGAAGTCAGGCCTCGTCGTCACGGACATCGAGATCCTGCGGCTCCATTATGCCGACACGTTGAAGCATTGGGGCCAGCGCTTCGCCGCCAACCGCGACAAGGCCAAGGCGATCTATGACGAGCGCTTCTGCCGCATGTGGGAATTCTATCTGGCAGCCTCGGAAGCCGCCTTCCGCTGGCAGGACCTGGTCATCTTCCAGATCCAGCTTGCCAAGAAGAACGACACGCTGCCGATGGCGCGCGACTATATGGTCAAATGTGAAAAGGCGCTCGAAATGCGCGACATGGGCCATCGCGAAGCGGCTCCGGTCGAAAAGCCCGCCAAGCCCGCCCGGCGCCGCAAGGTGGCGGAGTAGGAACAGACCGCTTTGCGGCATTGGCGCTTGCCATTCCCGGCTCCTGCCCTGAAAAAGGCCTCGTGATCGTCGCGGGGCCTTTTTCATGACCTATTTCCTCTATGCAGCCGCGGCGCTCGCCGAGATCGCCGGCTGTTTCTCGGTGTGGGCGTGGTGGCGGCTGGAGAAGTCGCCGCTGTGGCTGCTGCCAGGTTTCGTTTCGCTCGTTCTCTTCGCCTGGCTTCTGGCCCTTGTCGACACCAGCGCGGCCGGCCGCGCCTATGCCGCCTATGGCGGCATCTACATCGCGGCGTCGCTCGCCTGGCTTTGGCTGGTGGAAAGCGTGCGTCCCGACCGGTGGGACCTTGCGGGGGCGGCGCTCTGCATAGTGGGTGCCTCTGTCATCCTGCTCGCACCACGAGGAGCATGAGCCGTGGAACTGCCTGCCCCGCTTCGACAGGCCGTCGACCGTGCCCTCGAAAACGTGCCGCTGCCGGTGCTCAGGCAGGCGGCGAAAGCCCTGTCGGATCGCTATCGCGCCGAGTTGCGCGACGGTCGCCTGCATATGGCGCAGGATATGGCGGTCAAAGCCTATCTGGCGACGCGGCTGCCGGCGACCTATGCCGCCGTCCGCGCCAGCCTTGACGCGGTGAACGAAGCCCTGCCGGAATTCGCGCCGAAAACCCTGCTCGATGTCGGCGCAGGCCCGGGCACCGTACTTTGGGCCACGGCGGACCTGTGGCCCGGTCTCCAACAGGCGGTTTTGCTGGAAGCCAGTGCTGCGGTGCGCAAGGTCGGCGAGGCGCTTGCCGCCGACGCGATCGCTGCCCGGATCGCCTGGCAGGCCGGCGATGTGACCATCGACCTTGACGGTTTGCAGCCGGCGGATCTGGTCACCTGCGCCTATGTGCTGGACGAGATCGCACCGGCATCCCTGCCCAAAATGGTCGATCGGCTGTGGCAGCTCACGACAGACACGCTGCTGATCGTGGAGCCGGGCACGCCGGCGGGCTGGCAGCGTGTTCTCGCGGTTCGCCGGCAGCTGACGGAAGCGGGCGCGCATGTGCTGGCACCTTGCCCGCACGAAGACCCCTGCCCGCTCATCCCGCCCGACTGGTGCCACTTTTCGCGGCGCGTCGCCCGCTCGCGCCTGCACCGGCTGGCCAAGGACGCCGAAGTGCCATGGGAGGACGAGAAGTTCATCTATGTCGCGGCTTCGAGGCAGCCGGCGCCAGTCCGCGCGGCGCGGGTGATCGCGCCGCCGAAAACCGGCTCGGGCAAGGCCGCGCTCAAGCTTTGCCGGCCGGATGGCAGTGCCGGCGAGACGCTTTTCAGCAAGCGTGACGGTGAACTGTTCAAGGCGGCGCGGCGGTCGGACTGGGGCGATGTGCTCGATACAGCCCAGGGTTTCGGGTGACGACTGTTCTTGCTTTGTTCCAAACCGTCGCGTAGAATCAACACCTTGTCGAGTCAATCGGAATCAGGGCACGGGAATACTGTCCTGTGGACGGTTTTTTGTTTCTGTGAACAGTGGGCATCAAATCTGCTTGGGTGATAACTGTTGCAGATAAGTCAGCACTCAATTTTCCGATTCTGATATCGAGAGACCGGGATCGAAATCGGGGACATCATGGCAGAGGCAGCGCGGAAATTCGGCGTGGCGGAGCAACCGCTCTATCGCGAGGCGCCGAACAACATCGAGGCGGAACAGGCGCTGCTCGGCGCGATCCTGGTCAACAACGATGCCTTCTATCGCGTCTCCGACTTCCTGAAGGCCAGCCACTTCTACGAACCCCTGCATCGCAAGATCTTCGAGATCGCGGCCGAGCTCATTCGCATGGGCAAGGTGGCGACACCGATCACGCTGAAGACCTTCCTGCCGGCCGACGAGAAGGTCGGCGACATGACGGTGGCGCAATATGTCGTGCGCCTGGCGGTCGAAGCCGTCACGGTCGTCAACGCCGCAGATTACGGCCGCGCCATCTATGACCTTGCGACCCGCCGCGCCCTGATCACCGTCGGCGAGGACATGGTCAACATCGCCTATGACGCGCCGGTCGACATGTCGCCGTCCGAGCAGATCGAGGATGCCGAACGGCGCCTGTTCGAGCTGGCCGAAACCGGCCGCTATGACGGCGGTTTCGAGAGCTTCACCGATGCGGTCAAGACCGCGGTCGACATGGCCAACGCTGCCTATATGCGCGACGGCCACCTGTCGGGGCTGGCCACCGGCATGCGCGACCTCGACCGCCGCATGGGCGGCCTGCAATCGTCCGACCTGATCGTTCTTGCCGGCCGCCCGGGCATGGGCAAGACGTCGCTCGCCACCAACATCGCTTTCAACGTCGCCGAGGCCTATGTGCCGGCGCAGCAGGCCGACGGGTCGTTCAAGGCTGCGAATGGCGGTGTCGTCGGCTTCTTCTCGCTCGAAATGTCGTCGGAACAGCTCGCGACCCGTATCATCTCCGAACAGACGGAAATCTCCTCCTCGAAGATCCGCCGCGGCGAGATCACCGAAATGGACTTCGAAAAACTGGTCGCCTGTTCGCAGACCATGCAGAAGATCCCGCTGTTCATCGACCAGACCGGCGGCATCTCGATCGCCCAGCTCTCGGCCCGCGCCCGGCGCCTGAAGCGCCAGCGCGGCCTCGACCTCATCGTCATCGACTATATCCAGCTGATGCAGGGCTCCAGTGCCAGGGCCTCGCAGAACCGCGTGCAGGAAATCACCGAGATCACAACCGGCCTCAAGGCACTGGCCAAGGAGCTTGCGGTGCCGATCATCGCGCTGTCGCAGCTCTCGCGCCAGGTTGAAAGCCGCGACGACAAGCGCCCGCAGCTCTCGGACTTGCGCGAATCCGGCTCGATCGAGCAGGACGCCGACGTCGTGATCTTCGTCTACCGCGAGGAATACTACCTCAAGAACCGCGAGCCGAAGCTCGGCACCGACGAATACATCAAGTGGGAAAACGAGATGAACGAGATGCGCGGCAAGGCCGAGGTGATCGTGGCCAAGCAGCGTCACGGACCGACGGGCACGGTCACGCTCGCGTTCCACGGCGAATTCACCCGCTTCTCGGATCTGGCGGAGGAACATCATATCGCGGAAAGATTTGAGTAGCTTTTTGACTCACCGTCGCGCTCCGTCACACCCCCCTGGCCTGCCCACCTATCCAGCATCGGCGATCCCGAAGAGGCCTCGCTAATGGCTAAATCCCGCGTCCAGTTCATCTGCCAGAACTGCGGATCGGTGCATCAGCGCTGGGCCGGCAAATGCGATGCCTGCGGCGAATGGAACACGCTGGTCGAGGAAGGCACGTCCGGCGGCATCGGTTCCGGGCCGGCCAATACGCGCAACGCCCGCAAGGGCCGCGCGGTGGTATTGACCACGCTTTCCGGCGATATCGAGGACGCGCCGCGCATCGTGTCGGGCATCGGCGAGCTCGACCGGGCCACCGGCGGCGGCTTCGTGCGCGGCTCGGCGCTGCTGGTCGGCGGGGATCCCGGTATCGGCAAGTCGACACTGCTCACCCAGGCAGCCGCGGCCCTGGCCTCAAGGGGCCACCGCATCGTCTATGTCTCGGGCGAAGAGGCGGTCGCCCAGATCAGGCTGCGTGCGCAGCGCCTCGGCGTCGCCTCGACGCCCGTGGAACTGGCAGCCGAGACCAATGTCGAGGATATCCTTGCCACGATCGCCGACGGCAAGCGGCCGGACCTGGTGATCCTCGATTCGATCCAGACGCTGTGGACCGACCTCGCCGATTCGGCGCCCGGCACCGTCACCCAGGTGCGTGCCGCCGCCCAGGCGATGATCCGCTACGCGAAATCCACGGGTGCTGCGATCGTGCTCGTCGGCCATGTCACCAAGGAAGGGCAGATCGCCGGCCCGCGCGTCGTCGAGCACATGGTCGACGCCGTGCTCTATTTCGAGGGCGAAGGCGGCCATCACTACCGTATCCTGCGCACGGTCAAGAACCGTTTCGGGCCGACCGACGAGATCGGCGTCTTCGAGATGTCGGACAAGGGGCTGCGCGAAGTTGCCAATCCGTCCGAGCTGTTCCTCGGCGAGCGCCACGCGAAATCGCCGGGAGCGGCGGTTTTCGCCGGCATGGAAGGTACAAGGCCGGTGCTGGTCGAAATCCAGGCGCTGGTCGCGCCCTCCTCGCTCGGCACGCCGCGCCGCGCCGTCGTTGGCTGGGACGGCGCCCGGCTGTCGATGATCCTGGCGGTGCTCGAGGCGCATTGCGGCGTGCGCTTCGGCCAACACGACGTCTATCTGAATGTCGCCGGCGGCTACCGCATTTCCGAGCCCGCGGCCGATGTGGCGGTGGCGGCCGCACTGGTTTCCTCGCTCACCGGTCTTGCCCTTCCCGCCGATTGCGTCTATTTCGGCGAAATCAGCCTTTCTGGCGCCGTGAGGCCGGTTGCACATGCGCAGCAGCGTCTCAAGGAGGCCGAAAAGCTGGGTTTCGGAAGCGCGGTTCTGCCCTTGGGCAGCGAGGAACTTGCCGGAGGAATCGGGGCCGGCGCTTTCCAGCCCACCGAGCTCGCCGACCTCGTGGCGCGCATAGCCGGCTCACGGCGCAGCCGCGCCAACGACGAAGAATGACGGGCTCACCTAGTGGTGAGCGACAGGGAGTGGGGCGACAAAGATGCCGATAACGCTGCTTGACGGAATTCTCGTCGGCTTCACCCTGGTCTCGGCGATGCTCGCCATGGTTCGCGGCTTTTCACGCGAGGTCCTGTCCATCGTGTCCTGGGCGGCGGCAGCCGCGGCGGCATTCTTTTTCTACAAGCCCGTCCTGCCCTACCTGAAGCCCTATATCGACAATGAAAAGATCGCCATGGCGGCCTCCGCCGGCGTCGTCTTCATCATCGCTTTGATCGTCGTCAGCGTCATCACCATGAAACTCGCCGACTGGATCATCGATTCCCGCATCGGCGCGCTCGACCGCACGCTCGGCTTCCTCTATGGCGCGGCCCGCGGCATTCTGGTGGTCGCCGTGGCCTTGCTGTTCTTCAATTGGCTGGCCGGCGCCAAGGCACCGGCCTGGGTCACGGAGGCCAAGTCGCGGCCGCTGCTGGAACAGATCGGCGCCAAGCTCGAAAGCCTGCTGCCCGAGGATCCGGAAAACGCCATCCTCAAGAAGCTCAATCCGAATCAGCCGGCCGCCGAAACGCCCGCCGCACCGGATGCACCGGCCACGGATGCTCCGGCGGGAGGGGACGATGCCAATGCGCCGGCCCCCGACGACAGCGATGCCGGAACGCCTCCCGCGGACAACGCACCGGCCAATCCGGCCCCGGCTGCGCCGGCGAATTGATGAGTGATCGGGCGCCGCGGAACAGGCGCCCAAGACTGACGATGATCGTGAACCATCGCCGGACGCGTTGCTTTCACGACGCTATCGCCTTATATGGCGATTTTAGCGGAGCTTGAGCCCCATGGCAGATGCAAACGACGTGCTTTCCGCGGAAGCTGACGATCACTTCCACGACGAATGCGGCGTGTTCGGCATTTTCGGCCGACAGGACGCGGCGGCCATCGTCACGCTCGGTCTGCACGCGCTGCAGCATCGCGGCCAGGAAGCGGCCGGCATCGTCTCCTACGACGGCACCCAGTTCCATGTCGAACGCCATGTTGGCCTGATCGGCGACACCTTCACCAAGCAACGCGTCATCGACAGCCTGCAAGGCAATCGCGCCATCGGCCATACGCGCTATGCCACGACCGGCGGCGCCGGCATGCGCAACATCCAGCCTTTCTTCGCCGAACTGGCCGATGGCGGCTTCGCCGTGGCCCATAACGGCAATCTGACCAACGCCATGACCGTGCAGCGCGCGCTGCAGAAGCAGGGCGCGATCTTCTCCTCGACCTCCGACACCGAGACGCTTCTGCACCTCGTCGCCACCAGCAAGGAGCGCGATCTGAACTCGCGCTTCATCGATGCGGTGCGCCAGGTCGAGGGCGCCTTCTCGCTGGTGGCGATGACGGCCAAGAAGATGATCGGCTGCCGTGACCCGCTCGGCATCCGTCCGCTGGTGCTGGGCGACCTCGACGGTGCCTGGATCCTGGCCTCCGAAACCTGCGCCCTCGACATCATCGGCGCGCGTTTCGTGCGCGACTTGAAGCCCGGCGAGATGGTCGTCGTTACCTCCAAGGGCATCGAAAGCCTGTTCCCGTTCGAGCCGCAGAAGACCCGCTTCTGCATCTTCGAATATGTCTATTTCGCACGCCCGGATTCTTCGGTCGAAGGCCGCAACGTCTACGAGGTGCGCAAGCGCATCGGCGCGGAACTCGCGCAGGAAAATCCGGTCGAGGCCGACATCGTCGTGCCGGTGCCGGATTCCGGCACGCCGGCGGCTATCGGCTTTTCGCAAGCCGCGGGCATTCCCTTCGAGCTCGGCATCATCCGCAACCACTATGTCGGCCGCACCTTCATCCAGCCTGGCGATTCCATCCGCCATATGGGCGTCAAGCTGAAGCACAACGCCAACCGCCGCATGATCGAGGGCAAGCGCGTCGTGCTGGTCGACGATTCCATCGTGCGCGGCACGACCAGTCAGAAGATCGTGCAGATGGTGCGCGACGCCGGCGCCAAGGAAGTGCACATGCGCATCGCCTCGCCGCCGACCAGCGCCTCCTGCTTCTACGGCGTCGATACGCCGGAAAAATCGAAGCTTTTGGCATCACGCATGTCGATCGAGGAGATGGCCGAATTCATCCGCGTCGATTCGCTCGGCTTTCTGTCGATCGACGGACTCTATCGCGCCGTCGGCGAAGCCAGCCGCGACAACGAGCAGCCGCAATTCTGCGACGCCTGCTTCACCGGCCAGTATCCCACCCGCCTGCTCGATTTCGAAGGCCACGACAATGTACGCACGCTGTCGCTGCTGGCGACGAGCGGCGCGTAGGATCGCCGCACCGCCAGTTGCCATAGCCATATTTCCGGAATCTGTCGCATGACCCTCGACCTCTCCGGCCGCGTTGCGGTCGTTACCGGCGCCTCGCGGGGCATCGGCTACTTCATCGCCAGGGAACTGGCTGCCGCCGGCGCCCACGTCATTGCCGTGGCGCGCACCGTGGGCGGGCTGGAAGAACTCGACGACCAGATCAAGGCGGAGCGCGCCAAAACCGGCAAAGGCGAAGCGACGCTGGTGCCGCTCGACCTTGCCGACATGGCCGGCATCGACCGCCTGGGCGGCGCCATCCACGAGCGCTGGGGCAAGCTCGACATTCTCGTCGCCAATGCGGGCGTGCTCGGCGTGATCTCGCCGATCGGCCATGTCGAGGCCAAAACCTTCGAGAAGGTGATGACCATCAACGTCACCTCGACCTGGCGGCTGATCCGCTCGGTCGACCCGCTGCTGCGGCTCTCCGACGCCGGCCGGGCCATCATTCTTTCGTCCAATGCCGCTCACTCGGCGCGCGCCTTCTGGGCGCCCTACGCGGCTTCCAAGGCGGCGGTCGAGACGATGATGCGCTCCTGGGCGCATGAGACGCAGAGCCTGCCGCTCAGAGTCAACGCGGCCGACCCCGGCGCCACCCGCACCGCGATGCGCGCGCAAGCCGTGCCCGGCGAGGACCCGGAAACGCTGCCGCATCCCTCCGAAATCGCCAAACGCATCGTGCCGCTGGCAAGCCCCGACCTGAAAGAGACGGGACTGATCTTCCAGGCCAAGCACAACCGTTTCGTCGCCTACCGGCAGCCGGAATAGCCGCATCCTTTTTATCGGAAGAATTCGGCTCCGGGCGGCGTTCCTCGAATGTACTTTCGAAGCTCAAACCCCGGAGGATCGACATGCGCAGACTTATTCTCATCGCCGCCACCGCCACTATCTCCGCCTTGGCCGCCGGCACAGCTTTGTCACAAGATGCCAGAATGAGTTTCTTCGTCACCAGCGTCGGCTCGGGCAAAGGGGCAGACCTCGGCGGCCTGAAGGGCGCGGACGCGCATTGCGCCTCGCTGGCGGAAGCAGCCGGCGTCACCGGCAAGACCTGGGCCGCATACCTGTCGACCAGCACCGAGGATGCGCGCGACCGCATCGGCAAGGGACCATGGGTGAATGCCAAGGGCGTCAAGATAGCCGACGACGTCGCCTCGCTGCACGGCGATGCCAACGGCATCACCAAGCAGACGGCGCTCAACGAAAAAGGCGAGATGGTCAACGGCCGCGGCGACACGCCCAACCGCCACGACATGCTGACCGGCTCGAAGCCCGACGGCACCAGGATCGCCGACCAGACCTGCGGGGACTGGACCATGAGCGGCACGGAAGGCGCTGCCATGATGGGTCACCACGACCGCGCCGGGCTCGATGATTCGGCTGCCGCCAAATCCTGGAACTCTTCGCATGCTTCGCGCGGCGGCTGCGGCCAGGAGGCGCTGAAAGGCACCGGCGGCGACGGCCTGTTCTATTGTTTCGCAACGAATTGACCAGGCCCCGCCCGCCCCGCCACATCACGCGGCCGTGATGTGGCGGCGGAAAGCTGCGTCGCGGTCATGCTTTCGTCATTTCCGCAGAGTTGATAGGATCACATAGATTCCCACAACAAGCCCGGCTGGGCAGAGCAAGGAAATTCCCATGGCTTCGAGCGTAGCGTTGGTCTGGTACCTAGTAATTGCCGGTCCGCAAGGCGGCATGGTCGTGTTGCCCAGCACGTTCGACAAGCGCGAACAATGCACCGCCGCCATCACCGAATACCAGAAGCAGCCGGCCCCGACCGGCTGGTCGCTGCAATGCGTGCCGAGCGCATCACCCTTCACCGACGAGGGCGACGCGGAGGAACCGGCAGCGCAGTAAGGCGTGATGCGGCGTCAGCGCCGTGCGCTGACCGTCAGTTCCGGCTTCTGATTGATGGTCTGGAACACCACGCAGTAGCGTTCGGTCAGCCTCAGCAAGGAATCGATGCGCTCCTGCGGCTCATCGGTGTCGAGACTGAAATTCAGCCTGATGGCGCGAAAACCGACCGGCGCATCCTTGGCAACGCCGAGCGTGCCGCGAAAATCAAGGTCGCCTTCGGCCTCGACCGTGGCGGCGCCGAGCTTGAATTCGAGCGCCGTCGCCACCGCCTTGAGCGTTACGCCGGCGCAGGCCACAAGTGCCTCCAGCAGCATGTCGCCCGAGCAAAGCTCGAGCCCCGAGCCGCCGGTTGCCGGATGCAAGCCGGCAATCGCGAGAGCCCTGCCCGTCTCGACCTTGCAGGCGATCGACTGGTCATCGAGACTGCCTCTGGCCCTGAGCGTGATGAGCGCGCGCGAAGCATCATCGCGATAGGTCTCTTTCAGCGGCGCCTGCATGGCCTTCAGTGCGGTGGCGTCCATTTCGCTGCCCCTTTCCGACGATTGTTTCTGGCGCTGGCATGCGCCAACCGACCGAGATTTGACCCGATCACACCGGAAAGCAAACATAATCATCGCGTTGGAACACAGGCGCGCGCAACCACTATCCCAAATGGGACATTGACGGACGAGGGCTCAAAAACTGTCTGATCCATGGGGAGTGCCGTCGTTCCATTTTCCGGTGACCGACTCGGGTCAACGAAGGCTGGCGATGGGCAGTCGAGTGTGCGGGCGGTCTCTCGTGATAGGAATTTTTTCTTGACAGGGTGAAGGCAGCTATGGTACATATCTGGTTATGGTGCTGAGTTGCGCCAGGGACCCGCCGCACAGGCGGGTTTTTTCATTCAATGCTCTCTCAATAGTGCGCCGAGAAGGCTTGCACGGAACCCGCTGACCCGGATTCGTTGCCCTGATGGCAGGCGATCGTCTTCAGCCGGACAGGCCTTTCCTTTGACTTCGATCGCATCGGCTATAGCTATGCGACAAGCGTTCTCGCGGAGGCTTCATGCCGTTCAAGTTGAAACTGATCTCTCTCATCCTACTGATGCTTGCTGCCTTCGCACAGCCTGTGCTGGCTGAAACGCCGGAGAGGCCGGCGCCGACCGGCGGTGTGCTGTCGCTGCTGCCGCAGCCGCAGGTCACCAGCCATTCGATCACGGTTGCCGGACGCAAGCTGGACTATCAGGCCAAGGCCGGCACGCTGTCGCTGCTTTCAGGCAAGGCCGACGTCACGGCGGAGATCTTTTATGTCGCCTACACGCTGCGGCCACCGGCCGATGCGACAAAAACGGCACCACGCCCCATTACCTTCGTCTTCAATGGCGGCCCCGGGGCGGCCTCCGCCTATCTGCATCTCGGTGCGCTCGGTCCGCGCATCATCACGACCGGAGCCGACGGCGAATTCCTGCCGCCGCCGCAAAAGCTCATCGACAATCCGGACAGCTGGCTCGACATGACCGACCTCGTCTTTGTCGATCCGATCGGCACCGGCTACAGCCGCGAGGCTCCCGGGCAGAACACCCACGATTTTTGGGGCGTCAACCAGGATGCCAGCTCGATCGGCGCCTTCATCCGGCTCTATCTTGCGCAGAACGGCCGCAGCGGCTCGCCGCTTTTCCTTGCCGGGGAAAGCTATGGCGGGTTTCGCGCGGCACTGCTGGCCAGAATGCTGCAGGAGGATGTCGGCCTTAGCCCGAGCGGCATCGTGCTGATCTCGCCGGCGCTGGAATTCATGCTGGTGCAACCTGACGAATTCGAGCCGCTGCACTGGGCCCTCGAACTCCCCTCGCTGGCATCGGTGCGGCTCAGTGCCGACGGCGTTACGGGCGAGGCGCTGCGGGCGCAGTTGGCCGCGGTCGAGCGCTATGCGCTTGGCGAATACCTCACGGCGCTGGCCAGCGGGCTGGAGCAAGGCGGGGGGCTCGCGAGCCAGCGGGTGGCCGAGATCACCGGCCTGCCGCTCGATCTCGTGCAGCGGAACTTCGCGCGTATACCGACCAGCCTTTTCGCGAGGGAGTTCGCCCGCTCGAAGAGCAAGGTGCTCAGCCCCTATGACGCCATGATCGGCACGGCCGACATCGCTCCTGAAAGCGCTCGCAACGCCGGACCCGATCCGGTGCTCGACCGCAGCGTTCCAGCATTGACCTCGGCTTTTGTCGGCTATGCCCGCGACGAATTGAACTACCACACCGATGTCAGCTATCGGCTGCTCAATGGCGAGATCAGCCGCAATTGGGACTACGGCACATCGCGGCAGGGCTATGCCGGCGTGATGAACGATCTGCAGCGGGCGCGCTCGCTCAATCCCGCGCTCGGCGTCGTCATCGTCAACGGCTACACCGATCTCGTCACGCCCTATCTGGCGTCTCGCTATCTGGTGAACCAGATACCGACGCTCGCCGGTGCAAAGCCCATCCGCGTCGATGTGCTGGACGGAGGACACATGATGTATTTCAGGCCGGACGGAAGGCGGGCGCTCAAAGCAGCGGCGGCGGAGCTTTACCAAGCGACGCAGTAAGCGCCACGGGATACGCCGGAAGCGCGGTGTGACGAGCATCCGCGATACGCTGGCGGACAGTGCCCCCCACTGTCCTGCCAGACAAAGGAGGCGTGAAGGAACCCGACGGATCGCAGTTCATCTTGGCCGCCGGCTGGCTTCAACCGGCCTGCGACGCCGAAGCGATCTCACACCCGTGGCTGTGACTTCACATGGGCAATGTAGCCGCGCACGTCGCTGGCCGGGTCTGCATAGGCCTTGCCGAGCTTCTTCTCCATCGCGGCCATGTAGTCGCTGGCCCATTCGGGCAGGGCATAGTCGATGACGACGAGAAATTCGAGTGTCGCCGCCAGGCGGATGTCGGCGATAGACGGGTTCTTGCCTCCAATGAAGGGCTTGCCGTCCCTGAAGAAAGAGTGGAACACCTCCAGCGGTTCGGAGATGGCGGCGATCGCCGCCTTCTGCGCCTCGGCCTTCCTGTCGGGATGAGCGTCGCTGTGGCCGACCTCTCCGGCATATTGCGGGAAACCGAGCGCCGGATAGGTGGCGCGCGCCACATAGGGATAGAGCGTGCCGATCAGGTAGAACATGGCGCTGTCGATCATCGCCCGCTTGGCAGGCGCCTTGGGGTAGAATTTCTCCAGCCCGTGCTTGTTGGCGAGATACTGCATGATGGCGCAGCTTTCCCAAAGCACCCCTCGCGGCAGGCCCTTGTCCTCGATCATCGGAGTCAGATGGGCCGGGTTGCGCGCCATGAATTCGGGCGAACGCGTGCTGCCCCAGGCGTCGGCCTCGACATGGTCCAGCCCGGCGGCGCGGGCAAACACCCGAACCGTCATGTTGTTGACGCTGGGCTTCAGCATGCTGATCATCAGGGCGGGGTTCTTCGCCGATTTCCCCTTGGTCCTGGACGCGGTTTTGCCGGCGGTTGCTGCTTTTGACGCCGCCTTGGCCGAAGGCTTTGCCGATATTCTTGGCGCCGGCTTGGTTGAAGCTTTTGCTGCTGGTTTTGCCATAACCTTTGGTGTCGCCTTGGCTGCCGGCTTCCTCGCACCCTTCGTCGCTGTCTTTGCCATGTGTTCCTCCCTTTGCTTATTCAAAAATCAATATGGATTGCGCGGCGTCCTGTCGGCCGACAATGTCGCGCGCGAGCGCTCGACCAGTGCCTGGATGGCGTCGGCCAGATGCGCCTCGGCGATGTTGTAGTCGCCCCGCGCGACGCGGAGCTTGTGCGCTTCCATCAGCACGTCGGCATGGCCAAAGCCGGCCGGCGGCTCGAAACGGTAGGAAGCAAGTTCGATCAGCAAGCCGAGCGGATCCTCGAAATAGATCGAATCCATGAAACCGCGGTCCTTGACGCCACTGTGCTTGATGGCGCGCGCATCAAGCCGGGCGACCGCCTGCAGGAAGGTGACGCGCGACACGGCAAAGGCGATGTGGTGGACGCAGCCGGTGTCGGTCGGGGTGCGTCGCTTTACCGGCGTGCGGGTCTCGTCGGTAAAGATGGTGATCAGCCGCCCGTCGCCCGGATCGAAATAGAGATGGCTTTCGGCCGCCTTGTCGAGGTTGGGCTGCTCGAAAATGAAAGGCATGCCCAGCACGCCTTCCCAGAAATCGATCGAGGTCTGGCGACCGGCGCCGACCAGCGTGATGTGATGTACGCCTTGCGATTGCAGTTTCTGCATTGCGTTCTCCCCCCGATCTCGGCGTCTCGATGTCCGTACTGCCGGCTGTCAGGGCCCGCTGCCATGATGCGAATGGCGTCTCTTATGCGAGCGCCGGCTTCTTGATCCGCACCGTTTCCCTGGCCCGCCGAGCCTATGCGCCGGCTTTGTGAGACAATGCTAAACCAATCAGTCGCGCCGCGCCAGAAGCCGCATCCGGGATCGGACCTGCCCCAACGCAAGCATGGCGCTGGAGCAGCGCCTTGCAAGGTTTCGCCCCTATAGCTGGCGGGAGCGGAGCCGACAGGGGCCGGAGCCGTTTTCACACAAGGCCGCTTGCCGCATGGCCGACGTCGCCATTCTCGAAACACGCGAAAGGGTTCTCGCCGGCATCCTCCTGACCGGCGTCGCCTATTTGCTTTTTTCCACGCAGGACGCGTCGATCAAGCTGCTGGTCGCCAGCATGAGCGTCTGGCAGATCATGTTCTTCCGGAGCATCACCATACTGACCGCCTGCGCGGCGATCGGCGGACGGCATCTCTATACCGAGACAGCGCGGTCGCCGATCGTGTGGCCGATGCTGTTGCGCAGCGTCTTCACCCTGGCGGCCTGGCTCTGCTACTACAATGCCGCGCGCAGCCTGCAGCTCGCCGAACTGACCACCGTCTACTACGCGGCCCCGATCATCGTCACCGTGCTTTCCGTGGTGATGCTTGGCGAAAAGGTGCCCATGCTGCGCTGGCTGGCGGTGGCAATCGGCTTCGCCGGCGTCTTCGTCGCCTGCGACCCTGCCCATCTCGGCCTGTCCGTGCCGGTGCTGCTGGTGCTGGCCGCCGCTTTCCTGTGGGGCATCGCCATCGTGCTGTTGCGCAAGACAGCCCTTGCCGAGCGCTCGATGGTCCAGCTCCTGCTCAACAATTTCTATTTCCTGATATTCTCGGCGGTGCCGGCGCTGCTCTGGTGGCAGACGCCCGGCTGGAGCGAACTGCTTCTGCTTGCCAGCGTCGGCGCGCTCGGCGGGTTGGCGCAGTATCTTCTCTTCGAAGGCATGAAACGGACGCCGGCCTCGATCATCGCGCCGCTGGAATACACCTCGCTGTTGTGGGCCTTCGCGCTCGGCTTCGCCATCTGGGGCGACGTGCCGCGCCGCGAAGTGTTCTTCGGCGCTGCTCTCATCATTGCCGCAGGGCTGCTGATCGTGGGCGGCGAGCATTTCCGCAAACGGCTGTGATGGCCAGACTGCTGACACTACGATGTCAGGACAGAACCACGTAGATTGGCTTTCATGACCGACGTAGCAGCCGCCACCGACACCGCAGAACGGACACTTGGCATCATTCTGGTGTCGTCGTCGGCGGCGGTGTTCGGGCTGACCGGTGTGCTGACCAAATCGATCCATGCCGATCCGCTGACCATCACCTGCTGGCGCGGCTTCGTCGGCTTCATCCTGATCAGCCTCTATGTGCTGTGGCGCCGCCACCGCTCCGGCAACCGCGAAACGCTGCGGCTCGGCTGGCGCGGCTGGCTGCTGGCGGTGGAAGGCGCGCTGGCCAGCATCGCCTTCATCTCCGCCTTCAAATTCACCTTCGTCGCCAATGTCACGGTCATCTACGCGACGTCGCCTTTCATTGCCGCGCTGCTCGCCTTCCTGCTGGTTCGCGAGCCCTTCCGCCTGCAGACGATGTTAGCCGCAGCGGTCTCGCTTGGCGGCGTCGCGGTCATGGTCTGGTCGAGCTTCGGCACCGGCAATCTGTTCGGAGACGGGCTGGCGCTGCTGATGACGATCGGCAGCGCGCTCTACATGATCATGGTGCGCGCCTTCCGCGACACGCCGGCGGTCTGGGCAGGCGCGGTCTCGGCCCTGCTGTTGTTCATACTCGGCTGGTTCGTCACCGACCCGCTTGCCGTCTCGGCAAGAGACGCCGTGCTGCTGGTCGCCTTCGGCTCGAGCTTCGCACTCTCCTCCATCCTGTGGACGGAAGGAGCGCGGCTCATCCCTGCGGCTGAATCCGGCCTGCTCGGCTCTGCCGAAGTGCCGTTCGCGATCCTGTTTGCCTTCCTTTTCCTGGCCGAGATACCGCCCGTGGCCAGCATGATCGGCGGCGCGATCGTGCTTTGTGCGGTGTTTGCCCATGCCGGCCGCGACTGGCTGTCGGCAAAGCAGCAACAAGCGCCAGGTCCGTTGTGAAAGCCGAGCCCAAAAAAATTTGCGCAGTCACGGAACCATCATCCGGTTCAGGCATTGTTGAGCAGACGGACCACCCCCCGAGTCCCCCCAAACCCCTCGGTCCGTCCTACTCCAAGCCGACCGCAAGGTCGGCTTTTTCTTTGGCCCCGCGCCTGACGATGGACGGCTCTCTGCCAAAAAGCCCTGGTAGAGCCAGGCCGGCGCCGAGCAGTGCGCCTAGATCCCGCGCCGGGCTCTCGGCGTCGGCGCGCAGCCGGACGGCGAATTCAGCAACGGGCACGGGCGGCAGGTCAAATGCGTGGGGTGCTTCGACAATCCCGGAATGGGCAAAGCGTGCGGTGCGCAGCGTCAGCGCAATGCCGGCATTGACCGCCGTGCGCAGGCCGGCCAGGCTGCCGCTGCCGGCCGCGATGCGATAGCGCCGGCCGGCCGCATCGAGCGCCGAGATCGCCGCTTCGCGGAAGCCGCAATGCGGATCGAGCAGCGCAAGCGGCAATTCGTCCTGTCGCGCAGCCAGCCCTTTCTGCGAACAGAGCCACATCATCGGCTCGCGCAGCATGCCGATTTCGTCCGGCGTCGCCGCTTGCCGCATAACGATCGCCAGATCCAGGCTACCGCCCTGAAGGGCGTGCGCCAGCTCGGCGGAGCGGCCGACGCGCAGCTCGATCCTGACGCGCGGATGGCTTTCGGCGAAGGCACGCAGCAGATCGGGCAAGCCGCTGTCGGCGAAATCCTGCGTCGTGCCGATCGCGATGCGTCCATCGGCCTTTGCGCCCTTCAAGCCGAGCCAGGCTTCACGATGCGCTGCAAGGATACGCCGGGCATAGCCGACAAGCTCCTCACCGGTCGGCGTCAGCCCGCGGCTCCTGCCCTGCGGCGCCAGCAGCGGTTCGCCGACAGCCTCTTCCAACCGCTGCATCTGCGCCGTCACAGCCGACGGTGAACGGCCGACAACGGAGGCCGCTTGCGCCAGCGAGCCACTGTCGGCGAAGGCGAGGAATGTCCTCAAGAGGTCGGGATCGAGCATTTTCATAGTTCGATATTATCGAACTATTTTTTGAAAACAATTCGATTTTCATGACTCATGATTGGTGACATGGTTGCGTCATTGGCTGACAGAGCCCGCCAGAACCAAGGAGAAGGACAATGCCCATCATCAACGTCAGCGTCACCGGAACGCCCGACGCCACGCTGTCCGCCAGGATCGCCAAGGAGGCCACCGAACTCACCGCCACACACCTCCGCAAGGATCCGACCATAACGGCGGTTGCCGTTTCCTACCTCGATCCGCAGCACTGGTTCGCCGGCGGCACATCGCTGGCCGAGCATGGGACCAATACGTTCTGGCTCGACATCAAGGTGGTCGACGGCACCAACACCAAGCTCGAGCTGGAAGCCTATCTCAAGGCGATCTTCGCCGCCTTCGGGCGCCTGCTCGGGTCCGTGCACGAGGAAAGCTACGCCTTCGTGCACGAAGTGCCGGCCGCCGCCTACGGTTATGGCGGCAAAACGCAGGAATTCCGCTTCATCAGCGGGAGACTGAAGACGGCGTAGAAGATGCCGCTTTTGCCCTCCCTTCGTGAGAGGCGGCAGGAGGCCTCCTCATTGACCTTGCCCGCACATCGTCTAGGTTCTTGCCGAAGCGGCCGCAGAGCCGAGGTGCAAGGACCGTTGGGAGAGACGCGGCATGATCCTGACACTGGCGCTGCTTGCGGGTCTGGTCGTGGCCTGGCTGCTGATCGGGGTGATGGAAAAGTTCCGCCTCGGCCTGCGCTTTACCCAGGCGCTGCTCTACGTGCCGTTCAAGCTCGCCTACCGGATCAGCGACAGCCGCATCGCAATCGCGCGCGATGCGGCGGCGCCAGTCATCTATGTCATCTCACATCAGTCGCACTTCGAACCGGCGCTGATGCTGTCGCTGCTGCCTGACGACACGCTGCACATCCTCGACGGAGCCTCGGCCAGGGCGCCATGGCTGGAGCCGTGGCGCGAGCTTGGCCGCACCATCGCCTTCAACGCCGAGCACGTCTTCGTCAGCCGCAGGCTGGTGCGCGTGCTGAAGGGCAAGGGCCGGCTTGCCGTCTACCTGCCGGACGCGGTCGAGCCCGACGTCAAGTCGTTCCGGCTGTTTCGCGCTGTCACCCGCATCGCCATGCAGGCCGACGCCCGCATCGTGCCGATCTTCGTCGGCGGCGCCCGCGACCTTCCTGTCTCGTTGACACCGGCCAGCATCGCGCCACGGCGCTGGTTCCCGCGCCTGTCGATCAGCGCATTGGAACCAATGACCATCGCCGAGCTGGTGGCGCGCATTCCCGACCAGGCTTCGAACACCAACGCGCTGTTCGACCGCTTCTCCGAGGCGCGCTTCGCAGCCGCCGATCTCGATCGCGGCCTGTTCCTGGCCATGCGTGACGCCGCAACCAGGGTCGGCGCGTCGCATCCGATTATCGAGGACGTCGTCTCGGGCGCGCTGAGCTATCGGAAACTGTTTATCGGCGCGCGCGTGCTGGGCAGGCGTTTCGAGGCGGTGACGGCGCCCGGCGAAGCGGTCGGCCTGCTCCTGCCCAACGCCAATGGCGTGGTGCTGTCCTTGGTCGGGCTGCTCTCGGCCGGGCGGGTGGCCGCGATGATCAACTATACCGCGGGTCCGGCCAGCATTACCGCGGCCATCCGCACGGCGGTGATCCGCACGGTCGTCTCCTCCCGCGCCTTCATCGAGAAGGCCGACCTCGGCGATATCGTGACGGCGGTCGAAAAGGGCGGCGCGAAGTTTCTCTGGCTGGAGGATACACGCGCAAGCGTGACGGCGCTGGAAAAGCTTACCGCCGCCTTGCTGTGGCGCTGGCCGCTGCAGCGTCAGGACGCAGCCAAACCCGCGGTCATCCTGTTCACCTCCGGTTCGGAAGGCACGCCGAAGGCGGTGGTGCTGTCGCACAAGAACCTTTACGCCAACGCCATGCAGGCGGAAGCCCGTGTCACCATCTCGCCGGCCGATATCCTGCTCAACGTGTTGCCTGTGTTCCACTCCTTCGGGCTGACGGGCGGCACCATCCTGCCGCTGGTCACAGGCGTAAAACTGTTCCTCTACCCCTCGCCTCTCCACTACAAGATCATCCCCGAGATCGCCCGTAAGGTGAAGCCGACGGTCATGTTCGGCACCGACACTTTCCTCGCGAACTACGCGCGCACCGCCAAGGACGGCGATTTTTCCAGCCTGCGCTTCGTCGTCGCCGGCGCCGAAGCGGTAAAGCCGGAAACCCGCGGCGCCTATCGGGAGCGTTTCCAGGCCGAGATCATCGAAGGCTTTGGGCTGACCGAGGCCGCGCCCGTGGTTGCCGTCAACACCGCCATCCATAGCCGCGACGGCACCGTCGGGCGGCTGCTGCCGGCCATCCGCATGAAGCTCGAACCCGTCGAAGGCATCGAGGGCGCCGGCCGGCTGTGGCTCGACGGCCCGAATATGATGATGGGTTACATGACCGCCGACCGGCCGGGCGAATTGCAGCGGCTGGAAGGCTGGCACGACACCGGCGACATCGTTTCGGTCGACCGCGAAGGCTTCATCACCATTCGCGGCCGGGCCAAGCGTTTCGCCAAGATCGCCGGCGAGATGGTGTCGCTGGGTGCGGTCGAGATGCTGGTCCAGTCGCTGTGGCCGGAAGAGCGCCATGCCGCCGTGGCAGTGCCCGACAAAAGGCGCGGCGAGCGCATCGTGCTGGTCACCACCGCCGACGATGCGAGTGCCGAGGAACTGCGCCAATTCGGCAAGAAAGCCGGGGCGGCCGAACTGATGGTGCCCAACGACATCGTCAAGGTGGAAGAGATCCCGGCGCTGGGCTCAGGCAAGACCGACTACGTGTCGGCCCGCAAACTGGCCATCGATCGTCTGGGGCTGAGTGCGGCGGCGTAAGTGAAGAGGCCAGAGGGGGCCGTCTCACCTAAATCGCGGACCCGGGCGCAAAGCGCTGGCGTTCAATGCGCCCTCTGTCGCCTTCGGCGACATCCCCGCCTCAAGAAAGCGATAACAGCGCTATCCGATATCCGAAGGCGGCACCTGCTCCCCTTCCAGCCTGGCGCGCTTCGAATAGGCACGCACGCTGAAGGGCAGGAAGAGGAGATAGCCGGCGACGGAGGCCGTCAGCGTGTACCAGGGATAGGTCATCAAGAGCAGGATGTAGAGCACGACGCCCAGGATGACCGGCAATACCTTGTCACCCGGCACCTTGACGCTCTTTCCCGAATAGACCGGCAAACGGCTGACCAGCAGGAAGGCGACCAGGACGGTGAAGCCGGTGGCGATGAAGGCGGCCGGGCGGCCGGGCTCCAGCCCAAGCCGCAGGAAATACAGATAGAGCGGCAGCATCACCAGCACGGCGCCCGCCGGCGCCGGTACGCCAACGAAATATTCGGTCTGCCATGCCGGCCGCTCGGCCTTTTCCTCGTCAAGAACATTGAAGCGGGCGAGCCGCATGCCGCAGGCGATGGTGAACAAAAGGGCGGCAATCCAGCCCGGCGATCCCGCGCGGTCGAGCAGGAAAGCGTAAAGCACCAGCGCGGGCGCGACGCCGAAATTGACGATGTCGGCTAGCGAATCCATCTGCGCGCCGAATTTCGACGTCGCTTTCAGCATCCGCGCCAGCCGGCCGTCTATGCCGTCGAGAAACGCGGCGAGCAGCACCATGACCACCGCGGGCTCGAAGCGGTTCTCGAAAGCGAAGCGGATGCCGGACAGGCCGGCACAGATGGCGAGCACCGTAACCAGATTGGGCAGCACCATGCGCATCGGGATTTCGCGGATGCGCGGGCCGCCGCTGGCATGCGCCTCGAATTTCTTGAACGGCGCGCCCACCGGTCAGGATATCCGCACGAGAGGCGTGGCGGCGACACCGCCGAATTCCGCCAGCACCGTTTCGCCGGCAACCGCCGTCTGGCCGACGGCCACGCGTGGTGTCGCCGCCTCCGGCAGGAAGACATCGACGCGCGAACCGAAGCGGATCAGGCCGAAACGTTCGCCTATGGCGATCGAGCCGCCGGTCTCGGCCCAGCAGACGATGCGCCGCGCCACGAGGCCGGCGATCTGCACCGCCGCGACGGTGCCGTTGGGGCTGTCGATGACCAGCCCGTTGCGCTCGTTCTCGGTGCTTGCCTTGTCGAGTTCGGCATTGAGGAACTTCCCGGGCCGATGCTCTATACGGGAAATCTTGCCGCGCACCGGGGCGCGGTTCACGTGGCAGGAAAAGACGTTCATGAACACCGATATGCGGGTCATTTCGGCATTGCCGAGGCCAAGCTCGCGCGGCGGCACGGCCGGGCCGACCGCCGAGATGACGCCGTCGGCGGGGCTCACCACCAGACGGTCATCGACCGGCGTCACCCGCTCGGGATCGCGGAAGAAATAGGCGCACCAGGCGGTGAGGATGAGCCCGATCCAGAACAGGATCGAGGAGAAATAGCCGAGGAAAAGCGTGCCCGCGCCGAAGGCGACGATGAACGGATAGCCCTCGCGATGGATCGGTACGAACGCGTTCTTGACCGTATCGACAAGGCTCATGGGATGGGGCAGTCCCTGTTTCAGGTCCGGCCTCAATAACCGAAACACCCTCTGCCCGCAACGCGACAATGGGGAAGGGTGTTCCAGCTTGGCAAATACGGCGCCAGTACCCTTCAAGCGTCTCGGCGCTATGCGCCGATCCACCTTCTTCCACGAGGAGAAGGAAAGCGGCCGCTAAGACAGCTCCGACGTGCGCCTGCGCACCACTATGCCCAGTTCGTCGCTTTCGCGAGCGATGCGCAGACGCTCCTCGGCTTCGGTCGCCTCGCGCTGGCGGTCCCACATCGAGGCGTAAAGCCCGTGCTTGCGCATCAGATCGGCATGGGTGCCGCGTTCGGCGATCTGGCCGTCCTTGAGCACGATGATTTCGTCGGCCGTGATCACCGTGGACAGCCGGTGGGCGATGACGATCGTGGTGCGGCCCCGGCTGACCAGGTCGAGCGCGGCCTGGATCTCCTGTTCGGTATGGCTGTCCAGCGCCGAGGTCGCCTCGTCGAGCATCAGGATCGGCGGCGCCTTGAGGATGGTGCGGGCAATCGCCACGCGCTGCTTCTCGCCGCCGGAAAGCTTCAGACCGCGCTCGCCGACCATCGAGCGGTAGCCTTCGGGCAGCCGTTCGATAAAGGGGCCGATCTGGGCGAGTTCGGCCGCCTTGCGCACCTCCTCCTCGCTGGCGCCGATGCGGCCGTAGCGAATGTTGTAGGCGATGGTGTCGTTGAACAGCACGGTGTCCTGAGGCACCATGCCGATCGCCGCACGCAGGCTCTCCTGCGTCACCTCCCTGACATCCTGGCCGTCGATCAGTACCTGGCCCGACTGGATGTCGTAGAAGCGGAACAGCAGCCGCGAGATGGTCGACTTGCCCGCGCCCGAAGGACCGACGATGGCGACCGTCTTGCCGGCCGGCACCTCGAAGCTGATGCCTTTCAGGATCTTGCGGTTCGGATCATAGGAGAAATGCACGTCGCGGAATTCGACCTTGCCGGCTTCGATCGCAAGGGGCCTGGCACCGGGCTTGTCGACGATCTCCTGCGGCACGTCGAGCAAGTCGAACATCTGCTCGATATCGGTGAGGCCCTGGCGAATCTCGCGGTAGATGAAACCGATGAAATTGAGCGGCACCGAGAGTTGCATCAGCATGGCGTTGATGAAGACGAAATCACCGACAGACTGCGTACCGCGCTGCACTTCGAGCGCGGACATGCACATGACGATGACCGTGCCCAGCCCGTAGATGACGCCCTGGCCGAAATTCAGCCAGCCGAGCGAGGTCCAGATCCTCGTCGCCGACATCTCGTAACGCGCCATGGAGCGGTCGAAGCGCTCCGCCTCCATGGCCTCGTTGTTGAAATATTTAACCGTCTCGAAGTTGAGCAGAGAGTCGATCGCCTTGGTGTTGGCGTCGGTGTCGCTGTCGTTCATGTCGCGGCGGATCGAAATGCGCCAGTCGCTGGCGCGAACCGTGAACCAGACATAGAGCCAGACGGTGACCGCCACCACGGCTACGTATTTCCAGCCATAGGTGTAGGCGAAGATGCCCGTGGTCAGCGCGAATTCGAGGATGGTCGGCGCCGTGTTGAGCATGATGAAGCGCACGATCGTCTCGATGCCCTTGGTGCCGCGCTCGATGATGCGCGACAGGCCGCCGGTGCGCCGCTCGAGATGGAAGCGCAGGGACAACTGGTGCATGTGGACGAAGGTGCGGAAGGCAAGCTGGCGCACCGCGTACTGGCCGACGCGGGCAAACAGCGCGTCGCGCAACTGGTTGAAGCCGAGTTGCACGAGCCGCACGACATTGTAGGCGACAACCAACATGACCGGGGCGAGCAGGAAGGCGGGCAGCGGCGGCGTCGATTTGCCGTCGCCGGCCAAGGCGTCGGTCGCCCATTTGAAAAAATAGGGTCCCGCGACCAATGTCAGTTTGGCAACCACCAGCAGAATTGTCGCCCAGGTGACCCGCGCCCGCAGATCGGCACGGTCCGCCGGCCACATATAGGGCCAGAGGTTAAGCAGCGTCTTGAAGGTCGGGGAATCGGCGGAGACGGTTTTTTCGGCCACTTTTCTTGCCTTTTGGGTGAGAGGGTCAGCGGCTGGTCGAGCAGGAAACGACGAGCGCGCTCAGCGAAGCCGACACGCCGGCAAGCGCGGCGTGGTCGACCTCGTAGCGCGAGCGCTGGCGGTCAGGCGCGAAGCGCACCAGCCCCGCCTCGACCAGGATCTTCAGATGCTGCGAGACGGTCGACTGGGCGAGATCGAGATGGTCGACGACGTCGCGACAGCAGCAGAAACCGCTGGCGGACAGGCGTTTCAGGATCTCGATGCGCGCAGGGTGCGAGAGCGCGGCGAGGCGGGCAGCGATGGAGTGGCTGTCGGTGGTGCAAGATGTTGGCGCGCTCGTCGCGCGGTCCGGTTCAGGCAGGGATTCGGTCATCGTTCATCGGCGATAGACGATGAACGGTGACGAGGCAAGCTGGCCGGATGGGGAGATTGCAGGCGGAGGTTGCGAAGGATCGGCTGCGGAGCGGCTTGCAGCCGCCCCGCGGACGCTTGCCTACTCCGTCTTCGCCGAATGCGTCGTCATCTGGTCACCCATCGCCTTGAGGTCGGCGGCCTCACCTTCCTTCGACCGAGGCGGGACCTTGAACACCTGTCCCGGCCAGATGCGGTCGGGATTGCGGATCTGGTCCTGGTTGGCGAGATAGATGGTCGAGTAGCGCATGCCATAACCGTAAACGCGCCGCGAAATCCGCCACAGCGTGTCGTGACGGCGGATGATTACGGCGCCGTTGGCATGTTCGAGCTTAGGTGAAACGGTCTCGGCCACATCGGAAGGCGGCGTGGCCGCTGCATCGGCCGGAGCCGGTTCCGCCGGGTTGGGCGCGACAGCGGCGGGCGCTTCAGCGGCAGCCGACGGTTCGGCAGGCTTTACATCGGCCGCCTTGGATTCGGCAGGCGCGACGGCGGCGACCGCCTCGCCCGGTTCGCGCTCGAACGGCACGGCGGCGCGGGCCACCACCTTCACCCCGTCGGCATCGAGCCCATCGACACGGATGGTGTAACTGCCGACCGGCACGTCCCGCCTCGCCTCAACCAGGAAATGGCCATCCGGCGATGCCTGCGCTTCGCCAAGCAGGATATCGTTGGCATAGGCGCGCACCTTGCGGCCCGGGTCGGCGAGGCCGGCGACAAAGATCTTGCTGCCGTCAATCTCGACCGCTTCGACGACGATCTTGGGTTCGGCCACGGAGGGCGCGGGCGGCGTTGTCGGCGCCGCAGGAGCAGGCGTTGTTTCGATGGCGGCGGACGTGCCTGGCGCCGGAGCCGCGGCTGCAGGCGCTTCCGGTGTTGTCTGCGGCTGGGGTACGGTCAGCAGTTCGGCCGGCTTGCCCGGTTCCTCGACCATGGCCAGCACCTGGCCGCTCGCATTGGCGGGGATGGAGACGACGGCCGTCTGGGCGGAAGCGGTCACGACATCGCCGGCGGTGGAGCGCAAGGCAATCGTATAGTCACCGGGCTTCAGCGGATCATCGAGCACGATGACGAAGGCGCCATCCGGACCGGCGACCGTCGAGCCGATCACGGTCGAACCGTTGAGGATCTCGACTTTTGAATTGGGCGCGGCATTGCCGGCGACGACGATCGAACCATCGCCTTCGACGCGCACCACGTCGAAGGTCGGGGCGATCGGACCCGCGACGGCAGGCGCGGTTGCCTCCGAGGTGGGAGCGGCCGGTACCGCGGCCTGCGGCAGCCGCGCTTCCGTGCCCGGATTGGCCGGCTTCGGCGCCACAGGCGGAGCCTGCGCCGCGACGTCCGCCGGCGGCGTGCGATTGAAATATGGGTCGAGCGCGCCCGACACATAGGCGGTTCCCGCAACCGCGACGGTCCCACCCGCCGCGAACAGAAACGCCTTCAACGGATTGATCGCCATCTACTTCCCTGCCCCTTAGCCACCTAACGCCGGTCTAGCCTGTTTTACCATCACCGACAAGAAAAAGCCCGGACTTCTCGGCGCTTAGGGCTTGACCGCGCTTTCAGACCCAATCACCAATCATCGGCATGAATACGATTCGATCCGTCTGCGTCTATTGCGGCTCGTCTCCGGGCCGCGATGAAACCTATGCCAAGGCTGGTCACCTGCTCGGGCGATCGCTTGCGCGCTCCGGCCTCAGGCTGATCTATGGCGGCGGCACCAAAGGCATCATGGGCGCCGTCGCTGAAGGCGCGCTCAAGGCCGGCGGCAAGGTCACCGGTATCATTCCCCGCTTCCTGATCAACAGGGAAGCAACCGAAACCGCGCTAGACCGGCTCGACGAGCTCGTGATCACCGAAAACATGCACGAGCGCAAACATAAGATGTTCGAGAAATCCGACGCCTTTGTGGCATTGCCGGGCGGCATCGGCACAGTCGAGGAGATCGTCGAGGTCATGACCTGGGCGCAACTTGGCCATCACCGCAAGCCGATCGTCTTCGGCAATGTCGGCGGATTCTGGGATCCGATGCTGGCGCTTATCGACCATATGGCAACCGAAGGCTTCATTCACACCGCACAGCGGGTCAAGCCGCTGGTCGTCAATGACCCCGAGGCAATCGTGGCCGCCATCATGGTGGCAGGCTCCTCGGTCGATGCGCCGACGGAGGGCGTGCAGGCGGTGATAGACAAGATGTAGGGGAGTAGGGGAGTAGGGGAGTAGGGGAATAAGCGAAGACAGCACCTACTGCCCTACTGCCCTACTCCCAGCCTGCCGCAGATCAGCGATTACCGCCCGCCGATCTTGGCGCCGCCAGGCGAGATGGATCGAGACCTTGCGCTCGAACCATGGCAGGTCCCGAAACAGGATCCCGGGCGGCGCGGCGATGCGCAGGCTCAACTGGACGGTGGCAAGACCGAGGCCGGCGCTGACAAGGCCGAGCGAGGTCAACGGGTCCGCCGTCTCATAGGCGATATCGGGCAGGAAACCCGCCTTGGCGCAGGCGGCCAGGAACTGGCCGCGATTGGTGTCGTCGGGCTGGCGCACGACGGTGATCCAGACGCGGCCGTCGAGATGGTGCGGCTGGATATCGGCCACTTCGGCGAGCGGATCGCCTTCGGGCATCGCCAGCGCCAGCGGCTCGTGGCGCAGCGGCATGCTGGCGACATCGGGATCGTCCGCGGCGGGCGGCGAATAGACCAGGCCCAGATCCAGCGACCGCTGCCGCAGCGCCTCGATCTGCGCCGCCGAGCGCAGGCTTCTCAACTGGAGATGAAAATCCGGCCGGTCGCGGCGGAACTGGCGCAGCATCGCGGCGACAAGCCCGGCGTGCACGGCGCCTTCGACATAGCCGATGGCAAGACGCCCGACAGACCCGCTGGCAAGGTTTCGACCAAGTTCCTCCAGCCGGCGCGCGTTCGACAGCAGCGCGCGGGCCTCGGCGAGAAAGGCGCGGCCCTCGGCATTGAGATGGACGCGCTGTTTTACCCGTTCGAACAGGGTCACGCCAAGCTGCTGTTCAAGCTGCATGATCTGCCGGCTCAGCGGCGACTGCGAAATATGCAGCAGCTCGGCGGCGCGACCCACATTGCCGGTTTCCGCGACGGCGACGAAATATCGGATCTGGCGCAAGTCGAACATTTTTTGCTCCGCGGCATCAAGTCTCCAAATGTCTCAACTTTAGCCTAATCAGTCTTGGACAGTCTGACCATCCAGCGCGATACCTGCCGCCATCAACCGCTGACAAACAGGAGACCGACATGCAGTTCTTTGCCCTCCTCACCCGCAACACCGAAAAGTTCACCGACGCCGATTTCGCGCCGCTGCTACCCGGCGAGGCCGAGCAGCGGCGCACGCTCTACGCCCAGGGTGCGGTTCGCCAGGTCTGGAACCGTGGCGACTTGCCCGGGAGCGGCATGATGTTCGAGGCGGCCAGCGATGCCGACGTGCGCAGTCATCTCGGCAGCTTGCCGCTGGTCAAGGCCGGCATGATGGACATTGCCGCAATCGTGCCGCTGAACCCCTATCCCGGGTTCGGTCCGAAGCGCTAAGTGTGGCAGTCGCAATGCGGTGGCGGCGAAAGGCGCGGCCGCACTGACGCGGCCGCTCGAGAGAGTGTGATCGGCTGTCAAGGAACCGTCACACGAAACCCCGCCGCCCGTGCTAGATGTTGCGATCACGCGCCGCCACGCGGTGCCATGCTCGAAATATGCATCCGGCACTACCATGGATACTGCTCTCGCCCCGGAAGGCACCGACCTGTCGCCCTACCTGCCAGACGAGCATGGGCTGTTCTTCATCTATCATTTCACCGCCGACGGCCTGCGCACCAAGGATGCCGCCGGCGCGCAATGGACGTGGCGCAGCTACCAGCTTTCCGACATGCGCGCACGCCACGAGATCGCCGCCGAACAGGCCCTGCCGGCGCCCGTGCGCGAGGCCTTCCTGTCCGCCAGCCATGGCTGCCACATCGACCTCGAGGATGACTGGCTTTATGGCGACCTGCCGGACCTGCGCCACGACTACTCGGCGGAAGCCGGCGGGCTCGGCCATTTCCGTTTCGCCCTCAACGACACCATGCTGGTCGGCGCCCGCAAGAAACCCTTGCAGTCGGTCGACAACATCCGCAAGGCGATCGAGAACGGCTCGCGCAAGTTCCGCTCGCCGGCCGAGCTGATCGAGGCGGTCGTGGGCCAGTCGTTCGACGGCATGGCGGTTGAACTCGCTGCACTTGGCGACAGTCTCGACGGCATCGAGGACCGCATCGTCTGCGACGCATGGCACAATGAGCGGCAGGCGCTCGTCGATGCGCGCCGGCACCTGGTGGTGATCCACCGGCAGATGGCGACGCTGACCAATCTGTTTCGCCATCTCGACCATTCGCACCGCAACGACCTGCCCGATTCGATCAACGACATGGCAGCACGGCTTTCGCACGGCGCGCAGACGCTGCACTATGATGGCGAGCAGTTGCAGGCGCGCGCCAGGCTGTTGCAGGACGAGCTGATGGCCAAGCTGACGACGCAGTCGAACCGGCTGCTCTATGTGCTGTCGGTGATGACCGCTGTGCTGTTGCCGATGACGATCATCTCGGGCCTGTTCGGCATGAATGTCGGCGGCTTGCCGCTGGTCAACACGCCGATAGGCTTCTGGGTGGTGACCGCGGTTTCGATGCTGATCGCCGGAGCGACCTATCTCTTCGTCAGGCGGCTCGGGCAGATGTAGCCCGGCGCGCCGTCGCCAGCATCGACCAGGAATACATGGCCAGCGCCGCCCAGATCAGGGCAAAGGCGACAGCCTGGGTGGTGTCGAACGGCTCTTTGAAGATCAGCACGGCGATCAGGAACACAATGGTCGGCGCAATATATTGCATGATGCCTATGGTGGAGAGACGCAAAAGCCTGGCGCCGAATGCGAACAGCAGCAGCGGCACCGCAGTCACCGGCCCGCAACCGGCCAGCAACGCCGTATCGACGCCGTTGCCGGAAACGAAATGGTCCTGGCCGGTGGCGATCAGCCAAGCGATATAACCCAAGGCCGGCACCGACAACAGAAGCACTTCAAGCAGAAAACCCTGGCTCGGGCCGATCGGCAGCGTCTTGCGGAAGAAGCCGTAGGCGGCGAAGGAAAAGGCCAGCGCCAGCGACACCCATGGCAACTTCCCAGCCTCGATCGTCAGCACGGCGACCGCGATCGCCGCAAGCACCACGGCCGCGATCTGCAGCCGGTCGAGCCGCTCGCCGAGCAGCAGGGCGCCGACGACGACGCTGACAAGGGGATTGATGTAATAGCCAAGGGCGGTCTCGACAGTGCGGTCGACGGCGATCGCCCAGACGTAGACGCCCCAATTGACCGAGATCAGCGCCGCCGTCAGCGCCGCCATGGCGATGGTGCGGGGCGAGCGGATTGCCGCCTTGAAATCCGCCGTGCGGCCGGCCCAGACCAGAACCGCGGCGGCGATCGGCACCGACCAGACGATGCGGTGGGCGATCACCTCGGCAAGCGGCAGATGCGCAACCGCTTTCATGTAGAAAGGCAGCAGCCCCCACAAGAGATAGGCACCCAGCGCCAGCAGGAAGCCGCGGCGGGCTTTTGAAACTGCGTCCTGGGTAATTGCTTCAGCGGCCATGGCCCAACGCTATGGCCCAGTAACCTTGGCAAGACCATCGCAAAGTTCTGATGGATCAACGGACTTTCGCTGATGGTTCAAACTTACTCCGCCGCCACCAGACCCGCCATGTCCCGGTTCTTCATCAGCTTGTAGATAATGGAATCCATCAACGCCTGGAACGAGGCGTCGATGATGTTTTCGGAAACACCAACCGTCCACCAGCGGGCACCGGTCGTATCATGCGATTCGATCAGGACGCGAGTGATCGCTTCGGTGCCGCCATTGAGGATACGCACCTTGAAGTCGGCGAGTTCCAGATCGGCGATTTCGCCCTGGTATTTGCCAAGATCCTTGCGCAGCGCGATGTCGAGCGCATTGACGGGGCCGTGCCCCTCGGCCACCGACATCTTCTCCTCGCCCTCGACCAGCACCTTGACCACCGCTTCCGACACCGTCTTCAACTGGCCATTGGCATCGAAGCGGCGTTCGATCATGCAACGGAACGAGGTGACGTGGAAGAACTCGGGCAAGCCGTGCAGCATCTTGCGCGCCAGGAGCTCGAAGGAGGCGTCGGCGCCCTCATAGGCGTAGCCGGAGGCTTCGCGCTCCTTGACCACCGATATCAATGCGTCGAGCCGGTGATCGTCCTTCGGCACATCGATGCCGCGCCGCTTCAGCTCGGCCAGGAAATTGGCCTTGCCGCCCTGGTCGGAGACCATGACGCGGCGGCGGTTGCCAACCGCTTCCGGCGGCACATGCTCGTAGGTCGCAGGTTCCTTGGCGAGCGCCGAAGCGTGGATGCCGGCCTTGGTGGCGAAGGCGGAAGCGCCGACATAGGGCGCCTGCGCCTCCGGAGCGCGGTTCAAGAGTTCGTCGAAGGCGCGCGACAGGCGCGAAATGCCAGTCAGCGCCTCGGCGGAAATCCCCGTCTCGAAACGATCGGCGAAGGCCGGCTTCAGCGCCAGCGTCGGCACGATGGAGATCAGATTGGCATTGCCGCAGCGTTCGCCAATGCCGTTCAGCGTGCCCTGGATCTGGCGCACGCCCGCTTCGACCGCGGCCAGCGAATTCGCCACCGCCTGGCCGGTGTCGTCATGGGCATGGATGCCGAGATGGTCACCGGGAATGCCCGCGGCGACGACCCTTTCCACGACTGCGCGTACTTCCGAGGGCTGCGTGCCGCCATTGGTGTCGCACAGCACCACCCAGCGCGCGCCGGCATCATAAGCGGTCCTGGCGCACGCCAGCGCATAGTCCGGATTGGCCTTGAACCCGTCGAAGAAATGCTCGCAATCGACCATTGCCTCCTTCCCCGCGGCAATGGCGGCCTCTACCGAAGCCTTGATGGACTCCAGATTCTCCTCGTTGGTGCAGCCGAGCGCCACACGAACATGATAGTCCCAGCTCTTGGCGACGAAGCAGATGGCGTCCGACCGCGACTGGACGAGTGCGGCAAGTCCAGGATCGTTGGAAGCCGACACCCCCGCCCGCTTGGTCATGCCGAAGGCGACGAACTTTGCCTGCGCGGTGCGCTTTTCCCTAAAGAAGGCCGTGTCGGTCGGGTTGGCGCCGGGGTAACCGCCCTCGACATAGTCGAGGCCGAATTCGTCGAGCAGCTTGGCGATAGCGATCTTGTCCTCGACCGAGAAGTCGATGCCGGGCGTCTGCTGACCATCGCGAAGGGTTGTGTCGAAGAGGTAGAGGCGTTGCTTTTTCATCGTCCTGTGGGCGCTTGAACGCCCCCCTCTGTCCTACCGGACATCTCCCCCTCAAGGGGGGAGATCGGCAGTTCGAATGTCCCGCCATCACCTGCGGCGCTGAAAATTTGCGAAACCCTGGGTGATGGCCAATCTCCCCCCTTGAGGGGGAGATGGCCGGCAGGCCAGAGGGGGGTGAGCGCCGACATCAGTTTTTCCCCGCAAACCCATCCGTGGCCCGGATCAGCCGGTCCAAGATACCCGGCTCGGAATAGGCATGGCCGGCGCCCTCGATCAGGTGAAAGTCCGCCTTCGGCCAGGCCTTGTGCAGCGCCCAGGCGTAGCGTGCCGGGCACGGCATGTCATAGCGGCCGTGGACGATGGTGCCGGGAATGTCCTTCAACTTCCAGGCATCGCGCAGCAACTGCCCCTCCTCCAGCCAGCCGGCATGGACGAAGTAGTGGTTCTCTATGCGGGCGAAGGCGATAGCGTAGTCGTCCTCACCAAACGGTCCGCTGGTCTCCGGCTCGGGCAAAAGCGTGATCGTCTCGCCCTCCCACAGGCTCCAGGCGCGGGCCGCCTCGATCTGCGCGTTTCGGTCGGAGCCCACCAGCCGCTTGCGATAGGCCGCCATCATGTCGCCGCGCTCGGCCTCGGGGATCGGCGCCAGGAAGCGTTCCCACTTGTCGGGAAACATCTCGGAGACGCCGAACTGATAGTACCATTCGAGCTCGGGGCGAGTCAGCGTGTAGATGCCGCGCACAACGAGCTCACTGACGCGTTGCGGGTGCGTCTCGGCATAGGCGAGCGCCAGCGTCGAACCCCAGGAGCCGCCGAAGACCAGCCATTTATCGAAGCCGGCCATTTCGCGCAGGCGCTCGATATCGGCGACCAGGTGCCACGTGGTGTTGGCCTCCAGCGAGGCATTCGGCGTCGACTTGCCGCAACCGCGCTGGTCGAACAGGATGACGTCGTAGAGAGCGGGATCGAACAGCCGCCGATGCTTTGGCGAGATGGTGCCGCCCGGCCCGCCATGCAGGAACACCGCCGGCTTGGCGCCTTTGGTGCCGGAGCGTTCCCAATAGACCTGGTGGCCGTCGCCGACGTCGAGCATACCGCTCTCGAAGGCTTCGATCTCGGGATAAAGCGTGCGCAGTTCAGAGCTCATAGTTGCAAACCTTTGGACGGCCAGTCCGTCGTTTCATGGTCGGGATGCTGGAAGGAGATGATCTGCTCCTGCCTTGCGTAATAGTCTGGATCCTGGTGGACGGGCTGATCGAAGATCGTCTCCACCCAAGGCAGCCGCGCGGCGTAATTGACCTGGATCTGCGGCGCCAGGTCGGAGCGATCGTCGAAGGCGCCGATGGCGATCTCCAGGCCGCCGGGCTGGCGGTAGGTCAGCGGCGTGCCGCAGCGGGCGCAGAAACCGCGATCGATGTTGACCGAGGACTGAAAATAGCTCGGCTCCTCACGGGTCCATTCGACGCCGTCCTTCGGCGCCGTCACCAGAGCGCCGAAAAAGGAACCGAACTGTTTCTGGCACATGCGGCAGTGGCAGATGGACGGGCGTCCAAGCTTGCCCTTGATGCGGAAGCGAACGGCGCCGCACTGGCAGCCGCCGGTTCGAATGGTCTCGCTCATGATGTTTTCTCCGGCGGCCATTGCTCGGTGTCGTGGTCGGGATGCTGGTAGGAGACAAGCTCTGCCAGATAGGGGGCCGAACCCATGTCCGCCATCGTATCCTCGCCCGGCAACTTTGGAATGGAATCGACGTAAGGCAGCTTTGCCTCGGTGCCCCATTGGATGGTCGGCGCGATATCAGCCGGAGCGTCGAAGGCGGCAATCGCAAGCGCCATGCCGTCCGGCGCCTCGAAAGTCAGCGGCGTTCCGCATTCGGCGCAGAAGCCACGCCAGGCAGCGTTCGACGAGCGGAAGCGCTTGGGCTCGCCGCGCGTCCAGTCCACCTTGGCGCCGCGCACCGAGACCAGCGGAAGGTAGAAATTGCCGCTCGCCTTCTGGCACATGCGGCAATGGCAGACCGAGGCATCGCCGAGTGCGCCCTCCACGCGAAAGCGCACGGCGCCGCACTGGCAGCCGCCGGTGTAAACCGGCCGGTTATCGAGGCTCATGGCAGGTCACTCCGCATCATGGCAGACGGCCTCGACATTGTTGCCGTCTGGATCGAAGACGAAGGCGCCATAGTAGTTCGCATGATAGTGCGGGCGCAGGCCCGGCCCGCCATTTTCCTTGCCGCCGGCGGCAAGAGCGGCAGCATGGAAAGCATCGACCTCGGCGCGGCTGCGCGCGGTGAAGGCGACGTGCTGGCTGGCCTTTTGCCCCGCCTTGCCTTCCTGGAGCCAGAACACCGGCCGATCGCGGCCGTAGCCACCGACCTTGGCGCCCCCGGTATATTCCAGCGGCACCATATAGAGCAGCGAGGCGCCAAGCGGCGCCATCGCCTTGTCATAGAAAGCCTTCGAAGCGTCGAAATCGGCAACGTCGATGCCGAGATGGTCGATCATGGAACGAACTCCTCCCGTGCTTCCTCCGGCACATCTGCGATGGCCAGGCCGGCCGCAATCACGATATGCTGACAGACATTGTCGATATCGCGGATCACGTCATCGTTCCAGAAGCGCAGGATGATCCAGCCGAGTGCTTCCAGCTTGGCGGTACGCGCCGCATCCGCCTCCGAGGCTTCGGCCCTGGCGTGTTGGGAACCGTCAATTTCGATGATCAGTTTTTTGCTCGGACAAGCAAAGTCGACGATATGGTCGGCAATGGGCATTTGGCGTCGAAACGCCAGCCCCATGAGGCGGTGTGCGCGTATCTCATTCCAAAGCTTCAGTTCCGCATCGGTCATAGCTTTTCGCATCTTGCGCGCGTTGCCACGATTGAGGGGAGATACAGGATGATGGGTCACGGCGAGGCGCCCCCCTCTGAGGGCGCCTCGCGCTGCCCTCTCGATTCCTGCTGTGTGAGCAGCCACCCTCACCGCTTCACCTCCCACGTTGTCACGCGCGCGCCCGTGACCGGGTCCTTCCCGTCCTTCAGTTGCACGCCTTGCGCCAGCAGTTCATCGCGGATGCGGTCTGCCTCGGCCCAATTCCTGGCGGCGATCAATTCCAGGCGCCTGGCGATCGCCTTGGCGACCGCGGCCTCGTCGACCTTGGCCGCCCCGACATCGAAACCCAGGAAGGCAAGGGCACCCTTCAGCGAGGCCGCTGCGGCGTTTTCGCGATTGCCGCTGAAGTCGACCGCCTCGCCGGCCAACTGGGTCAAAACCTGGAAGGCGGCGTAGGTGGCGAGATCATCCGACAACGCCTGCACGACCTCGGCCGGCAATTGCCCGACCGCCGGCGCCAGATCGGCCGCGCGTTTCCACTTGCGCAGCGTGTTCTCCGCTTCCTCGAGCTTGCGCACGGAAAAGTCGATCGGTTCGCGATAGTGCGTCATCAGCATCGCCAGCCTGAGCACCTCGCCGGGCCATTTGCGGCCGCCGAATGTTTCGGTCTCCAGCAACTCGTTGATCGAGTAGAAATTGCCGAGGCTCTTCGACATCTTCTGCCCTTCGACCTGCAGGAAGCCGTTGTGCATCCAGATGTTGGCCATCACATCGGTGCCGTGCGCGCAGCGTGACTGGGCGATCTCGTTTTCGTGGTGCGGGAAGATCAGGTCGAGACCGCCGCCATGGATATCGAAGACCTCGCCCAGGTAGGCGGCGGACATCGCCGAGCATTCGATGTGCCAGCCCGGCCGGCCCCTGCCCCACGGGCTCTGCCAGCCCGGCTCCTCCGGGGACGACAGCTTCCACAACACGAAGTCGCCAGGATTCTTCTTGTGCGCGTCGACGGCAACGCGAGCACCCGCCTGCTGCTCGTCGAGATTTCGCTTCGACAACTGGCCGTAGTCGGGCATCGAAGCGGTGTCGAACAGCACTTCGCCTGCGGCAACATAGGCATGGCCGCGTTTGATCAGGCTTTGAATCAAGGTGATCATGTCTGCCTTGCCGTCGGCGCGGGGCTCGACGAACTCGGTGGCGCGCGGCTCGACTGTCGGCTCCAGGCAGCCGAGCGTCGCGACGTCCTTGTGGAACTGGCCCGCGGTCTTCTCCGTCACCCGCCTTATCGCCTCGTTGAGCGACAGTCTGCCGGCTGATATCTCGCTGCCGAAATCGCGCAGTGCGCGTGCGTTGATCTTGTCGTCGACATCCGTGATGTTGCGCACATAGGTGACGTGCGTCTCGCCATAGAGATGGCGCAGCAGCCGGAACAGCACGTCGAAGACGATTACCGGCCTGGCATTGCCGATATGGGCGAAGTCGTAGACGGTCGGACCGCAGACATACATGCGCACGTTCAGCGCGTCGATCGGGACGAAATCCTGCTTCGCGCGCGTCAGCGTGTTGTAGAGGCGCAGGCCCTTCGATGCGTCAGACATTCCATGCCTTTCCGGTTCAGAACTTTTGCCTGGATGAAGCCAGTTCCGCGCCGAGGCGCAAAACGGACTCCAGCCTGCTGGCCGGGGCGTTTGTCCAATCTAGGGGAAGATGAGGCGAAAACGTCCGGACCAGCGCGAAGCTAGCCAATAATGCAAATGCCACAAATGGCGAAAGACGTTTTCATAGGCGGCTTTATCGCCTTGGCCAGTGTTGCCGTCAAGTCGCTTATCCCGAGAAAAACGACGCCAGAACTGGCAAATGCGTCGCCCGATCACACGGAATCAGCCACTGAAACATTTTATTAAACATGTCGGCACAGTCATGAAACATACGCCGGCTAGATCAACCTGCGTCACGATTTGGTCGGATTCGGCCGCCAAACGCAGACACGGAAACGTTATCTGGGAAGAGACACATGCCTCGAAGCAAGCAGGAAGCCAACCGCGCCAAGCAACCAGCGCTGGCAAACCATTATCGCGCAATCGGCCCGGCCGCGATCGTCGCCGCCCTGCTCCACACCGCGAAAAAGAAAAAGCCGGTGCAGAAAATCGTATCGCCCCGCGCTGCCTGAAGCAGTGCGCGATCGGCCCAAGGGCCCGAACGAGGCGCCATACCGCACCTCGAACAGAGTTCCTGCTAAAACAGCGTCATCTGACTGTCGTCCGCGCCGGGTTTCGGGCGCTTGACCTTCTCGGGCTCGGGTCCGATCTCCCCCTTCTCCTGAATCTCCGGCCCGGTGTTGGCGACCTTGTTGACGAGGTCGGAGACCGGAATCGCTTCGAAGAAGTCGCGCTGCGCCGGTCGCAACAGGTCGGCGACGTCGCGCGGCTCAAGTCCGCGGCAATCGAGCCAGCGGGTGAAGTCTTCAGGTGCGATCACCACGGGCATGCGGTCATGGATATGCGCGATGTCGGCATTAGCCTCGACCGTCAGAATGGCGCCGGTGTCCAACTCCGAGCCGCCCGGTTCGGCATAGGTTTCAACCAGCCCGGCAAAGGCGACCAGCCCGCCATGCCGCGGCCTGATCCAGTAAGGCTGCCCCTTCCTGCCGCCCACCTCTCCGGGCCGCGCCTGCCGCCATTCGTAAAAACCTGATGCCGGCACCAGCGCCCGGCGATGACGCATGGCGGCTTTGAACGAAGCCTTTTCGATTACGCCTTCGGAGCGTGCGTTGAACAGCAGCGGAAATTCGCTGACATCCTTTACCCAGGCGGGGATCAGGCCCCAGCGCACCAGCATCGGCCAGCGGTCCGGCAGGTTGGAACCCGGCGTTCGCGGCGGGCCTGAGATCGCCATCAGCACCGGCTGCGTCGGCGCTATATTGTAGCGCGCAGGAAACTGCTCCACTTCCGCCAGGCCGAGGAAAGCGGCTGTCTGGTCCGGTGTCGCGGTCAAGGCAAAGCGTCCGCACATGTCTATCGATCCTGATGTCCGGCCTAGAAAGTGGCGATGGAACAGCAGCACTGCAACCGTTAAAGCTGTCTGGCGTCGGCCGGTCCACAACAGGCTGCCGAAATCGGGGTGATCGGATATCCATGGACGAAGTGCGAAAAGTCATTCCCGCGGTCTCGGTCGCCGTTGTGCGCGGCGACGCCGTGCTTCTGGTCAAGCGGGCGCGACAACCCTCGCAAGGGCTCTATGCGTTCCCGGGCGGCAAGGTCGAAGCCGGTGAGACGCTGGAACAGGCGGCACGGCGCGAACTGCTGGAGGAGACGCAATTGCAGGCCGAAAACTATCGGCGGCTGCGCGAAATCCTCCTCGACGGCACGCTCGACGGCCACCCGGTCGACTACCAGCTGACGGTGTTCGGTGCGGTCCATGCCGGCGGCGAGGCCGTGGCCAGCGACGACGCCGAGACCGCCGCCTTCTACACGCTGGTCGAAATGGCTGATCTGCCGCTTGCCGGCTCGGTGCTCGCGGTCGCCGAGGAACTGCTCGGACGGCCGTCGCAAAACCCTGAGCGCCCCTGAAATCCGGAATTCGCCCGGCACAATCGCCTTGCAGGCGGCAAATTGTTTGGCCAGATTGACTTATGCGTTGCCTTCCTCTCCTTCTCGCGACATGCCTCGCCGTCAGCACCGTGGCGGCACGGCCGGCGTTCAGCGCCGAGGCACCCTTCGAACCGGGGCTGATGCGGCTAGCGGAAGTTCTGGGATCGCTGCATTTCCTGCGCAATCTGTGCGGCGAAAAGGGCGACCAGTGGCGCGGCGAGATGCAGAAGCTGCTCGAATCGGAAAACCCGGATCCGGAACGGCGCGCCCGCTTCATCGCCAGCTTCAATCGCGGCTACCGCTCATTCGGCGGCACCTACACGCAATGCACCGCGTCGGCGACCGAAGCCATCGGCCGCTACATGAAGGAAGGCGAGACCCTGTCGCGCGACATCGCCTCGCGCTACGGCAACTAGCGCATGTCGCCCAAAGCGCCCTCGCAAGAGCGCATCCGGCCTTCATCAACAGATATCCGGTCCATTGCCGGCGGCTACGAGCATATCCAGCTTGTGTCGAGAACTGTCATGGTGCAATCCTTGTTGCGCTTATGCAACAGCGTTAATGAAACGTTAGCGCGCGTATGTGGAATTAACTCAAACTGAAGGTTTTCACCCCGCAGGCACGCCTAATCGGCTAAGTTTGAGCAGGATTGAATGCAGCTTCGCAAGCGCAACCGGCCTCCTGTAAAGAACGATCAAAAAAATGTCGTATTTACAAAGACTTATTTGCGGCTGCGTGTAAACGGAACAGATCAAGCCTGATCCATCGACGGATCGCTGCTTGCAAGGGTGGACATCGCTTATGGAACATGGTGTCAACGACATCGACGCGCTGGTCAGAGAAGAAAAGCGCCTGACCGCGGTGGAGAGCCACAGCGAGGCCTGGGCCGAAGGTCTTTCGGCAGGCATAGAACCCGAGATCATCGCCGAAGCGGCGCTTGAAACCGCGTTCGGCGAAATGCTGCGCGCCAACGGCGAGACATCGGCCCTTGCCCTGCTCGACCGCATGCGTGAAAAGGTGATTGCTGGCGCCTTCGAACCCGAACGGCTGCGGCACTGAACCGACGTCCGGTTCTTTGACGGCAAATGCCGCTCGGGCATCATGCCCGGAAGCAGGGAGAAACGGGCAGTGGATTTTTCGATGTCAGGCAAGCCGCGCGGCTTGGTCCTTTGCATCTGTTTCGCCGCGTGCAGTGCCGCGATTCCCTTGGTTGCGTGTCTGACAAGCAGCCCCGCTTATGCGCTGAGCGAGATCAAGCGCGAAGAATTCCCGTCGCCGGTCCAACCGATGGTAGACGACGACGTATCGTCGCCGGGAAGCACCGTGCCGATACCCGATCCGGTCGGAACGCCATCTTCGACCAGCCAGCCAACCGCCCCGGACAAGGCCGAGCCGGTCACCCCGCCGAACGGCGACGGTGCCACCAACAGGCCGCGCGTCGATCCCGACGCGCCCACACCGGAGGTCGTCTACGATCTCGGCAAGCTGCCCGAACCGGTGCGGCGCATGCATGACCTGATCATCGAAGCCTGCGCGAGCGGCGACATCGAAAGACTGAGGCCTTTGATCGGCAAGGGCGACGGCATGACCCAACTGTCGCTGACCGACATAGATGGCGACGCCATTACCTTCCTCAAGGGACTCTCCGGCGACCAGGATGGCCAGGAGATTCTTGCCATACTGGAGGAGGTGCTCAATGCCGGCTATGTCCATGTCGATGCCGGGACACCACAAGAGCTCTATGTCTGGCCGTATTTCTTCGCCCTGCCCCTGGACAAGCTCGACGCCAGGCAACGGGTCGAGTTGTTCAAGATCGTCACCGCGAGCGACTTCGACGATATGAAGCAGTTTGGCGCCTACATCTTCTACCGCGTCGGCATCACGCCCGCTGGGCAATGGACGTTCTTCGTCGCAGGCGACTGAAACGTCGGGCAGGCGAGTGCCTATTCGTGCGGATCGTCTCGGCGAATGCCTGCATCGGGCCATAGGCGGATAGCTTCATCCCGAAGAGCCGAGATCGCCTTTGCGGCCATGTCGGGATTCATTTGCAGGACTTCGGCAGCGTTGCGTAGCTCGTCCTGGTCCTGAAGCTTGTTTGCGACCCAGGCAACCTTGTTCTGGATATCAGGGCCGTAGGCGGTCTGCGCCTTGACGCGAGCCTGCGCCGGGATCCTTCCATAGATGCCAATCAAGATCCCAAGATCGATGGCATCGCGATACGCGGTCGCGCGATCCTGACACCGATCGGCATTGGCCAGCAGCTTCTCGGCAAACATGTCCGCTGCAACGAGGACAGGCACCTTTAGATCATTGTCGATATGACCTTGAAGTTGGATGCGCCCTTTACTTCGAATTTGATCGGTTGGCCCTGCAATCTTACGATTGTCCTCAAACCATACTGATCGATCTGGAAATCTCGGACGGCTTCGACAGCGATGATCCGGTGTTCGGGCTTCTTGAATTCCTTCATGATTTCCGCTCGCGTATGTTCTTGTGAATATTCCAGTTGCGGAGAAATCAGGAAGGAAACGAAACCTCAGCCAGTGGCCAAAAGAATGCCCTGGCCGAATTTTTCCGCCAGGTTCCGGATAAGCAGCCTTTCAGATGTTGTAAGGCGCTTTTGATCGACAAACCGCCAGTTTCGCTCGTAGATGGCGAAAGCTTCCTCTGCAGGAATCGGGCGCGTTGCATCGCGGCTCCAGACGAGTGCGTGTAGCTCCGGAAACTCAGCGGGGACAATCATTGGCGTGATATCTGTGCGCATAACCCCACTCAATTCAGTGGATCGTGCCTAAGAAATCCAACGATGTGAAATGGCTATGCGGGCAACGCCTCGGAGAACTCCACTGCCCTGCCCTGGCCCGGCGTCACGATCTCGCCCTCCCACATGATGCGCTGACCTCGAATGACAGTGCCGACCGGCCAGCCGGTGACTTTCTTGCCGTCATAAGGCGTCCAGCCGGCCTTCGAGCCGGCTTGTGCATTGGTGATGGTCTCGCGCCGCTTCATGTCGACAATTGTGAAATCGGCATCATAGCCGGCGGCGACACGGCCTTTCCTGGCCATGCCGAAGATGCGCTGCGGGCCGTGGCTTGAAAGATCGACGAAGCGCTGCAAGGTCAGCCTGCCGGTGTTGACGTGGTCGAGCATGATCGGCACCAGCGTCTGCACCCCGGTCATGCCCGAGGGCGATGCCGGATAGGGTTTTGCTTTTTCGGCCAATGTGTGCGGGGCATGGTCGGAACCGAGTACGTCGACAATGCCTTGCGCGATGCCGTGCCAGACGCCGTCGCGATGGCGCGGGGCACGGACGGGCGGGTTCATCTGGATCAGTGTACCGAGCCGTTTGTAGTCGTGCGCCGACAGTGTCAAATGGTGCGGTGTCGCCTCGCAAGTGGCGACATCCTTGTGCTGTTCGAGGAACAATATCTCCTCGGCCGTGGAGATGTGCAGGACGTGGATCCGGGCACGGGCGGCCCGCGTGACGCGCACCAGCCGCTCGGTGCAGCGCAAGGCGGCGATCTCGTCGCGCCAGACCGGATGCGATGAAGGATCGCCCTCGATGCGCTCGCCAAGGCGTTCGCGCAGCCGGAACTCGTCTTCCGAATGAAAGGCGGCGCGGCGGCGGGTGTTCCTGAGGATCGAGGCGACGCCTTCATCGTCCTCGACCAGCAGGTCGCCGGTGGACGAGCCCATGAAGACCTTGATCCCGGCAGCGCCCGGCAGGCGCTCGAGTTCGGCCACATCCCTGGCGTTCTCGCGCGTGCCGCCGACCCAGAAGGCGAAGTCGCAGTGCATACGGCCGGTGCCGCGCCGGACCTTGTCGGCAAGCATTTCTTCGCTGGTGGTCAACGGATTGGTGTTGGGCATTTCGAACACGGCGGTGACGCCACCGAGCACCGCCGCCCGAGATCCGGTCTCCAGGTCCTCCTTGTGCTCCAGTCCCGGCTCGCGGAAATGCACCTGGCTGTCGACGACGCCTGGCAGGATGTGCAGCCCCCGACAGTCGATCGTCTCACCGGCGGAGGCCTGGCGCAGATCGCCGATGGCGGCGATGCGCCCATTCTTCACGCCGACATCGCGTTGCCCCTCGCCGTCATGGTTGACGACCATGCCGCCTGTCAGGATGAGGTCGTAGGTGTTGGCCATGCTGATCGATCTCTTGCGGGGGGAGTGTCAGCGGCTTACGTAATGGCCAACCGTTTTGCAAGATCAGGCTTTTATCCGCCCCATGCCCTTTGCCCTGCTGAAAGACCGCGCACTCATCTCAATCTCCGGCCCTGATGCCGAACACTTCCTGCAGAACATCCTGACCACCGATCTCGACGCGCTCGGCGCCGGCGAGGCAAAACCGGGCGCGCTTTTGACGCCGCAGGGCAAGATCCTGTTTGACTTCCTGATCTCACGGGCCGGCGAAAACGCGTTCCGCCTCGAATGCCGCGCTGACGTCGCTGACGATTTCGTACGCCGGCTGATGCTGTACAAGTTGCGCGCCAAGGTCGAGATTGCCAAATCCGAACAGACGTTTGTCTCCATTGCCTGGGGAAATGAGTCAGCTCCCTCACAAAAGGATTCAACCGTGCTGGCCGACCGGCGCTTTCGCGATGAAAGCGTCACCCGCTCCTATGGCAGCGCTCGAGAGACTGACGACGGCGCCGCATGGCAGGCCTTGCGCATCGCGCATGGCATTGCCGAGAGCGGCACCGACTACCAGCTCGGCGACGCCTTCCCGCATGACGTGCTGCTCGACGAGACCGGTGGCGTCGGTTTCAGGAAGGGCTGCTATGTCGGCCAGGAGGTCGTCTCGCGCATGCAGCATCGCGGCACGGCAAGGCGGCGGGTGCTGATCGTCAGGGCCGAACGGGCCTTGCCTGATGCCGGCGTCGAATTGACCGTCGACGGGCGATCTGTGGGGACGCTCGGCTCGAATGCCGGCACGATCGGCCTCGGCATCATCCGTATCGACAGGGTCAAGACAGCGCTCGACGCCGGCCAGCCGATCCTGGCCGGAGACGTGCCGGTTACGGTGGCCATTCCACCTTTCGCCAAATTCAGCTTTCCCCAGGAAGCCGTCGGCACGGAGGAGGCCTGATGGCGGCCGACCGCATCGGTGCGCCGGCACGTGCCTGGCAGCGCATGCTGTCCGGCCGCCGGCTGGACTTGCTCGACCCCTCGCCCCTCGACATCGAGATATCGGACATCGCCCATGGGCTCGCCCGCGTCGCGCGCTGGAACGGCCAGACCCGCGGCGAGCACGCCTTCTCGGTCGCGCAGCATTCGCTGCTGGTGGAAGCGCTGTTTTGCGACCTGATGCCCGAGGCGCCGGCGGACGCCCGGCTTATGGCGCTGCTGCACGATGCGCCCGAATATGTCATCGGCGACATGATTTCGCCGTTCAAGTCGGTGATGGGCGGCAGCTACAAGGACTGTGAACTGCGCTTGCAGCGCGCCATTCATCTGCGCTTCTCGCTGCCGCCAGAACCAGGTGCAGGCCTGCGCAAGGAGATCAAGCGCGCGGACCAGATCGCCGCCTATTTCGAGGCAACGCTGCTCGCCGGTTTTTCGACCGCCGAGGCGACCGAGTTCTTCGGCCGTCCGCGCGGCTTCAATGCCGAGCGCTTCGATTTCACGCCGCGCTCGGTAACCTGGGCACAGAATGCCTTCCTGAAGCGTTTTTCCGCGATCGAGAGGTCGCGGCGCAAGGTTACTGCAGCGGTAGGGTAGAAAACGCTAAATTAACCGGAACGGCTGACACTGCGGTGTTCGATCACGTCCGCAGGCGCGCCCCATGCCCGTCGGTGACATCAAGGATGGTCCGGCCGTCCCGAAACGGGAGGCCGGAGGCATGGACCGCTCGCGCCGCATGGAAGACGAGCTGCGTGCGCAGAACGAACGCTTCTCGGCCGCCGTCGAGAACATGTCGCATGGCCTTTGCATGTTCGACGCCGACGAGCGCATGATCATCTGCAACGGTAATTATATCAACATCTTCTGCCTCGACGCCAACGTGGCGCAGCCGGGCATCCGTTTCATCGACATCCTGCGGCACAGCGTCGATGTCGGCATCGCCTCGCAAAGCGCCGAAGAACTTTACGCCATCCGCAAACCCTATATCGATGGAGCGAAACCCTCGACCTATGAGGAGGCGCTCTCTGATGGACGCATCATCAGCATCTCGCACCGGCCATTGGCATCGGGCGGCTGGGTTTCGATCTACGAAGACATCACCGAGCAGCGGCGCGCCGAACAGGATCTCAAGGAACAGCATCGCCGCTTCGACGCGGCGCTCGCGAACATGTCGCAGGGCCTGCTGATGTATGACGCCGGCGGCAGGCTGATCGTGCGCAATCAGCGCATCCTGGAGCTTTATGGTGTGACCGAGGTGGATCTGCCGCTCGGCATGACTCACCGCGAGCTCCTCGAACGGCTGGTGCGCCTTGGCGTCTATGCGCCCATAGATGTCGAGGACGAAGTTTCGAGGACCGAGGCCCGCGTGCTGGCCGGCCAGACGCGGTCGACCCCCCGCCGGCTTGCCGACGGACGAACGCTGATGGTTGCCCGCCGGCCGATGAGCGGCGGCGGCTGGGTCGCCACTTTCGACGACGTGACCGAGAGCAGGCTTGCCGAGGAGCGCATGACCCATCTTGCGCATCACGACGTGCTGACTGGGCTGCCCAATCGCTCGATGTTTCGCGACCGGCTCGACCGGGCACTGGAGGATGCGGCCGCGGGACCGCTGGCAATCTTCTCCCTCGACCTCGACCGCTTCAAGGCCGTCAACGACACGTGGGGACATCCGGCCGGCGACCGGCTGCTGAAAGGCGTGGCCGCAAGACTGCTGCGCTGCGTGGGCAACGACGCGGATATCGTGGCCCGTTTTGGCGGTGACGAATTCGTCATCGTCCAATTCAATGTCGAGGGACTGGCCAGTGCGGAAAAACTGGCAAAACGCATTGTCGAGGCCATCGCCAAACCGTTTCATGACAAGAGCCGGGACATGCATGTCGGCGTCAGCCTTGGCATCGCGCTTTCTCCCGGCGATGGCAGGGACGCCGATACATTGCTGACAAACGCCGACATGGCGCTCTACCGGGCAAAAAGCGAAGGGCGCAATTTGTACCGTTTCTTCGAGCCCGGCATGGATGCCACGGTGCGCGCGCGCCGGGCGCTTGAGGCCGATCTCGATACGGCGCTGCCGAGCCGGGAATTCGATCTCGATTTCCAGCCGATCATGGCCATCGCTTCGGGCGAGATCGTCGGCGCCGAGGCCCTGATGCGCTGGCATTCGCCGTCGCGCGGCACGGTGGCGCCGGATGAGTTCATTCCGGTCGCCGAGGAAACCGGGCTGATCGTGCCGCTTGGCGAATGGGCGCTGAGGAAGGCCTGTGCGACGGCAGCAGCCTGGCCGCCTGGCCTGCGCCTTGCGGTCAATGTCTCCGCCGTGCAGCTCAAAAGCGGCGGCTTTGCTCGCAGCGTCATCTCTGCCCTGGCCTTTTCAGGCGTGCCGGCCGGACGACTGGAACTGGAGATCACCGAAACCGTCCTGATGGACGAGAGCAAAGACGTCCTGAGGAGACTGCGACAGCTGCGCGAACTCGGCATCCGCATCGCGCTCGACGACTTTGGCACCGGCTATTCCTCACTCGGCTATCTCAGGCGCTTTCCCGTCGACAAGATCAAGATCGACCGTTCCTTCATTTCCGATATCGGCAATCGCGACACCGCGGCGATCGTGCGCACGATCATCGGGCTGGGCACCGAACTGGGCATCACGGTCACCGCCGAAGGCGTAGAAACCGAAGCACAGCTCGACATGCTGCGCCGAAACGGCTGCGCCGAGGCGCAAGGCTATCTGATTGGCGTGCCGTCAAACGCGGCGGGGATTCGGCACCTGTTGAAATCGAGCGCGGTGCGCAGCCAGACCGGCTGACGGCATAAATCAGCGCAGCGTCTCGATGTATTTTTCGTGGAAGCTGACATAACCCGGCTCGACGACCTTCAGATGCCGCTCGATCAGCGCGTGAAACTCCGGCAACCGGTGGAAGGGCACGCCCGGATAGGCGTGATGCTCGGCATGGAAGGGCATGTTCCAGGCAAGCTTGCGCACAGCCCAGTTGGTCAGCGTCGTCCTGGTATTCTCCAGCATGTTGGCGACGAAGGGGCAGCGGCCATGCTCGGCCAACAGGTAGAGCCGCAAGAACGGCTGGCCGAGCAGCGCGGGAAAGATCCAGACATGGAGCAGCACCGTTGCCTTGAACCATAGCGCGAGCATCAGCACGACGGCATAGAAGGCAATCATCGCGCGCGCCTCGGCGCGTACCTTCGGACGCCCCTTGCGGGGCACGTAGTTGTCCTGGCAACGTCCCATGGCATTGGCGTGGAGCGTCTTCAGATGCCCCAACCACACTGGAAGTCCGGAAACGTGGACCAGGTACTGCCGCCAGGTTTCCGGTTTCGGGAAGGCCAGCTCCGGATCGCGTTCGGGATCCTGGGTGAAACGGTGATGGGCGAAATGGAAATAGCGGAACCAGTCGGCCGGCAGCGCGATCGCCAGGCTGCAGACGCGCGCGACGGCGTCGTTCAGCCATTGCCTTTCGAAAGCCGTGCGATGCACCGTCTCATGCAGCAGCGTGAACAGGAATACGATCAGTATGCCTTGCGGCAGCATCAGCAGCGGCCAGAACGGCACCTTGGCGGCGATCAACGATCCGAGGAGCATGATCGCGCCGAGGTGGAACGCGAGCTGAACAAGGCCAGGCCCATCCGACTTGCCGGTCAGCCGGCTGCGCTCCTCATTCGTCAGGGAGGCGATCACGTCACGATGGTCCATGGGAGCATTCCGGCCGATTGCGTTTGTTCAACCAGGATACTCCTGCAAGAAACCTTTCTAAAAACGAGGATTTCTGCAAAATAGATAAGCTGAACTTGTCTTTGGTCATCGCCATGGTCGCACTTCCTTCGTTACGGGGTCTTCAGGCTTTCGAGGCGGCTGCGCGCACCGGCAGCTTCGCCGCGGCGGCGGAAGAGCTTTCGGTCTCGGCCGCCGCAGTCAGCCAGCTCATCCGCATCGTCGAGGAGCAAGTTGGCCGCAAGCTCTTCCACCGCGCCAACCGGCGTGTCGTCCTGAGCGAGGCTGGCGTCGAGATGCTGCCCCGATTGACCATGGCCTTCCAGGAAATCGGCAGCGTCTCGCGCCAGCTTGCAGGCGATGCGTTCCGCCCGCGGCTCGTCGTCTCAGTCCCTCCGTCCATGGCCATGGGCTGGCTTTCCGAGCGCCTTGCCGGCTTCATCGCCATCCATGGTGCCGTCGACATATCTCTCAGGGGGGATGACGACCCGGTGTCGTTCGACCGCGACCTGATCGACGTCAGGCTCTCCTACGGTCCGCACTATCGTGAGCACCCGATCGAGGACATTGTCCAGGACGCGGTCTATCCCGTCTGCGCGCCGAAGCTTGCCAGCGTGCTGGAGGCGGATGGCGGTCCGCTCGCCGGGCTGCCCCTGATCCACACCGACTGGGGACCGACCGGCGCATCCTTTCCCTCATGGCGCAGCTGGTTCGAGGCGGCCGGCATCGCGCCTGGGCGCGGCATTCAGCGCGGCCTGTCGGCAAACTCCTCGCGCGCGGCGCTCGACCTCGCCATTTCGGGACTGGGCGTGGCGCTGGCGCAAGGGATCTATTGCGCCGAGGCCGTGGAGGACGGCCGGCTGGTCCGGCCCGTCGCCAGGGCGATTGCGCTGCGCCAGCCCTATTGCCTGACGATTCCGCAGCGGAGCGCGAGAAGAGACGTCGTGGCGGCATTCCGTGACTGGCTGGTTGATGAATGCCAGCGCGTGGTGGGCTCGCCGGCGCTCCGCTGAGCCGTTAAGCGGCGACAGTTCAGAGGTGCCCGCTCAATGCTTCGACCATGTCCTTGTTCGCCGCCACCGGCACGATCTCGAACTCCACCAGATCCGCCCACTCGATCACCCAGCGCTGCAGCAGAGTGACGTCGTCGGTCTCCACCAGCAGGAAACAGCGGCTCATGTCCGCCGCGATCCAGCTATGGTGCACCAGAAGCTCGTCGGGCTTCAGGCGGCCGCGATCGCGGAAGCGGCGGTAGATCTCCTTGCGGTCGCAGCCGCGAAAATCCTCGGTCACCAAAAACAGCATCTCTGCCCCGCTTGAATGATTATCGGCCCGGCCGCTCCAAACGCTCCAGGAACCATTGCGTCAGCCGTACCCAGACCTCGTCCTTCTCGCCGGAGTCCTCCCAGCCATGATCGAGGTTGGGATTGTCGTTGACCTCGATGACGAAGACGCCGTCCTTGGTTTCCTTGAGGTCGACGCCGTAGAGGCCGTCGCCGATGCAGCGCGCCGCCTTGACTGCCGTCTCGACGACATGGGGTGGCGTCTCCTTCAGCGTGAAGGTCTTGATGCCGCCCTGGTCGGGCTTGCCGCTGGCCTTGTGGTTGACGATCTGCCAGTGCTTCTTGGCCATCAGGTAGTGCACGGCAAACAGTGGCTGGCCGCCGAGCACGCCGACACGCCAGTCATATTCGGTCGGGATGAATTTCTGCGCGATCAGAAGGTCGGAATCCTCCAGCCATTCGGTGGCGAGCGTCTTCAATTCCTCGAAATTGGCGCATTTCTTGACGCCGCGCGAGAAGGAGGAATCCGGGATCTTCAGCACCAGCGGAAAACCCAGCGTCTGCGCCGCCAGCTCAAGGTCGGAAGCGCCGGCTATCATCACGGTCGGCGGCACCGGCACCTTGTTGTAGGCCATCAGCTCGTTGAGATAGACCTTGTTGGTGCAGCGGATCATCGACAGCGGATCATCGATGACCGGCATGCCTTCCTGCTGGGCGCGGCGCGCGAAACGATAGGTATGATTGGAGATCGAGGTGGTCTCGCGGATGAACAGCGCGTCGTAATTGGCGAGCTTGGCAAGATCCCTCTTGGTGATCGGCTCGATTTCGACGCCCATCTTTTCGGCGATCCTGGCCCAGTAGCGCAGCGAGGAGATTTCCGAGGGCGGCAATTCCTCGTGCGGGTCGACCAGCGTGGCGAAGGTGTAGCGCGCCGGCGTGCGGCCCTTGGTGTCGCGCCATTCGCGGTTGGTGTAGGTCTCCAGGCATTGCAGGAAGAAGCTCTCCTCCTCCTCGGTCATGCGGGCCAAGGGATGAAAGCCGATCTTGCGGATCGAGGCCCACTCGGCGCTGTCCTTGATGTGGACCTCAAGCGCCGGCGCGCGGAACCAGTCGAACAGGAGCTTGGCGAATCGGTCCCACACCTTGGACGGACCAATGCCGAAGAAGATGCAGACCTTCGCCGGAAAAGCGCCGCCAAGATCCTTGCGGCACTTGTTGAGCGCCAGCTCCAGTTCGGGCAGCGCATGTTCGTAAAGCTTGCGCTCCGACAGATCGATCATGGTTTCTACGGTCGGGATGACCTTGTGGCCGCGCGAACCCGCCAGCAGCGAGGCATAATAGCCGCGGCTCTGGTAGCCGTAATTGTTCGATAGGTTGATGACTTTGGGACGCTGGCCGCGAAACAGCGCCGGATGCGCGAGATAGTCGCGGTTGGTGATGATCTTGTGCGGTGTCGCCACCTGGTCGAGATCGCTCTGCCGGCCAGTTAAGATAACCCAGGTCATTGTTATCAGCGCTTCCCCAGAGTGATGGCGGCGCGCAGTCCGTCGCGGCCGAACTGCGCCATATTCATAAAGATGCCGTAAGGCACGGGAATGTTGGCGGCATCAAGGATGGTCTCCTGCCTCTCGTCCTCGACCCAGGGATCGTGGATCAGGATATGGTCGCCGTCGTCGCCGATGGCCAACACCCAGTGCGGCACCTTCTTGCCGAACATCAGGAAGCCGCTGATCAGCACCAGCACCAATTTTCCTTTCGCGATCGCGGCGCGAATGTCGTCGATGGTGAATGAACGGTAATTCACCGGGATGCCGTAAAGTTCCGCGCGTCGGCGAAAGTCGACCTGGGCCAGTTCCATCACCCGACGCTTGTCCGCGCTGCGCACCGATTGCAGAAATAACGCGCCGTAGAACGACACGTAAATCTCGGCCGCAAGGCCGCTCTCATAGCCGGCGACCGCGAGGCCGAACGGCTCGCAGCCACCCGGGCCCGACATCATGAAGACGGTCGTCGCTTCGCGCCAAAGACGAATTTCCCTGACCGGATCCGGTACGAAGTCATGATCGAAATTGGCCATGGCCATCATCAGGCAGCAGGGACCGCAAGTGAATTCGCAGGTCTGCTGGTAGAACGGCACGCTGGTGGCGACCGGAAGTTCGCCGCGCAAGGTTTTCTCGTAGCGCAGCGCCGTGGCGCCGTCTTCGTAGTAGTCGGGTTCGCGGCCGATCTTGCGGTAGCCGGCCTGCTCGTAGATGCCGATGGCACGGGCATTATCCTCCCGCACTTCTAGGCGCAGCATCATGCGGTCGTGCTCGAAGGCCGCCTCCTCCGCCGCCATTAGCAACCGGCGGCCGATGCCGAGGGCGCCAAAAAAGGGACTGGTGGCGATCGAATAAAGGCGCGCCACGCCGCTGCCCTTGCGAAACAGCACAATCGCATAGCCGGCGACGCGGCCATCTCTTTCGGCGACCAGCGTCTCGGCGGTCTCACGCTCTATGAACTGTCGGAAGGAGCGACGGGAAATGCGGTCGCTGGAGAAAACAGCTTTCTCGATGGCGGCGAGATCATCGACGTCAGTCGCGCGGGCCGTGCGGATCTCGGCAGGCATGCGGGCTTGGAAAACCTCGATTGGGTTGTGATGAAGGCCCTATTCGAAACGTCCGGACAGCAGCCGAAAACGGCAGCGTCCATCAAGCGCTATCGCACCTCGATTCGGGCCGAATTGTGACAGATTCGGCGCCGGCCCGACGGGATGAAGGCTTCGAACAAGGTCGCCGTTTTCGGGTAGCGGCGCTGCCAAAAAACGATCCTGTTCAACTCGACAGACCGGCCAGAAGCTGGCTGTAGGCGCTCTTGGCCACAATCGCCAATTTCTCTTGCGGCACTGAGCCGACGACAGCGCAACCATAGCCCTTGTCAAGCCAGTAGACGGCCTGAGGGCCGGCTTGCTCCGAAGCGTAGGTTCCCCTGGCGTTCTCCACCGATTCGGCCGTCACAAAGAGCGATATGCGCTCGCCCTTGTCGTCTTCATAGAGCAGCATTGCCGCCTTGCTCTCGCCGGCCGGCAGCAACCTGCCGCCGACCAGTTGGAACCCGCTGCCGGTCAAGTCCGGCGCAACCAGCTTCAATCCGACCCGGTTGGACAGCCAGGTCAGCAGATGGTCCTTGTCGCTTGCCGGCACTTCCACCGCATGCCGCTTCTCGGCGGCATAGATGACATGCGCGGCGATCGCCTGCTCGGCCAACTGATCCTCGGCCTGATCTTCCCGGCCAATACCGTCGCTGCCGGCAAAGTAGCCGCCAAGCCCGCCCGCGGCCAGTAGACCGGCAGCGGCGGCGGCAAGCCACCAGCGCGAGCGTGGCATTGGCGCCCTGGCTGGCGTCTCGCCAAGCACCACCTTGCGCAAGCGCACCGGCACCGGCTCGTCGATCACGCCAGCGAAGGCGTCTCGCAATGCCGCCCTGTCGGCGATGAAACGGGCGCTTTTCGCCTTCATCTCGGGAGTGGCGTCGAGCCATGCGTCATAGGCGGCGCGCTCATCGGCCGGCAACTCGCCGTCGAGTGCCATGTGGATGTCGCGTTCGGAGAAATCGCGGCGGATCATTTCTAGACGATCCTTATCGAACGGCGGCGTGCCGTGTCGTCCAGCAGTCCGCGCAACTCCTCGCGCCCGCGTGCAATGCGCGACATCAGCGTTCCGGCCGGCACTCCCAGGATGTTGGCGGCCTCGGCATAGGAAAAGCCTTCGATCGCGACCATGACGAGCGCTGCACGGCGGTCGGGGCTGATCGCCTGCAATGCGTCGACGATCTCGCGCGAGGCGATGCTTTCCACCTGCTCGGCCGGCTGTGCAACCGCCTCGCCCGCTTCCAGCGGAAGCATCGCGGCTTCGCCGCGCCGATTCACTTTGCGCATCTGGTCAATGAACAAATGGTGCATGATCGTAAACAGCCACCTCCTGGGGCTTTCTCCCGTCTGCCAGTTGTCGAGCCGCATGAGGGCCCGTTCGAGACAGTCCTGGACGAGATCGTCGGCGGCGTCGCGGTCTCGCAACAACGAGCGTGCGTAGCGGCGCAGGCGCGGTATTTCGCCGAGGATTGCTGCCTTCTTTTCGTCCATGACCGCTGGTTTTCGGAATTGCCCTATTCATCAGATTGAACGCGCCTTCGCGGCGCGACGCAAGCAGCCAGTGCGAAGCGGTCCACCGCCCCGGTCACCCAAGCAATGATGTAACGATGGGAGCGGCAGGTTTATTCCCGGGGCATACCGGGTTGCCTAACTAGGTATTCTAGGTATTCTAGGTATAACAGGTGAATTACGTAAATGGTGGCGCTATGAAGCAATTTTCCTTTTCAGACATGAACCGCGTGTCCGGCGAGATCCTCGAGACGGCAATGATCGAGCCTGTTGCTCTCACCAAACGCGGCAAGGAGAAGCTGGTCATTTTGTCAGCCGACCAATACCGGCGACTCGTCGGTTCGCCTCAGGCCGTTGCTTACACACTTGAGGGCGCCCCGGACGAAGTTCACGATGAACTCATGTCTGGACTGGAGGCCATCACAACCACTGACGAGCTGGATGCTTAAATCCGGCGACTTGCTTCGATACTATTATTTGTGGGCGCGGGAGGCCGACACGGGCGAGGAGTCCGGCCGCAAAGCGCGACCCGTCTGCATTGTGGGAGAACGCCGACCACGCCCGCCGCACTGTTTCTGTTCCCACTTACCTCGCAGAAACCCGACCAGTCTCGCGCGTATATTGCTATTAGCGAAATTGAGTGCCGCAGGGGAGGCCCTGATTTTCCGTCGTGGCTGATCTGCGACGAGTACAACCGCGTACGTCTTGACGAAGTTTACGATTTTGTGACGACAAAGCCGATCGGTTCCTTCAGCCCGGCTTTCGTCCGCAAGATTGCTGGTCTTATTAAAGAGGCGGCTACAAAACGTCGCCTGCGCGGCATAGCCCGAAAATAGCGGGCACGCGGTCCAACCCTCTCTGGGCTGCTATTCAAAGTAGAGACAAGGCTTCACGCCCCCTTTGCCGCCCTGGTCAAAAGCCGCTGGTAAAACAGGCCGATGCCGATCAGCACGGCGCCAAGGCCGATGAAGGACAGCGCGCGAAGCACACCCTCCAGCTCCGACATGTCGAAGAGGAACACCTTCAGTACGGCGACTGCGATCAACGCGGCCGAGGCGATGCGCAGCACCTGCGATTTCAGCCAGACGCCGGCGGTCAGCAGCGCCACGCCGATGATCAGCCAGAGTGCCGAATAGGTGTAGGTTTCCAACTGGCCAAGGCCGCTCCACAAGCCGATGAACTCGCCCTTGAACAGGCGCCGCACCGACAACGTGGCATAGGCGAAGGCAAGCAGTGCCGCCACCAGCGCCAGCATGGCGGCATACCATTTCGGCCGCTTGTTGCGGGCATAGAGCGCAAGCCCGCCGGCTGCGACCGCCGGCAGGAGATAAGCGAGGAACAACAGGTTGAAGGCCGGGATCCGCCCGGTCGACTCGTCGGTGAAAAGCGGGTTCAGCACCAGGAAATGCTGCACGACGATGAAGGCGACCGAAATCACGCCCGCCGCCATGGACCCGTAGCGCAGCACGGAACTTGGCGAGCGCCTGTCGATGGCCACGAGTATGGCGCCGGCGCCGATCGCGATCAGCGTGTAGATGGCCTGTTCGGCAAGTGTGGGCGCATCGCTGTTGAGGACACCGCCATGCATGGCGTGGCGCACCAGCATGGCAAGCGTCAGCAGTGCAAACAGCGCCGCCGAAGCTTCCATGGCAAGGCGCGGCCGGCCGTCGGTGGTGCGGGTCAGTTGCCAGGCAGCGAAACCGAAGGCGAGCGCCGGCACGCCGTAACCCGGCAGCAGCCAGTTGAAGACCGGCGTCGCCGACAGGAACCCGGCGCCGACTACGGTCGGATCGAAGATGACACGGCCAAGCACCACCCCGACCGCGCCGACCGAAATCCAGCCGAGCACCGGATAGGAACGCCAGCGCGTGGCTAGCGCCGGCACGATTGCGGCCGCACCAAGCAGGATGGTTGTCCAGCCGGAACTGAAGGCCATATGCAGCATCAGCAGGCCTGCGAGCGCGGCTCCGCCGAGCGCGAAGGATACGGCCGCCCTGCCCTGCAACGGCGGTTCCTCGCCGCGCGCGATCCATTCGCCGCCGGCGGCGAAAACCACGACCAGCAACGCCGCCATGGTGGCGTAGACAAAGTCACGGTCGAGATTGCCGAACGTGAACCAGAGTGCCAGCAGGACGACCAACGGCACGATGACGCCCCACGCCGCCCATGACGCAGCGCGGAAATGGGTCGCGGCGGCAAATTTGCGGGCGGCCCAGAAACCGGCGCCGATGAAGACAAGGCCAAGCGCAACACCGATGCGCAGGGTCAGCGCGTTCGACGACGCCAGGGGCAGGCCTTCGACGCCGAAGGCATCGCCCGAAAGATCGGAAGCGATCGAGGTCGGCGGGATGATGCCGAGGTAGATCAGCACTGTCACCAATCCGGCCGCATAAAGCAGTGGCAGCGCCGGGGGGCGATAGAGCGCGACGGCCACCATCGCGGCGAGCACGATGGCTCCCGGCAAGGCATCACCGGCAGCGACGAAGGCCGGATCGACCGAAAGGCCCAACGCCGAGAGGGCAACAAACAGGCCCGGCGCGATGGACGGCCAGTCGAAAGCCGTGGCTGATCCGCTTTCGTCGCCACGGCGGCCAAGCCAGACGAAAGCGAGCACGACCAGAGTGACGATGTCTATGAACAGGATTACCGACAAATTCGCGCCCGGCGCATCGGTCATGTAGAGGATCGTCCAGATGCCGGTACCGACGAAGGCTGCCGCCATCAGCGATTTCCAATCGCGCATGCGGACTATCACGCTCGTGGCGGCAAGCACGATCGCCAGATAGCCGAACAGGGCCCAGGGATTGGGCGCCTGAGAAGCGATCAGCATCGGCGTCACCATGGCGCCGACGAGGCCGACACCAGCCAGCGCCTGGCCGTGGACAAGGGCGGCGGCAATCGCCCCTATGCCGATGGCGCCGAGCAGCGTGAAGGCGAGCGCCGGCCCGATAAAACCGTAGATGCCATGTGCGGCGTAGACGGCGCCGAAGAGGATGAAGGCGCCCGCCGCAGTCAGGATCGCCGGGATGTAGGCGCCTGCGGCGCCTTGCACGGGGACCCTGAAGCCGGTGCGGCGAATGAATTCGCCGGCTGCAATCAGCACCACGCCGAGCAGCGCCGCCATGGTCAGCCGCACACCGGGACCGAAAATGCCGGCTTCGATCGTGTAGCGAATGAGAAACAGGCCGCCCAGGGCCAATGCCAGGCCGCCGACCCAGACCGCCCAGCGGGTGCCGAGCGCCGTTTCGATGTCGGGTTTGCCGGGTGCTTTCGCCGCGGCGACCGGCTCGGGTTCCGCCGCCTTGGGCGCCGCCTCGCCTGGTGACCATGGCCCCGGCTTGACCTCGTCCGTCGCTGCGTCGGTTTCCAGAGCCGGCGGCGTCTGCCCGGTGGCTGCCTCGCTGGCCGTTGGCGAAACGACCACGGCCGCAGCGACAACGGCTTCGGCCGGCTGGCCATCGGTCGCCGCCGGTTCGGACTGCTTGGCGAGAGGCGGCACGGCGCCGGAAAGGACAAGGCTTCGCAGCGCCCCAAGCTCGCGCTCGATCAGGCCAATGCGGCTCTGCTGGCGCGAAACGATGACGAACAGCGCGATGATGGCGACAAGGCCGATCAGGCTTTCAAACATGGCGGCTCCCCCAAACCAGACCAGTTGCTACTGACGATCAAATGTGGCCGGCAAACGACCAGACAACGCCCGTCAAATCGACGGCTGGAAAGATCGAGCATGTTTCGGCGCTGAAAGCCAGCGGGTTGCGCCTGTTGTTCTCCAGCATTCCTTCCGAATAGCCAAGCCCGGCTTCGGGGAACATTGCCTGCCAAACCCTCCCCCGATGACCTATGATGTCCTCGGCCGCGAAGAATTCACAAGCAATGCGGTGAGGATACTTATGCCGAAACGAAGCGCAGGACTTCTGATCTACCGGCGAAACGCGGGGGTTCTCCAGTTCTTGCTCGTCCACCCGGGTGGACCGTTCTGGGCAAGGAAAGATGAGGGAGCGTGGTCGATCCCCAAAGGGCTCGTCGACGAGGGCGAGGACGAGTTGAAAGCCGCCCGACGTGAGGCGGAAGAAGAACTCGGCGTCGCCATCAACGGCGACTTCCAGCCTATCGGCAGTTATCGGCAGCCGGGCGGCAAGATCGTGAGTGCGTGGAGCGTCGAGGCCGACGTCGACCCCGAAGCCGTCAGAAGCAACATGTTCACCATGGAGTGGCCACCAAGGTCGGGATCCATGAGGGCATTCCCCGAAGTGGACCGGGCCGGTTGGTTTTCAGCGGTTGAGGCCGGTCTCAAGATCCTGAAAGGCCAGCGCGCGATCCTGGACGATTTCGTGGAACGGCAAAAAGCCGGATAGGCGCCGGCTGTTCTCACCGCTCGTCCAGTGCGCCTTTGGACGACCCTTATCGTGCCGCCAGATTGGCGGCCGGGAAGATCGAGCATGTCTCGGTGCCGAAAGCCAGCAGCTTGCCGCTGGCATCCTTCAACGTCGCCTCGGACACCGCCAGCGTGCGACCCTTGTGAATAACCTTGCCCTCACAGACCACCTCTCCGGTCCTGGGCGTGATCGGCCGCGTCAGGTTCACCTTGAACTCCGCCGTCGTATAGGCCTCGCCTTTTGCGAGCAGCGTCTGCACGGCGCAGGCCGCCGAATCGAGCAGTGTCGCCGCCCAGCCGCCATGCACGCCCCCCAACGGGTTCAGATGGCGCTCATTCGGCACGCCCCGAAACACGGCACGGCCTTCCGAGACTTCGGTCAGCGCGAAGCTGAGCTGGAAGGAAATCGGCGGCGCCGGATATTTGCCATCGATGATGCGCTGCAAAAGTTCCAGGCCGGTGTAGGCAAGGATGTCCGCATGCGGAATGGTGCCGAGGCCGAGCGGCGAGACCCGGCCTGGATAAAGTTCCACTTCGCTCATGTGATGATTTCACTCGCGGCGGTTTCTCCCGACAGGCCTTTTGTCGTGTGGTGCTTGCGCAGCGCGGCGAGGAAGCCGGCGCGCGCGCCCGGCTGCTCGATGCCGCGCGGCTCGTAGACATGACGGGTGAAGAAGAAGCCGGTGAGCCGGAAGGCATCCTGGATCGCCGCCGGATCGGCGCGCAGGCCGGAGCCACGCAGGAAGGCCGGTAGCGCCAGCATCTTGTCGCGCCAGGGCGCGCCGGCCTCGCGCGACACCGCCCGGCCCGATTTCGGCGAGACATAGGCAAGGTCCTGCCGCGTGCCGGTCGCGGCGCACTGGCTGAGATCGAGACCGAAACCCAGTTCATCGAGGATCAGGAGCTCGAAACGGGCCACCAGTTCGCCGGCTGCATCGACGTCATCGAGATGCACGATCATCACCGACAGCGCCTCGTAGAGGCCGCCATGGGCGTCGCGCTCGGGCAACAGGCGCAGATGCGCGGCCATGGTCTGCAGGCCATACACGGCGACGGCACTCTCCATCAACCTGGCCGCATTCATCTCGATCGCTTCGGCCTGGAACGTGCCGAGGTGCTCATCAAGGCGCGCCCGCCAAAGCAGGTCGACACGGTTGCCGGGCTGGAGAACAGGCTGCTGCTTGCGCGAGCGCCCGCCGCGCACGAGGCCGAGATGGCGGCCATGCGCACGCGTCATCACCTCGAGGATGGCGCTGGTTTCGCCATGCTTGCGGGTGCCGAGAATGATTCCCTCGTCGCGCCATTCCATGCCTGGAGCATTTCACCGATCGGGTGGCGAAATCAAGGTACGGGCTTGGTGCCTGGGCTGGCTCTCGCAAGGGTGCATAAAAAGCCGCCCGCAGCATAGCTGCGGGCGGGTCTGGTGGGGTCAGTCGATCCGTTAGAACGAGCGCTGGAAGCGGAGGATGCCGCCGACGCTGCTCTTCTTGTCGGCCTTGGTCCAGTTGTTGAAGTCGGCGTCGTCGAATTTTCCTGCATTGAGGTAATCGACTTCAGCCGTGATCGTGTAACCGGGCACAATCGTGTATGCGACGTTGGCGGCGACGCCGAGGTTCTTCCAGTCGTCATAGGAGATCTGGGCGTTGAACGAGGTCTTGTCGTTGAACTTGTAGGTGCCGCCACCCCAGATCGCCCAGTTTCCGCCCCACGGCTTATATTGGGTGCGGCCCGTGCCGAAGTCGTTGATGTTGTCGTTGGTGCCGTAGCCGCCCATGATGAACAGCGACAGTGCGTCGCTGACATTGACGTCCAGGCGAACCTTGCCGGCCACTTCCTCGTAATTGCTGTCATAGGCGACGACGCCGGTGACCGCACCCCAGTCGCCCTTGTACTTCAAGCCGCCGACGACATGCGGAACATAGCTGTCGATCGTGTTGACGCCGGTACCTTCTTCGAGCGAGACCACGGCCGAGAAGCCGCTGCCAGCGTCGAAATAGTACTGCACCACGTTGGTATCCTTGATACCGTACGGGATGATCGTGTCCTGGATGACGTTGCCGGCATAGCCGATAAACGAATCGTATGCCGTTTCATCCTTACCGACGCGCAGGCCGCCGAGTTGAATCCAGGCGAAGTTGAGGGTGGTCGCCTTGTTGCCGGCCTGCCAGCCAGTGCCGCCAGTCTCATAGTCGCCGCTGCTGTTGCCAAATTGAAAGCGAGTCTCGGTGTAGGTCTTCAACGTACCGAGCTCGGTTTCCTGGCCGGTCCAGGTCTTCAGCGCGAAGCGCATGTTCTTGTAGTAGGTGTCGTGGCTATCGCCGTCCATGTGATCGGCAACGTTGTTGACGCCATCCAGCGTGCCGCTGTCGCCGACGCCTATGTCATAGCGGAGATAGCCGCCGATGCGCAGGCAGGTCTCGGTGCCGGGGATATAGAAGTAGCCGGCGCCGTAGACGTCGCAGATCCTGACGTATTCAGCGGGTTCCGGCTCGGCGACGACGACAGCGTCGGCGGCGCGAGCGCCGGAGACCGCGATCAGTGCCGCGGCTGAGCCGAGAAGAAGGCTCTTGATGTTCATTTTCTGACCTCTCCAGTCAAAGTTAAAAATGGCTTCGGATTTTGGTTGGCGGATATATTTTCCCGCCTCACCCACAACGAAAAAGGCCCGCACCGCGTCCCCTTTTCGCGGCGAACATACCCATCAATCTTCCGCCTTCAATGACAATTCCACAAACATGCTAGGTTGATGGCATAGATTAAATCCGTGTTGCAGAAATAACACTAGGAAATTCACTTCAAATTACGGCACAGCACAAGTGGAACATTGTCATATTTCCGTTATAATTTCTTGCATGCTCCAATTTTATGATGATATTCCACGAACAGCGATTGTTTGAGAAATTTCGCGTAAATAAACCCACTTCCATGGTCGTTTCTACCTAGCCATTCCCCAGCCACGTGAAACCGAAGCCGATCCCCTGGAAGGAGTCTTTCAGCGGGTCACGGGCACGCCGGGACGGACCACGGGCCATGATGGGAAGGTCAATCCGACTCAGCGGACTCGTCTGCAAGAATCCGCGCTGGCCAACTGAGAAGTCGACCCAGGCGAAACTCGTCGTCCCTGGTCGATAGCCGCCAGCCAACGGTTTGGGTCGTTATTACCGGCGCTTGTGGTCGGCCAGCACCGCGTCGATGGCGCGCCAGGATTGTTCGATCTCGGCCGAGTTGGCGTCTATCTCGCCGGCGGCGGTGATCAGCGCCTTCCACAGTGCCCAGCCGCGGCCGCGCGCCCAGGTCGCGTCGTCGACGCCGAGGCCAGCGCGGAACACTTCACGGCTTTGCCCCTCGAACAACGTCCAGGCAATCGCCAGATCGCATGAGGGATCGCCGACGCCGGAGGTGCCGAAGTCGGTCACCGCGCTTAGCCTGCCGTGTTCAACCAGAAGATTGCCCCAACTGACATCGCCGTGGAACCAGACGGGCGAGCCTTGCCAAGGGGCGGCAAGAGCCGTTTCCCAGACGGCGCTTGCCGCGCCGGCGTCGATATGGGTGTCGAGCGCCGCGATCGCTTGTCTCGTTTCGCCGTCATAGACGCTCAGCGGACCGCCGCGAAAGAAATTGTGTTGGCCCGGCCCCGGTGCGCCAGCCGGGTCGATCCGCTTCAGCGCAATCAGAAAGCCGGCCAGGTCCGCCGCGAATTCCGACAGGTTGGCGATACGTTCCCGCTTTGCAGTCTCACCTTCGATCCACCTGTAAACGGACCAATGCCACGGATAGCCTTCGGCCGGGGCTCCCATCGCCAGCGGTATAGGGATGGGCAGCGGCAACAGCGGCGCCAGCTTCGGCAGCCAGCGATGTTCCTTCTCCACTTGCAGGGAATAGGCGGCGGCACTGGGCAACCGAACGGTCATCTCGTCGCCGAGGCGAAAGCTTCTGTTGTCCCATCCGCCAGGTTCAATCGGCCGAACCACAAGATCCCTCCAGCGAGGAAACTGCGCCACGATCAACCGGCTGACCAAAGCTGCGTCGATATTCGACTTGCTATCCATCCATCCTAGTGCGGAAACTCGAGCCCCATCTCGCGGTAGCGTTCGGGATCGTCGCCCCAGTTCTCGCGCACCTTGACGAACAGGAACAGATGCACCTTTTGCTCAAGGATGCCGGCGATTTCCATACGCGCCGCCTGGCCGATGGCGCGGATGGTCTCGCCCTTGTGGCCGAGCACGATCTTCTTCTGGCTGTCGCGTTCGACATAGATGACCTGCTCGATGCGCACCGAGCCGTCCTTCTTCTCTTCCCATTTCTCGGTTTCGATGTGCGAGGAATAGGGCAGTTCCTGATGCAGCCTGAGGTAGAGCTTCTCGCGAGTGATCTCGGCGGCGAGCTGGCGCATCGGCAGGTCGGAGATCTGGTCTTCCGGATAATACCAGGGTCCCACCGGGAGCGCCTCGGCAAGGTAATCGAGAAGGTCCTTGCAGCCGGAGCCGGTCAGCGCCGAAACCATGAAGGTGCGCTTGAACGGCACTCTTTCGTTCGCTGCTGCCGCCAGCGCCAACAACGCCTCCGGCTTGACCCGGTCAACCTTGTTGAGGATCAGCGCCATCGGCTGGCGCACATCCTTCAGGCGTTCGAGGATGGCGTCGGCATCGCCCCTTATGCCGCGCTCGGCATCGATCAGGAGCAGCACGATATCGGCATCCTTGGCGCCGCCCCAGGCTGTCGTCACCATTGCCGTGTCGAGACGCCGCTTCGGCTTGAAGATGCCCGGCGTATCGACGAAGACGATCTGCGCGTTGTCGTGCGTGGCGATGCCTCTGACGATGGCACGCGTCGTCTGCACCTTGTGGGTGACGATCGACACCTTGGCGCCGACAAGCTGGTTGACCAGGGTCGACTTGCCGGCATTGGGCGCACCGATCAGCGCCACGAAGCCGGAATGCGTAACGGCAGCAGGCGCGGCCGGAACCGTGTCTTCCGTGGCTGTCATGCCGCGTCTCCCTGATCGATCCAGACACCTTCACGAATGAGAAGGGCGGCGGCGGCGGCCCGCTCAGCTTCGCGTTTGGAGCGGCCGCTGCCGATAGCCGGCTGAAACCCACCAACCATGACGCTGACGGTGAACAGCGGATCGTGATCCGGCCCCTCGCGGCTATCGATGCGGTAGACGGGCACGGCGCTTGCCGCCTGATGCGCCCATTCCTGCAACTCGGTCTTGGCGTCGCGTCGGCCGGCGCCCGACGCCTGCGAGCGCGGCTGCCAATATTTGTGGATGAAAGCGCGCGCCGCTTCCAGCCCGCCGTCGAGGTAGAGCACGGCGATCAGTGATTCCAGCGCGTCGGCGCGCAGATTGACGCGCTTGCGTCCCTCGAGCCCTTGAACGTCGGATCCGGCGCGGATTAGCTCGGGCAGACCAATATGTTCGGCGATCTCCGACAGCGCCTCGGCATTGACCAGCGCGTTGAACCGCAGCGACAATTCGCCTTCCGCCGCATCGGGAAACGCGGCCAGCAGCATATCGGCCACCACCAGGCCGAGAACCCGGTCGCCCAGGAACTCAAAGCGCTCATAGTCGGTGCCGGCATTGGCGCCGCGGGCGCTGGCATGGGTCAAGGCACGCTGCAGGCGCCGGCGATCGGCAAAGGCATGGCCCGTGCGCTCCACCAGCGCTTCGGCGAGCGCGTCGGCGGTCAGCCGTCTTGTCGCCGCCATGACCCTAATTAACGAAGTGGAAGAGGCGCGAAGCACGCATAAGCGACGGCCACTTCCAGATTTCGAGCGGGCTCGCCTTGCCGGCGATCGAGAAGAAAACAAGGTTGGCCCGGCCAACCAGGTTTTCGGCCGGAACGTAGCCGACGGAGAATCGGCTGTCGGCGGAGTTGTCCCTGTTATCGCCCATCATGAAATAGTGACCGGGCGGAACATCGAACTCGCGCGTGTTGTCGCCGATCGAGTTCGGCGACAGATCCAGCGTGTCGTAGCTGACGCCGTTGGGCAGCGTCTCGCGATAGACGTCGATCGGATAGTCTTTTTCCGTGATGTCGGGATTGTCGATCTGACCGGTCTTTACGCGCGGCACGCCGACGCCGTTGATGAACAGCTGGCCGTCCTTCACCTGGATCTTGTCGCCGGGCAGGCCGACCACACGTTTGATGTAGTCGACGGACGGGTCCGGCGGGAACTTGAACACAGCCACGTCGCCGCGCTTCGGCTCGGAGCCCCAGATGCGGCCCGAGAAGATGTCGGGGCCGAAGGGCAGCGAATAACGGGAATAGCCGTAGGACCATTTGGTGACGAAGAGGTAGTCGCCCTCGAGCAGCGTCGGCCGCATCGAACCCGACGGGATCGAAAAGGGTTGGAACAAGAGCGTGCGGATGACCAAGGCAAGCAAAAGCGCCTGGACGATGACGCTGACGGTTTCGCCAAGCCCGCCGGATTTCTTCTGGGGTTTTTCAGCCACGCTCATGTCGTCCTCGATTGTGCGTTGGATGGTATAGAGTCTCGGCGCGCGCTGGGCAACGTCATGCCGGTGGTCAGATGCAATCAATGTGGCGCTTGTTCGACGGGCAACGCTTCGATGATCACAAAGGCTTGAGCAAGGGGAAAATCATCCGTGATGGTGAGATGGATCATCGCCCGATGGCCTTTTGGCAGAATCGCGTTCAGCCGCGCCTCGGCGCCACCGGTCAGTGCCATGGTGGGCGCGCCGCTCGGAAGATTGACGACACCCATGTCGCGCCAGAACACGCCCTGCGCCAGACCGGTGCCCAGCGCCTTGGCGCAGGCCTCCTTGGCGGCAAAGCGCTTGGCGTAGGAAGCCGCCCGCGCCCGACGATTTTCGGAGCGGGCCTGCTCGACCTCGGTGTAGATTCTCTGGATGAAGCGCTGGCCATGGCGCTCCAAGGACTTTTCAATGCGTCTGATATCGATCAGGTCGCTGCCGATGCCGATGATCATCGCGCGGTGGAACCGATGCTTGCATTTGGGTGAGACGATTGCTCATGGCGGGCCGCGCGCTCTGCCAGCCGTTTGCGCCGCTGCTCGCGAAAGGCGTTCATGCCCCAGCGCGTGATGGCGTAGAACAGAACCCCAAAGGCCAGTCCGAGCGGTATCGCACCGATCAGCATCGGCTTCAGCACCGGGGCCCACAATTGCGCGAAGGAAAGGTTGTGCAGCATCTCGCCCAGATGCGCGGGCGGGCCGTGCGCCGGCAGGCGGTTGTGCAGGATCAGCTTGCCGGTCTCCCAGGAGGCGCCCCACAGCAGCGGGAACGTCAGCGGATTGCCGAAGAATACGGCGCCAAGTGCGGCCGCCACCAGATTGCCGGCGATGAGCCAGCACAGCACCGCGGCAATGGCGAAATGGAAACCCACCGGAAAGAACGAAGCAAAGACGCCGGCGGCGACGCCGGCCGCCACCGCATGCGGCGTGGCCTTCAGCCGCAGGATGCGCTTGGAGAAGTAAAGCAGCGAGCGCGAAAACGACCGGCGCGGCCATAGATAGGTACGCACCCGCTCCAAGAGGCCATCAGGCTCGCGGCGTCGAAAAAGCACTCTATTCCAATTCCTGATCTACCAATACCCGCCGTGCTGCCACCCAAGCCGGTCGCGGCAATTTATCTTGCGCTTCCGGGGCGCAGAAAGGCAACAACGACTTTGATATAGCGACGCGCCGGCTTCGGGACAACGAAACGCTGCCGCGATGGTCTGCCGCAGGCGGTAAAGATAGCCATTGAGGCGAAACTGAGGAAAAAAAGGACAGCCAGGCGTTGCGCGATGCTGCTCGATCTCACACCATCATAGAGGCGGCTATTCCAGATATTCACTGACCTCGACCAGGTTGTCGTCAGGATCGCGGAAATAGACCGACATCATTTGGCCGCGAGCGCCGGTGCGCTCCACAGGGCCGACTTCCACGACAACGCCGTTGGCTTCGAGGCTGGCGCGGATATCCGCCAGCGGCTTTGCGGCGACGAGACAGAAATCGCCGGAGCCGGGCGTCGGCGTCTTTGCCTTCGGCTCGAAAGTGCGCCCTACCTCATGCAGGTTGATTTTGTGGTTTCCGAACAACAAGGCCGTCGGCCGCTTCGGTTCATCGAGGCGCTTCAATCCCAGCACGCGCTGATAGAAGGCACAGCTTGCCTCGACCGAACGGACCGTCAGCACGAAATGATCGATGCCTTCGATCATTCAAGCCTCCTCGTCAGATATTGCGGCTGCCCGGCTTGACCGCCGGTATGGCGGCAAGTTCCGGCGGCAGCCGATCGGCCGGATAGGCCGGCACCTCGTACTCGGCGAGGGCGATCAGCGGCACGCCGACATCGGTCTTGCCCGCGGAGCGGTCGATGATGCAGGCCGCCGCTGTGACCTCGGCGCCAAGTTCGCGCAGGCAGTCGATGGTCTCGCGGATAGACAATCCAGTGGTGACGATATCCTCGACAATGACGACACGCGCGCCGCGCGCGATCTCGAAGCGGCGCAGCCGGAACTCGCCCCCTTCCCGCTCGACCCAGATCGCCGGCACGCCAAGATGGCGCGAAGTCTCGTAGGCCGGGATAAGCCCGCCGATGGCCGGGCCGACGACATAGTCGATTTTGCCCGGCACGGCGGCGCGGATCTTTTCGGCCAGCGCCTTGCACAGCCGCTCGGTCTTATCGGCATGCATGAACACGCGCGCCTTCTGCAGGAAGACCGGGCTGCGCAGACCCGACGTCAGGATGAAATGCCCCTCCAGGACAGCACCGGCCTGGCGAAAAATATCCAGCACTTCGTCCGTATTCATCCGTCTATCCCCCTGTAGATCAGCCGAGTTAGCCATTGACACGCCGTGCATCGCTGACGCTCGAATTGTCCTTGAGTTGCGACAGCAGCCGGTTGAGATGCTTCAGATCCCAGACTTCGAGATCGATCAGCATTTCGGTGAAATCGGGCGCGGTGCGCACCATTGACAGCGTATGGATGTTGGCATCGTTCGAGGCGACGACCTGGGCGATGTCGGCGAGCGATCCCGGTGCATTGATGGCGGTGACGGAAACACGAGCCGGAAAGCGTTCCTTGGTGCGCTCGTCGATGTCCCAGCGCACGTCAATCCAGCGCTCGGGCTGGTCGTCGAAAGCCTGCAGCGCCGGCGACTGGATCGGATAGATGGTGATGCCGGTGCCCGGCTGCACGATGCCGACGATGCGGTCGCCAGGCACCGCCCCTTCCGGCGCGAAGCGCACCGGCAGGTCGCCGCGCACGCCACGGATCGGCACCGCGCCATCGCGCGGCTGGTCCTTGTCCTTGCGCGCGGCACGGCCCGGGATCTGGAACAGCATGCCGGCCGCGTTGCGTATCTTCGACCAGCCTTCCTCGCGCTGCTTGGGCGCCGCCGGCGTGACGCGCTCGTCCTTGTAATCAGGGAAGACGGCTTTCATGACATCGGTGGACGCCAATTCGCCGCGGCCGACGGATGCCAGCACATCCTCGATGTCCTTGCGCGCCAGCCGGTGCAGGACGGGCTTCAGGCTTTCCTTGGTGAAATTCTTGCCGGCCCGCTCGAAAGCCCGCTCGAGAATGCGCGCGCCAAGACCCGAATACTGCTTGCGGATGGCGTTCTTGGTGGCGCGGCGAATGGCGGCGCGCGCCTTGCCGGTGACGACGACGGATTCCCACGCGGCCGGCGGCACCTGCGCCTTGGAGCGGATGATCTCCACCTCGTCGCCATTCTTCAGCTCCGTCATCAGCGGCATGATGCGGCCGTTGACCTTGGCGCCGACGCAGGTGTCGCCGACATCGGTGTGAACCGCATAGGCGAAGTCGATCGGCGTGGCACCTTTCGGCAGCGCGATCAGCATGCCCTTGGGGGTGAAGCAGAACACCTGATCCTGGAACAGTTCCAGCTTGGTGTTCTCGAGGAAATCCTCGGGATTGTCGCCCTCGGCGAGCTGTTCGATCGTGCGCCTCAGCCAGGCATAGGCATTGGTTTCCTTCGAGATCGAATGGGCCGTGCCGTTCGCCTTGCCGCCGGTATCCTTGTAGATCGAATGGGCGGCGACGCCATATTCAGCGATCTTGTTCATCTCGCGGGTGCGGATCTGAAGCTCCACGCGCTGGCGCGACGGCCCGACGATGGTGGTGTGGATCGAGCGGTAATCGTTCTGCTTCGGCGTCGAGATGTAGTCCTTGAAACGGCCGGGCACCATCGACCAGGCGGTGTGGATGGCGCCAAGCGCGCGATAGCAGTCCTCGACATTGTCGACGACAACGCGAAAGCCGAAAATGTCGGACAATTGCTCGAAGGAGAGCGCCTTGGCCTCCATTTTGCGGAACACCGACCACGGCTTCTTCTGCCGGCTTTTGACGCCTGCATTGATCGCGTGTTTCTCGAACAGAGCCGACAGCGCTTTCTCGATCTCCGACAGCACACCCTTGTTGCGCTCGAAAATCTCGGCGAGCCTGGCGGTGACGGCGCGATAGGCTTCGGGATTGATGTAGCGGAAGGCGATCTCCTCCAGCTCCTCGCGCATGCCCTGCATGCCCATGCGCCCGGCCAGCGGCGCATAGATATCCATCGTCTCCTCGGCGATGCGCAGGCGCTTGGCTTCCGGCACATGGTCGAGGGTGCGCATGTTGTGCAAGCGGTCGGCGAGCTTGACCAGAAGCACGCGCACATCTTCCGAGATCGCCAGCAGAAGCTTGCGCAAATTCTCGGCCTGCTCGGCCTTCTTGGAGACGAGGTCGAGCTTCTTCAGCTTGGTCAGACCCTCGACCAGCTTGCCCATCTCGGGCCCGAACAGTTCGTCGATCTCGGCCCTGGTCGCCGTGGTGTCCTCGATCGTGTCATGCAGCAGGGCGACGGCGATCGTCGCCTCGTCCATGTGCATCTCGGTGAGGATGGCAGCGACTTCGAGCGGATGCGAGAAATAGGGGTCACCGGAAGCGCGCTTCTGGTGGCCATGCTTCTGCATGGCATAGACATAGGCCTTGTTGAGCAACGCCTCGTTGACGTCAGGCTTGTAGCGCTGGACGCGCTCGACAAGCTCATACTGACGCATCATGGGCGGAATCTCTCGGCGATGAAATGAATCATGCGCCGCACTGCTGCACGGCGCATGTCATAGATAGCCACGAAACTGCCGGGACGGAAGTGCCGGAAGATTGTTCCAGGCGCCTCCGCAAAGCAGTCTTAGTAGTCGTCGCTCTTTTCCGGCGGCACCAGGCCTTCGATGCCGGCCAGCAGGTCTTCCTCGGTCATGCGATCGAAGGCGATGTTGTCCTCGGCATCATCGGTATCGGCGGCCGTGACGGCGGCGCCGGTCTGATCGGCGATTGCCTCGCCATCGGCTTCGGGCTCGTCGACTTCGACATGCTTCTGCAGCGAATGGATCAGGTCTTCCTTAAGGTCGTCGGGCGACAACGTCTCGTCGGCGATCTCGCGCAGTGCGATGACCGGGTTCTTATCATTGTCGCGCGGGACGGTGATCTGCGCGCCCTGGCTGATCTGACGAGCACGGTGGCCGGCCAGAAGCACCAGCTCGAAGCGGTTGTCGACCTTGTCGATGCAATCTTCAACGGTTACGCGGGCCATGGATTGCCCCTTTCATGCCTGGATTTAATGGAAAACAGGCGCGGTCAATAACCCGAACGCCGCCAAAATACAAGCATTATGGAATGCCGGGGCCGGAGAACGCACGATCTGTCATTGCTTTGTCGGATTCCTCCGAAACCGTTTCGGTCGAGCCCCGGTGCGCCCGGTACCAAGCCCGCGATCACAATTGCTTGCAGTGCGGCAACGCACCCTTGGATTGCCACAAAACTGGCGTTATTTCGAAAAGCGTAAGGTCAGCCGGTTTATTGCGAACCCTACTGATAGTCGCATTTCGTTTTGACGGCCGCTTATTTCGAAAAGGAATTTTTCCATGTTCGACCCCCGTGAAAAGATCGCCCTGTTCATCGACGGCGCCAATCTCTACGCCACGTCGCGCGCACTCGGTTTCGACATCGACTATCGCAAGCTGCTGTCGAGCTTCCAGAAACGCGGCTACCTGCTGCGCGCCTACTATTACACCGCCTTGGTCGAGGATCAGGAATATTCCTCGATCCGGCCGCTGATCGACTGGCTCGACTATAACGGCTTCAAGGTCGTCACCAAGCCAGCCAAGGAATTCACCGACTCGACCGGCCGCCGCAAGATCAAGGGCAACATGGACATCGAATTGACCGTCGATGCGCTGGAACTGGCCGATGTCGTCGACCACTATGTCATCTTCTCCGGGGACGGCGATTTCCGCACGCTGGTCGAGGCGCTGCAGCGGCGCGGGCGCAAGGTGTCGATCGTTTCGACCATGGCCTCGCAGCCGCCGATGATCTCCGACGATCTGCGCCGCCAGGCCGACCATTTCATCGACCTGATGACGTTGAAGAACGAGGTGGGCCGCGATCCTTCCGAAAGACCGGTGCGCCGACCCGAACCGGCCGAGACGGAAGAGGACGAGTACTGAGGGCGGCTGCGTTGGCCGCACATCTGGCCGCCTCCCCGGAACCCGATCGCGATTGCCCGCTCTGTCCGCGGCTGCATGGTTTCATTGCCGAGTGGCGGCAACGCGAGCCATCGTGGTTCAACGCGCCGGTTCCGACCTTCCTGCCGCCCGAAGGCGACGATTCGGTCCGGCTGCTGATCGTCGGGCTTGCGCCCGGCCTGCGCGGAGCGAACCGCACGGGCCGGCCTTTCACGGGCGACTATGCCGGCGACCTGCTCTACGGCACGTTAATCGCGCACGGCTTGGCGCGCGGCGAGTTCAAGGCGCGGCCTGACGATGGGTTGGAGCTCGTTGGAACGGCAATCACCAACGCCGTCCGCTGCGTGCCGCCCGAGAACAAGCCTGTGGGCGCCGAGATCGCCACCTGCCGGACCTTCCTTGTGCCGACGATCGCACGGTTTCCCAATTTGCGCGCCGTGCTGGCACTTGGTTCGATCGCGCACCAGTCGACCGTGCGGGCACTGGGCCAGCGCGTCGCCGCCTACGCCTTCAAGCATGGCGGGCGACAGGAGGCCGGCGGCATCACGCTGTTTTCCAGCTATCACTGCTCGCGCTACAACACCAATACCGGCGTGCTGACCGAAGCGATGTTCGTCAACGTTTTCAGCGAGATCGCGGCGTTCCTGGATTCGTAGGGTCTGGAATTGCCCTACAACGCCGGCGCGAACAACGCGGCCAGTCTCTCCTGACCGCCTTGCAGAACGTTCAGGTCGACGTCACCGACGATGCCCTCGACGCGGCCCCTGTTGTGGTACTGCCAGTAGACCCAATCGTCGCGACCCGGCTCGAGCAGCAGTGAGCGAAGCCAGAGCGAGCGGGCGGCAATCTGTCCGGCATAGGCCGTTGCGGCATCGTCGGTCAGATAGATGATGGCCTTCTTGCCAAAGGCGGCTTCAACGGGACCGAGGAAGGCCTGGAGTTCGGCATCGAGTTGTTCGGGCGAAGGGCGCTGCGGGCAATTGCCGCCGAACTCGATGTCGACAACCGGCGGCAGCAAAGGCTGGTCGTGCGGCACCACGGCGATGAAATTCTTCGCTTGGTCGGCGCCCGGCCGGCAGAAGGTGAAAAAGTGATAGGCTCCGACAGCGAGCCCGGCAGCACGCGCTTCGCGCAGATTGATGGCAAAGGCATCGTCGACATGATCGCCGCCTTCGGTCGCCTTGATGACCGCAAAGGCGACGTCGGCGGCGGCAACGCGCCGCCAGTCGATCCGGCCCTGATGATGCGAAACGTCGATGCCCCTGACAGGATATTTGCCGCGATCCGGAGAAAACGCATGGAAATAGAAGAAGCCGCCAGCGATCATGAGGATTGCAAAAACCAGGCTGACCGATCCCCAGAGGATGATCCGGTTCTTCAAGACTGTCCCCTCCGGTATTTCTGGCTCCTTGGCTAGAACCCTGAGCCAAACACTTATCCGCTTGGCTACCGCCTGATGGCTTTCACCCGCGCTCCTTCAAGAGCCTGCCCTTCTCACGCGACCAGTCGCGCTGCTTTTCCGTCTCGCGCTTGTCGTGCAGCTTCTTGCCGCGACCGACGGCGAGCAGCAGCTTGGCCCGGCCCTGATCGTTGAAATAGATCTTCAGCGGCACCAGGGTCATGCCTTCGCGGTCGACGCTCTGCGACAGCCTGGCCATCTCGCGCTTGTTGAGCAGCAGTTTGCGGCGCCGGCGCGGCTCGTGGTTGAAGCGGTTGGCCTGCAGATATTCCGGGAGGTAGGAGTTGATCAGCCAGATCTCGCCGCCCTCGACCGCGGCGTAGCTGTCCTGGATGTTGGCCTGGCCCTGGCGCAGCGACTTGACCTCGGTGCCGGTCAGCACCAGACCGGCCTCGATCGTGTCGAGCACCTCATAGGAAAACCGCGCCTTGCGGTTTTCCGCAACGGTCTTGTTGTTGGGATCGGCTTTTCTGACTTGATTCATAATGCGGAGAGGTGGCGCCTCATCCCTAATTTATCAAGCCGGCGTGCTTCATCGCCGCGTCGATCTTTTCGGCCGTCGAGTGTTCGACCGTGACCAGCGGCGAACGCAGCATGTTCTCGACCTTGCCGAGCTTCGAAAGCGCATATTTGGCGCCGGACACGCCGGGTTCGATAAAGATCGCCTTGTGCAGCGGCAGCAAGCGATCCTGCAATTCCAGCGCCTTGGCGCTGTCGCCGGACAGCGTCGCCTCCTGGAATTCGGCACAAAGCCGCGGCGCGACGTTGGCCGTCACCGAAATACAGCCGACACCGCCATGCGCGTTGAAGCCGAGCGCGGATGCATCTTCGCCGGAAAGCTGGACGAAATCCTTGCCGCAGGTCATACGCTGCTCGGAAACCCGTTCGACCTTGCCGGTCGCGTCCTTGACGCCGACGATATTCTTGAAGTCGTGCGCCAGCCGGCCCATCGTCTCCGGCATCATGTCGATGACCGAGCGCGGCGGGATGTTGTAGATGATGATCGGCAGCTTGGTTGCCCTGGCGACGGCGGCAAAGTGCTCATAAAGCCCGCGCTGCGTCGGCTTGTTGTAGTAGGGAGTGACGACAAGTGCAGCATCCGCGCCTGCCTGTTCGGCATATTGGACCAGGCCGATCGCTTCCGCGGTGTTGTTGGAGCCAGCGCCGGCGACGACCGGAGCGCGACCCTTGGCCGCCTCGATGCAGACCTTGACCACCTGACGATGCTCGTCATGCGACAGCGTCGGCGACTCGCCGGTGGTGCCAACGGGAACAAGGCCTGTCGTGCCTTCCGCAAGTTGCCAGTCGACAAAAGCGCGAAAGGCTTTCTCGTCGAAACGCCCGCTCTTTTCGAACGGTGTCACGAGCGCGGTCAGCGAGCCTCTCAGCATGTCGTCCAACTCCTTGGGACTTCTTTGTTCACGCATATCGTTATCCCAAAACCGTTACCCGCTTTTGGGCGATATGCATGGGTGTTTTCGTCTCTGGTCTTAGTGTCGCGCCTTCTAGCCGAAAGCGAGGCCGCGCACCATAGTCTCGACATGGTTGCGCGGCAAGCATTGCTATGCTGCCAGCAAACGCAATTCAAACGGCCTCGATAACCTTTTGTTAACTGGCCCTTCATGACCTAAGTTTACGATCTGGTCCGGGTCGCGAAGCTTCCGCGCCTGCTGGTGATGTGTAAAGGCTGAACGATGCCGACTAGGCGGCCTCATCTTTTCGCGCTTCTGGGCGCGGTCGTCGCGCTGATGCCGGAGATGGCGATCGGCGGCAGCGTCGACGTGCAGTTGACATCGGCCATTGCGATGCCCGGCATGCAAGGCTCGCAAGATGCTGGTCCACGCAATAACGCGCCCTCTGCCAGCGTCACCCAGTTGAAGAGCGGTCTGGACGCGCTGGCGGCGGGCGACATTCCCGGTGCCCGCGCCGCGCGCGATGCCCTTCCCGCCGGTTCGCTCGACCAGCACATCCTTGCCTGGGCAATCGCGCTTTATGGCGGCGACAAGGTGCCGAGCGGCGACATTGCGGCCGCAGCGAAGATGTTGCCCAACTGGCCGGGGACAACCGCGCTGCGCAAGAACAGCGAACGCGCACTCTATCGCGAGAACCCCGCCCCCGACATCGTTGTGCAAGCGTTCGACGGCAGCCAGCCGCAGACATTCGAAGGCGTGATTCTTCTTGCCCGCGCCTATGTGGCGCAGGGCAACACCAGGGCGGCCCGTTCGGTGCTGGTGCCGTTCTGGCGCACCGCGATCCTTGAAGCCAAGGACGAGACGGCGCTGATCAAGGAGTTCGGCGGGCTGATCCCGGCCGCCGATCACCGATTCCGCATGGAGCGCATGTTCTACGCCGACCGGATCGGCGCGGCGCAGCGCGTCGCCGGCCTGGCGCAAGCGCAGCAACTGGCCACCGCCTGGGCGGCGGCCGACAAGGGCGACAAGAACACCCCCAAGCTGCTCAAGGCGGTACCGGCTTCACAGCGTTCGGCCGGCTATTTCTTCGCGCAGGCCGAATATCTGCGCAAGCAAGACAACATTGCCGACGCCGCCGCCATTGTGATGAAGGCACCGACGGATCGCGAAGCGCTCGTCGACCCGGATGCCTGGTGGGTGGAGCGCCGGGTACTGTCGCGCGAGCTGGTCGACAAGGGTGACATGAAGGCCGCCTACAAGATCGTCGCCATGCATGCGGCCGAAAGCACGGCGAACGCCGCCGAAGCCGAATTCCATGCCGGCTGGTACGCGCTGCGCGGCCTGAACGATCCCAGGCTTGCGGAAACCCATTTCGCGCGCATCGCCGACCTTGCGCAGGGGCCGATGACATTGTCGCGCGCCTATTACTGGCTCGGCCGCGCCGCCGAAGTTGGCGGTCCAGGCAACGCAAAGGACTATTTTGCACGGGCCGCGGCCTACGGCACGACATTCTACGGCCAGCTCGCCGCCGAGCGCATTGGTCGCCCGGCGCTGAACATCGCCTATCCTACGCCGAGCGCCGCCGATCGCCAGAGTTTCGTCGACCGCGAGGCCGTCGCCGCCATCAAGCGGTTACAGGAGGCAGGCTACGACCGCTATGCCGAGACGCTCTATCGTGATCTTGCAGGACAGTTGACCAGCCCGGGCGAACTGGCGCTGCTGGCGGTGCTGGCGGAAAAGCAGGGCAACCACTTCATGTCGCTCAAGATCGGCAAGATCGCGGGCGCGCGTGGCATCGATGTCGGCGCGCTGTCGCATCCTTTGGGGGTCATCCCCGATAGCGCCGATATTTCCGGTTCGGGCAAGGCGCTGGCCTATGCCATCGCCCGCCAGGAAAGCGAATTCAACATCGGCGCCATATCGAGCGCCGGCGCGCGGGGGCTGCTGCAGCTGATGCCGGCAACCGCCAAGCAACTTGCGAAGAAGGCCGGGCTGCAATTCTCGCAGGCACGCCTGACCACCGATGCCGGCTACAATGCGACGCTGGGCTCGGCCTTCCTCGGCCAGCAGCTCGACCGCTTCAACGGCTCCTATGTGCTGACCTTCGCCGGCTACAATGCAGGCCCCAACCGCGCCGCCCAATGGGTGGCGAAATACGGCGATCCGCGCGGCAAGGACATCGACGCCGTCGTCGACTGGATCGAGCGGATTCCGTACACGGAAACAAGAAGTTACGTGCAGCGCGTGATGGAGAACTACGAGGTCTACAAGATGCGTATTTCCGGCAAGTACGACATTGTGGGAGATCTTGTGAACGGGCGGAGTTGACGGCTTTCGTTCCTCCTTCCGAGAGGAGTTGGCCTCGCGCGGATCCGCCCGTCTTGGCTAAGTGAAGGGCCTCGCCACCTTCGGCCCGCAGAGGAGAAGTAACTGCCCCATTTGACCATCCCTTCCCCCGCCTGTAGCAGACGGACGATCGGGCGAGAGCAAGGGACAGCATTCCAATGGCGAGCGAACGTTTCTCCGATTTCTTCTACACCGCGCCAGATGGGCTGAAGCTCCACGCCCGGATCTATGGCGAAGCAAATTCGGGACATTGGCCAGTCGTCTGCCTGCCCGGCCTCACCCGCAATGCACGCGACTTCCATGAACTCGCGCTCTATTTGGCCGGCAAAGCCGGAAGCCCGCGCAAGGTCGTCGCCTTCGACTATCGCGGCCGCGGGCAGTCCGATTATGATCCCGATGTCAGCCGCTATACTGTCGGCGTCGAAGCCGACGACATTCTTGCCGGACTGGCGGCCTTGGGAATCGAGGAAGCCGCCTTCATCGGCACCTCGCGCGGCGGCCTGATCATTCATGTCCTGGGCGCGCTGCGGCCGGCCATATTGAAAGCGATCGTGCTGAACGATATCGGACCGGTGATCGAGCCGGCCGGCCTTGCCCTTATCCAGTCGTATCTCGAGCGCGAACCGAAGCCGAAGACCTTCGCCGAAGCAGTCGCGGCCCAACGCCGCATTCATGGCCGAGATTTCTCAGCGCTCACCGATGCGGACTGGGAGCGCATGGTGCTGGCGCTCTACCGCGAAACCGACCAGGGCCTGCTGCCGGATTTCGACCCGAAGCTGGTCGACACTGTTGCAAATCTCGACCTTACGCAGCCGCTGCCGGCGCTGTGGCCGCAATTCGACGCGCTGTCGGCCCTTCCCATGCTCGCCATACGCGGCGCCAATTCGAGTTTGCTGTCGGTGGACACGCAGCGGCAGATGCGGGAGCACCATCCGGCAATGCAGACGATCACCGTCGAAGGCCAGGGTCACGCCCCTTTCCTCGAAACCGGAACCTTGCCGGGCGACATCGCCGCTTTCCTCGACAGAGCCGAGCGGCTGCCGACTCGCCTTTAAAAACTGTTGTCGGCGAGGTAAACCACAGCAGGGCGACCATGGTAGGCTCAGAAGCCGGGTAGCATGCCTCAAATATCCTGCAGATCGGGGGGATCCACGGGATTGATTGCCCACAGCCTCTTCAAAGCATGAACTTATCGGGACTTTGCGGCTTTCTTCATTGCCTTAGCCGTGGTCTTCATGGCAGCCGGCTCGTCTGCCGCACCGCGCGCTGCGGCGCGAGGGGACGGTTCGGGCGCTTCCTTCGCGCTGTCGGCGCCGCCGGACCGGGGTACTTCCAGCACGGTGACGCAGCCGTCGAGGTCATTGGTGGCCAGATGCGCATAGCGCATGGTCATCGACAGGGTCTGGTGGCCGAGCCACATCTGCACGCGCCTGATGTCGATGCCGCCCTGGACAAGACGCGAGGCGCAGGTATGGCGCAGAATGTGCGGCACCACCTGGTCGTCGGCGGCCAGCCCGACTTCGGCCTTCGCATCGTTCCAGATGGCACGGTATTGAGCCTGGCTGAATGTGGTGAACGGGCCTTTCGGCCGACGGCCTTCGCCGGGAGGCAGCTTGATCACTTCCTTGACACGCTCGGTCATCGGAATGGTGCGGCTTCGGCCGGACTTGGTGATCCAGAAGGAGACGCGATGCTCCTGGATGTCGTTCCAGATCAGCCCGAGCGCCTCACCAAGGCGGCAGCCAGTGTCGACCAGGAAGATGGAAAGCCGATAAGCATCCTCGCTGCGGCTCCTGATGGCAGCGAACAGCCTGGCCTCTTCGTCCCTTTCAAGGAAACGAATCCGTCCCGACCGCTCCTTCTGGCGGCGGAACTCGGGCAGGCTGTGGATATCTCCCATCTTGTAGGCCTTGCGCAGCAGTTTGCTGAGGGCAGCCATCTTCCGATTGATGGTTGCGTTGCTGTTGCCGCGCTGGCGCAAGGTGCCGATAAGGTTGTCCAGGGTACTCTGGTCAAAGGCGCTGAAACGCTCCCCGAGCAGAATCTCGTCTATCTCGCCGATGAACGAGCTGACATTGTATTTATGCCGCCCATCATCCCACAATATATCCCGATACGCTGAAAAAAGATCTCCAACCCTATGCGACTTTACTTCTCGTATCTTATTGTAGGTGTAGTTAAACTTCGAATTCTGAGAAGAAAAAAACGCAAAATGATCGGAGGGGTCTCCCTCTTGAATCGCTTCAGTCGTCATCATTCGCCACACCCCCGAGTGGATAGGTCAACCACCTAACCCACATGGAAGCATCCTTTCAAGAGTTTTGAATCACGCAGTTGTGATTTCATCCGCCATCAGCAGATCCCACGAAACCATCCCACGGACTCTATTCAGCTACCGTTACCCCCTGTTCCTTCTGTTTGCCTTGATCCAGTCACGAAACAAAAACAGCCCGGGCGTTGATGCGCCCGGGCTGGATTTCACCTGTATGGAACCAGCCCTTAGAACGAGCGCTGGAAGCGGAGGATACCGCCGATGCTGCTCTTCTTGTCGGCGCCGGTCCAGTTGGAGAAGTCGGCGTCGTCGAACTTGCCTGCATTGAGGTAGTCGACTTCGGCCGTGACCGTGAAGCCCGGGACGACGTCGTAGGCGATGTTCGCCGCGATGCCCAGGTTCTTCCAATCGTCATACGACACCTGCGCGTTGAACGAGGTCTTCTCGTTGAACTTGTAGGTACCGCCACCCCAGACAGCCCAGTTGCCGCCCCACTGCTTGTAGAAGCCGCGACCATGGGCAGGGATAGCGTAGGTCGGATCGTTGAGGTTGTCATCGGTGCCATAGCCGCCCATGACCCACAGCGACAGTGCGTCGTTGACGTTCACGTCCAAGCGAACCTTGCCGGCAACTTCTTCGTAGTTGCTGTCATAAGCAACGACGCCGGTGATGGCGCCCCAACCCTGCGTCCACTTCACGCCGCCGACGACATGCGGAACGTAGCTGTCGATCGTGCCGACAACGCCCTGGCCCTCTTCGAGCGAAACCACGGCCGAGAAGCCGTTGCCCGCGTCGAAGTAGTACTGGACGACGTTGGTGTCGAAATCGCCATAAGGAACCAGCGTATCCTGGATGACGTTGCCGGCGTAGCCGATGAACGTATCGAAGGCCGATTCGTCCTTACCAACGCGGAGACCACCGAGCTGGATCCAGGCGAAGTTCAGCGAGACGT